>CAZCOS010000007.1:49492-56168 GCA_964500605.1 uncultured Sterolibacterium sp.
CGCTGCGGAGCGGGCCTGCGGGTGGACTTCGGGGTAGGCGGCGATTTCGATGTGGTACCAGTCACCGGTTTCGCTCCGGATGAATTCGACCAGCTCGTTCGCGTAGGAAAATTCGCCCGCAACGGCCATGCCCGAGGGTAGATCGCCGCGCAAGGCGACAATACGGCGAATGCCAGCCGACTTGTACTGGGCCAGGATGGCGCGCAGGTTCTCGCGTGTCGAGCCGATGCAGGAAAGATGGGGTGCGGCCTGATGGCCTTCAGATTGCATTTCCAGAACGGTTTCCAGGGTGCGGTCGCGCGTTGAGCCTCTCGCGCCAAAAGTGCAGGAGAAAAATGCAGGATTGAGTTGCGAAAGCTGGGCGCGCACGGCACGCAGCTTGATGACGCCTTCCGGTGTCTGCGGCGGGAAAAATTCCATGCTCAGGCTCAGATTTTGCGAGGATTCCCGCTGGCCATGAGCCGGAAGAGAGGGTGAGGGATTCATTGCAGTGTTAGAGTTTTGATGGGGTTGATGATGGACATGGTCCATGGGTTTTCGTCACCCCGGCGAAAGCGACCGAAGGAAATGCCCTTGGGTTGCGGTATCCGGGGGGCTCGCAGACAGGTCAATGGCAGCAGGTCAATAGCGATAGCTGTCCGGCTTGTACGGCCCGTTTTTCGGCACACCGATGTAGGTGGCCTGGGCGTCGGTGAGCTCGGTCAGCTGGGCGTTGAGCTTCTTCAATTGCAGACGCGCTACCTTTTCGTCGAGATGCTTGGGCAGGGTGTAGACCCCGACCGGATAATCCGCATTGCGCGTGTAAAGCTCAATCTGGGCAATGGTCTGGTTGGCAAAGGATGAGCTCATGACATAGGAGGGATGACCCGTGGCGCAGCCCAGATTGACCAGGCGTCCTTTGGCCAGCAGGATGATGCGGCGGCCATCCGGGAAGATGACGTGATCGACTTGGGGCTTGATTTCTTCCCACTGATATTTTTCGAGCGAGGCGACGTCGATTTCATTGTCGAAGTGGCCGATGTTGCAGACGATGGCCTGATCCTTCATCTTCACCATGTGCTCGTGGGTGATGACATTGTAGTTGCCTGTCGCCGTTACGAAAATGTCGGCCTTGTCAGCGGCGTAATCCATGGTGACGACGCGATAACCTTCCATGGCTGCCTGCAGGGCGCAGATCGGGTCGATTTCGGTCACCCAGACCTGGGCGGAGAGCGCGCGCAGGGCTTGTGCCGAGCCCTTGCCCACATCACCATAACCGGCGACAACGGCGATCTTGCCTGCGACCATGACATCCGTCGCGCGCTTGATTCCATCGACTAGGGATTCGCGGCAGCCGTAGAGGTTGTCGAATTTGGATTTCGTTACGGAATCGTTGACGTTGATGGCCGGAATCTTCAATTCGCCGCGTTCGTGCATCTGGTAGAGGCGATGCACGCCGGTTGTAGTTTCCTCGGTGACGCCCTTGATGGCCGCCAGGCGCGTCGAATACCAGGCTGGTTCGGTAGCGAGCTTGGCCTTGATTGCGGCAAACAGGATGCGTTCTTCCTCGCTGGTGGGGTGTGCGAGAAGGCCGATGTCCTTTTCGGCACGGCTGCCCAGGTGCAGCAGCAACGTGGCATCGCCGCCATCGTCGAGAATCATGTTGGACAACACCCCGTTCGGCCATTCGAAAATACGATGGGTGTAATCCCAGTATTCCTCCAGCGTTTCCCCTTTGACAGCGAAGACGGGGATGCCTTCAGCGGCAATGGCGGCGGCGGCATGGTCCTGCGTCGAAAAAATATTGCACGATGCCCAGCGTACCTGTGCCCCCAATGCCGTGAGCGTTTCGATCAAGACGGCGGTCTGGATGGTCATATGGAGCGAACCGGTGATGTGCGCGCCGCGTAGCGGCTGGCTCCGGGCGTACTCCTCACGGATCGCCATCAGCCCCGGCATTTCGGTTTCGGCGATGCGGATTTCCTTGCGCCCCCAGGAAGCGAGCGAAAGGTCGGCAATCTTGTAGTCGGTGAATTCTTTGGTAGCCACAGCAAACTCCTTGGTCTGTGGCCGGGAATGGAAACGACAAGGATGACGGGGAGCGTAACGGAAATGTGCGGCCCACCTGCGTATCCCATGCCCGGCACGGGTTCAGGTGAGCGCCGTTCAAATGAACAGGATACCGAGCCTGGGGCGGCTTTTGCCATGCCTCGCAGCGCTCCTCGGTAAGAGCGCGGGATTATACGGCAAAGGCAATTCTGCACGAAACTGGCGTACATGTTCATGTCAATGCAATTGATAAAACTGACCCAATTGACCCAATTGACAAGCAAATTGACTATATTGGCACTGACCCTGTCAGCCGTAGAATCAGACGCCAGATTTGTCCGTTACCCTGCCAGAAACCATGAGCAAAAAAATCGCAGTGGACCAGCTGAAGCCCGGAATGTACGTCTGCGACCTTGGCAGCGACTGGATGGCGCATCCCTTTCTGCGAAGCAAATTCATGGTCAAGGATGAAGCCCAGATACAGAAAATCCTGGCTTCAGGCATCCATGAAGTCTACATCGACCCCACCCACGGTCTGGATGTGGCCGATGCGCCGACACATGTCGAAGTCAACGCGCAAATATCGGAAGAGCTCAATCATCTGGCCAGTGAAAAGGTAGCGATCCGCCGAGTCAGTGTGGCCGAAGAGCTTCGCCATGCCCGGCAGATTCACAGTGAGGCCAATCACATCATTCACAACATCATGATGGATGTGCGTCTGGGCAAACAGGTCAAGGCCGAAATGGCCGAGCCCGTCGTCGAAAAAATCAGCGAATCCATTTTGCGTAACGGCAGCGCGCTACTTTCGCTCACCCGGGTCAAGGACAAGGACAATTACACCTTTCAGCATTCTGTCGCCGTGTGCGCGCTTCAGATTTCTTTTTGTCACGCCATCGGCATGGATGCCGCCACGACGCATCTGGCCGGTGTGGGTGGGCTATTGCACGACATCGGCAAGGTCAAAGTGCCCAATGCCATTCTCAACAAGCCCGGAAAACTGACGGAAGAAGAATTCGCCGTCATGAAATGTCACGTCGTCGAGAGCAAAAAAATCCTTTCGGAAACCGACGGCATCCAGGAAATATCTGTCCAGGTCGCCGCCCAGCACCACGAACGCCACGATGGTTCAGGCTATCCGGAAGGGCTCAAGGGCGAGGCGATTTCACAAATGGGGCAAATGGCAGCAATCTGCGACGTCTATGACGCCATTACCTCGGTGCGCTGCTATCACAACGCCATGACACCGCACGAAGCACTACGCAAGATATTCGAATGGAGCAAATTCCATTTCAACCCGCAACTGGTGCATCAGTTCCTGCGTATTATCGGCATCTACCCGGTGCATACGCTCGTCATGCTCGAATCCGGCCGGATCGCCGTCGTTCTGGAGCAGGCAGAAGACAATCTGCTACAACCCATCGTCAAAGCTTTTTACGATAGCAAGCAAAGGCACTACATCCCCCCGCAGGTGATCGACCTGTCAAAATCCTTAGGGCATGGTGGCGGCGACCGCATCGTCAGCCATGAAACCGCCGAAAAATGGGGGCTGAGCCCGGAGAAATTTCTGGTGTAAATGCCTTCATTTTTTCGGACGCGAAAAACTGGCGGACATGCGAGTATTTGTGTGGGTTTCAGAGGGGCTGTAATCACAAAAAAGCGTTTTGCGCGATGGCTGCGTGGCACGGTATGCAGCGGGGCACCGGCAATACTGGAAAATCGAGCCTCTTTATTGTCCTCGATGCTTTGGAACAATCATCAGATGAAAACGGGTGGGCGCACTTGGGAACATTCGGAAGCTACTTGACCAAGTTGCAACTCGATTTTGATTCCCGCCTGTATGGCTACAAGAAACTGTCTGACCTGGTGAAGGCAAAAACAGACCTGTTCATTACGGAAGAACGAACCGCTCCCGGTCAAACGGTGAAGAACTTGTATGTGCGGGCCAAGTAAGCACAGTCCTGTGAGTGTAGAAAAAGCAGAAAAATTGGCCAGAAAAACCGCGGAGAACGAAGTCTTGCATTACGACATTCTATTCATTGCTTGCCTACTCGCAGTGCGCTGATGAGGTGTCATGACAAGGTGCAGTAATTTCTGATCCGGCGCGATGAAGTTTGACCTTCCGTTCAGTCACAAGCGCAGGGCGAATGGATCATACATCGACACACCGGATCAAGTGTCAGGCCTTGCGACCACGCCCCCCCACGCGTGCTACTTCAGCCAGCATCTTGGCTGCTGCTGGAAGCCGGACGGACTTCACTCCTCTTGCCCAACTCCCGGACATTTCTACTTTGCCTTGACACACCCTGTTGCCCACCTTTACTGACACCCCGATGCCGTGTAGAATCACCGGTCCTCTGTAGCATTTTTAACTGGAGTCCATCATGTATGCGGTCATAAAAACCGGCGGCAAGCAGTATCGCGTTGCCGCTGGCGAAAAACTTAAAGTAGAACAGATACCGGCGGATGTGGGCACAGAAATCACGCTTGACCAGGTACTCATGGTCGGTGAAGGCGAATCGGTCAAGATCGGCGCGCCTCTCATCACCGGTGCCAAGGTCACCGCCAAGGTGATTTCCCACGGTCGTGGTCCGAAGATCAAAATCTTCAAGATGCGTCGTCGCAAGCATTATCAGAAGCATCAAGGGCATCGCCAGAACTACACCGAAATCCAGATCAGCAACATCGCGGGTTGATTTTCAAGGAGCCTGAACCATGGCACACAAAAAAGCAGGCGGCAGTTCCCGTAACGGCCGCGACTCGGAATCGAAACGCCTGGGCGTCAAACGCTACGGCGGCCAGGTCATCTCGGCCGGCAGCATCATCGTCCGTCAACGTGGCACGCAGTTCCACCCCGGCGACAACGTTGGCATCGGCAAGGATCACACCTTGTTCGCCAAGGTCGACGGCGCGGTGCAGTTCGCCACCAAGGGCGCGCTCCGACGCAAGACGGTCAGCATCGTTCCTGTTGCCCAGGCCTGATCGGACAAGCGGCGCAACGCTGGCGGAACCCTCGCCCGTTTTGCGAAAAAAGCCCTATCTTTGAGGTAGGGCTTTTTGCTTTTTGCTATTTACTTTATGCACCAGCCAACAAGGCAGCCCCGTGAAATTCTTTGACGAAGCGAAAATCGAGGTCATCGCCGGCGACGGCGGAAATGGCTCGGCCTCATTCCGCCGCGAAAAATACATCCCCCGTGGCGGCCCGGATGGTGGAGACGGTGGCCGGGGCGGCAGCATCTGGGCGGTGGCCGACTGCAATCTCAACACCCTGATCGACTATCGCTACACCCGCATTTTCCGCGCGCAGCACGGCGAAAACGGGCGCGGTGCGGATTGCTACGGCAAGGGTGGCGAAGACCTCGTCATGCGCGTTCCCGTCGGAACGGTCATCAGCGACTTGCACACCCGCGAGCCCATTGCCGATCTGAACCATGACGGCATGCGTGCCCTCATTGCCCGGGGTGGCCAGGGCGGGCTGGGTAATCTGCACTTCAAGTCCAGCGTCAATCGCGCGCCAAGGCAGCACACCGCCGGAGAAGAAGGCGAACGGCGCGAACTGCACCTCGAACTCAAGGTGCTGGCCGATGTCGGCCTGCTGGGTTTGCCCAATGCCGGGAAATCGACGCTGATCCGTGCCGTTTCAGCCGCCCGCCCCAAGGTTGCCGATTACCCTTTCACGACGTTGCACCCTAATCTGGGGGTGGTGCGCGTGGATCACGATCGCAGCTTTGTGATCGCCGACATTCCCGGCCTTATCGAAGGTGCGGCGGACGGCGCAGGGCTGGGGCACCGCTTTTTGCGACACCTTCAACGTACCTCGCTCCTCCTTCACCTGGTGGATATTTCCCCCTTCGATCCGGATGCCGATCCGGTACGCGACGCACATGCCATCATCGGAGAGTTGCGCCGGTACGACGAATCCTTGCATGCCAAGCCTCGCTGGCTGGTCATCAATAAGGTTGATCTTCTGCCGGAAGATGAACGGGCAGAGCGAATTGCCGCGCTGGTTCAAGGCTACGGAGATGTCGAGCGTCATTTCGTGATTTCAGCCATCAACAGTAATGGCTGTCGCGAACTGACCTTTGCCATCATGGACTATCTGGATCAACACAAACCCGCCCTTCTGGTACAGGAAGACGAATACGATGACGGCGACACCGACTCCGACACCGACTCCGACACTGAGGAATCGCCTGCTTAAATCCCGCCGGCTGGTCGTCAAGGTCGGCAGTGCCCTGGTCACCAACAGTGGCGCGGGCCTTGCCCTGGAGGCCATCGACGAATGGGCGCGGCAGTTAGCTGCTCTGCAGGCCGATGGCCGACAGGTCATTCTGGTTTCTTCCGGAGCCATCGCGGCGGGGATGCAACGACTGGGCTGGACACAACGCCCCCATGCCATGCACGAGCTCCAGGCGGCCGCCGCCGTCGGCCAGATGGGGCTGGCGCAAGCCTATGAAACCAGCTTTGCCAGGCATGGCCTGAAAACGGCCCAGATCCTGCTCACCCATGAAGATCTCTCGGATCGGACGCGCTATCTCAATGCGCGATCGACCCTGCTGACCTTGCTGGAGCTCGGTGTCGTGCCCATCATCAACGAGAACGACACCGTCGTCACCGACGAAATCAAGTTCGGCGACAACGACACGCTGGG
>CAZCOS010000008.1:0-51190 GCA_964500605.1 uncultured Sterolibacterium sp.
GCCGCCCCAGCGACATCACCAGCTGCGACACCGCCTGACTACTTGGCGGCGTCAGCAGCAAATGCACGTGATTGGTCATCAGCACATAGGCGTGCAAGGTGCAACCGGTTTTTTTCAGTGCCTCACCCAGCCAGTCGCGGTAGGCCAGAAAATCCTCATCCGCGAAGAAACAGGCATCGCGGTTATGGCCACGCTGCACCAGATGAATCGGTAGGTCAGGAAGATGGATGCGTGGGCGGCGGGGCACGTGTCATTCTCCCTGACCGCGCAGATAGAGCGTATCCGGGGATAAATCAATTTCTTCGTTCCACACCACGGCCCCATGCCTGACGTGAGCGCGCATGAACATGCCAGGCTCTTTGAGTGGCGCAAAAGCGGGAAAATCCAGATAGGGGCGCATATCAAAGCGGCGCACTTCGCCCGTCTCGAATTCCGCCACGATGGCATAGTCTGGCGTCGCCAAGACCTTGATAACGTCTGGAGTCATATGATCACCTCAACGCAAGGGATCAATCTTGAATGGCGTCTGGCCCGTACTTGCCAGGTGCCAATCAGCCATCAATTCATCCTGACGCAGCTCAATCCAGGCTTGCACCAGTTTCATTTGTCTGCTGGGCAAATCACCTTCCAGCACTTCGCCGTCAGGTATCTTCAATACCGCCTTGAATTCGTTATAACGAATATGGATATGCGGATGATGATGTTTGTCCGTATCCAGAACATACATCGCCACCAGAATTCCGTAGAACATGCTGATCGTTGGCATGACTCGCACTCCATGAGTTTGAAGTGGGTATTCTAGCAGAATTAATGACCCTGACCCCTTTACGCGCTGACCCCTTTACGCGACCACTTTACGCGACCACAGTGGCAGGTTGCGATGCGACCGGGCAAACGCCGTGCCCTGCCCGATACCCCGCTGGGGCGCATTGATGAGCAGATCGAAAAACTCAAGGCCCGTGTCCGGGCCAAGGTCGAGCATCCTTTCCATATCGTGAAGAACATCCTGGGCCTGAAGAAAGTGCGCTACAAAGGGCTGGCGAAGAACACGGCGCAGATGTTCACCCTGTTTGGCCTGGCCAATCTGCTGATCGCCAAGCGACGATTGTTCACACTTGACACCCAAGGTGCGTCCTGAAGTGGGCGAAATGGTTAAATTCACGGAAAAACAGGGCAAAAAGTGCCTGAAAACAGGACAAAAAGTCGAATTTCGGATTGTTTGGGTCTGATCTCGGAATGACAAGAATCTGACCGGATCATTTTTGACAGAAAGCTGATTTGTTCAGCGTGTCCTTAACTCCTCCCATGGGAATCCAGTTTCCAGTGCGTTGGCCAGGCAGTCGAAAAAATCGAATTTGTTCTGAAGGTTATTGTTGTAACTGATGCCACCGATATGAATCCAGCAATCATCAATAACCTGGACAGCACGTTGATCACGGATTGAATCCAGCCTTATTTCGATGCTTTCGTTTTTTGCGAAAGCGAGTTTTTGCGGTTCAAAGTAAGCATAAAGAGGGTTCCAGTTCCTTCCTCCTGTATCCAGATCACGGCTGAAGTCGTAGAGAAAATTGAGTGGTTTAGTCGAAACGCTGGCGTAATCAAAGAAGCAGTAGCCCGCCCAAAGTGACCAGAATCTGAATTTGCTTTGATTAACCAAACCGTAAATAGGTTGGCTTTTCAGCTCAGTTGGTAAACCGCAAGGGGCGACAGGAATCAGATCGTGATCAAGAAAACAAAATGTTCCGGGTTCGATAGCCCGAACAACATTCTGGTAAATCCAGTTCATCACCAAGCCATGAGATCGGTTGGCATGGCGCGTGCGGTTGGGAGGTAAGGCAAGATAGGGCGTGTTGTATTTGAGACAAATATCCCGGATTTCCGGGCGAATAGATTCATTGCGCGAATTGTCGAAAACGATCAGGTTGATCTCTTGCAGATTCTTTTGGGCCATCCGTAATTGCCAATCGAGTGACCAAGGTTGTTCAAAGGCCACGACCAGACCGAGATTTTTCCCTTTTAGTGTGGCAAGGGTTGCCAGAAATGAATTCAGCGTTGCAGGGCGATTACTCAAGTAATGTGATGAAACAAGATCGTTTCGGACTTGTTTCAGTAAATGCTGGAGTGGAAGCAGGCAGATTTGTTCGGATGCTGAAAATTCATGTAGTAGTCGCATATTGGCCTCATTGTTGTCGAGAGAGACCTTCCGAATGACGGATTGCCATCCCGCCGAACAAAACCCCGGTAATCCAGACAAAGAAAATTCTTTCTGAAAAATCGAGCATGAAAGAGTTGAACAGATTACTGAGCAGATAGGCCAGCAGGATGCCTTGCGAGATATGCAGAAAAGGAGGCGAGAGCGCACGCGTTCCTTGCCAGTAGCGCAAATAAAGAAATGTCAGGGCCAGAACGCCGAAAAGACCCAATTGAACCGCAATCATCAGGTATTGGTTGTGGGGGTTGTCGGAAAACGGTGTCCGGGTGCCCTCGATTTTTTCGCGGTAAGCTGGTTTGAACCCGCCGATGCCGACCCCCAAAAAGGGATGATCCCGGATGATGGCCAGCGAGGTAGTGTAGTAGTCGAAGCGTTGTCCAATGGAGGTAAGCTGGCCTTGGCCGGGTTGCCAGTGCGTGGCTTCGCTCACTGTGAGATCAATGCGCTCGCGAAAGGCGGAGGAAGTCTGGTAGCCGGAAATGGCCAGCAAAGCGGTACATAACACGCCGACGAACAAACCTTTGTTGTGAAATCGCTTCCAGAAGGAATAAACGACGAAGACGGCAATGACCAGATAGCCCGTTCGACCTTTGACCATGGTCAGAACATTGATTGCGGCAAGCAGGCTGGCGAATAAACCTGCCCGCTGGAGCCAAGGATTTTCTGTTTCACGAGAGAGATTGAACAGGATGAAAGCTGCGACAGCCATCAGGAAACCGTGGGTAATGTGGAGTTTGAAGACAACGGGGTTGTCCATGGACCACGAGGCTTGGATATGGTCTGGAAACCGGGCAAGAAGGCTTTCTGGCATCCCATGAAAATGGATCAGAAAGGACAAGAATAGGGTCAGCAGCATGGCCGCACAGAACATGAACAGGGCGCGCAAGCGCACGGTTTGGGTGTCCAGTTGCGCGGCCAGCAGGGGGGCCATGAGTAGAAGCAGGTATTTGAATAGCGAATTCAGGGTCTCTGTCGGGTTGCCGGGGCCGTAAGTGCTACCGATGAGACAGGCCCCCACGAAGAATAGGACGGGGAGCGTAATCGGGTTACTTTTGATCCGACAGAGTTTTTCCGGGTAGCTCCCCGAAATCAGGAACAGAAACAAAAACGCGAAGAGTAGGAGGTTTGTGGCCGCCGTGGAAACCGGGATCGCGAAACCCAGTGCGATGGCACTCCAGGCCGCAGCCTGATTGAGTCTTTCTTTCAGCAGATCATGCATATGTTTATTTTCAGCCCGCCGGGGCTACACCCACGAAACATCTGCCTGCCGACTGAAATCAACTGCCAGGAGGGCATCATCCAGGGGCAGGATATCCGTGCCATTTCGCCCCGCCGCACGCCAGCGGGTCATGCGCTGGCCGTAGAGCCGCAAAAGGCCCGCCAGTGGCTTGTCGCGTGTGGCCCCGGGAAGCGGCACGATGGCGTCCGAGGCCGGGCCCAGGGCATTGGCGGCCCAGTGGGAATAGCCGGAGATGGGAGTGGCCAGAATCACCGGACAGCAGGCGAGGGCAAAGAGGTCGGCGACGGGATTGACTTCGGAATGGTGATCCGGGCCTTTGTAGCCATAGGAGGAGCGGGTATCCAGCGAGAAAACGTCAAAATTTTCGTGCAACTCGCGGAAAGCTGCCGGATCGCCGGTGCAGGCGAGGAAGAAGGCGACATCCGGCTGGCGGGTGCGGATACGTTCCATTTGCCGCTGATACCACCAGACGGGAACGGCAGGCCATTCCTGCCCGGCGATGTCGTAACGCGCATCGCTGACGAGCCGGTAATCGCCCTGACGGATATGCACGCCGACCACGGGGCGACCTGCGTATCGGGCAAAGCTCGTCCGGATGGATTGCGCCAGAGGCGGGGCAAGATGCAGCTTCCGGGCGGTTTCGAGATAGACGGGAAGCAGCTTGTCATCCGGCCCTTCCAGCGCGCGCAGGATGATTTTCCGGCCACGCAGGGTATCGAACAGGGCTTCGGCATTGTTGTCGCGCACACGCACGGCTCCCAGCCGGGCCAGCAACCGAACCTTCCCCCGCCGGGTGTCGTCGACGGAAAAGGAATCCAGCTCGCGCCAGTCCAGCACGATGTCGTGCCCGAAGGCCCGGCGGACGGCAAAGGCATAGGGCAGGGCTTCAAGACGGTTGGAGATGCCGACGAACTCGTCGATATAGAGCTTTGGCATGGCGATCGGGCGGGAAAACGGGAATTATAAGGGGCGGCCATTCACTCGGCACGTTCAATCTGGAAACCGCAGTTGACCGCTGAATTCCTGTATGAAAACATTGTTTTCCGAAGCATTTTGTCTCTGATTGACCCTCACCTTCTGGGTGCGAACGCTAAACAGAGTCAGCCGCATGAACCGGCGTCCCTGTGACCGCCTCCTGCAACTCGACGATCCAGGGGGGCTGAGGCTGGAGTAACCCCGGTCCCGCCTACGCGGGGAATTTCCTCGCAGTGTGGACGACGTTCAGGACGACGGGCGCGTGGGCACGGGTGACTTTTGCGCTGTTGCGCAATGCACATCGAAATGCTTTGCGATGGCCCCATCAATGTGACACATTACGTCGCAGCCGCCCGGATAATGGTTTCCATCAACAAGGAGGAAACCATCATGGTAAGGCTTCGTTCGCGTAACACCTCAAATACGGTTACCAAGCTCGATCCCATCATTCATCTCTGGTTGCTGCGCATTCTGGTACCACTGGGTGGACACCGTGAATTCGCAGGCTCTCTCGGCTTTAACGACGATACGTTGGCTGAGCTGCTTGGTCTGGGTCATTGGGTTAATGATTTTGACCTCAAGGCTGTTCAATCAGAACTGTGCAGGCTGCATCAGAAAGCGGAAAAACAATGGGCAAAAGCCCCCTTGCCCCCCTGTCTGAGGCACAACGTTGAGCAACTGTCCAATTTGGTCGGTCTTGGTTCAGCCGATTGCAGAATCCTGGAGTTCGCCGTATCGATTCACAATGAACGAGTCCTGGACGACACGGCCGACCGGCTTGGCCAGATTTCATCAGGCAAAGCTTTTCATGCCCTCTCGGTGATTCTTGATCTGCCCGAGCCAGAAATTCGCGCATCACTGAGCCCACAGGGCATTCTCGCCCGCTCCGGACTGATTTCAGTTGACCGTAGCAGCACCAACTTTCTGAGCGGCAAGTTGGGCCTGCTCTCCAGTGACTTCGCCGATCTGATGGCCTCATCGGAGGCCGATCCGATCAGCCTGCTGCGCGGTACCGTCTCCGCCGCAGGCCCGTCGCAACTCAAATTGGCGGATTACAGTCACATCGCCCCATCTCTTGAAATTCTGCGCCCCTACCTACGGCATGCAGTCACAACGGGACGGCGCGGCGTCAACATCTTCGTGCATGGCGCACCGGGCACGGGCAAAAGCCAGCTCACACGCGTCCTGGCCGACGAACTGGAATGCGAACTCTTTGAGGTGGCGAGCGAGGATGCTGATGGTGACCCGGTGAATGGCGAACGCCGTCTGCGTGCCTTTCGCGCTGCCCAAAGTTTCTTTGCGCAACGTCAGGCACTCATCGCTTTCGACGAGGTGGAAGATGTCTTTAATGACGGAGAGGGTTCCTTCGGTCGCAAGAGCACGGCCCAGGTACGCAAGGGATGGATCAATCGCATGCTCGAAGAAAATCCGGTGCCGACGCTTTGGTTGTCCAACTCTATTGGTGGCCTCGATCCAGCCTTCATTCGCCGCTTCGACATGGTGTTCGAACTGCCTGTGCCGCCGAAAAAGCAGCGTGAGCGGATTCTTCAGGAACGTTGTGGCGACCTGATCGATGGGCTCACTATTTCCCGGATCGCCGAGGCCGAATCTCTGGCCCCAGCCGTAGTCACCAAGGCAAGCTCGGTCATTCATGCGATTCGCGATGATCTTGGACAAAAGGGTTGTGCCGCAGCATTTGAACGGCTGATCAGCAACACGCTGGAAGCACAGGGACATCGTCCGCTTGTCCAGAATGACCCGAATCGGCTGCCGGAAATCTACGATCCACTTTTCATCCATGCCGATGCCGACCTGGCCAGTGTTGCAGCGGGTCTGATTGCGGCGCGCGCTGGCCGACTTTGTTTGTATGGCCCTCCCGGTACGGGCAAAACCGCCTATGGACGGTGGCTGGCCGAACAGCTTGGCATTCCACTTTTGATCAAGCGTGCTTCTGATTTGATGTCCATGTGGGTTGGGGAGAACGAGAAGAACATTGCACAGGCCTTCAGACAGGCGGATCAGGATGGGGCGTTACTACTGATCGATGAAGTCGATAGCTTTCTTCAGGATCGTCGTGGGGCGCAGCGTGGTTGGGAAGTGAGCATGGTCAATGAGATGCTCACCCAGATGGAGTCGTTCTCCGGGGTGTTCATCGCTTCGACCAACTTGATGACCGGTCTGGATCAGGCTGCGCTGCGTCGATTTGACCTCAAGGTGAAGTTTGATTTTCTGAAGCCCGAACAGTCTTGGGAACTGGTGCGTCGTTACTGTAAACAACTTCACCTTCCTTCACCGCAGCCTGATCTGCTGGCGAGGACGATGCGTCTAGAGCGGCTGACTCCTGGTGATTTTGCCGCCGTGATGCGTCAGCACCGATTCCGCCCCATTCAATCACCCGCCACACTGATTTCGGCCCTGGAAGCGGAATGTGCCGTCAAAGAAGGCGGAAAGGCATCAATCGGGTTTCTCTGACCATCAACCGCATGGGATAATTTGACAAAGATGGGGGGCACAATGCGCACGCTTTCAAAATCCAAACTGCTGGCTTACCGGCAGTGTCCCAAGCGACTGTGGCTTGAGGTGCATCGCCACAAGTTGCGCGTGGATTCGGCCGCCACTCAGGCCAGCTTTGCCGTGGGGCATCAAGTCGGCGACATCGCGCGGCGATTGTACGACCCCAAGGGCAAGGGTGTTTTGATCGATCCGCAAGCGGACGGCTTTGATGCTGCTTTTGCTCGAACCCGGGAACTTCTGCAGTCCGCCCAGCCGATATTCGAAGCGGGTTTCCATGCTGAAGGAGCGTTGGCTCTTGCAGACGTGATGTTGCCGGTTCGAAAAGGCGGCAAACTGGCCTGGCGCATGATCGAAGTGAAATCCTCCACCTCAGTCAAGGACTACCATCGCGACGACGCGGCTGTGCAATCCTTTGTCGCCCGCTCCTCCGGTGTGCCGCTCACAAAAATTGCACTCGCACACATCAATAGCGATTGGGTCTACCCCGGCAACGAGGATTACGACGGACTATTGCTGGAAAACGATCTGACGGATGAAGTTTTCGGCCGGGGAGAAGAAGTGCGCGGCTGGATTGCCGAAGCGCAACGGATCGTCGCCAAAAAACAAGAGCCCAGTTTGACTACGGGCAAGCACTGCAGCGATCCTTACGAATGCGGGTTTCTACACTACTGCCAGCGTCAGGAACCGCAAGCCGAGCACCCGATCCAGTGGCTGCCCGGACGCTTGAGCAACGGGCTGCAGGCACATATCGAGACGCACGCCCTGACAGAACTACGTGACGTGCCCGATGAACTGCTTAATGACAAGCAACAACGCGTCAAGGCGGTTACCCTGTCCGGCAAACCCTATTTTGATCGACAGGCTGCGGCAGCAGCACTCGCTGCGCACAAACTACCGGCCTACTTTCTGGATTTCGAGACCATTCAATTCGCCGTGCCGATCTGGAAGGGAACACGTCCCTACCAGCAAATCCCTTTCCAGTTCAGCCTCCACCGCCTTTCACGAACGGGCAAGATCGAGCAGCAGGCATTTCTCGATCTCACAGGCAGCGATCCCTCCAAGGCATTCGCCGAAGCCTTGATTGCCGCGTGCGGTGAGCGAGGCCCCATCTTCGTCTACAACGCTGGATTCGAAACGGCCCGCATCCGTGATTTGTCCGCGCGTTTTCCTCGCCTTGCCAAACCGCTATTGGCATTGAACGAGCGTGTGGTGGATCTTTTACCAGTGGCGCGCAATCACTACTACCACCCTAGCCAGCAAGGCAGTTGGAGCATCAAGGCGGTGCTGCCGGCACTCTGCCCGGACCTGGATTACGCAAATCTGGATGGTGTTCAGAATGGTGGAATGACTATGGAGGCTTTTCTGAAGGCCATGTCCCCAGAAACCTGTGCTGCACGCAAAAGCGAAATCGAACAACAGTTGCTGGCCTACTGCGCACTCGACACCTATGCCATGGTGCGCCTGTGGTCGGAATTCACCGGGACAACATTGAAGGTCTGAAATGGCAAAACGTTCCGACACACTCGAAACCGTATTGCTCGCCGTCGAGCTGCTGCGCCGTATTCCGCGCGGCCGCATGGTGACTGCCAGCGAACTGCATCGGCAACTCAAGGACGTCGGGATCGACCGTGATCTGCGCACCATCCAGCGACAACTGGAAATGCTCAGTGAGCATTTTGAGATAGAGCGCGACGACCGTAGCAAGCCCTATGGTTATCGCTGGCTCGAACAGGCCAAAGCACTGGCCGTCCCCAATCTCACGCCCCAGGAGTCGCTGCTTCTCCAGTTGGCCGAGGAGCATCTGAAGAATCTCCTGCCGGCCCGATTGATGAAATCCATGGAAGGATTCTTCAGTCAGGCCAGGCGAAACCTCGGTCCGGATAGCACGGCACGCCTGGAACGTGAATGGCCCAAAAAAGTCAGGGTCGTAGCAACCAGCCAGCCCTTGCTGCCACCCAAAATCACGCCTGGTGTTTTTGAAATCGTCAGTGATGCACTTTACAACAATCGTTGGCTTCACCTCGATTACAAGAATGCAGCCGGCAAACGAAAAAAAGTGGACGTCATGCCGCTAGGCCTCGTCCAGCAAGGGCCTCGTTTTTATCTTGTATGCCGCTATCGCGGCTACGACAACGAGAGAAATCTGGCACTACACCGAATCTTGTCGGCAGAGATGTCGACGCTAAGCTTTGATCGACCCAAAGATTTTGACCTCAAGAAGTATGACGACGATGGGCGTTTCGGCTTCGGCGAGGGCGAAAAAGTGCAATTGACGTTCCGCATCGAACGTAATACCGGCTTTCACCTTCTGGAGTCTCCATTGTCGAGCGATCAGCAAGTCACCGAGCTTGACGACGGAAAACTTGAGATCACCGCCACGGTGGTTGATAGCGCCATGCTGGAGTGGTGGCTGAGGGGGTTTGGGGATGCGATTGAAGATGTACGGCGATGTTCAGCACCAACACACTTTTGCGCTTAGCTGTCCAGCGTTTGATCTCGTCACCCATCTTCATGCTCATAGTGATTTCCTGAATTATCACCTGAACAGGTTTATACTGGGTCATTACACATATGGCTAACGCCTTACATCACCGGCAGCAAAAAGCAGAGCGAGGAACGATCGGAGATTTTTGCTGCCCGAGTGCATGTAATTTTTAGCTTGTTTCTTCAATTTCATAGCCAAGCTTCTTGGCTTTATCAATAAACCTTTCAATACTTCCTTTGCCCCATTGGTTCGAAATAGCGTATCTAGTTAAATCAGGGAATTCTAATACTTCACCATCTCCAAGAAAGTGCCTATAAATTCCTTGCCTTTCATAAATTCCTTTTGCTTCCTGTTCAGGAACAAATAGGCCGCCGCTTCTTATCTCCTGTGGAAATACCTGCAATACTTCGGAAATATTATTCGGTTTATTAAATTTAACCCAATGACGTATAACAGCCAATGCGAGCTTTCTTTTATTAAATGAATCCCCATGAAAAAGATAGCGCGTATAATCTTTTAATGATTCCCTTGCTTCTCGCCGCTCTTCTGACTGTTGTTTTATCTTAACTTGGTAGCTTTCGACTTCGGGCAATGGAATAATTTGATGCACATCAACAAGTACTTGATCTTGATGCTTGTATGGAATTAAACGGACACAACGAATATCAAGGTCTCTTTCATTTAGCCACATTACAGAAGTTGTAAGTTCTTTAGAAAAATCAGCTGAAACTAAAATGATGCGAACATCCCGCGCAAAATTATCTTCTTGCGGCTCTTCCCACCCAAAAAAATCCAGTAGCATATTTTCGGCAACATCCTCGTTACCAATTGACTGGAGGTATTTTTGATAAATCTCTGTGGCGCGGCTAAAAGTAAGAGTAGAAACCATCGCGGCATACCTTAGCGCTTGAAGCTCCATGTGCTCACCGGTTTCAGTGCGTTTCAACTCGATGACAACAAGATTTCCTTCTTTATCAACCGCCAGCAAGTCTATACGGCGTTGTGAACCAGACCATTCTGAAAATTCTTCAGAAATAACCAAACAGTTCGGGGCTATCACATCAATTTGATGTCTGATTGCTGCCTGCAAATGCTGACGCTCCAATATCCCTTCTGAATTGAAGGAGGTCGTTTCAATCTTTTGGAATATGTTTCCGTTGAAACTATAAATTGCCATCGGTCCGAATTTCCTTTGTCAAGCTAACGTCGGATTTAAGGGCGCGTTTTCGGCGCAGATCGAAAACGTCAATCCTTGAACGACTTGTTAGTAATATTATTCATTATTCACGACTCTTTTTTGTAAATTCTGACACCGAGCGAATGACGTGTGCGTTAGCCTCAAGCATGTTTCTGTCGACGGTTATAATAAATGATTTTGGCTTTTTTACATATGAAATGTTGGCTTCGTCTAATGCTGCAGCAACGTCATCTTGAAATTGCTGAGATATCCTGAAGCCAAGTAAAGATTTTCCAGAGCTTCGCTTGTGAAACAAAAAGTAGTTATAGCCTGATGAAGTCATGGCTACATAGTTCTTTACATAATGAAGTGATGGCTCTTGAAAAACCTCATCGGTTATTTGCAGAAAGGCATTTGCCGAGTCTAAAGTCCACTTCGCCTTCTTTACCCAGTACTCCCTGTTGTAGGTTTTATCTTCTAACGAAGTTCCATCATCAATTTCCTCAAAGGTATCAAGTACCTTTGTAAAATATAAACTTTTCTTACCGACAATCTGTAAAAGGGAGACTTGTATAGCGATTATTGGCCCTGAGCTTGTCGAAGGGCAACACCTGCAAAAACAAGGGCTTCGACAGGCTCAGCCCGAACGGATTTGATTTAATCAGCGGTTCACTAATGTTGAAGTGCAAGGGGCACTGCACGGCTTTATCGCGCAGTATCCCTTAGAGCGTAGCGTTAGCCAACGCTACTTCACCTTCACGGTTTTGCCGTGCTCCTCAACAAGTGCGGCGAACTGAATCCAAGACAAGCGCTTCTTGTTTACGGAGTTACCTTTCGGGAGCCACTCGATATTGCCCTTGCTAATAAGCAAGGTTCCAAGCTTGGATGGTTTGCCACCATCAATGGTTTTGACTTCTATCTCCAGATCCTTATGGGCAACAACCTTGGTGTACAGCTTTGCACTAACCTCATGGGCCATTTTTCTACTCCTATTTCTCGTGATGCTTAGATGGACTGTTGGGGCAACCACTACCAACAGATGTTGAGCCGCACCAGCGACATTTGTTCGCCCCACTGCCATGGCGATGTTTCTTTGTAGGGCTATTCGAACAGCCAGAGCCATAGCTCGACGAGTTGCAGTATTCGCATTTCTTTTCGTCTCCAGTGTGCTCGTGTTTCTTTGTTGGGCTGTTCGGGCAACCGCTCCCAAAGCTGGAAGAGTTGCAGTACCTGCATTTGCTCATGGTGATGCTCCTTTCGAGTTGGCTAACGCGGAGTTAACGGGCTGCCGAAGGCAGTCCCGTTGAACGACGGGTTAGACGGCTTCGGGCCACTTGATTTCAACCTTGCGATTGTGAGCAAGGCAATCGCGAAGGTACAAATTGATGAGGCTCTGGTATGGGACGCCTGCTTCGTTTGCCATGCCCTTGAAATACTCAACAACATCTTCGGAAAGCCGCATAGTGACCGGCTTCTTTAGCTTTGACGCATATGGGTTCTTGCGAGATTTCAGCTTGGACAGATCGTATTCAGCTTTCATGGTTTAGCCACCTTGATAAAAAGCGCTTTCACGCTTGGTTGCTTTACGTGCCGAGATGATTCGCACGACGGAGCCTTCTTCGCACTCGCAATGACAGACGATGAGCAATTTGGCTCCTGAACTCAGGCCTAGCATGATGAAGCACTCTTCGTCGCCAGAGTGCACTTCATCGAAGAACTGAACAGCGAATTCGTCATAGAAGACGGACTTCGCTTCCTCGAAGGAGACCTGATGCTTTTTTAGGTTGGCTACAGCCTTTTGGGTATCCCATTCGAACTTGATCATAAATACATTGTATTTATTAGTGTTGGCGTGTCAAGCCGGGGGCTTTTGAGCTGTACAACGTTGGAGTTCAGCCGCCCCGGTACGGGGTCGGCTGGGACGACTTGCTAGGTGGCGAACTACTGCTCGCCACGATAGTAAACCTTGCCTGATCCAATGAAGGCCTGGACTTGTAGCCATGCCTTCTTATCACTGCGCTTTGGGGCTTTGAAATCTTGACCCATAAAGAATGACGCTCCACCGCAGTTCGGGTATTTGTACTCGCGATCCTCTTCAAAGCTCTTGGCCTCTTGCCATTGAGCTGCGGCGCAGGTCAAGATAGTTGTCGCCTGTCATGCAGCCAAGCCCTGACGTGACCCCGTTTACCCCGCCCCCGGTTGTGCTTGAATGCAAGACCTGACCCCGCTTACTTTCCGGCATTATCGCGCAGCGTCCGTGTGGACTGCCGGGTTGGGGCTTGGCTATCCACATATGCGTCGAGAAGCCGGCGAATCATACGTTGGTACTGAGTATGATGCTTTGTGGCTTCAGACTTGAAGAATTCAATACTCTTCTTGCTCAGAGCCAGAGTTACTTTCACACCCTCTTCACGAAATGCCAATTCGGCCGGTGAAGGTAGAAAATCGGCAACTACCTGAACCTTACCAAGGGGTTCATCGGTGTATTTAATTTTCGCGCTCATAGATCGCCTTTCCTTTGCGCCAATAACCGGCGCCGATGATTCGAATAACCGAAGCGCGGTATGTGAACCGTACCGTGAGCACACCGCCGTCAACTTCTCCAAAGCAATAGAACCGTTCTTCGGCTTGACTGTGCGCCTCGTCCTTAGCTATCACGCGCTGCGGATCCGCAAAGGCATATTGGGCACGGGAGAAGGATACCCCGTGCTTTTTCTGATTCTCGGCGTCCTTGTCGGTATCCCAATCAAAGCGATTCTTAGCCATGGACGCAGAGTATCACTAAACCATATAAAAAGCCATACCGGGTAGCCGGGGCCAGGTCTTTCCTTATCGCATTCATCAGCCATTCCGCTCAGCGTACCGGTTATGGGGTGAATTGTCAGGCTGCGGTCACGGTGATCTTGAGGCCGAGAGCATGCGCAACCTTGCTCACAGTGGCGAAGCTTGGGTTGCCCGTACCAGAGAGGGCTTTATATAGTCCCATGCGCGTCATGCCGGTTTGGGCGGCAAGCTGCGTGATATTCCGGGCACGAGCCACGTCTCCTAGTGCTGCGAGGAGTAGGGCGGGTTCGTCTTCCTCAGCGCAGGCGGTTAGGTAGGCTGCGATATCCTCTTCAGTCTCCAGGTAGTCCGCCGTGTCGTAGCGGGTGAAACTTTCCAGTTTTGTGACCATCTTCATTCCTTCCAGTCTGCTGCAATTTCTGAAGCCAGCGCGATGTCTTTACTCTGAGCCGTCTTGTCCCCACCGCAGAGCAAAAGGATCAGTGTCTTGCCTTTGATGGTGTAGTACACGAGATAGCCTGGGCCATAATCGACCCTGAGCTCATGGATTCCTTCCTTGAGCGTACGGAATTGCCCGGGGTTACCGAGGGAGAGGCGGCGAATACGCGAATACGCACCTCAATCCTGGCCTTGGCCTCACGATCCCGCAGGTGGCGGAGCCAAGCGTCAAACCGGCTGCTTTTCAGAAGTTCGTACATGTGGAAATTGCCAACCGTGGTTGGCTCCGTGTCAACTTTGGTTGACGTTCAGAGCGATCGCACCCGGTGCCCTGGCAGGACATTGAGGCCCAGATCGCCCATCTGTTTGAGCGCAAGGCCAAGGCGGGCAAGGCCATGCCGGATCCGTATCTGTTTGGCGAAAGGCTTGTGCGCAAGACTACCGCCAAACGCAAGAGCGGTTCGCGTGCGTCGAGTGCAGCTTCGAGGAAAACGCCGATCTGGTCGGTGCGGTCAGTGTTTTAAGGGCGGGATGGATACATGCTTTGATACGACACATGTTGTCGCGTCAAGATGGAGAATATGATCTTAAGGGGAGGGCACATGGCAAGCGTTCTTCCTGGCAGTGCCAGCCGTAAATAACGGTGCGGCGTTAATACCCTTCTTGACGGAGTGAGCATTATGGATACGGAAGACAGCAGTCTCAGTGCACTTCAAAAAGCCGTCGCAGAGGCACAGCAGTCCAGTAATTTGGTGTGTCGGCTGCTGCACAATCTTAAGCTGGGCGAGCCCATCGTCTCTTTTTTGGCGGGTGAGTTTGATCCCTTGATCGAAGAGATCGATGGTCAGATAACGGACGCGGATAATGACGATGATGACGTATTTTTCGGGGCAGAGGATCAACCAGATGTTTTGGGGCTTATGGAGATGTACGAGGACGAGGATTGCGAAGTGAAAGAAGCCTTGCTCGAACGTCTTGGCGAGCTCAGTGATCTGCCGAGCCTCGTGGTGGATCAACCCGCTCTGTATAGTTTGCCCGATGCTGTCAGGGATGACTTGGAAAAATTCTTTACCGACCTGCTGTTACCGGTCGAGCGTGCCGGATGGGAGGTTTACGATGCCATGATCGGATCGACATGAATCATGCGAACTCCCGGAAAGTGCTGACGGGCGAGGCGGATGAAGTTGGGAAGCAACTCAACAGCCATGGCTCACCTCATCGGCAAAATAGCTTGAGGTGCTGCTCTTTGCACACCATAAAGCCGTCTTCATCGTAGAACTTGGCAGCCGCCGCATTCTTGGTACCATCGAAAATCCCGGCGCTGCCCACCGACAGGGTCGGTGGGTGGCTTACCCGGGATGCGAATCATCCACCTATACCGGTGGGCGATGATAGAAGCTGGCAACCTGCCGGGATGGTTGTCGCACACACCCCGCATATCCTCCCATAGATATCTGACACCGATGACGCAAACCCTCCCCCCTACCGCCCACGAACCTGAGATACAGACAGAATTCGAAGCACCCTACGATGCTGACATCATGGATGTCGTCATCGGCCTAGGGGCATTCGGTGGGCGTGTACTTGAAGTACTGGCACAGGAAACCACAACCCGTTATCCGCACGGTGCGCCTTGTCGGCTGGCGGCCGACCTCGACCAGTCGGTCATCCATTTTTCAGGTCATTCGCGCTACGGCGGCTTATGGTTTGTCGTTCTCGATTCAATCACGCTGCCGCAAGCCGTTCACCTCGCTGCCATCATCGAACAGGCCGACAGGAATGATGCGCTGTGTATCCTCCTGCTGGCCTGCGAAGCCAAAGAGAAGCAAGCAGTACTCAGCGATCTGGTCACACTAATGTCCGGTCTGGACTGCGAACCTGCAGCCATTGTGCCGCTAGATGACAAGACGACTCAAACCTTGACGACCGACCCTCTGGCACGATGGCACGACCCGATCCGCCAGGCAGTGTCTATCATCAACGGCTTGTGCAGCATCTACATCAATGGCTCATTCATCTGCCTAGATTTAGGAGACCTACGGACAGTGCTAGGACGCACCGGAGGATATTTTCACTCTTACTGTTTCGAATATTCCCAGTCATTGCCCGATTTGACGGCAGTACACGACTCCGAAGCCATGCTGTTCTGGATGATAGAAAACAAAATTGAGGTCCGCACCTTGAAAGCACTGCTTACGGCACTTCGGCAACAGTGCCGGAGTACATCTACTTTCTTCTTCGGAGTGCACGAATATCCACGACCGCAGTTTCACACCCCTGAGGTCAGCGGCCTGGTTTTCTGCAAGCTGCCGGGAAATTAAGGAGTCGCCCCTGAAATATCGACTTTGAAATCGAGATTTCCACCTCTACGCCATCCTCAACAGAAGGCCGTGGTTTTTCAGGGGCTAGCCCAACAGTTCGAGCAGCCGTAAAAATACGTTGCGCGCATGGCACACCGAAAACGCAGCCTGCTCACCCTGACCTTGAGCAAGGCACCCGGAATCGCCGGTGCGTTCAGTGATTTTTTCAACCAACGACGCGCCCATGTACCCATCTGAGCCTGGAGATAAACCGACAGCTGGCCGGTTCACCGGACCAGGGCATCCGGCGGCGGCGCGATCGATTGCAGCAGTGTCGTCACATCCTTGCCATCCTTCAGCAAAATCCGCCCTGTACTGGACAAGGGATGCCACTTGCCCGATGAACTTCCCACACACTCCGGCAGCCCATCGACTGTCAGCCGCAACGGCGGCGCATCGAAAGAGGCCCGGTAGTAATAGCCACGTATCGCTCCAGTAAAAAGCGTCTTCCCGCCATGCCGGGCATAACTCTCCCGGACAAACTGCCGCACATGCGCCAGTTGCGCCTCTTCCGGCCAGCTGGCGATGTCCGGTGGCAGCAACATGTTGTAGCGGCTGTTCCCGCCACCGATGATGAAAATCGTGACGCCGGTCTCGGGGTAAGTGCGCTCTGCAATCACTTCAAGCAGCGGCACGAAACTTGCCCTGGCACGCTCTTCCTCCTCCTTGGCCTGCCGTAGCTTTCTGGCGGCCACCATAATCTCATTGGCTGCCAGGGCAGTGGCAAACTCATCGGCCGGGATGGCAAAACGACTGGCCTGCAGCCGCTCGATCAGGCTCGTGCTCCCTTCCCCCTGCTGCAGCCAGTCGTCCAGCGCACGCATCGCTTTCGAGAGGTTGCGATAACCGATTGCGAGGAAAAACTCGCGGCAGCCCAATCCCGAATGAGCCATGGCCACCAGCAAGGCCTGGCCTACCGGGTATTTCGAATATCGCGCTTTCATGAGAGCTCCCTTCCTGAATGGCACCCGTCTATGTGGATAAACACAGGATAAACCCACACTGCGACGAATCGTGTCGCAGCGCAGCAGGAGGTGGTGGCGGGCGGGCTGGGTGAAAGTGGGCAGTGATTCAATGCTCATGGTTCAACGTACACAGCGACGGGCGTCCTTCAAAAGCAGCAGCAATTGCTGCTCGCGCAGTGGCGAGGCGATGAATCCGAACCGGGTGTAGAACCTCGCCGCTTCTTCATCGATGGGGTGAGTCAGCATTGCCCGGATGCCCGCCTGCTCGGCAATCAGCATCGTCCGCCGGATGGCATCCTGCAACAGACCAAGGCCAATGCCGCGCCCCTGATCCTGCTGCGACACGGCCATCCTTGCCAGGATCACCACCGGAACCGGATATTGCCCCATCCCTTTGCGGATGCGATCTGACGCTTCCAGGGTGTCGACCTGGCCGACGGTCAAACTGAAATAGCCCGCCACACGACCATCCTCCTCGGCAACGACGAAGGTCTTGGCCGATCCACTGCCCTGCGCCTGTCGGGCATGGCGTAACAGCCAATCGTTGAGTGCGGGCTTGCCGCAATCAAAACCTTCCAGCCGATGCTGGGCAGCCAGAGGCTCCGGTGCGCGCAACTTCACTTCGTGTCCCAAGGCACCTTGCGGGCAAACAAATCTCGCAAACCGTCGTTGTCCTGCTCGGGGCGATCGAGCAGATCCATCAGAGCCTGGTACTGACTGCCCGACACCATAAACAGGCGCTGATCCAGCAGGGTTTGCTCGGCAGCCAGGCAGGCACTGTCGAGGATGAAGTCGGTCAGCGACTTGTGGGCGACCTCGGCGGCGCGACGCAACACCACCTCCTGTTCGGGAGTGGCGCGCAGCCCGAGGCGGGCAGAGCGGGCGGAAGGCGACGATGCAACAGCAGTCATGGCAGCACCTGTTTTGTTAGATCAATTGACGAAATGTTAGTACAGATGACGCACATCGTCTAGTTGCGATAGCGACCGGTGGCCTTGGTTGACGCTGAACAGGCTCGCGTAAGTTTCTGATTTCCCTATGCAGCGCAGAACGGAAATCATCCACCTGGTGAATAGAATACCCATCCATCCTCGACACCCGCTCTCATGACCTCCCCCCTGTTTTCCACGCATCCCCGTCGCATCCTCCTCGTTTGCACCCAGCGCATTGGCGATGTACTGCTGACGACGCCGCTGGCACGCTCGATGAAGCGGGCCTGGCCGCAGGTGCAGGTGGATGCGCTGGTCTTGCCGGGGACGGAAGGAGTTCTGGTGGGGAATCCGGATTTCAGCCAGATTCTGGCTTTTCCGCAGCGTGTCGGCCTGCGGGAAAAGTTCCGCCAGTTTCGCAGCCTGTGGCAGCGTTACGATCTGGCGATCTCCCCCCTGGCGACAGACCGGGCGCGGCTGTTCTGCCGGGTCGCCGGAAGGCGGCGGGTGGGCGTATTACAGGCCGAAGGCGAACGCAGCAAGGCCCTGCTGCTCGACCGCTGGCTGAGCTTCGACGATCTCGATACGCACACAGTCGCCATGGGGCTTCAACTGACCCGCTTGTTGGGCATCGCCCCCGTTCCCGAAGTCGTGCCGCCTTCCGCCCCCCTGCCCTCTGGCATCCCGCCTGCGGGAGCCTATGTCGTTTTGCATCCTTCGCCCATGTTCCGTTACAAACAGTGGACAGAAGTCGGTTGGGTGACGCTGGCGCGCTGGCTGGCGGCTCAGGGTTTCACGGTGGTGCTGACGGGCGGCCCGGCGGAAGAAGAAAGGCAACTGGCGGAACGCGTCCGGCAGGGCATGGGAGCGGACACAGGGAACTCAGAAAATACAGGGGAGGCCGGCCTGAATCTGGCCGGGCGGCTGAGTCTGGCCGAAACCGCGGCGTTGATTCGTCAGGCGGCCCTGTTCGTCGGGCCCGATACCGCCGTAACCCACATTGCGGCGGCCACCGGCGTGCCGACCCTGGCTTTGTTCGGCCCTTCGAATCCCGTCAAATGGGGCCCCTGGCCGAAAGGCTGGGCCACGCTCGAAAGCCCTTGGGCACGACGCGGCAGCGCGCGGCAGGGTAACGTCCATCTGCTCCAGGGCGAAGACGGGCGCGGCTGTGTGCCTTGTCTGCTGGAAGGCTGTGAAAGACACGTTCACAGCGAAAGTCAGTGCCTGCTTACCTTGTCGCCGGAACGGGTCATTGCCGCAGCAGCCGGGCTGCTGGCGGGTTGATTTTGATGGACGTCGGGAGGGCAGATTCCCGATCAAAACCAAGGCGTTGGCAGGTGCAAATATCGTTGTGCCGTGCTAAGGTAATACTCTGCGATACTTTATGGAAAACCCCCATGACTACGGCAAATGTTCGCCCTGTGGCGATCAAGATCGACGAGGAGACCAAGGCCCGCGTAAAGCGTTTGGCTGACGCACGTCAACGCACGTCGCACTGGTTGATGCGCGAGGCCATCCACCAATACCTTGAACGAGAAGAGAAACGTGAGTCGTTTCGTCATGACACACTCAAGGCGTGGGAGGACTACCGCACGACCGGCCTTCACGTTCCGGATGCACAGGCCGATAACTGGCTTGTGCAGCTCGAACAGGGCCACGATGTTGAGCCTCCTGAATGCCACGCCTGATCTGGTCGCCGCAAGCCCTGCTCGATGTGCAGCGCCTCTATCGTTTCCTGGCCAGCAAGAACATGGATGCGGCAAAACGTGCCGTCAAAGCGATCCGGCAAGAGGTTCGGGTGCTCGGTCAGCAACCGGGCATCGGCCGCCTCATCGATGATATGCCCGACGAGTTCCGCGAGTGGGTGATCGATTTCGGCGATAACGGCTATGTGGCTCGCTACCGAACAGACCCTAACGAGATTGTGATCCTGGCCGTAAGGCATCAACGTGAGGTCGGCTTTTACTGATTGCCAGCCAAGCTCCGTCATCTATCAAAACGTTGCCATGGCGGACTTACATAAAGAAACAGATCGTTACATTGTTTTCCAATCACTGAAAGACGAGATGTTTCGATCGGCCCTTGCAGTCCCTTGCGGCATCCTCAACCAGGGCAGCCGTGAAGGCTGCCCCTACGGGGTGGGTCGTCCTGGGGCATTCCCGACTCAACGATCCGCGCAGCCCGCCCAGGCCGCGCGCAAGGCGGCCACGCCGTGTGCACCCACTTCCATTGCGGCGTTGATATCCCGGGCCTGTAAACCGCCCAGGGCATAGACCGGCAGAGGGGCGTTTTCGATCAGTGCGGCAAATTGTGCCCAGCCCAGACCGGGCTGGCCGGGGTGGCTGGCGGTTTCTTGCACCGGGCCGAGGACGACGAAATCCAGCCCCAGCCGTGCGGCCTGCGTCAGCTCGTCGGCATCGTGGCAGGAGGCGGCGACCAGCGGAAAATCGGGGCGGCGAGTGAGCGACATCAGCTTTCGGGCGGGCAGGTGCAGGCCATCCGCCCCGCATTGCCGGGCCAGGGTTTCGTCTGCATTGACGAGCAGCCTTGCACCGGCTTCGTGGCAAAGCTGAACGCATTGTTGAGTAAATATGCGGTTCTCTGACAATGTGAGTACCGGCTCACGCAGCTGCACCAGCCGCAGCCCGCCTGCCAGCGCGCGGCGCAGGGCGTCGAGTTGCTGCGGGATGCCCAGCTGCCCTGCCTGCGTGATGGCGTAAAAAGAGGGGAGACTCAGGGCGGAGAGGATGGGCGCGTTGGCGGGAAGCAGCGGGGCGACATCGACCGCGCCGGGGCGTTGCCAGGCCAGCGCGTCGTGTTGCAGATCGCGCAGCGCTCCTTGCCAGCGATGCACCCGGAAAAAGTGCAAACGGACATGGGCGTGTTCGTAGTGATGTTCGCGCGTTAGCCAGGGCGTAGCGTGTTCGACCTGAATGCCCAGCTCCTCCTGCAATTCACGCACAAGGGCATCGCGGGGTGTTTCTCCCGGCTCGACCTTTCCGCCGGGGAATTCCCAGTAACCCGCGTAAAAAGTGCCCGCCGGGCGGCGGCCCAGCAAAAAACGGCCGTCTTCTTGCAAAAGAACGGCGGCGGCGACTTCGGTGATTTTCATGCGTCCGCCCCAGAAGCCTGCCGCCCTGCCGCGTCACGAGCGAACTGCCAGGCGACCCGGCCATTACGCGCTCCGCGTGACAAAGCCCATTGCAAGGCGTCCTGACGCAAGGTTTCGTCCATGGTCGGCCCGCCGAATTCTTGCAGCCAGACGCGGCAGATGGCCAGGTAATGTTCCTGATCGAAAGGGTAAAAGGAAAGCCACAGGCCGAAGCGTTCCGAGAGGGAAACCTTTTCCTCGACGGTTTCGGCGGGGTGAATTTCCTCGCCGTGACGCTGGCCCGCGAGATTGTCGGCCATATATTCGGGCATCAGGTGGCGGCGGTTGGAGGTAGCGTAGAGCAACAGATTGTCCGGCATCCCGGCGATGGAACCGTCCAGCACGCTTTTCAGGGCCTTGTAGCCTGGCTCTTCGGCCTCAAAGGAAAGGTCGTCGCAAAAAATGACGAAGCGTTCCGGGCGTGTGCTGATCAACTCGACGATTTCCGGTAGATCGACCAGATCCTGCCGGTCGATTTCGATCAGCCGCAGGCCCGCTTCAGCGTAGCGGTCGAGCATGGCCTTGACGAGCGAAGATTTACCCGTGCCCCGCGCACCCGTCAGAAGAACATTGTTGGCATGACGCCCCGCAACGAACTGACGCGTGTTCTGGTCGATGCGCGCCGCCTGCTCCTCCACGCCTTGCAGATGATCCAGGCGGATGCGGTGTGGGTGCAATACGGGCAACAGGTGGCCGCGCCGGGCAAACCCCGCCCCACCTGCCAGCTTTTGCCAGCGAAAAGCAATCGCCGCGGACCAGTCGGGCGGCGGTGGCGAAACGGGCAACAAGGCTTCCAGACGTGCCAGCAGCTTTTCAGCACGGCCAAGAAATTCGGTCATTTCACTCATGAAACAGGGCCTCTGGGTTAAGCTCACGGGTTTTTCGGCCACAAACTCTAGCAGAACCATGCCCACCCGCCGCCTTTTTACTTCCGCACCCCGCCTGCTCACCCTGTTCACCCTGCTTCTGAGCGGCTGTGCCGCCTTGCATCCGACCCTCGCCGTTGCACCGTCCGCCAGTCTCCCGCCTGCCTGTACCCCGCAAGCCGTCAGTGCACCGGCCTGCCCGGTTTGCCCGGTTTGCCCGGTCTGCCCCGGTGAGCCGCCCCCCAAGCCCGCTGCTGCACCCTTCGAAGCCGTGCGCTGGGAGGACTTGCCCGGCTGGCCGGGGCAAGATGGCCTCGCCCCGGCACTCGACACCCTGAAAGCCTCCTGTACCCGATTGCAGCAGCAGGCAGCCTGGAAACCGGTCTGCGCGGCGGCGCGTGGCCTCAGCGTCAACACGCCTGACGAAGCAGCCCTGAAACACTGGTTCGAGCAAACCTTCCAGCCCTGGCAACTCGTGAACCCCGACGGCAGCCGCGAGGGACTGATGACAGGCTATTACGAGCCCATCCTCAAGGCCAGCCGCAACCGCAAGCCACCCTATCTTCACCCCATCTACGGTGTGCCAGACGATCTCATCGTCGTCGATCTCGCCGAGCTCTATCCCGAGCTCAAACACATGCGCCTGCGTGGGCGGCTCGAAGGCCGCAAGCTCGTGCCCTACTACCCCCGCGCCGAGTGGGACAAGCAGGCGGCACGGCGCAAGGGTGACGCGCTGCTTTGGGCTGATGACCCGCTGGACGTGTTTTTCATGCAGATACAGGGCTCGGGCCAGGTACAGCTCGACGACGGCAGCCGCGTTCGCGTGGGCTATGCCGACCAGAACGGCCACCCCTACCGCTCGATAGGCCGCTGGCTGATCGACCAGGGCGAGCTCAAACCCGAACAGGCATCCATGCAGGGCATCCGAAACTGGCTGAAGGCCAACCCGCAGCGTATGCAGGAACTCCTCGACGCGAACCCGAGCTATGTTTATTTCCGCGAATTGCCGCTCAAAGGCGAAGGCCCGCCGGGAGCGATGGGCGTAGCACTCACGCCGGAACGCAGCCTCGCCATCGACCCGCGCACAACGCCGCTGGGCGTGCCGGTCTGGCTGGAGACGACCTACCCAAACAGCGACCGCGCCCTGAACCGGCTCATGAGCGCGCAAGACACGGGTGGAGCCATCCGTGGCCCGGTGCGCGCCGATTTCTACTGGGGCAGCGGCATCGAAGCGGGCAATCAGGCCGGGAAGATGCGCCAGAAAGGCAGAATGTGGGTACTCCTGCCCCGGGGCCTGACGCCGCCAGCACTGGAAAAGCGGTGAAGGAATCTGCTTGAGGCGGTTTGCGGCCTTGGCCTCCGAAGCTGAGGCATATCAGGTCAATGGCCGAAGAAGCGGGCAGCCGTAAAGGCTGCCCCTACGGGCGGCGGTTCACGGATCAATGCGCCGGATCAATGCGCCGGATCAATATCCAGCACTTCCTCAACGATTCGCCACCTGCTGCCCGGCCAGTCGCCCGAAGAAACTTGCGTCGGCCAGCGAAAGACCGGAGCTGTAACCCTCGCCCCATCGCGGCAGGCCGCAGGCCGTGCGTCCGGCGGCGTAGAGGCCCGGGATGACCTGGCCTTCCGGATCAAGCACCTCTCCGGTTGTTCGGGTCATCAAGCCGCCCAGCGTGAAACCCGCAGCGGGCCAGTCCTCGTCGCAGAGACTCAACGCGGCAAAAGGCTCCTCCGTCAGCGGTTTGAGCCAGGGCATCTGCTTGTGAAAAACCGGATCCTCGCCCCGGGCAGCGTTTTGGTTATAGCGCGTCATCGTATTCACCAGCTCGCCAGCGGGAAGCTGCAGTGTGGCCTCGATTTCCGCCCAGCTTTCGCCCACAGCGGCAATTTCCACACCCGGAAAGAGAACAGGCCGCGCAAAGATGGATTGATCCACCAGCAGCCAGCTGCGGCCATTGGGCTGGCGCAGGCAGTAACGGCCAATGCGGCCGTGATACACATCTTCGTTGATGAAACGCTGGCCGCGCTCATTGACGAACACGCCCTTCATCAGGTCTTCCGGCGGCAGGAAGGGGCGCGTAGCCATGAACTCGTCCATGTGAATCGCCGCCGCCCCCACTGAAAGCCCCATGCGGATCCCCGAGCCATCGTCGCCACCCCCGCTGACAGGCACTTTCAATCGCTGCGCGTCCGGCGCGTAATTTCGCACCATGGCGTCATTGCAGATAAAGCCGCCCGCACACAGGATGACCCCTTTCTTCGCCCGCCAGAAACGGGGCTCACCGTCGATGCGCACGACGAGCCCCTGAACCGCATTGTTCGCATCCGCAATCAAAGCCAGCCCCCGGGCGTTACATTCGAGCGTGATCGCAGGCTCTTCCTTCATGCGCTCGATGAGTTGTTCCATCAGCACCTTGCCCGCCCCTGTTCCAGTTTTCTGCACCGCGTGACCGCGCGGTGCGGGCTTTGCCCGTTGGCAAAAAGGCCAGGCCGCCTCGCTACCCGTCCACACCAGCGTGTCATCCGTGATCGGCTCGACGGTACGGGTCGGATGATAGGTCCCCTTGAACGGCACGCCCTGCGCGACCAGCCACTCATAATGCGCCAATGCACCCTCGGCGTAACACTTCACCTTTTCGGCGTCCGCCCCCGGCCCGCCTGCCATCGTCAGATAGGCTTCAAAATCCGCCGTAGCATCTTCATAGCCATGCGCCCGCTGCACGGGCGTCCCGCCATTCCCGCCGAAGTAAATTTCCCCACCGGAAAGAGCCGTGCTGCCGCCAGGTGCAGAAGCCGCTTCGAAAACCCGGCACACCAAACCGCCGCGCGCCGCCTCCAGCGCAGCACAAGCCCCGGCCAAGCCCAGACCGACAATCAGCACATCCGCCTCGCCATCCCAGCGAGGCACATCGTTCAATCGACAAGGGCGTGAAGGTGAAAAAGGCAAAGACATGGCGCACTCCATCAAGGATCATGAAACTTCTGGGCGAACGTCCTGAAAGAAGCCCTCCGAGGAGAACCTTGTACGCCCATCCGGAAGGGAGAAAAAGGAAAAGCAATTAAATCACAGCTTGATGGAGCGGATGCCAATAGGGCGGAGGTATTCCCACGGAGGATGAACGGATGGCGGGGGTTACGGGGGGGGCTAAACATGACATCGTGCGGTGGGAAATAACCACCCCGTCAGGCTGCACCTGCCACCCCTCCATCCCCTCCGGGGATTCCCTTCGGTCACGGTGGGGTTATTAAATCCGCTTCATCGGCTTGATTCTTTGATTTTCCTGCCACAAAATCAAGCATCCTCCGCTTTTAGCCTTCGCAGCCCCTGCCCCCTTCAACCGCTGACTCCTCGGTATGAACAAACTTTCCCTTTCCGAATCCGATCTGGTCTGGCGCGATTCCTATTCCATTGGCGTGGCTGCGCTGGACGAACAGCATCAGCGGTTGATGGACATCCTGCGTCGGCTGGAACGATTTCGTCGCACGGGAGGGTCGGTGCTGGGCCGCTGGTTGCGGCAAGACGATCTGGCCCGTTTGCTGGGCGAGCTGGATGAATATGCGGCTTACCATTTCCTGACCGAAGAAAATCTGATGCGCACGCATCTACCGAGCGATCGGGCCATGGTCGAACATGTGACCGCCCATCGGCATTACTGGCAGGAGCTCAAGAAATTCCACCACGACTATGAAGGTGAAGGCGGAAACGGTGCTCCGGAAGTTTCTGACGCCCTGTTCGATTTTCTTTGTGACTGTTGGCTGACCCATATTCACCAGACCGACCGTGCGCTAGGGCGGGCCCTCAATGAACAGGGGATTGCCTGAACAAAACCATGAATACACGAATCCTGAATGCGAAAACACCGTCCCATCTGAATCTGCTGCGGCTCCAGGGCCGGTTTGGGTTCTGGATTTCCCTGGGCTTGGCGGCGGCTGGGGCGGCCCTATCGGCGGGCATCGTCCTGGGGCTTTACGACCTGCTGGTAGAGATGGGGTGGGTCGAACACGATGGCCACATCATCGTGACCAGCGTCGTCGCCATGCTGATTTTCCTCGTGGGCCAGGCCCTGCTCAATCGCATCTTGCTCAGAGGGACGTTTTCCGGTTTTGCACATGAGGCGGCGGATTGGGCGCATCTGGATCAAATGCGCATCGACAATTTCGAAGTACTCATCCAGCAACTCAAAAGTTTGCAGGAATTCAATGCGGTGCTCACCGGGCACTTGAAGGCCGTCATCCAGATGACGGAACAGGCCGCCATCGACATTGCCCAGCGGCTGGATCACATCTGCCAGGAAAGCGCTCGTCTGGCCGATGAAGTGCGGGAATCAGTCAATCATTCCAATGTGTTGAGCGAAGAATCCAGTGATCAGATCGAACGTAACCTTCAGACCGTTCAGGCCTTCCTGCGTTATCGGGATCAGCGCAATGAGGATCAACTCCACGCGCAGGAAAGCATCAACCGCGTGGTGGCGCAGATTGACTCCCTTTCGCCGATCGTCGAGCTCATCAAGAAAATTGCCAAGCAGACCGACCTGCTTTCCCTCAATGCCACCATTGAAGCCGCGCGGGCCGGAGAAGCCGGGCGCAGCTTTACCGTTGTTGCGGATGAAGTCCGGAAACTCTCAAACCAGACCAGCGAGGCTGCAACCCAGATTTCCGAAGGCATCGCCTCTGCTTCCGGGGCCATCATTCAGGAGCTCAATAGTGCGTTCAATCTCGAAAGCGGAAGTGAGGATCTAAAAAATCTGAATGCCATCAGCGACCGCCTGCATGCCATGGGCCAGGGGTTTTCCGAAACGCTGGGCTATCTGCAACAACTGACGGCCTCCCTGAACGACTCGACGGAACGGGTCAATCACGACGTGATGGACATGCTGGGTAATCTGCAATTCCAGGACGTGGTGCGCCAACAGATCGAGCAGGTCATCGACGGACTGGCGCGCATCACGAATCATGCGGCGGTGCTGGCCGAAGGCAGCCAGACGGCTCTGGTTGAACCCTTGCAGGTAGATGCGCTGCACGAGCAGCTGGAAGCCTTCCGGCGTGGTTATGTCATGCACGCACAGCGCGCGACCCACGATCAGGCCCTGGGCAAAACAGGCACAGACAGCAGCCCGGCGGTTCAACGGGTGGAGCTGTTTTGAGGCAGACGGTGCTGTTTCGTCTTCCAGCCTCCATTTACGGGGGATATCTATTTATGGGGGAGAGGGAGTTCTGCAATTCCCATGTTCTTTCTGTTCAATGACTGCTTTGCATTCAGCATTTTCGATACAATCCCGAAGCATTCCGCAATCGTCAGATACGCGACTTTCCGGAGACTGAATTCTCATGAAAACCATCCTGCTCGTTGATGACTCGGCCACCATCCTGCTTTCCATTTCCAATATCCTTGCCAAGGCGGGTTATGCCGTGGAAAAGGCGGCCAATGCGGCCGAAGGGCTGAAGAAATTCAACGGTGCGACGAAGATCGACCTGCTCATCACCGACCTCAATATGCCGGGCATGAACGGCATCGAATTCATCAAGGAAGTTCGCAAGCTGCCCGCTTACAAATTCATGCCCATCCTCTTTCTCACGACTGAATCGCAGCAGGACAAGCGGATGGAAGCCAAGGCCGCCGGGGCAACCGGCTGGCTGGTCAAACCCGCCACGGCGGATGACCTGCTGAATACCGTGAAGATGGTCGTGCGCAGAGCAGCAAGAAAACGGGGAGTTTGAGCCCATGAATGCCCGGGAGCGCGAAGCCACCCTGCTTCTCCGTTGCAGGGAAGTTGCAACCGGGCAGGGCAGTCTGGCGCAGGATTCGCGTGAGGCGAATGTATTCGTCCTCTCTGCGATGCTGCTTCAGTTTCAGTTTCCTGTGGAATCCAGTCGCCTGAAACAGGCGGGGGAAGATTACCTTGCCGCACATCCCACTGAAAAAATCTCTCCCGACGAAATCGTGCGGAAGGGCTGGATCGTTGATTTCCCTCGAATGCGGGAAGGCCTGCGCCGAGTCCTGGGTGCAGCGTAATGGAGAAAGATGCGATGGACGCCATCCCGGTATTTCATGTACATACCCGCCTGGCACAAGCATTGTTCACCCTGTTTCAGAGGCTGGAACAGCATCTTGATCTGCAGGACACACTGAATGTTTATCTGGCGGGGGGAATGGCAGTTCATTTGTACACCGCGAATCGTGTAACGACCGATGTGGATGCAGAATTTGCTCAGCGTATTCTTCTGCCTCGAGATCTGATGGTTGAAACCACGCTGGAAGATAGTACGCATCAAGTGATTTATTTCAATACCAATTACAACGCGACTTTCGCACTCCTTCATGAAGACTATCTCGACGATGCCATCCCTGTTGATCTGGGTCTAAGCCACATTCGTCTTTTCGTTCTCTCACCGGTTGATCTGGCCGTGAGCAAGATCGCGCGCCTGGCAGATCACGACAAGGAAGACATTCAAGCTCTGGTTCAACGAGGTCTGACAACGGCCAATGAGATTGAACAACGCGCAACGGATGCGCTGGTTGGATATGTTGGAGGATTGTCTGCGCTGAAACTGAATCTTCGGGACGCTCTGGTTTTAGCCAGAAAGGCCGAGGCCGAGGCCGAGGTCGAGGATTCAGGCTTGCCTGCAATACCCCACCAAGGAGAAATTTCATGACCCAGGCACGCAGCACACGCATGACGCTTCAGAAGGACCTGACCATTTATCACGCGGAAGGACTGAAGGCCGAATTGATGGCCGGGCTGGAAGGGCAAGACCTCATCGAGATGGACCTTTCACAGGTCTCCGAAATCGATACGGCCGGAATTCAACTATTCATCCTGCTGGCCGAAACGAAAGAGGCGGTGCAGAGGGAAAAGGAAAACATCATCACCGGACGTGATGAAATCGGCAAGGCCTGGGAGGCACTCAAGCCAAAACTGACCAATCCCAAGGCACTTGAGTTGTTTCAGGCGATTATGGGTTCCCGGGAACAGTACAAGGTAGTTCAAAGTCACCTGATTCAGTTGGTAGAAGAAGGAAAGATGGCCGAGGCTCGGGCCTATCTGAACAGTGATTTCATTCCGGTCACCCGGGGATATCGCAAGAACGTCAATGCATTGGTCGATTTCCAGACGGAATTGGTAAATCAGGCAGGCAAGAAGGCAGAAGTAGCCTTTTCAGACTCGCGTAATGCCATGCTGGCCACCGCGGCTGTCGCGCTCGTGCTCTCCATCCTCATGGGCATCTGGGTCACCCGCAGCATTACCCGCCCGCTCAATGAAGTCGTCGGGGTAGCCGATGAACTGGCCCAGGGGAATCTGACGGTGAAGATCACGGTGGACTCCAAGGACGAAACCGGGCAGCTCAAGCAGGCGATGAGCAATATGGTGGGCAAGCTGGCCCAGATCATCAGCGAGGTGAACGGGGCGTCGGAAGCACTCAACGCCGCCGCAGCCCAGGTCTCGGCCACGGCCCAATCGCTGTCGCAATCCTCCTCCGAACAGGCCGCCAGCGTGGAGGAAACCACGGCCAGCATCGAGCAGATGACGGCTTCGATCAGCCAGAACACGGAAAACGCGAAGGTCACCGACAACATGGCTTCGAAATCCGCTGTCGAAGCGGCCGAAGGCGGTTCGGCCGTGAAGGATACCGTCGAGGCCATGAGCCAGATCGCGGGCAAGATCGGCATCATCGACGATATCGCCTATCAAACAAATCTGCTGGCCCTGAATGCGGCCATCGAAGCCGCTCGCGCCGGGGAGCATGGCAAGGGCTTTGCCGTGGTGGCCGCCGAAGTCCGCAAGCTCGCGGAACGCTCCCAGGTTGCCGCACAGGAAATCGGCGAGCTGGCCGGCTCTTCCGTCAAGATGGCCGAGAAGGCCGGCAAGCTGCTCGACGAGATGGTGCCCTCCATCCGCAAGACTTCCGATCTGGTGCAAGAGATCGCCGCCGCCTCGCAGGAACAATCCGCCGGGGTCGGGCAGATCAACGGGGCCATGGGCCAGCTCAATCAGGCCACGCAGCAGAACGCTTCCGCTTCCGAGGAGCTGGCGGCCACCGCCGAGGAAATGGGCGGCCAGGCCCAGCAGTTGCAGCAGTTGATGTCCTTCTTCCAGATCGAACACGGCGCGGCAGGCCGGGCAAATACGGCTCCGACTCGTACCAGCCGGGCAGCGGGGCGTGCCGCTGTCAGCACGGCGGCTCGTGCTCCGGCCAAAAACACGACGCTGGCCGAGCTCGACGAGCAGGATTTTGAACGTTTCTGATCGGAGAGAGGCCATGTCTAGCGCATTGCAGGCCACGGCGGCTGTTGCCGCAAACGGGAAAGGCGAAAACGTCGTTTCCACAGTACCGGCCACGGCAGAGTCCCAGCAGCATCTGACTTTTACGCTGGGCGGCGAGATGTACGCCGTCGGCATTCTCAACGTCAAGGAAATCATCGAATACGGCAGCCTGACGGAGATTCCGATGATGCCGCCCTTCATCCGGGGTGTCATCAATCTTCGCGGGGCCGTCGTCCCCGTCGTCGATCTGGCCGCTCGCTTCGGCGGCGCGCCTTCGGGCGTCCAGCGACGCACCTGCATCGTCATCCTCGAAATCCCGCAAGAAGAAGGTCAGGGGCATCAGGATATCGGGGTGATGGTCGACGCCGTCTCGGAAGTGCTGGATATCCAGGCTTCGGAGATCGAGCCGCCCCCGGCCTTTGGCGCGAAAATCCGCGCGGATTTCATTGCGGGCATGGGCAAAGTCAATGGCCGTTTCGTCATCATCCTCGACATCCGCCGGGTGCTCTCGGTCGACGATCTGGCGATGCTTTCAGCCGCAGCAGCCGGGTAAATTGCAGGCGTGGCGTGGCTGGACGGACGGTTCATCTTCGGAACACCGCAAAAAGCGTTGCGGCCTCGATTTGAAGCAGGAGGTCTCCGGCCTGAAGAGATCGTTGCCGCCTTGCGCGATGTCTTGCCGGCCTGGCTCGCGCTGGCGTTTCTCATTGTCGGCATCGCCTTTTATGCCCATGACGTGACAAGCCGGATGATCCGTCAGGGGAGCATCAACGACCTGCGCGCCATCGCCCAGCTTCAAGCCGGACAAATCCGGCAGTGGCTAACCGAGCGTCAGGATGAGGCGGCAATTCTTGCAACGCCCCATTTCATTGAAACCCTGCAGGACTGGCTGGATCATGGAAACAACTCACCTTCCCTGCGCACCCATTTGACAGACCAGATTCAGCCCGGCACAGGGCTGCATCAATCCCGGCGTTATGTGCTTCGTTCGGCCGCAGAAGGAGACAGGCTGCTGTCCATACCCGAAGCGGGTCTTCCCACGACATTCGATCGGCCCGAAGCGCGTCAACGAACCCTGGAAGCGGCCAGTCTGGAAAAAACGGTTTTTGACGATCTGCATTTCATCGGGAACGACCCGGCTCAAGGACTGCGTTTCGGCTTTTTTGTCCCCCTGATCGAGCCAGGACGGCCGCGTGTCCGGGCCGTCTTGCAGATCAGCTTGTCGCCAGAGGATTTTCTTTATCCGCTTTTGCGCGCCTGGCCTACGGCCAGCGCAAGCGGTGAAACCCTGCTATTGCGGCGCGAGAAGGATGCCGTGCGCTATCTCAACCCCTTGCGTCGCCGGGCTGAATCCCCCATGGCCTTGCGTCGTGTCTTGACACCGGATATGCCCTTGCTGGCCGGGAAGATCATCGAGAAAGGAAGCGGGGTCTACGAGGGTGTCGATTATCACGGTGTGCCTTGTCTGGGCTATGGTCTGGAGGTGGAGGGGACCCCCTGGGTCTTGCTGGCAAAAGTCGACGAGGCAGAACTCTGGCGCCCATTCCGCCTGTTTACCTTATTTGGCAGCGCGATGCTGGTTTTGCTTCTGTTGCTGGTTCTGGGCTGGATGCTGACCCGAAGCCTTGCCCGGCTTCGCGTCCAGGCGGCCTTGGACGAGGCCGAGGACCTTTATCAGAACGCGCCTTGTGGTTATCACTCGCTGGACCAATCCGCCTGTATCACGCGCATCAACTCAACCGGGGCGCAGATGCTGGGTTATTCGTGTGAAGAACTGTTGGGCAGGCCGATTACGGATTTGATGCCCCCCGAACGTCGCCCGGGTTTTGCGCAACGTTTTGAGGCATTCGCAAAGAGCGAAACACAGACGGTCCATTTCGAGCTGGATTTTGTCTGCAAAACAGGCGAACGCTTGCCGGTTCATGTCAGTGCTTCAGTACTCCGGGATTTTGAAGGACGATTCCTGACGAGTCGTGCCCTGGTGATCGATATCAGCGAACAGCATCGTCTGGAGGCTGCCCGGCGGTTGTTGCAACAGTCGATTGAAGCCAGTTTTGATGGATTCGTTGTGGTTGTTCCCGAACCGGAGGGAAGCTGGCGTTTCGTGTATTGCAATGCCGCTTTTGAACAGATGACGGGCTATCCGCGAAGCGAAATCATTGGCCGTACGCCCTCTTTCCTGAGTGGCCCTGAGCCCGATCAATCTGAACTTTTGCGCTTGCACGAAACGGTCAAGGCCGGAAAACGCTTTCAGGGAACTTTGCGTAATTACCGCAAGGACGGCTCGCCTTTTCTGGTCGAAGTGCTGCTCGACCCGGTTCGGAATGATGAAGGTCAGGTGACGCATTATGTGGGGATTCATCGCGGTATGACGGCGGCGCAGGAGGCCGAGCGGCTCAAGATTGCCCGTGAATTGCATGATGATCTCGGGCAACGGCTCACTTTGCTGAAGATGAATCTTTCCCTGCTGCAAACCCGTTACGACGAAATCCCGGGCCTGTTCGATCAGGCAGAAGATATTTTGCAGATCGCTCAGGGGATGACGCAATCTTTGCGACAGGTGGTGCGTAGCCTGCGGCCGACGGTGCTGGACATGGGCATCGTCGGCGCACTCGAATGGCTGGTCGAACAACACGACAAACTGGATGGACTAACTTGTACCTACGCGGGCCTGCAATCCGACCCGGATGTGAGCGATGCCATTGCGACTGCCTTGTTTCGCATCGCACAAGAGGCTTTGAACAACGCCAGCCGCCACGCCCAGGCAAGGCATATTCTCATCCGGCTCGAACAGGAGCCGGACCAAGACAAAGAGCACGGGATGCTTTGTCTTTCTGTGGAAGACGATGGCAAGGGCTTTGACCCCGGCCAACGTTGCCGAGGGGCCCATTACGGCTTGCTAGGCATGGAAGAACGCGCCCTTTCCGTGGGCGGGCAGCTTACGGTCGAGAGTCAGCCCGGACGAGGAACGCGGGTTAGAATGAGGCTTCCACTGGCCCCTTCCTGAAGGATGAAATCAATATGGTACGCCTTGTCCTGATCGACGATCACGCTCTTTTGCGCGGTGGCCTGCGCCAGATCATCGGCACAACCCAGGATATCGAAATCGTGGCCGAAGGAGCTAATGGCGCGCAAGCCATGGACATTGTCGCCACCCAGTCCGATGCCCATCCCATTGACATCCTGCTGCTGGACCTTCTCTTGCCCGACCTTTCCGGGCCCGTCCTGATCCAGCGTTTGCTGGCCATTCGCCCGAATTTACGAATCCTCGTGCTTTCGATGCACAACGACCGCCCGGTTGTCCAGCGCGCCTTGCAAGCCGGTGCAAAAGGTTACGCGACCAAGGACATTGCCCCCGAAATGCTCTTGATGGCCATTCGAAAAGTCGCCAGCGGCGGCCGTTTCATCGACCCTTCGCTGGTGGAAGACATGTTGTTCCCCGAAGCGGAAAAGCCTGCCTCCCTGACCCTCCAGGAACGACTTTCTACCCGCGAATACCAGATTCTTCAAAACTGGGTCGCGGGAATTTCACTCAACGACATCGCCCAGAGCCTGCATCTCAGCCCCAAAACCGTGAGTACCTACAAGGCCCGCATCATGGAAAAACTGGGTGTGACAAACAACGCCGACCTCATGCGCGCCGCCCTCCGCGAAGGCTTGACCGTGTCACTGGAAGACACGCTGGACACGATCACAAGCCCCTGAGAAAAACCACCCCGTCAGGCTGCGCCTGCCACCCCTCTCCTCTCCGGGGATTCCCTTCGGTCACAGGAGGGGAATTAACAGTTACGGCCATTGGCCTGTCATGTGTGCTACCCCATCCCCCATTCCTGCAATTTTCGGGTGAGGGTGTTTCGGCCAATGCCGAGTTGTTCTGCGGCTTCGACACGACGGCCTTTGCTGGCTTGCAGGGCGCATTGGATGAGGGTGCGTTCGAATTCGGCCAGCAGGGCCGGGTAAGCTTCGCCGGGGGTCTCGTGCAGGCGGCGTTCGACTTCGACAGAGAGAGCTGTTTGCCAGTCCGATTTCTGCGTTCCGGGGCCGGGAAGGGGGCCGCAAATCTGGGAGGCGTATTCGGCAGGCAGGTCGGCTGGGGTGATGGTCTGGCCGGGAGCCATAACGGTGAGCCAGTGGCAGAGGTTTTCGAGCTGACGAATATTGCCGGGGAAGGGCTGGGCCATCAGGTGGTTCAGCGTTTCTTCCGTGATCTGCTTGGCTTCGACACCGAGCTGGGTGGCACTTTGCTGGAGGAAGTGTCGTGTCAGCAGGGGGATGTCTTCACGTCGTTCGCAAAGCGGCGGCAACCGCAGACGGATGACGTTGAGGCGGTGAAAGAGGTCTTCGCGGAATAGACCTTGCCGGACGCGTTCTTCAAGATTCTGATGGGTGGCGGTGATGATGCGGACGTTGGCGCGGATGGGTTGCTGGCCGCCTACTCGGTAGTAGTGCCCATCGGAGAGGACACGCAGCAGCCGCGTTTGCAGCTCGATGGGCATGTCGCCAATTTCGTCGAGAAAAAGCGTGCCGCCTTCGGCCTGCTCGAAACGGCCGCGTCGCTGGGCCTGTGCGCCGGTGAACGCGCCGCGTTCGTGACCAAAGAGCTCGGATTCGAGCAGGTCACGGGGAATGGCAGCGGTGTTGATGGCGACAAAAGGCTGGGGGGCACGTGGGCTGTGGCGGTGCAGGGCGTGGGCCACCAGTTCCTTTCCGGTGCCGGAAGCCCCGTTGATGAGTACCGTTGCATTGGAGCGGGACAGGCGGCCGATGGCGCGGAAGACCTCCTGCATGGCAGGGGCCTGACCGATGATTTCCGGTGCAATGGCGGCGACTTCCGGAAGGGTTTCACTTTGAGGACTGTGGTCAAGCGCGCGACGGACAAGGGCCAGGGCTTGGTCGATATCGAAGGGTTTAGGCAGGTATTCGAAGGCCCCTCCCTGAAAAGCGGCGACGGCAGAGTCAAGGTCGGAAAAGGCCGTCATGATGATGACGGGAAGTTCGGGATATCGCGCTTTGACGCGGCGCAGGAGTTCCAGGCCGGATTGTGTGGAAGTTCCAGGCATTCGGATATCGGAAATCAGAACCTGTGGTGGTTCATTCTGTAAGAAAGCGTCCCAGGCTTCTTCGGCGGTGGAGAAGCTGCGGCAGGGAATGTTTTCACGCGCCAGGGTTTTTTCGAAAACCCAGCGGATAGCGCGATCGTCATCGACGATCCAGACGGCGTTCATGGCGTTCCTTGGGTGAGGGGCGGTGCTTCGAGCGGCAGGAGCAGCCGAAAGCAGGTGTATCCAGGGCGGCTGTCGACTTCGATATCGCCGTGATGCTGGTGAACGAAGTTTTGCGTGAGACTCAGACCGAGTCCGCTTCCTTCGCTGCGCCCGGAGACGAGGGGGTAGAAAATCTGGTCCCGAATGGCGGGAGGAATGCCCGGGCCATTGTCGATGATGCGAATTTCGACAGCCAGTCGATAACGTCGTTTGGCCAGTGTGACCTGCCTGGCGACACGGGTGCAAAAGCGGATCTGCTTGCCCTCCTCAGCCTTTTCACTCTCCGGAGCGGTTTCGAGTGCCTGAGCGGCATTGCGGGCGATGTTGAGGAGGGCTTGAATCAACAGTTCCGGATCACCAATCAGGGCAGGAAGCGAAACATCGTAATCCCGTTGGACTTCGATGCCGGCCTGGCCGAATTCGGCGAGGATAAGCCGCCGGACGCGTTCGAGCACTTCGTGAACGTTGACCGTGGTCGGCTGAAGCGTGCGGTGCGAAGAAAGCAGTCGCTGCATGAGGTCTTGCAGGCGGTCGGTTTCGTCGATGATGACCTGGGTATATTCGGACAGGGACGCGCCATGAGACGCACCGTGGGATGCGTCTTGGTCAAGTCGCCCCAATTCGTGGGCGAGCAGTTGGGCCGAGCCGCGAATGCCACCCAGTGGATTCCTGATTTCGTGGGCAAGATTGCGGATCAATTCGCGGCTGGCTTGCTGTTGCTGGGCGGCTAATTCTTCCCGGGCAACCTTGAGCTGCTGGTCGATCGGTCGGCATTCAAGCAACAGGCGCAGCTCGTCGATTTCGATGGGGGTGACAGTGCAATCCAGATGCCAGGCGGGACCTCCGGCCTGTGTGGGGGGGGCGACGAGATTGTGGCTGGTGTAGCTCCAGCGGTTTTGGAGGGCGTTGGCCAGGGCCCTGTCTAGTTCGTCCGTTGTGCCAAGCCGTTTCGAGACCGTCTGGCCAACAAGCTGCCGCTGGCTGGTAGCAAACAGGTTCTCCGCCGCCGGATTGGCGTAGCGGATCACACGTTGTTCGTCGAGAAGGAGGGTGGCCGTTGAAAGGAGATCAAGTCCGGCAAACGGTGAGCGCATGGTGGAAATGAACCGGAGAAAACGGATGGCCCGCGCGAGAATGAGGTGAAGATGTGGCAGGCCAACACGAAATCTGGATCATTTGACATTGGCCAGCTCGCGCTTCAGTGCCTCGACATTACGCTCATGCACCTTCACGCCTTCGCGCAAATCCCCGGCTTTTTGGGGAGGAGAATTGGCTGCCTCGGCTTCGGCTAGGGCCTTGCGGGCTTTTTCGAGATTTTGTTGTTCGCTCTCGAGCTCTTGTTCGAGGATACGCCGACGGTCGTTATCACGGCCTCGCTGGGTTTCGCCATCGACACGCGGGAAATTGGCCGGTGAGGGGCTGGCTGCCGCCGAGCCGGAACGACTCGCCCCTGCCGGACGCGGCACAGGCGCGGCGACGGTGCTGATGGGTAATTCACGCGAGAGAACGATGCAATTCTTCGCGCTGGTTTTCTGGTTGGTGTACAACACGGAACCCGAGGGTTCAACACATTTGTAGAGCGTATCCGCCAAGGTGAGTGTGCTGGCAGAGCCTGCCAGTAAAACCCATGCACATCGCGCAGCCAGCCCTGAAATTTCAGTTCGTTTCATGATGCATTCATCATCCGAAAAGAGTCAAAACGGTCTGGCAGTGTATGCGAAAGCCTGCGGAAACAAAAGACGGTAAGAACGAGAGGGGCAGAGATTCACCCGCCCTGGTGCAATCCGGTGTTGCATAAATTGCAGAACACCGGATTGCTGCCTGGAATTACAGGCTGTAGTACATGTCGAATTCGACCGGGTGGGTCGTCATGCGGAAACGCTGGACTTCTTCCATCTTGAGCTCGATAAAGGAATCGATGAAATCATTGCTGAATACACCGCCACGGGTCAGGAATTCGCGATCCTTGTCGAGGTAGTCGAGGGCCTGATCGAGACTGGAGCAGACGGTCGGGATTTTTGCGTCTTCTTCCGGCGGCAGATCGTACAGATTCTTGTCGGCCGGGTCGCCCGGGTGAATCTTGTTCTGTACGCCGTCGAGCCCGGCCATCATCAGCGCGGCAAAGCACAGATAGGGGTTGGAAGTCGGGTCGGGGAAGCGGGTTTCGATGCGGCGGGCCTTGTCGCTTTGCACATGGGGAATGCGGATCGAGGCCGAACGGTTACGGGCCGAATAGGCCAGCTTGACCGGTGCTTCGAAGCCGGGCACGAGACGCTTGTAGGAGTTGGTACCGGGGTTGGTGATGGCGTTGAGCGCGCGGGCGTGCTTGATGATGCCGCCGATGTAATACAGCGCGAACTCGGACAGGCCGGCGTAGCCGTTGCCGGCGAACAGGTTCTTGCCGCCCTTCCAGATCGACTGGTGCACATGCATGCCGGAGCCGTTGTCGCCGACGATGGGCTTGGGCATGAAGGTGGCCGTCTTGCCGTAGTTGTGGGCGACGTTGTGCACGATGTACTTCAGCACCTGCGTCTGGTCGGCGCGGCGAACGAGGGTGTTGAAGACTGTGCCGATTTCGCACTGGCCGGCATTGGCGACTTCATGGTGGTGCACTTCGACGGGCACGCCGCAGGCTTCGAGTGCCAGACACATGGCCGCACGGATGTCGTTCAGGCTGTCGACCGGCGGCACGGGGAAATAGCCGCCCTTGACGGTGGGGCGATGGCCGGTGTTGCCGCCATCAAACTTGTCGCCCGTCGACCAGGCGGCTTCTTCCGAGAAAATCTTGCAGGACGCGCCGGACATGTCGACCTTCCATTCGACGGAGTCGAAAATGAAGAATTCGGGTTCCGGGCCGAAATACGCGGTATCGCCCAGGCCGCTGCTCTTGAGATAGGCTTCTGCGCGCTTGGCAATGGAGCGCGGATCGCGATCGTAGCCCTTGCCGTCGGCCGGTTCGATCACGTCGCAGGAGATGACCAGGGTGGTTTCATCCATGAAGGGATCGATGTAGGCGGTCGACGCATCCGGCATCAGCTGCATGTCGGAGGCCTGGATGCCCTTCCAACCCGCAATCGAGGAGCCGTCGAAAGCGTGGCCTTCCTCAAATTTGTCTTCATCGACGACACGCGCCGGGACACCGACATGGTGTTCCTTGCCACGGATGTCCGTGAAGCGAAAATCGACGAATTTGACTTCTTGTTCCTTGATGATCTTGACAACGTCCTTGGGTGTCATGCGAGGCTCCCTGGTAAAGGTTGTGAAACGTGAAAAAAGGATTTTGCGTGAATTGCAGAGAATCGGGGCATCTCTTGCTGGCATCTTAAGCATTTACCGTGCCAACTTTGATATTGCCTTGAAATCACACAATGCTGCTGCAGGACAAGGTTGAAATTGGCTTTCTCGCCTTCTTGAGTTGCACTTTGTTGGTGCATTACCCTTTTGCTTTGCCCTGTTTCGGTGCAGCCCCAAGATGAAAGTGAAACTGAAGTGCCGTGAAGTAGGGGTCGTCTTTCAATGAGAAATGGACACGATCGATCGCTTGGCGGATGTCAGGCGTTCCGCTTGCATCGGCAGACAGAAAAACTTCCGCTTCGACGCGGCCGCCCAGATAGTGCAGCAGAACCCGTTCGAAGGGTGGAAAAGGCGGGAAACGAGTGTTGCCGCTGTCTTCTGTGCTGCCCGGCAAGGCGGCATTCAACAAGCTCCGCAAGTGCTCGACCAGTACGGCGCGCTCGGGCAAGGGGGCAATCTGCTGGCTCTTTTCGGATTCGAGGTCTTCTTCGGCATCGACATGCACCAGCATGTCGAGCACTTCCGGATGATTCGCCAGGGCGCGGTTGCGCGCCATTTCAGCAATGCGGTGACCTTCTGAAACGCTGATGCGAGCATCAACCTGGATGTGGGCATCGGCCAGCACCTGATGCGCCATGCGTCGGGTGCGTAGCTCATGCAACCCCACGACACCCGGCGTTTCACGCAAGGTCTGACGGATGCGCTCGACTTCGTCATCACTCAAGGCGGTGTCGATCAACTCCTGCATGGCCTGATAGGTGAATTTCGTCCCCATGCGCAGGATCATGAAGCCGACGAGAATGGCGGCCAACGGATCGAGAAAGCGGTAGCCCGCCATGCTGCCGCCGATCCCGGCTGCGACAACCAGCGAAGAGGCCGCGTCCGAGCGAGCGTGCCAGGCATTGGCCACCAGCATCGGTGAGCGTAGCCGTTCGGCCACGGCCAGCATGTAATGAAAAAGCCCTTCCTTGGCTGCAAGCGTGGCCAGTGCCGTCCAGAGGGCCATTGGGGCTACAGCAGGCAGTTCATCAAGATGTTGCAGCCGCACCGCCGCAGACCAGAGGATGGCCGTACCCGTTCCGGCAAGGATCACGCCCAGGCCGAGGGAGGCCGCGGTTTCAATGCGATGATGGCCATAGGGGTGGCTTTTGTCGGCGGGATGGCGGCTGTGGTAATTCGCCATCAGCACCATCAGGTCGGCAATCAGGTCTGAAAGGGAATGAAAGCCATCCGCGACCAGACTCTGGGCGTGAGCCATGATCCCGACGACAATCTGAATAAGGGCCAGGACGACATTGACGACGATACTGACCCACGTCACCTTCTGTGAGGCGCGGTAACGCTCCGGATCTGTTTCGCCGTTGCGGGGTAGAAGAAGAGGCGATTCAGGGGACATGCGGGGCATGGAATCCATTAGGGCTTGGACGTATACTTCCGGTTCTGCAATTCTATCTCGCCGCTCACGCAGGCGCATTCTTGTTCAGCCATGGGAAAACTCACCGAAACCCTCCAGCTCGCCCAGCATCGCAGCGCGGAACTGCGCCTGCCCTATGAAGGGGCGGTGACGCCTCAGGAAGCCTGGTTCATCCTCCAGAATGCACCCGGTGCGAAACTCATCGACGTGCGAACCCATGCAGAGCTCGACTGGGTGGGCCGCATTCCGGGGGCCATCGAAATCGAGTGGATGGATTACCCGGGGCGGCAGATCAACCCGCATTTCGTGACCGAACTCAAACATGCCCTTCCCTCCGACGCCCTGCTGCTGTTCATCTGCCGCAGTGGCGTTCGATCAAGCGATGCCGCCGCGCTGGCCACGCAATCGGGCTTTGCCGACTGCTACAACGTCCTGGAAGGTTTCGAGGGTAACAAGGACGCGATGGGCCATCGCAATACCGTCGGTGGCTGGCGCGTGGCCGGCCTGCCCTGGATCCAGGGATAGTCCGGCAAGGCTTTTTCCTCGCTCATCCGGCTCATTTCAGCTCATTGAAAGTCATTGTCATGTCATCCAGCTCCAGCACAGCACCGCTCAGTTTCGACGCTTTCAACAACCTCTCCGACCAGGAGGCGCAAGCGCGCATCCTTGCCGCAAGGGCGCGGCTGGGCAAGAAGGCAGTGCTGCTGTGCCACCACTACCAGCGTGCCGACGTTTATCGTCATGCCGACCTGACGGGCGACTCGCTCAAGCTCTCTCGCCTGGCTTCGCAGTCGGATGCCGAGTACATCATTTTTTGCGGCGTGCATTTCATGGCCGAAGTGGCTGACATCCTCTCCCGTCCAGAGCAGATTTCAATTCTCCCCGATCTGGCTGCTGGCTGCTCCATGGCCGACATGGCCAGTCTCGCCAAGGTCGAACGCTGCTGGCGTGAACTACGCAGTGTGCTGAATCCCGACGAAGAGGTCACGCCCGTCACCTACATCAACTCCGCCGCCGACCTCAAAGCCTTTTGCGGCGAGCATGGTGGCATCGTCTGCACATCCAGCAACGCTCCGAAAATTCTCGACTGGGCCTTTGCCCAGCGTGGCAAGGTGCTTTTCTTCCCTGACCAGCATCTTGGCCGCTGGAGCGGTTTCAAAAAAGGCATTGCGCTCGATGAAATGGTGATCTGGCACCCAGACCTAGAAATGGGTGGGCTCACACCAGAGCAGATCCGCAAGGCGAAAATCCTGCTGTGGGCCGGACACTGTTCCGTGCATCAGATGTTCCAGCCCGCGCACATCCAGAAATTCCGCAGCGAACATCCGGACGGCATTGTCATCTCTCACCCCGAATGTTCCTTTGAGGTCTGCCGACAATCCGATTTTGTCGGTTCAACGGAATACATCCTCAACACCGTCAAGGCCGGTGCCCCCAATACGCGCTGGCTGGTCGGAACAGAGCTCAATCTCGTCGATCGCCTTGCCGAAGAGGTCAAACCCGAAGGAAAGATTGTCCAATTTATGGCGACCCATATCTGCATGTGTTCGACCATGCAGCGCATCGACCCGCAGCACCTGGCCTGGACACTGGAAAACCTGGCGGAAGGTCATGTGGTCAATCAGATCAGCGTCCCCGAGCACGAAGCCCCGCTTGCCAAAATTGCCCTGCAACGCATGCTCGACATATCCTGAAGTCCCCACATCGATTGACTGCATCCGCAGATTCGCTTCCATTGACCCATGACCCGTGCGCTGCACATTGCGACCTATAACATCCACAAAGGATTCTCGCAGTTCAACCGCCGCATGATGGTGCACGAACTGCGCGAACGTCTGCGCGAGCTGGCACCGGACATCGCCTTCCTTCAAGAGGTGCAAGGGCTTCACCTGAAACACGCCCACCGGCGCAACAACTGGCCCGAACAGCCCCAGCATGAATTTCTGGCAGACGCCTTCTGGGATAACACCGCCTATGGCCGCAATGTCAGCTACGACCACGGACACCACGGCAACGCCATCCTCTCGCGCTACCCCATTCTCGACAGCCACAATCAGGATGTCACGCACCTGCGTTTCGAACGCCGCGGCCTTTTACATTGCGCGCTTGAAATCACCGGATGGGACACGCCCTTGCATTGCGTCTGCGTCCATCTTTCCCTGCTGGGTTTATCCCGCCGCCGCCAGATGGACGAACTCGCCGCCTATCTCGACAGCCGTCTGCCCGCACACACACCGCTCATCATCGCTGGGGATTTCAACGACTGGAACAACAAGGCAGGGCAGCGTCTGGTCGACCGGCTAGGCGTGCAGGAAGTATTCGACGGGCTCGCAGGCCGCCCCGCACGCAGCTTTCCCAGCAACCTTCCCATGCTCCGGCTGGACCGGATTTATGTGCGCGGCTTTCAGGTCGTCGCCGTCAATGTGCACCAGGGCCAACCCTGGTCCCGCATTTCCGACCACGCCGCGCTTTCCGCCTATTTGCTTGCGGAATGATCGCACGCCACGCCCCCCGCCTACTGCCGGGTAATCGCATCACGCTGCTTCGTAACGGCGAAGAATTTTTCCCGGCCCTGATCCAGGCCATCGACAACGCTGAATGCGAAGTGCGTCTGGAAACCTACATTTTTGCAAAGGATGAAACGGGTCATCGCGTGGCCAAGGCACTGGTCGCCGCCGCGCGTCGGGGTGTCGCGGTCAAAGTTATGGTGGACGGCTTCGGTGCGCGGAATTTTCTGGATGATTTTGGTGAAGCACTCCGCGCTGCAGGTGTGCAGATTCTCGTTTATCGCCCCGAAGTTTCCCTGTTTCGTCTGCGTCGCCATCGCCTGCGACGGCTGCACCGCAAGCTCGCCGTCATCGACGGGTGCATCGCTTTTGTTGGTGGCATCAACATCATCGACGATCTGGAAGCGTCCAGTCAGCTTTCACCACGACACGACTACGCTGTCCGCATCGAAGGCCCGCTGCTGACGGATGTGCATCGGGTCATGCGGCGACTCTGGTATCTAGTCTGCTGGGCCAGCCTGCAACGCAGGAAAGAGCCCCGGCTGCTACGGACCATCGCCCCCCCTATCGAAGGCGGCATGGCAGCCGCCTTCCTGATTCGTGACAACCTGAGCCACCGTCACGACATCGAAGAAGCCTATCTTTCCGCACTTCAGTCCGCCCGGCACGAAGTCCTCATCGCCAATGCCTATTTCCTGCCCGGCAGGCGATTTCGCAATGCCCTCATCGCCGCCGCCCGACGGGGGGTCCGGGTCACCCTGCTGCTTCAAGGCCGTGTTGAATACCGTCTGCTGTATTACGCCACCCGCTCGATTTACGCCCCACTTCTGGCGGCAGGCATTCATATCCACGAATACCACCGGGGCTTCCTGCACGCCAAAGTCGCCGTGGTGGATCAAGACTGGGCCACGGTCGGCTCCTCCAACATCGACCCTTTCAGCCTCCTGCTGGCACGCGAAGCCAATGTCGTGATTCGCAATAGCGACTTTGCGCATGAACTGCGCACCCATCTGCAACAGACCATGGCGGAAGGCGCGACCGAAATCCAGAAGTCCCAATGGAAACAACAGTCCTGGTTCCGGCGTCAGCTTGAACGCGGGTCTTACTCCCTGTTCAGAATACTGGTTGAGCTCTCCGGTTACGGTAATCGAAACTGAGGCCGGTTGCTCTGGATGTCTTTATTGTGTATAAAAAAGGCATCTTAAGACAAAGGAGTGCTGGCATGAACCCTATTTCCCTACCTGCTGACACCATCGACGTGCGGACTCGTGTGCCGATCGAACGGCACAAGCTGCTACTGAAAATGTTTGCGGAACTGCCCGTTGGCAGCAGCTTCACTTTCATCAACGACCATGATCCTTTGCCGCTCTGCTATGAATTCCGCTCCATTCACGGCGATGTGGTGGAGTGGGAGTATCTGCAACGTGGCGGAGCGAACGGCGTGGACTGGGCAGTTCGTGTCACCCGCACGGAGGCATCACGCGGTCGCCTGTCCAGCGAGGTCTCGACCCTCATGGACATGCGCCGGATCGACGAGAAAGACTGGAAGCACGTCATCTTTCACCGCTACGGGATGATGGCGGAAAGGGATGTCATGGAACTGATTTCTGCTGCCAGGCCAGAAGTCGTCCATCAAATTTTCAAGGAAAAGTTTTCCGGGCAACATCAGTGGAACGTGGTGAAAGACGAGCCCGGCGAGCACGTCGTACACATTACGAAGCTTTGGAGAGAAGGCCGTGGCAAGAACGATGAAAAAACGGGAACTGAAACCTTCCGAATGGTCGGAGATTTCGATATCCGACCCTACCCACCAGCCGAGCGGCACGAACGTTTTTTCAAGGCATTTGAAGGCTTGCAGGTGAATGAAGCCTTTGCCTTCACGAATGACCACGACCCCAAGCCCCTGTATTACCAGATCGAGGCGGAAAGCCCACATCCCTTTACCTGGGAATATCTGGAGTCCGGCCCGGAAGTCTGGCGGGTACGAGTCGGCCGGACAGGGTGAAAGTGAAAGCAGCCCCCTCAACCTTCCATCAGCCGTCCGTATTCAATTTTCGGGCAGCGATCCATGACCACGTCCAGCCCGGCATCGGTGGCGATTTTTGCGGCTTCTTCGTTGACGATGTGCAGCTGCATCCAGAGCACTTTCGCACCGATGGCGACCGCTTCCTGGGCGATGGGGGGAATGTCCTCGGCCCGGCGGAAGCAATCGACGATGTCGACCTTCTGCGGAATGTCCTTGAGGCTGGGGTAGCAGGTTTGCCCGAGTATCTCGTGCTCGGCGGGATTGACGGGGATGATGGTGTAACCGCGCGCCATCAGGTAACGGGCAACTTCGTTGCTGGGGCGCGTCTCGTTGGAAGACAGGCCCACCATGGCGATGATGCGGCAATCCTTGAGAATGCGACGCAGGTCGTTGTCGTTCTGGATCAGCATGAGGTTTCCTTCAGAGATCAGTGTGAATTCGTGCATTGTCGCGCGGGACCTTGCTGCGTGTCCAATGGGTCATGCCCCATTGCCAGATTTCAGCCAGACTCGCCGCATGGAGCTCGGCAGGCGGTTGCTGCCCGAGAAAGCGCAGTGCCGCAAGAAGAGGGCGGTGCGGTGCATCAATGGGCAAAGGGGCGGCACGGGTTTGCTTGGAGAGCTTTTCACCCGCCGCATTGACGGCCAGGGGCAGGTGTCCATGAATCGGCGTGGGCAGGCCCAGCGCGGCTTGCAGGGCGATCTGCCGGGGGGTCGAATCCAGCAGATCGGCCCCGCGTATGACGTGCGTGATGCCCTGTTCGGCGTCATCGACCACCACCGCCAGTTGGTAAGCAAACAGGCCATCCGCCCGGCGAAGGAGGAAATCACCCACGTCCCGTTCAAGCTGCTGGGCATGAAATCCGCGAAAAAGGTCTTCAAAGCCAACCGGGCGTTCATCGACACGCAACCGCCAGGCTCGGGGCTTTCGGCCAGCGGGCAGACCGTTTCGGCAAGTGCCCGGGTAAAGCGGCGCGCCATCGCAAGCCAGTCGTCCCGTCTTTGCCCGCGCCAGCTCGCTACGGGTACAGGCGCAGGCAAAGACCGCTCTCTTTTCGCGCAGTCTGTCCAGTGCGCCTTCATAAACCGTATCGCGGTGGCTTTGCCAAAGCACGTCGCCATCCCATTCAAAACCATAGGCTTCGAGCAGATGGAGCAGTGCCGTATCCGCCCCGGACGGGCAGCGGGGCCGGTCGACATCTTCGATACGAACTAACCATTGCCCCCCGTGGTGACGGGCATCGAGATAACTACCCACGGCAGCCACCAGCGAACCGAAATGCAGGGGGCCGGTGGGTGAAGGTGCGAAACGCCCACAGTAGCGCGGCGATGAATCCTGCAACGCGGCCTTATCGGGGTTTGCACTCAGGCGCATCTCCTTTAACGGACTTTGCAGGCCGGTTGCCGCCCGCGACCATGGGGTAGTGGTACAGCCGACATTCCAGCGGACCGTTGTAGAGAGGAATCTTGCGCCGGACGGATAGGCCAATGCGCTTGGGCAGGGCCGTATCCGCCGAAAGGAACCAGCAATCCCAACCCGCGTAGTGCATCTTGAGTACGTCCCCCAGCAGGGGATAGAAAGCTGCGAGCTCATCCTTTTCGCCCAGCCGTTCGCCGTAGGGCGGATTGGCGATGACGATGCCCGGAGGGCCAGCGGGTGGGGCCAAGGTGAGCATGTCACCGCGTTTGACATCCACCAGATCACCGATCCCCGCGTAATCGAGGTTTTGCTGTGCGCGCAAGGCGGCATCACTGGAAATATCCGCGCCATGAATGGCAAGATGATCCGGAGCCTGGCTGCGGCGTTCGGCGGCGGTTCGGCAAAGCTGCTGCCAGAGGGCCGCGTCGAAACCCCGGAGTTTTTCAAACCCGAATTCACCGGGCTCGCGCGCCAGTCCGGGTGCATCGCCCAAAGCAATCTGCGCAGCTTCGAGCAGGAAGGTTCCGCTGCCACACATCGGGTCATACAGGGGAATACCGGGTTTCCAGCCGACCAGACGCAGGATGCCTGCCGCAAGGTTTTCCTTCACGGGGGCTTCAACCTTGGCGATCTTGTAGCCGCGCTGCCACAGCGGCTCGCCCGAGGTATCGAGATAAAGTGTCGCGCGGTCTGCCGTCAGAAACAGATGAATCCGAACTTCGGGGCGAGCGGTATGCACGCTGGGGCGTTCGCCGCAGGCTGCACGGAAACGGTCGCAAACGGCATCTTTCACCCGTAGCGTGATGAATTCCAGGCTTTTCAAGGGTGAGCGAATGGCCGTGACATAGACGCGAAGCGTGCGGCGAACGGCAAACAGGGCGGGCCAATCGACATTCATGGCCAGACGATAAACATCGTCCTCCTGCTGATACGGGCCTTCCGCCACACGCCAGAGCACACGGCTGGCAATGCGCGATTCAAGATTGACGGTATAGCAAATCCGCCGGTCGCCCCGGAATTCCACTCCGCCGGGGACGATTTTCACCGAATCGGACGGCGCACCAGCCGCAAGAACATCCTCAGCCAGCAAGGCTTCCAGCCCGCGCGGACAAGGTGCGAAAAAGTGTTCGTTGGTTTTCAAAATGGTTTCAACACCACAAGGAGGATGACCGCCAGCAGAATCAATACCGGCAGTTCGTTAAAAAAGCGGAACCAAACATGGCTGCGGGCATTCTTTCCTGCTGAAAAGGATTTCAGCAAATAGCCGCAATACGCGTGATAAGCCACGAGCAAGATCACCAGCGTCGTTTTGGCATGCAGCCAACCGCCGGAAAACCCATATCCCCCCAGCCAGAGCCAAAGGCCCAGCACAACCGCCAGCACGCCCAGCGGTGTCATGAAACGATAGAGTTTTCCAGCCATGAGCAGCAGACGGGCTCGTTCGGCGGCACTGGCACTGTCTGCGGGAATCATGGCCAGATTGACGAAGATTCTGGGCAGATAGAACAGCCCGGCGAACCAGCTGATGACGAAAAAGATGTGGAAGGCTTTCAGCCAGAGCATGTGCTGTTTTTCCTTTTTGCGATGATGGCAAGCCCCGCTGCGATGTCCGGATATTTCAGGCGCAAGCGAAGTTCGCGCTTGAGGCGGGTGTTGTCGAGTCGACGCGATTCGTTCATGAAGGACAGGGTTTGGGGTGACAGGATCGAGCAGGCCTCGGTGCGGGCAATACGGGGAGGACGCGGAAGTGAGGCGGCATCCGCCACAGCATCGAACCAGTCCGCCATGGCCAGCCCGGCGGTATCGTCGCTGACGTTATAGACGCGCTGGGGGCGACCGCGATGCAGGGCCGCCCGCAGACTATTCGCCAAATCTTCGGCGTGAATATGATTGGTGATGACATCGTCTTCTGCACGAAGGACAGGTTCGCCACGATGGATGCGTTCGATCGGCAGACGATCCATCGCGTAGATGCCCGGAGCCCGCAAGATGCTGATGGACGGCCCACCCGGGCTTCGTCCCCAGCGGCGTAACACGGCTTCGGCATCGAGACGCCGTCGGGCGCGGGGGGTCGTGGGCCGGGGGGAGCGTGTTTCGCAAACCCGCGCACCGCCACAATCGCCATAGACACCACTGGTGCTAATGTAGACAAACCGCCGTGGTACACTCAATGCCCCTTGCAATGCCGCGACCAGATGGCGGGTCCGGTTGTCCTTCGATCCCACATTGGGTGGCGGCGCGCAGTGCAGCACCGCATCGGCCAAGCCCCGCAATCGGTGCAACGTGGCCGGTTGGTCAAGGTCACCGGGAATCACCGTCACCCCCAGTTCGCGCAATCGCTGACGTGTGCCGATTCCTGCTTCGGCATCCGGCTGGCGCAGCAAGGCGTAGACGCGGTAATGTCGCACTAATTGCGGCAAAGCGCGTAAAGCCACATCCCCACAACCGATTACCAATAATTTTTGCATCCGGCGATTATCTCATGTCCTTCCAGATCACCCTCCAGCCCAGCGGCCACGAATACCCAGCCGAAGAAGGCAGCACCATTCTTCAATCCGCCCTCGATGCCGGCATCAAGCTCCCCTATGGTTGCCAGAACGGGGCCTGCGGGGCCTGCAAAGGCAAGGTGGTCTCCGGCCAGTTTGATCATGGAGCCGCGCCGGAAGGCACGCTGCCCGCAGAGCAACGCGCTGAGGGCATGGCCCTGTTCTGCTGCGCCAAACCCTTGTCCGATCTCCTCATCGAGGCCAAGGAAGTCGTGGCGGGCAAGGATATTCCCGTCAAGACCTTGCCCTGCCGGGTGCAGAAACTGGAGCGGCTCGCGCCGGATGTCATCGCCTTGCAACTGAAGCTGCCCACCAATGAACGCCTGCAATTCCTCGCCGGCCAATACATCGAAATCCTCATGAAAGACGGCAAGCGCCGCGCCTTTTCGCTCGCCAATGCGCCGCAAGAAGACGAACTACTGCAACTCCACATCCGCCTGATCACCGGCGGACACTTCACCGAACAGGTGTTTGGGGCCATGAAGGAGCGCGAAATGCTGCGTTTTGAAGGCCCGCATGGCAGCTTCTTCCTGCGCGAGGACGAGGCTTCGGCAAAAAAACCGGTCATTCTGCTGGCCGGTGGCACGGGCTTCGCCCCCGTCAAGAGCATCACGGAATACGCCATTCACAGCAAGCTCGACCGCCCCATCCATATTTACTGGGGCGCGCGCGACCGCTCTGGCCTTTATCTCGATGAGCTTCCCCGCCGCTGGGCTGCCGAACATGCCAACATCCATTACGTTCCCGTCCTCTCCGACCCGGCGACGGAAGACCACTGGGCAGGCCGCACCGGTCTCGTCCATCAGGCGGTGCTGGCCGATCACCCCGATCTTGGCCATTTTCAGGTGTACGCCTGTGGCGCACCGGCCATGGTCGAAGTCGCACATCGTGATTTTGTGGCGCAGGGCCTGCCGGAAGACCAGTTCTTTTCCGACGCCTTCACCTTCGCCAAGGATAGCCAACCCAAACCCTGACAGGAGTGTTCCGCATGAGCGATCTTGATCTACAGACCCTCGCCGCACGCATCGACCGCCTCGAATCCATCGAGGAAATCCGTATGCTGCCCGCGAAGTACGCGCTCTCGCTGGACATGCGCGACCTGGATGCCCACGTCAATCTGTTCGCCCCGGACATCCGCATCAGCAAGGAGCAAGTCGGCCGCGCGCCCATGAAACGCTGGCTTGACGATACCTTGCGCCTGCAATTCACCGGAACATCGCACCACATCGGCGGCCACATCATCGAGTTCCGCGATCCCGATCATGCCATCGGCGTGGTTTACTCCAAGAACGAGCATGAAACCGGCCCGGAATGGGTCATCATGCAGATGCTCTACTGGGACGAATACGAGCGCATCGAAGGTCGCTGGTATTTCCGCCGCCGCTTGCCTTGTTACTGGTACGCCACCGACCTCAACAAGCCCCCCATCGGCGACAAGAAAATGCGCTGGCCCGGACGCGAGCCTTATGAGGGCGCATGGCATGAGCTCTTTCCATCCTGGAAAGAATTCTGGGCAAATCTGCCGGAAGACACGCCCGATGTCGCACCGCCCGCCCCACTCGATCAATTCCTGACCACACTACGGCGCGGCGCGGCCACACCCAAGATACGGGTGCGCTAACCGTACTGATCTGCACCAAAACGGGGGCCAAATTCAGCAAAGCAGGCCCCGTTTCTGTTTTATTGCGGCACTTTCACTAGACCGAGATCGATCAGTGATCCAGCCCCGTCAGCCGGATGCCGGCGTGGCATTCGTACTGTTTGTTGATGAAGATCAGCAGCGAAGTCAGGGCTTCGACGGCGGCGGCGTTGGCCCCGCTGCCAGCGTGGAAGCCGCGCATACCGGCAGCTTCGACCAACTTGATGACCTCACTACGGGCATCCTTGCTATCGCCACACACCAGCACATCGCAATCGAGCCCCATGCCTTCTTGCAGGTGGTGGGCGGCGACGTTCTGGAAGGCGGAGACGACCTTGACGTTCTCACCCAGCAAAGCCTGGGCGATCTGGCCGGCGGAGCCTTCCGGCGGCAGCTGCACGCGGGCGACCTTGGGCGGAACGAGCGGCACGGTGACGTCGATGAGGATCTTGCCCTGCAAGGCATCACGCACGGATTCCAGCGTGCTTTTCTGGTGGCTGAAGGGGACAGTCATAGCGACGATGTCGGCGGCTTGTGCGGCGGCGAGGTTGTCGGCGGCGCGGACGCTGACGCTCTTCACGCCGCGCTCGGCCATCAGTTTCTGCAGGTCGGCGGCGGCGGCCTCGGCCTTGTCGATGGTGCGCGAGCCGATGATGACTTCATAACCGGCCTGTGCCCAGCGACGGGCAAGCCCTGTGCCGAGATCACCGGTGCCGCC
>CAZCOS010000009.1:0-49699 GCA_964500605.1 uncultured Sterolibacterium sp.
TTTCGAAGACTGGCAGGTCGATGCCGAAATGATGCGCGAGGCGAAGCCGGACGCCTTGTTCATGCACTGCCTACCCGCGCATCGCGGTGAAGAAGTGGCTGCAGATGTCATTGATGGGCCGCAAAGCGTGGTTTGGGACGAAGCTGAAAACCGCCTTCATGCGCAAAAAGCCTTGATGGAGTTCCTCCTCCTTGGGCACATCAAGGAATGAGCCTTGCGGCTGCCTTCTTCATTTTCATTCTTTTCCCACTCTCTTCTCTCCCTTCTCCTTACAGGCGAATCCCATGAGCGATATCAAAAAAGTCGTGCTGGCCTATTCCGGCGGTCTGGATACCTCGGTCATCCTCAAGTGGCTGCAGGATACTTATCAATGTGAGGTGGTGACCTTCACCGCGGATCTGGGGCAGGGCGAAGAGCTCGAGCCGGCACGGGCCAAGGCCCTCAAGTTCGGCATCAAACCCGAAAACATTTACATCGACGATTTGCGTGAAGAATTCGTGCGCGACTTTGTCTTCCCGATGTTCCGCTGTAACACGATTTACGAAGGTGAATATCTGCTTGGTACATCGATTGCCCGGCCGCTGATTGCCAAGCGACTCATCGAGATCGTCAATCAGACTGGTGCAGATGCTGTTTCCCATGGTGCTACCGGCAAGGGCAACGATCAGGTGCGCTTCGAGCTGGGGGCTTATGCGCTCAAGCCGGGCATCAAGGTCATCGCCCCGTGGCGTGAATGGGATTTGCTGTCGCGCGAAAAACTGCTGGCCTACGCCGAGCAGCATGGCATTCCGGTTGAAATGAAACACAAGCAGGGCGGCTCACCCTATTCGATGGATGCCAACCTGTTGCACATCAGCTACGAGGGGCGTCATCTCGAAAACCCGGCGGCTGAGGCCGAAGAGGATATGTGGCGGTGGACCGTCTCGCCGGAGAAGGCTCCGGATGCAGCGGAATATCTCGATCTCGAATTCGAGAAGGGTGATCTGGTGGCCATCAACGGTCAGCGCATGAAGGCGCACGAGCTGCTGGCGACGCTGAACCAGATCGGTGGCAAGCACGGCATCGGCCGCCTCGATCTCGTCGAGAACCGCTATGTCGGCATGAAGTCGCGTGGCTGTTACGAAACACCGGGGGGGACGATCCTCCTGCGTGCTCATCGCGCCATCGAGTCGATCACGCTGGATCGTGAAGTCGCCCATCTCAAGGATGACCTGATGCCGCGCTACGCCAGCCTGGTCTACAACGGCTACTGGTGGGCTCCGGAACGTCGTGCCCTGCAGGTGCTGATCGACCACACGCAGCAGACCGTCAATGGCTCGGTACGCCTCAAGCTCTACAAGGGCAACGTCATCGTCGTTGGGCGTGATTCGAAGACAGATTCTTTGTTCGACCCGACCATCGCGACCTTCGAGGACGATGCGGGCGCGTATGACCAGAAGGACGCGGCTGGTTTCATCAAGCTCAATGCGTTACGGATGCGGATTGCTGCCAATCTCGACGTGCGTCGTAAAAAATAAGCCACGGTCATGCAAGGCATCAGCGAAGAGCAGTTTGCCGATTTTTTCTCCACCTGGGGCGTGGCCGGCTTCATGCTGTTCATGCTCTTCATCATTGGTGAATTGGCCTACAAATCGAAAGCCGGCAAGCGCGGAACCTTCGTGATCTTCTTCGTGCTGGCTTTCGGTATGGTCGGGTTCATCGTCAAGACCATCATTCAGAAAGTCTGGGGGCAATAAATGTCACAAGCAGCGCAGTTCGATAACGTCAGTGTCGTCAAGCAGGCCAATGTCTATTTTGATGGTCGCTGCGTCAGCCACACCATCCAGTTTGTCGATGGTGTGAAAAAAAGTGTGGGCGTGATCCTGCCGGGAGCCGGCCCGCTGACCTTCAACACGGGCGTACCCGAAATCATGGAAGGTGTGGCGGGAGCTTGCCGTGTCCGCCTCAAGGGGGATACCGACTGGAAGCCCTACGCCGCTGGCCAGTCCTTTCATGTTCCGGGGAATTCCAGCTTCGATATCGACGTGAGCGAGCCCTATCATTACGTCTGTCATTTCGGCTAAGAGGGTGGGGCATGCCTTCTTTCGACTTTACTTCCGAAGTGGATATGGTGGCCTTGAAGAACGCCATCGATGCTACGGGCAAAAAAATCATCGGCCGTCATGATTTCAAGGGGACCTCGGCCAAGGTCGAGATCAATGACAAGGACAAGGTGCTGACGCTTTACGCGGATTCCGATTTCCAGCTCAAGCAGATCAAGGACATTCTGTTCCCTGAAATGGAGAAGAAGGAGCCGGAATGCGTCAAGCGTCTGGACGAGCAGGCGGTACAAAAAGTTTCCGGCGACAAGGTCAAGCAGGAGCTGAAGGTCAAGGCCGGGATCGAGTCAGAACTGGCGAAGAAGATCGTCAAGCTCATCAAAGACTCAAAGCTCAAGGCCCAGGCCAGTATTCAGGGCGATACGGTGCGTGTCTCCGGTGCCAAGCGCGATGTTTTGCAGGAAACGATCGCGCTGGTCAAAAAGTCGATTACCGACTTTCCCATCAAGTACGGAAATTTCCGCGACTGACAGATCGAGACTGCGGGCGAAGGGTGCAAAGAAGAACGGCGTCTTTGGACGCCGTTCTTCTTGGTCGATGCCGGAGGCTCGTGATGGTCAGGATTTGAGTCCGGTGATCCATTGAGTGTACAGACGGTCTGCTGCAGCCCGCATCTGGGGCAGGAACCCCGGAGACTGTGCCTGCATTTCAGTGGCCTGCTGCACCGTGTCACAGGGATGGGCGGCAATTTCGCCTGCGCCGATACGGCACCATTCGGCGATCATTTCTTCTGTCATTTCGACGTGGCATTGCATGCCCAGATGCGGGCCTATCACGAAGGCCTGGTTTGTGCATGCGGTGCTGCTCAGAATATGCGTGGCGTTGGCGGGGAGGGCGAAAGTTTCACCGTGCCAGTGGAATGAGGTGAATTTCGTCAGATCGCCAAACCAGCGGGAGGCGGCTTCATTGCGGGCGACTTGTACCTCTCCCCAGCCAATTTCCTTTTGCGGGTTTCGTGTGACGGCGGCACCAAGGGCTTTGGCTATCAACTGGCCACCGAGGCAATGGCCGAGTACCGGGATGTCACGTGCGACGGCAGTGCGGATCAAGGCCAGTTCCTGTTCGACCCAGGGCAAGGGGTCGTTGACGCTCATGGGCCCCCCCATGAAGACCAGGCCGCTGTAATTTTCCGCAAAGGTGGGGACGGCCTCGCCCGCATCGATGGCAACCAGCTGCCAGGGCAGATTATGACGTTCGAGGAATGTGGCAAAATAACCAGGCCCTTCGCCGGGGCTGTGACGAAATATTGCGATAGGTTTCATGAGGGCGTTTTGCATGTCGTTGTTCATATCCGTTCGTAATTTTAGCGTGACATGCAGCTTGTTCGTTGCCATGGGAGTTCACGCGGCTACTGAAGTGGGTGTGGTCGGACTTTTTCCCGGCAAGGCCGTCCTAGTGATCAACAATGATCGGCCGCGTACCTTGGCGGTGGGGGAGCCGGCAGTGGCAGGAGTTCGTGTGCTGGCGGTGGAGCCGGGGCAGGCCCGGCTTGAGGTGGATGGACGGCCGCGGACGGTGGGCATTGGTCAGCGGGTGTTCACCACCTCACGTGGTGAGAGTGTCACCTTGCGCGCGGATGCCCGGGGGCATTTCATTACGCCGGGCGGGGTGAATGGTACGGTTGTGCGCTTTCTGGTGGATACCGGAGCCAGTTATGTTTCCATCGGGGCGGCAGATGCCGCGCGCGCCGGCATCGATCTGCGCCATGCGCGGGAAGCTTATTCGAATACGGCCAATGGTATGGCGCGTGTCCGTTTGGTGCGTTTGAACGAGGTGCGCGTGGGGGCTGTGGTGTTGAATGATGTCGAGGCGGTCGTGCATGATCGAAATTTGCCGCTGGTGCTGCTGGGCATGAGTTTTCTCAAGCATCTCGATATGCAGCGTAACGGAGAAATCATGACGCTGAAAAAGAGTTTCTGATGTCGATGAAAAGTGAATCGTCTTCCCGTTTTTCCGTCACGCCAGAATGGTTGCGCAGTCGGCTGACGGGGTACTGCAGCGAATCGTTCGATGGCGTGAAAGGTTTCGACCCAGCACTCGATCCTTTGTTTGAGGGGGGGGTGGCTCAGGCTTTGACGCCGGCTGCGGTGTTGATTCCGCTGGTCATGCGTGAAACGGGGGTGACCGTTCTGCTGACCCAGCGCACTGCCCATTTGCGCGACCATGCCGGGCAGATCAGCTTTCCCGGCGGGCGTTGCGAGGCGTGCGATGAGGGTCCGCAGGAGACTGCATTGCGTGAGGCACAGGAAGAAATTGGTCTTGATCCGGGGCAGGTCGAAATCATTGGTGCCTTGCCCGAATACAACACGGCGACGGGGTTCGTCATTTCGCCTGTCGTCGGGCTTGTTCGCCCGCCGCTCAATCTCAGGCTGGATGATTTCGAAGTCGCCGAAGTATTCGAAGCTCCTTTCGAGTTTTTGATGAATCCCGAGAACCATCAACGCCATGCCATCGAGTTTCATGGCGCAATGCGTGAGTATTACGCCATGCCATGGCAGGGTTATTTCATCTGGGGTGCGACGGCCGGGATGCTGGTCAATCTTCAGCGACATCTTTTTGCCCGTGATGATGAAACTCGCGCATCTGGCTGAGGCCAGATGCTTTCCGCTGTGGTATCTTGCGGAGCTTAAGATTTTCACTTCCGCTTCTAGCCTCACCTTCGTCCCGTCTTTTTTCTTGCGATCAAGATGTCCCTTCTTGCCATCGTCATCACGCTGATCATCGAGCAGGTTCGTCCGCTTTCCCAGCAGCGTTTTGTGCGCGAACCCTTAACGGCTTTCGCTCGTCAGCTCGAAGATTGGTTCAATGATGGTCAGCGGCTGCATGGCGGCATTGCCTGGTTGGCGGCCTTGTTGCCGCCCCTCTTGCTTATATTGATCCTCCAGTTTCTGTTGGCCCAATGGCAACCCTTGTTGTTGCTACCTTTCAATGTGGCCGTGCTGTATGTAACGATGGGCTTTCGTCAGTTCAGCCACCATTTCACCGACACCCATCTGGCCTTGCGCATGGGCGATCTGGATCGGGCGCGGATCTTGATTGGCGAATGGCGTGGGCGCAGTGCGGAGCGCATGACTTCCCAGGAATTGGCGCGCGTGGCCATCGAAGAGGCAATGCTGGCCTCACATCATCATGTTTTTGCCCCCATGTTCTGTTTCATGATTTTCGGTCCAGCGGGCGCGATGTTGTACCGTCTGGCCCTCTTTTTCCGTGAGCAGTGGGGGCGGGAAGATTACGGTGTTTTCGGAGAAACAGCCCGTAAGGCCTTTGCAATGATTGACTGGTTGCCTTTGCGCTGTACGGCAACCGCCTTCGTCATGGTGGGGAATTTCGAAGACGCAGTGTATTGCTGGCGGACGCAGGGCGCGGAATGGGACGATCCGGGCTCCGGTATACTGCTGGCCAGCGGCGCGGGAGCCATTGGTGTCAAATTGGGGCAGCCCATCCATGAGATCGATGGCATCAGTGAGCGTCCTGAATTAGGCAGCGGCGAAGAGGCCGATGCCGATTTCATGCAAAGTGCAATAGGGCTCGTCTGGCGCAGCCTGGTTCTGTGCGTGTTGTTGTTCGCACTGTTCTCGGTGGCCGGTTGGGTAGGTTAATGGTATTAGGGAGAAACAGGATGTCAGCTCTTCGTGAAGTAGTGGTGGTTAGCGGTGCTCGTGCACCAATCGGTAGTTTCGGTGGTTCACTCAAGGATGTGTCTACGACGAAACTGGGGGCCCAGGTCGTCAAGGGGGTGCTGGAGAGGGCAAAGCTCGACGCAGCGCAGGTCGATCAACTCGTGTGTGGCAACCTCATCCATACCGAACCCCGCGATATTTATATTTCACGCGCCATTGCGCTCGATGCGGGCATGCGCCAGGAATCCAGCGCGCTGACCGTCAATCGTATCTGTGGTTCGGGTCTGCAGTCCATCGTGACGGCGGCGAACGCCATTCAGCTGGGGGAGGCCGAAATCGCCATCGGGGCGGGTGTGGAGAGCATGAGCCGGGCCGGTTATCTGATGCCGGCGGCGCGTTTCGGCGCGCGCATGGGTGATGCCAAGATGATCGATATGATGGTCGGCGCGCTAACCGACCCTTTCAGCCCGAACCACATGGGCGTGACGGCTGAAAACATCGCTGAACGCTTCAAGATCAGCCGTGAGGACCAGGACGCCTTTGCTGTGGAAAGCCAGAAACGTGCCGTGGCGGCCATCGCCGCCGGACATTTCAAGTCGCAGATCGTGCCCATCGAGATCGCTTCCCGCAAAGGTCCGACCTTCTTCGATACCGACGAATATCCCAAGGCGGATGCCAATCTCGAAGCCCTGGCCAAACTGAAGCCGGCGTTCAAGAAAGAGGGCACGGTGACGGCGGGCAATGCTTCCGGGATCAACGATGGGGCGGCCGCTGTGGTGCTGATGGAAGCCACTGCTGCCAGCAAGGCAGGGCTTTTGCCCATGGGCCGTCTGGTCTCCTACGCTGTGGCCGGTGTCGCACCGGACATCATGGGCACGGGGCCGATTCCGGCCGTAAAGCTGGCTCTGGCTCGCGCCGGACTCAAGCTGGACGACATCGATGTGATCGAGTCCAACGAAGCCTTTGCCGTTCAGGCTCTGTGTGTGAGCCGTGAACTGGGTTTCGATCCGGTCAAGACCAACCCGAATGGCGGGGCCATTGCGCTGGGTCACCCGCTGGGGGCTTCCGGAGCGATTCTGGTCGTGAAGTGCCTGTACGAACTGCAACGGACGGGTAAACGCTATGGTCTGGTCACCCTGTGTATCGGTGGTGGCCAGGGTATTGCGGCCATTTTCGAACGAAATTGATTCAACCCGGGCCCGCCGTGTGCGGGCCCTTTGACAAAGCCATCAACACGAGGAGGCAAGAAGTCCTTGAAGCCGACGGAGATCAACAATCCCGAGTATTTCCATAAAGTCGTGGATTGTCAGTGGGCATGTCCTGCTCATACCCCCGTTCCCCAGTACATCCGCGCGATTGCAGCGGGGCGTTATGGGGATGCTTACATGCTCAACTGGCGGGCCAATGTCTTTCCCGGCATTCTGGGGCGCGTCTGCGACCGCCCCTGCGAGCCTGCCTGTCGGCGGGGTCGGGTGGAAAAGGAGCCGGTGGCCATCTGTCGCCTCAAGCGAGTGGCCGCCGATTTCAAGGAGGACATCCGCGACCGCTTGCCTGCCGCACCGACCGATAAAAACGGCAAACGCATCGCTTGCGTGGGGGCGGGGCCGGCTTCGTTGACGGTGGCGCGCGATCTGGCGGTGTTGGGTTATCAGGTCACGGTGTTTGACAATGGCAAGTCGGCGGGCGGGATGATGCGCAGTCAGATTCCGAAATTCCGTCTGCCGGATAGCGTTATCGACGAGGAAAGTGAATACGTCTACGGCTTAGGTGTTGAAAAACGCCAGGACTGCTGGGTCAATAGCTTGCGCGAATTACTGACCCAGAACTGGGATGCGGTCTTTGTCGGCACAGGCGCGCCGCGTGGCCGGGATGCAGAGGTTCCAGGACGCAAGGAAGCGGCTGCCCATATCCACATCGGCATCGAATGGCTGGCGAATGTGGCTTTCGGTCATGTCGACAAAATTTCACCGCGCGTCATCGTACTGGGTGGCGGGAATACCGCCATGGACTGCTGCCGTTCGGCGCGCCGCCTGGGTGGGACGGATGTCAAGGTGGTGGTCCGTAGCGGTTTCGAAGAAATGAAGGCCTCGCCCTGGGAAAAAGAGGATGCGATGCACGAAGGCATTCCCATCCACAATTTCCTCGTTCCCAAGGAATTTGTACACGACAATGGCAAGCTGAAAGGCGTGCTGTTTGAGAAAGTCCGCGCCGAGTACGATGCCAAGGGACGGCGTAATCTGGTTCCGACGGGAGAGCCGGATGTCCTGATGGAATGTGACGAAGTCCTGGTGGCCATCGGCCAGGAAAACAGTTTTCCCTGGATCGAACGGGACATCGGTATCGAATTCGATCAATGGGGCATGCCGGTGCTCGGTGAAGAGACGTTCCAGTCGACGCTACCCAAGGTCTTCTTTGGCGGAGATGCAGCTTTCGGACCAAAGAACATCATCACGGCCGTGGCGCAGGGCCATGAAGCGGCCATTTCGATCGACAATTTCTGCCAGGGCCGTGACGTGGCCCATCGTGTCGTTCCACCCGTCAATCTGGTTAGCCAGAAGATGGGGATTCACGAGTGGAGCTACGACAATCAGGTTTCTGAAGACCTTCGCAAGAAGGTGCCGATGAAGCCGCTGGAGTCGGCTCTGAAGGACATCAAGCTGGAACTCGAGATGGGCTACGACGTGCAGTTGGCTTACGCTGAAGCCGAGCGTTGCCTTAATTGCGATGTCCAGACCGTCTTCACGCCCAAACTGTGCATCGAATGCGATGCCTGTGTCGATATCTGCCCGACGGAGTGCATCACTTTCACACAGAACGGTGAAGAGGCTGATCTGCGCGGGCGTCTGAAAGCCCCTGCGGCTAATATCGATCAGGCTTTGTATGTTTCGCCCGAGCTCAAGACCACACGCGTCATGGTCAAGGATGAAAACGTCTGCCTGCATTGCGGCATGTGTGCCGAACGTTGCCCGACCGGGGCATGGGACATGCAGGAATTTTTCTATGAAGTCGCCCATGCCGGTGCGACGGAGGGTTCGGGGAAATGAGTCATTCAAAAGCAGCCCTTCAGGCTTGCAATGATTTTGTCGTCAAGTTTGCCAACGTCAATGGTTCCGGTTCGGCTTCGGCCAACGAGCTTTTCGCGCGGGCCATCATCCGCATGGGGGTGACGGTTGCACCGCGCAACATCTTCCCTTCCAACATCCAGGGCTTGCCGACATGGTACGAGCTTCGCGTCAGTGCCGAAGGCTGGATGGGGCGTCGCGGTGGCTGCGACCTGATGGTGGCCATGAATCCGCAGACCTGGGATCGGGACATTGCCGAAATCGCACCGGGTGGTTATCTGGTCTATGACTCCACGAAAGAGCTTCCGCGTTCGAAGTTCCGGGAGGACGTGACGGTCATCGGCATCCCGCTGACTGAAATGTGCAACCGCGAATACAAGGATGCGCGTCAGCGTCAGCTGTTCAAGAACATCATGTATGTTGGGGCTTTGGCTGCACTCATCGACCTTGATCTGGCTGAGGTCAAGAAGCTGATCGGTGAACAATATCGCGGCAAGGAACAGCTGATCGATGCGAACCACAAAGCCTTGAATATCGGCTACGACTATGCCAAGGCGCAATTCAGTTGCCCGATCGGCTTGCGCGTGGAAAGGGCCGACTTGATCGGCGACCGTATCATCATCGACGGCAACAGTGCCTGCGGGCTGGGGGCAGTTTATGGTGGAGCGACCGTCGCAGCCTGGTATCCGATCACGCCTTCCACTTCCGTGATCGAAGCCTTCTCCAGTTATTGCCGCAAGTTCCGTACGGACCCGGATAATGGTGCCAGCCGCTACGCCATTGTTCAGGCCGAAGATGAGCTGGCCTCGATCGGCATGGTCATTGGCGCGGGCTGGAACGGCGCGCGTGCGTTTACGGCAACCTCCGGCCCGGGAATTTCCCTGATGCAAGAATTTTTCGGTCTGGCCTACTTTGCCGAGATTCCGGCGGTGGTCATTGATGTCCAGCGTGGCGGTCCCTCGACCGGTATGCCGACACGCACCCAGCAATCCGACCTGCTTTCTTGTGCTTACGCTTCACACGGTGACACGCGACATGTCCTGCTTTTCCCAGAAGACCCGCACGAGAGTTTCGAGCTCGTGGCGCAATCCTTCGATCTGGCCGAACGGCTGCAAACGCCGGTTTTCGTGCTGATCGATCTGGACATCGGCATGAACGAACGCCTGTGCAAGCCTTTCGCCTGGGACGACAGCCGGACTTACGATCGTGGCAAGTTGATGACGGAAGCCGACCTCGAAGCTGGAAAGGATTTTGGCCGCTATCTGGATGTGGATGGCGACGGCATTCCCTGGCGCACTCTGCCGGGAACCCACCCGACGCGCGGTGCGTATTTCACGCGCGGTACGACGCGCAATCCTTATGCCAAGTACAGCGAAACGGGTAACGATTACATCTACAACATGGAACGTCTGCGGCGCAAGTTTGAAACTGCCAAGACGCTGGTTCCGGCCCCCGTTCTTCATGCGGCCCGGCAGCCCACTCAGGTGGGGGTGATTTACTACGGATCGACCAGTCCCGCGATGGATGAGGCCGTGGCCTTGCTTGAAAAGCAGGGGCTTCATGTGGATGCCTTGCGGGTTCGGGCTTTTCCCTTCTGTGATGAAGTGGTGGCATTCATCGAGCGGCACGAGCGGATGTTTGTGGTTGAACAGAATGAGAGTGCGCAGTTGCGTACGCTGCTCGTCAACGAGTGTGAAATCGACCCCAAAAAACTGGTGCGCGTGTTGCACTACGATGGCACGCCGATCACGGCGCGCTTCATCAGCGACAAGATTGCTACGGCCTTGAATCAGGCTGACGTCGACTCCTCCCAGAATCCGCTTCGCAAGGTGGCCTCATGACCTATCTCGTCAAACCTAAACTGCTGCGCCCGGATACGCCGAAAAATGCGCTGGGCTACACCCGTCGTGATTACGAGGGTGCGATTTCCACACTGTGCGCCGGTTGTGGACATGATTCCATCAGCGCGGCCATTGTGCAGGCTGCTTTTGATCTGGACATCGAGCCACATCGCGTGGCCAAGCTTTCTGGTATTGGCTGCTCCTCCAAGACACCCGACTATTTTCTGGGGAATTCCCACGGCTTCAACAGCGTTCATGGCCGCATGCCCTCGGTGCTGACCGGCGCGGCACTGGCCAACCGTGAATTGCTGTATCTAGGAATTTCCGGTGATGGCGATTCGGCCTCCATTGGTTTGGGTCAATTTGCCCACGCCATGCGACGTGGCGTGAACATGACCTATATCGTTGAGAACAACGGTGTGTATGGTCTGACCAAGGGGCAGTTTTCCGCCACAGCCGACAAGGGCTCCAAGAGTAAGCGCGGTGTGGTGAATAGCGATAGCCCCATCGATCTCGTGGCTCTGGCATTGCAACTGGGAGCGACTTACGTCGGCCGTAGTTTTTCCGGTGACAAAGAGCAGCTGATCCCCCTCATCAAGGGTGCCTTGCGCCATCACGGTCCGGCACTCATCGACATCCTCAGTCCCTGCGTGACCTTCAACAACCATGCCGGTTCGACCAAAAGCTACGATTTCATTCGCGAACACAATGAGGCCGTGAATCGCATCGATGTCATCCTGCCGCGTGATCAGATCGAAGCCTCCTACCCGCCGGGTTCCCTGCGCCGTGTCGTTCAGCACGACGGATCGGTGTTGCACCTGCGCAAGGTGGCGGAAGGCTACGATCCCACTGACCGGATCGGCGCGATGAATTACCTTCAGGAACGTCACGCCCTGGGCGAGATCGTCACGGGCCTGTTGTATGTCGATAGCAGCGCAGAGGATTTGCACCGCCATCTCAATACCGTCGCCAAGCCGCTCAACAAGCTGGGCGATGCCTATCTGTGTCCGGGCAGTAAGGCACTGGAGGCGATCAACGCCTCCTTGCGCTGAATTCCGGAAATGAACAGCCTGCCAGGCGGCGTGCCTGTAGGCTGGTTTTTGTGCGCATCGCCTCCTTCCGGAAAGGCGATGCGCAAGCTCCAGAGGGGATGAGATCATGCCGGAAATGGATGCCAGAAACGGCATGTTGTCCGCGCTTGTGAATCATTTCGTCCATCCGAGTTTCCGGCTGGATGCCGACACCTTCTTTCGCGGTCGCATCCTGATTGCCTCTGTGCTGACTTTCATTGGGGTTTGCACAGCAGCTTATATGGCTGTGTTGTTGACGCCCTTTCTGGCCCGTTCGGTATTCTGGGCTTCTCTGATTCTGCCACCGGCGATTGTCCTGTTCGTCGTGCTGCTCAAGTTGGTGCAGCGTCGTGGCGTCTATCTGTTTGCCAGTCTGGCCAATGTGCTGATCCTTTTCGGCATGATTGTCGTGGGTATCACGGTTTCAGGCGGGCCGGCCGTCTCGCCTGTCGTGCAATTATTGGTGGTTCCGCCTCTGACCGCATATTTCTTTGGAGGGCTGCGTTGGGGCGGCTGGGCGGTTTGGCTGACCTTCTTCACCCTGTTTTTATTGGTTGCGGGACACTTTCTTGAGTTCCCCTATCTACAAACGGTTTCGACACCGGAACAAATGGCCATTGCACGCGACATCGTCAGTCTGCTTAATCTGACGGTGATTTCGGTCATGGCTTTTATCTACGAATACACCGCTGCAGGGCTCAAGCGGGAGCGGGATATTGAACGCGAACGCTATGTTCAGCTGGCCAAGACCGATCCGCTCACCGGGCTGGCCAACCGTCGCCATTTCGATACCCAGTTGCAGGAGCGGGTTCGTTACGAGCAAGAAAATGGCCTGATGTCCTGTTTCGCCTTGGGCTGTCTGGATCTGGATGGATTCAAACCCATCAATGACCAGTTCGGTCATGCCGTCGGAGATGAAGTACTGGTCGTTATTGCCTCACGTTTGCGGGCTTGTCTGCGCGGGACGGATTTTGTTAGCCGTCAGGGGGGGGATGAATTCATGCTGCTGTTTGATCGGGTGGGCGATCAGGGCGATCTGGCGGCCATGGCCGACCGTCTCCTGGCCTCGATTGCCCTACCGATTACGACGAGTGCAGGTACGGTCGGCGTGACGGGCAGTTTGGGTTTTGCCTTGTATCCCCGTGATGCCACCGATTTACAAGTGCTGGCCAATGCCGCCGATGCAGCGATGTACGAGGCCAAGCAACAAAAAGGTCGCTGGTGTCTTTATACCGGTCAGCAGATGGCCGGCGCACGCGTCGGCGGTGTGGCTTCTTTACAGAAAACCGTCCCGGTTTAATCCGTCGCGCATCAGTTTTTTACGCAATTTGCTCAGGGTTTCAACCTGAATCTGCCGGACGCGCTCGCGCGTGACACCCAGGTCGAGGGCGATTTGTTCCAGTGTGAGGATTTCGCAGCCATTGAGCCCGTATCGCCTTTCCAGAACATAGCGTTGTTTTCCGGAAAGCTGATCGATCCATTCGGCGACATACCGCTCGATTTCGATATTCTGATATTGAACTTCCGGGCCTGTGCCGGGGTCGGCTGCAATGGCATCGCCGATGGACAGATCCGGATCAACGTCCAGCGGCGCATCGAGTGAGGCCGTGGTTTCATTGAGCGAAAGAATATGGCGCACTTCTTCGACCGGTTTGTCCAGCAGCCGTGCGACTTCCTCAGCACTGCCATGGGGATATTCGTGCTCTTCGTCTGGATTAGTGCCAGACAGGGGGGCATTGTGGGCGTTGAGCTGACGCAAGGCGCGCAGGATGAGATTGAGCTCTTTGACCACATGAACAGGAAGGCGAATGGTGCGCGACTGATTCATGATGGCCCGCTCGATGTTCTGGCGTATCCACCAGGTCGCATAGGTCGAGAAGCGGAAGCCGCGTTCGGGATCGAACTTTTCCAGCGCGTGCATCAGACCGAGATTGCCTTCTTCGATGAGGTCGGCGAGGGGAATACCCCGGTTCAGGTAACGCTTGGCGATGCTGACGACAAGACGAAGGTTGGAAACAATCATCTTCTGTCGTGCGGCGAAATCGCCCTGAACGACACGCCGCGAGAGGGCTAACTCTTCTTCAGCGTGGAGCAGGGGATTGACGCCGATGTCGTCCAGATAAAGCTGGGTGACATCGTTGAAAAATTCGGAATGAGGGGCTTCCGGGGCATCGTGGGCGGCTATTTCGTCAGAACGTGGATCGAGGAGAAGCTCGGACGTTTCGTGTTCCGCCTCGGGAGATTGCGTCAGCACATCAAGGGCGTCCAGTGCATCTGTGGATTTGGGAACTTCACGAGGCGCAGACAGGTGCGCTGCTTCCTTTCCGGGGTTCGCACGCCTAGGCATGGTCAGCGGGCCGGCAGGAATTTAAGCGGGTCGACCGGCTTGCCCTGACGCCGGATTTCGAAATGGAGCTTGGGTTGGTCGGTATCACTATTCCCAACTTCAGCAATCTTTTGACCTTTGCTCACGTTCTGTTCCTCCTTGACCAGGATGCGACTGTTGTGAGCATACACAGAAAGAAACTGATTGTTGTGTTTGATGATGACAAAATTTCCGTAGCCGCGTAAGGCGTTACTGACAAGAATGACTTTTCCCCCTGCTGCGGCAAGAACGGGGTCGCCGGATTTGCCAGCAATATCGACGCCTTTGTTGCTGCCTTCGACAAAGCTGGCAAGCATTTTTCCGGAGAGAGGCCAGCTCCAGGCGAGTGCTTCGTCGGAAGCGGCTGCAGCAGGGGAGGTGGCCGTGGGGGTGGGGGTTTTTTCGGTGGGTTTGGCCGAGGTTTCGAGAGGCTTGTTTTCGGGGGTTGCGGCGATAGCAGTGGATGCTGCGGTTGCTGTAGTTACTGTGGTTGTAGCAGCCTCTGCGGCTTGCAGACGCGCCAGTGCTTCGGGTGAATAGGGTTGTTTGCCACCCCGTGGAGACTGTTTCACGCCTTCTTGATTGGCGGGAGAAGGCACAGGAGGTATCGTGGCCGATGGGCTGGAGAGCACGCCGAGCGTGACGGGTTTAGAGATGGCAACGGCTTCTGGAGCGGCGGATTCGGGCGGGATGACGCGCAGGACTTGTCCAACATTGATTTTGTCCGGATCGGACAGGTTGTTCCAGGCCGCCAGATCGCGATAGGACTGCCCGTGATCCAATGCGATGGCGCGCAGGGTGTCTCCCTTCTTGACCATGACCATGCCCGGCCCCAGGAGAGCCGGGGCCGGGGGCATCGAGGATGTGGCATCGTCGCGTGCCTCACCCGGCAGGGTTTGTGGAGGAGCACGATCGATGACTGGCGCGGGAGTGTGCGTGGCACAGGCCGATAGCAGAACGATTACGCAGGAGAGAAGCAGGGATGGAAATGATGGGCACATGGTGTTCATTCTACCCCGGGGATCAGCGGCACAAAACGGACGGCGTCATAACGAAATTCTTTCAGCATGCCGCTTTCCTTGTCGCGCTCGAACAAGCACAACACTTGGTCGTTTCCACTGCCGCCTAGTGGCATGATGAGACGCCCTCCCGGCGCGAGTTGTTCGAGCAATGCAGGCGGGGCGGCTGCAGCCGCGGCAGCGAGGATGATGGTGTCAAAGGGTGCGGCTTCAGGAAGACCGCGATTTCCATCGGCATGTTTGAAGCGGACGTGATTCAGGCGAAGCTGGGAGAGGTGCTTTCGGGCGCGGTTGAGCAGTGCCTCGATACGTTCGACGGCAAAGACTTCGCGGGTCAGCATGGAGAGGACCGCAGCCTGATAGCCACAGCCCGCGCCCACTTCGAGGGTTTTGCCAAGGGGGCGCGGGGCCGAATCTGTTCTGGCCATTAGAAGTTCGATCATGCGTGCCACGACATAAGGCTGCGAGATGGTTTGCTGAAAGCCCAGCGGCAGTGCCGTATCGTCATAGGCGCGTGAAGCCAGTGCTTCTTCAACGAAAATATGACGGGGAATGCTGCCCATTGCCGCCAGAACCCGCTCGTCGCGGATGCCTTGCTCCCGTAGTCGCTCGATCATGCGTTCACGGGTGCGCAGCGAAGTCATGCCGATCCCGTGCAGCTTGGGGCCTGTTGAAGTGTTCATGATTGCAGCCAATGTTGAACATTGGAAATCTGTGCGTTGTGCGTCAGATCGATCTGGATGGGCGTGAGTGAAACATAGCCGTTCTTCACGGCATGGAAATCGGTCCCCTCTCCGGCATCCTGGGCTTCGCCCGCTGCCCCTACCCAATAGACGACTTCATTACGGGGATTGGTTTGCTTGACGGCGGCTTGGGCTTTGTGCCGACGTCCCAAGCGCGTGACGTGTGTTCCCTTGATCTGATCGCGTGGCAGATCCGGGACGTTGACGTTCAGAAGAAGAGGCTCGCCAAAAGGTGTTCTCTGGAAACGTTCGACGAGTTCTCGGGCGAAATGTGCAGCGGTTTCGAGGTGGGCGTGAGAGCGGCTGGTCAGGGAAATGGCCATGGCCGGGATGCCCAGCAGATAACCTTCCGTTGCTGCGGCAACCGTTCCCGAATAGAGCGTGTCGTCTCCCATGTTGGCCCCGAGGTTGATCCCTGAAACAACCATGTTGGGTTGCTCGTCCAGCATGCCGGTGACGGCTAGATGAACGCAGTCTGTCGGTGTGCCATTGACATAATAAAAACCATTGGCGACCTGACGTAGTATCAGCGGGCGATCCAGTGTCAGGGAATTACTTGCGCCGCTGCGGTCCCGTTCGGGAGCGACGACCGTCACCTTGGCAATTTCGCTCAGTGTGCGAGCCAGAATTTCGATGCCAGGCGAGAAGTATCCGTCGTCGTTACTGAGCAATATACGCATGGTTCAATCCATACCCGATTAGTTGGGTGAAAAGGAATAGGCTGTTCGGAAAATTACCCTGCCCGGGATGGGCAACGCAGCCGGGCCGACGAAAAACGTGCAATCGGAGGTTGAGCGTTTGGAGCTTGAGTCTCACCCGGAAGGTGAGGACCAATAAGAGCAAGAACGCTTCAGGAAACAAGGTGTTCATGGTGAAATTCAGCGGCTAACTGCGGTTTTTGGGATTATAACGACCCATAAGCCGAAGCCTAGCCGAAGCCCTCGTGAGCTTCTCCGTTTGATGCCGGTCAGTGGGGTGGCACGACCGTAGCAGCTGTATCGGATACAGATTCGGTTTGTTCGGTGTCCTGCTCTTCGGGCGGTGCGACACCGTCACGCAGGATGGCGTCTTCGGTGTGTTTGTTCAGGACGATGATGCTGATCCGGCGGTTGACCGGATTGAAGGGGTCTGTCCGGTCATAGGGCACAGCAGAGGCCAGTCCGACCAGACGCATCACCCGATCTTCACGCATGCCCCCCGCAATCAGTGCGCGGCGGGACGCGTTGGCGCGATCAGTCGAAAGGTCCCAGTTGTTGTAATTCTGCTGGCCGCCGCTAAAAGGTGTGGCATCGGTGTGTCCGGCCAGACTGATGCGGTTATCCACTTCGTTGATGAGTTTGGCGATGGAATACAGAATTTCGCGGGCGTAAGGCTTCAGTTCCGCGCTGGCCGAATCAAACATGGGGCGGTTTTGCTCGTCGACAACCTGAATGCGCAAACCTTCGCTGGTCAGATCCAGCAAGAGCTGGTTCTTGAACTGGCGCAGTTCCGGCTTCTTTTCGATCATGGCTTCGATTTGCTTCTTGAGTCCGGCGAGCTTTTCACGTTCGGCCTTTTCGATAGCGGCGTAGTCGGCCTTGGCCGCGCGCAGATTGATGATCTTTCTTTGATCCTTGTCGCTTTTATTGTTCTGACCGTAAGTGCGGGTGAGGTCTTCACCCCCGGCCTTGATGATGCTTGAGGAGTCGCCGCTACCCGAGCCGCCGGAGAGGGCGACTTTGAGCGGGGTGTTGAAATAATCGGCGATCCCTTTGAGATCCCCCGAGGTGGTGGAGCCGAGCAGCCACATCAGGAGAAAGAAGGCCATCATGGCCGTAACGAAATCGGCGTAGGCAATTTTCCAGGCTCCGCCGTGCGCGCCGCCGCCACCTTTTTTGATGCGCTTGACGACTATGGGTTGCTGGGTATCGTCGCTCATGGAAACTGCATTCTGAAAAGAAAGGGAATGAGAGGCTTACTTGCCTTTGCGGCTCTTGACGTCTTCTTCCAGTTCGGAGAAGGTCGGGCGGTCAGTTGAATAGAGCACCTTCCGGCCAAATTCGATGGCGACCTGGGGCGCGTAGCCGTTCATGCTGGAAAGCAGCACCATCTTGATGCACTGGTAGATTTTTCCGCCTTCTTCCGCTTTTTGCTCCAGCAGGGTGGCGATCGGGGCGACGAAGCCGTAGGAGACGAGAATCCCGAGGAAGGTCCCGACCAGCGCGCCACCGATCATCTTGCCCAGCACAGCGGGCGGCTCACCCACCGAGCCCATGACGTTTACCACCCCCATGACGGCGACGACGATCCCGAAGGCGGGTACGCCGTCTGCCATTTTTGAGACGATGTGGGCTGGGCCGTGGGCTTCGTGGTGATGGGTTTCGATTTCGATATCCATCAGGTTCTCGATTTCGAAGGCATTCAGGTTGCCGCCGACCATCATGCGTAGATAGTCTGTGATGAATTCCATGACGTGATGGTCATGTGAAATCTTCGGGTATTTTGAAAAAATAGCACTTTGTTCTGGACTTTCGATGTCGCTTTCAATGGACATCAACCCTTCTTTCCGGACCTTGCTGAGGATTTCAAACAGCATGGCCAACAAGTCCATGTAGAGAGCTTTTGAGTAGGGCGAGCCCTTGAGGACGGTTGGGATCGCCTTCACCGTGGCCTTGATTTCCTTGAGGCCATTTCCGGCCAGAAATCCCCCGGCCATCAGCCCGAGAATGGCGACGTATTCCAGGGGCATCCAGAGCGCGGCCAGGCTGCCGTGTACGGCGTAAGTCCCGACCGAGGAAGCCAGGATGATGATGTAACCAACGATCAAAAACATCAGAAACTCCCAAAGCTGCCCTTCATTGAGGCAGACGGTATTATGGCCGGGGAAAAATGTCTTGCATCATAGCCGCAGGCTGCGGGATGAGGCAAGAATCGGGTCAAAAACCGGCTGAAAAGGAAGGCCGGTTTCATGTTCGACGCCGGATGGCGGCGCGAACCAGTTCGATATGGCCGCGCAGGGTGTAGAGCATGTCCGAAAAGGGCAAAGGGGTCGGGAGGTGATTGACCTTTTTTTCAATGACGTCCAGACGGGCCAGCCACTCGGCCTGTGTGTGTCTTGAAGCGTCGAGCTCCAGTTCGCCTTCCAGCAGTTTGAGTTCGCCATAACGCCGGAAAATCCGCGAGCGAACGCGCCAGCCGTAAAGCGGCGGTGCAAACCGCAAGACCGGAATCAGCAGGGCAATGATGGGTACCAAGAAAACAATCATTCTGTCGATGAGGGTTGCCAACCAGAAGGGTAAATAACGCTGAAGAAAGGATTTTCCGGACTTGTAATAGCGTTCTGCTTCTGGAGAAAGTGGAAAATCGACGGGGGTGGCCTGAGGGAATTCGTTCGGCTTCTGAAAGACGCCGGCTTCACCATGCACTTCCTTGGCGGCTTGCAGGAGCAGATCAACGAGGGCTGGATGCAGGTCGTCCCGGACGACCAATGTGGCCAGCGGCGCAAGAAGATGCACATCTTGTGAGGGAATGTCGCGTACCAGATCAATGGCCCCGCGCGGAAGGGTGAGGTTCTGTAGATAAGGGAGGCGTCGTGCATAGGCCTGGGCGTGACCCAGGCTCATTAGGCGGATTTCTTCAGCGTAAAGCAGAGACCAGACCAGGGCCGATTGTGTCGGGCCAACGGTCATGACGGCATCCAGACGTCCTTCCCGCAGGGCCTCAGCGGTTTCCAGTCCGCCTTGCTCAAACAGTTCAGTGGGTGGGGTGGTCAGTCCATTGGCTTCAAGCAATTCCAGAGCCAGCTTCTGGGTTCCGCTACCGGCGGAGCCAATGGCAATGCGCCGCCCTCGTAGCTGCAGGAGTTGGTCGAGCCGCCCTCCCGGTTCATTCCGGGCCAGCTCAGCGCGATAGAAAATCCAAAGGGGTTCGTCATAAAGGCCACCGAGCGAATGCAAGTGATCCGTATCTTGCACATTGGTGCCTCCCCCTTGGATGAAGGCTGCATCCAGACCGGATTGTTTGTTTCGGAGGGCTTGCAGATTTTCCAGCGATCCAGCCGAAGGGCGTTCGATCAGGGTGATGCCGTAGCCTTGCAGGATATCCTTGTAACGTGCGGCGAAACGCTGGTAACCGCTGCCTTCGGTCCCTGTTCCAAGGGTGATTTGTCGAGGTGGGGCCGGGCGGACAAACTGGGCTGCCAGCCAGAATCCGGCCGCTAGAAGCAGTAGTGCCGGGAGTCCGACATAAAAAAGGTCTTGCCAGGAAAGTGTTTTCAGGTGGAAACGGGGCGGCGTCATGATCCGGGTGATGGGAGGCAGGGTGCGTGGACAAACCGTCCCTTTTTGAAAGGCTCAAGGCTAGAGGTCGACGCCTGCATTTTCGGAGCTTTTAGAAAGGAATGTCTCCTTCGTCGTAGGTTGGGTCGACTTCAGGTTGTGAGCTGGTTTGATGGGAGGAGGAGACGGCTTGTGGGCGGGCCGCGACACCTGCGCCGGGGTTGGGTGGGGTGGGTCGCACGCTTGGGTAATCTCCGCCACCGGAGTTTTTTGTGCTGCCTGCGTTTTCTGAGCCCCAAGTGCCTCCGCCACCACCGGAGCCTTCCGGGCGTCCGCCCAGCATTTTCATTTCGTCAGCGACGATTTCTGTGGTGTAGCGGTCATGGCCGTCTTTGTCTTGCCACTTTCGGGTTTTCAACGCACCTTCGATGTAGACGGCAGAGCCTTTTTTCAGGTATTGACCGGCAATTTCGGCCAGCTTTCGGTAGAAGACGACACGATGCCACTCGGTGGCCTCTCTTTTCTCACCGGTGGCTTTGTCTTTCCAGGTTTCTGTAGTTGCGATCGTGATGTTGGTAACCGCTTCGCCGCTGGTCATATAGCGGGTATCCGGGTCTTTGCCTAGTTTGCCGATCAGGATCACTTTGTTGACGGAGGCCATTTCATATTCCTTTTATCAGATGGTGAGCACCAGCCTCATCCCAGGCTTCGGTACGAACCTTCAAGTATGCCACGCCCTCGCTGGCGATGACTACCGCCTCAAGCACACCGTTGAGCCCGGAAAGGGCATGAGCCAGAGACGAGGCCCGGGCGGCGTCGAGGGGGCCGGTGGATAGAACGTGGGTGCGAACTCGCGGCGGCGGGTTCATCGACAGGGCTAGCAGGAGCCAGGCGAAAATCAGCCCGCTGGAAAAGACGAAGACGGCAGCGTTGCCGATATGTTGGGCTAGGAAGCCGCCCAGCGCGCCCCCCAGGAAAAGCCCTAGGAACTGGAAGCTGTTGTAGACGCCGATGGCCGTCCCCTTGCTGCCTGCCGGTGCGATTTTTGAGACGAGGGAGGGCAAGGTGGCTTCGAGAAGATTGAAGGCCAGGAAAAAGAGGAAAAGGGCGGCGACAAGCCCAATAAAGTGGTTGATGAAAATGGCGGTCAGGAGGGTGGCCAGACAGAGTAGAGCTACCGCGCTGCAGAACACCGCCTTCATGTGGCCCTGTTTTTCGGCGAGGATGATGGCCGGGACGGCAGCAAAGAAGGAGATGGCCATGATGGGCAGGTACACCTTCCAGTGTTCGGCAACCGGCAGGCTTGCAACGAGCACCAGCGGCACGACGACGAACAGGCCACGCATGGCGGCATGGAGGCTGAAGATGCCGAAATTCAGACGCTGCAATTCAGGGTTAACTAGGACTGCGCTGATTTGTCCGGGAATGGTTTCGGCATCGGCATGAACGCGGCTGATCTGGGGGGTCGGCACGAGCCAGCGGATCACGCCCATGGCGAGAATTGCCAGCACGCCGGTCAAGGCAAAGATGCCGGGTACGCCGATCCATTCATTCAGCACCGGCCCCAGGGCGAGGGATGCGCCAAACGTCGCACCGATGCTCATGCCGATGACGGCCATGCTTTTGGCGCGATGTTCGTCGCGGGTCAGGTCGGCTGTGAGGGCAATGATGGCAGCGGCCACGGCCCCTGTTCCCTGAACCAGTCGCCCCAGGATGATGAAGTGAAGATCATGGGCAGTGGCTGCGATGAAACTGCCCAGGGCAAAGAGGATGAGGCCGATGTAGATCATGCGCTTTCGACCATAGCGGTCGGAAAGTAGCCCGAAGGGAATCTGGAGGAGGGCTTGGGCCAGACCGTCGATGCCCAGCGCGATACCGATCAGGAAGGGGCTGTCGCCTCCGGGCAAACCTCGCGCATACAGGGCCAGCACGGGCAGGATGGAGAACATGCCGAACATGCGCAGCGCAAAAACCAGTGCAAGGGCAAGGGTCGCGCGCTTTTCTGTTGCGGACATGCGGTCAGTCGGGGAGGTCATGATCTATTATCGTGAAGCTCGTGAGGGGGGAGGCTGAGCAGGCGAAACAAGCAGTCAGGGCAATCGCATTTGAAGTTTCCAATTTCCGAGCGATGCTTCGACGCGCAGCCTCCATTTCAACCCTGCCGGGACTCGCCCCGGCGGGCGAGTGACTTTCTTGTTGCACGACAATAAAGTCACCAAAGAATCGCGCCCCACTTCATCGGTCCGGCTTCGCCGGACTTCCCGCCCGCTGGCCTTGCCAGGCGGCCAGCGATGCAAACTCGCCTTCTGCTCAAACAGCACCACTGGACTTCCCCGCCCGTCCAGGCCAGAACTGTGCGATTCAGAGGGGAAGCGGGCGTACTGAACAAACCGGATAGGGTGATCAATCATTGAAAATCAAAAGCAATTGCCGTGAACACACAGGGAGAAAAATGGTTTGAGCCTGAAGAATTGCGTATATTAGCAGCCCCTTGTTTATGCGGATTCCCTTTTTGCATCATGGATTTGCTCAAGATACGCGGTGCCCGGACACACAATCTGAAAAATATCAGCCTCGATTTGCCGCGCAACAAGCTGACCGTTATCACTGGCCTGTCCGGTTCCGGAAAATCCTCGCTGGCTTTTGATACGCTCTATGCAGAAGGGCAGCGTCGTTACGTCGAATCGCTCTCGGCTTATGCCCGTCAGTTCCTGCAGCTCATGGAAAAGCCGGATGTCGATCTGATCGAAGGCTTGTCGCCCGCCATTTCCATCGAGCAGAAGGCGACGTCGCACAACCCGCGCTCGACGGTGGGTACGGTCACGGAAATTCATGATTACCTTCGCTTGCTTTACGCAAGGGCGGGCACGCCGCATTGCCCGGAACATGATCATCCGCTCGAAGCGCAAAGTATTGCGCAGATGGTGGATCATGTCCTGGCACTGCCCGAAGACAGCAAGTTGATGATCCTGGCTCCCGTGGTGGCGAATCGCAAGGGTGAGCAGGTGGAATTATTTAATGAGTTGCGGGCACAGGGCTTTGTGCGGGTGCGTGTGGATGGGCAGATATATGAAATGGATGCGCTGCCCAAGCTGGCAAAAAATCAGAAACACTGCGTGGATGTGGTGGTCGATCGTCTCAAGGTGCGTGCTGACCAGCGGGGGCGGCTGGCCGAATCCTTCGAGACGGCCTTGCTGCACGCGGAAGGGCGGGCGGTTGCACTGGAAATGGATACCGGAAAGGAACACCTTTTTTCCTCGCGTTTTGCTTGTCCGGTGTGCAATTACGCCCTGCAGGAGCTGGAACCGCGCCTGTTCTCGTTCAATAACCCGATGGGGGCCTGCCCGCAATGTGACGGTTTGGGCGTGATCCAGTTCTTTGACGCAGCGCGTATCGTGGCGCATCCAAACCTTTCTCTTGCAGCGGGTGCAATTCGCGGCTGGGATCGGCGCAACACGTTCTATTTTCAGATGCTTGAAAGTCTGGCGCGGCATTATGGTTTCGACATCGAGCAGCCATTCGAAGCTCTGCCAGAAAATATCCGCACGATCATCCTGAACGGTTCGGGGCAGGAAGAAATCCGCTTTCAGTATCTCAACGAAAAAGGCAGCCGCTTCGATCGCAGTCACCCCTTTGAAGGCATCCTGAACAACCTCGAACGGCGTTACCGTGAAACCGATTCGCCCATGGTGCGGGAAGAGCTGGCCAAGTATCTCAATAGCAAGCCTTGTACGGAATGCGAAGGTACACGTCTGCGGCGCGAGGCGCGCCATGTTTTTGTGGGTGGGCAGCCACTAGCCGCCTTATCCGCCCTGCCGCTTTCACGTTGCCGAAATTTTTTTGACGCGCTGACACTCACGGGCCACAAAGCCCAGGTCGCCGAAAAAATCATTCGTGAAATCACAAGCCGACTGAGTTTTCTCATTAACGTCGGGCTGGATTACCTTTCGCTCGACCGCTCGGCGGAAACGCTGTCCGGCGGCGAGGCCCAGCGCATTCGTCTGGCCTCGCAGATCGGCTCGGGATTGACCGGGGTTATGTATGTTCTCGATGAACCCTCGATCGGCCTGCATCAACGCGATAACACCCGACTGATCGACACGCTGATTCATTTACGCGATCTGGGCAATACCGTGATCGTGGTCGAACACGATCAGGAGGCCATTGAAACGGCGGATTTCGTGGTCGACATGGGCCCGGGTGCGGGCGAACACGGTGGGCAGGTTGTGGCACAGGGCAGCCCGGCGCAAGTCGCCGCTCATCCAGATTCCGCCACAGGGGCTTATCTTTCTGGCCGCCGGAAAATTGCCGTTCCGCAGCGACGCACATCGCCGGATGCCGAAAGGATGTTGCGCATCCAGGGGGCCTCGGGGAATAACCTGAAACAGGTGGCGTTGAAGCTGCCCGTGGGGCTGCTGACCTGTGTGACCGGGGTTTCCGGTTCTGGAAAATCGACGCTCATCAACGACACCCTTTACGCGGCCGCCGCGCAACATCTTTATGCCTCGACGCTGGCTCCAGCCGCTTATGAAACCATCGAGGGCCTCGAGTTCTTCGATAAAGTCATCAATGTCGACCAGTCTCCCATTGGTCGCACGCCGCGTTCCAACCCGGCTACTTACACCGGTGTGCTCACGCCCATCCGGGAATTGTTCGCTGGCGTGCCTCAGTCTCGGGAACGAGGTTATGGTCCGGGTCGATTCAGCTTCAACGTCAAGGGCGGCCGCTGCGAAGCCTGTCAGGGGGATGGACTCATCAAGGTGGAAATGCACTTTCTGCCCGATATCTTCGTCCCTTGCGATGTTTGCCATGGCAAGCGTTACAACCGGGAAACACTGGAGATTCGTTACAAGGACAAGACCATCCATGATGTTCTCGGCATGACAGTCGAACAGGCCCGGGAGTTCTTCGATGCCGTGCCTGTTGTGGCGCGCAAGCTGCAAACGCTGATGGATGTGGGGCTGTCCTACATCACACTCGGACAAAGCGCGACCACGCTTTCCGGCGGGGAGGCGCAGCGGGTGAAGCTCGCGCTTGAACTTTCCAAACGTGATACGGGGCGCACACTCTACATTCTCGATGAGCCGACCACGGGCCTGCATTTTGCGGATATCGAAATGCTGTTGGGTGTGCTGCATCGCCTACGTGACCACGGCAATACCGTCGTGGTCATTGAACACAATCTGGATGTGATCAAGACGGCGGACTGGCTGATCGACCTTGGTCCTGAAGGCGGGGAAGGTGGCGGACGCATCATTGCGGAAGGAACACCAGAAGACGTGGCCTCCCATGCGGCTCGAACAGGCAGTCACACGGGTATGTATCTGGCCGGTATGCTGGAGCCTGCAACGAAGCGTGCCGAGGGACGAGGGAGGAAGAAGAAGGAGCGATCGCCCTGATTCACTGCTGGCCGTAATGCTCGAATTTTTCGAGTACCCGCTTCATCTCTTCGTCATCTAGTAGTCTGGGCGTGCCGATCTGGAGGACGCGCCAGTATTGCTCGCAGAGCGTCTCGAATTCGATGGCCAGGGCCAGGGTCTGGCGAAGGTCTTTTCCGCAGACGATCATGCCGTGGTGAGCCAGCAGACAGGCGTTGCGGTCTTTCAAGGCTTCGAGTGCCGCATCGGAAAGGGCCTGCGTACCGAAAGTGGCATAGGTCGCGCAGCGGACATCGACCCCGCCGAAGCGGGCAATCATGTAGTGGAAGGGCGGAATGTCTAGCCTTTGACAAGCCAGCGTGGTGGCAAAGGGGGAATGGGTGTGGATCACTGCACCGAGCTCCGGCCGGGCGAGATAAATATCGCGGTGGAATCGCCATTCTGAGGAAGGTTTGCGCGCGCCTTGCCACTGGCCGTCGAACCCCATCGGAACGATGTCGGCAGCTTGTAGCTCGGCGTAGTCCATGCCGGTGGGCGTAATCAGCAGGCCATCGCCGCTTTCATTGCGGGTGCTGACGTTTCCGGCCGTACCACGGTTGATGCCCGAAGCGTTCATGGCGCGGGCTGTGGCCAGAACCTGTTCTGCCAGCGACACGCTCATGCGCGGAGTTTGTCCAGTTCCTGCGGCTTGAAGAGGCCGGATTCGGTGAGAATGCCGGTAATCAGGGCCGCCGGGGTGATGTCGAAGGCGGGGTTCGCTACGGGCGTTTTTTCGTCAGTACCCAATTCCTGCGCGTCGCGTTCCTCGATGGGAATGGATGCGCCGTTCGGACAATCAAAGTCGATGGTCGAGCGGGGCGCGGCGACATAGAAGGGCAGGCCATGCGCCCGGGCGGCGAGGGCCTTGAGATAGGTCCCGACCTTGTTGGCCGTATCACCATTGGCGGCGATGCGGTCAGCCCCCACAATGAGCATGTCGACCTTCCCTTGCATCATCAGTAACCCGGCTGCGTTATCTGCGATCAGCGTATGCGGGACTTTGCGTTGGGCCAGTTCCCAGGCGGTGAGCAGGCCTTGGTTGCGAGGCCTTGTTTCGCTGACCCACACATGCAGCGCAAGCCCAAGGGCATGAGCGGCATAAACCGGAGCCAAGGCCGTGCCGTGTTCGATGGTAGCGAGCCAGCCGGCATTGCAATGGGTCATGATCTGAACGGCTTTTTGCGGGCGGGCGAGGGGTTCGATCAGGGTGCGTCCGTGCTGGCCGATTGCGGCGTTAGCGGCGGCATCTTCGGCAGCAATGGCGCGGGCTTCTTGCCAGGCAGCTTTGCGTCTTGTTGCCGGTGGTAGCGGAAGCAGCGCATCACGCATGCGGGCCAGTGCCCAGTGGAGATTGACGGCGGTGGGGCGGGTGTGCGCCAGTGTTTGCAGCACGTTTTCCAGTGTGGCATCGTCGGCGGATTGTGCGAGCCCGAGGGCGACGCCATAGGCGGCCGTTGCGCCGATGAGTGGCGCACCGCGTACCTGCATGGAACGGATGGCATGGGCTGCTTCGGAGAGCGAAGCCAGACGCAACTGTTGTGCCCGGTGGGGCAGTTGCGTCTGGTCAAGGATCAGGACGGCTTCGTGCGCACCGCCGTCTTCAGTCAGTGTGGGGAACATGCAATGCCAGGGAAGATCAGCTCAGCTTGCCGTGGCAGTGCTTGTATTTCTTGCCGGAACCGCAGGGGCACAGGTCGTTGCGACCAATCTTATCGATATGCCGGATTTCGGGCTGTGCCGGTTTTTCGGCCGGGTCGGCCGTTCCGAGTGCTTCGTCGTAATCGGCGTGGTGATACTGGACATTTTCAAGAACGGGGGGGGCTTCGATTTCCTCGATCTGTTCTTCCGAACGGATTTCCACCGTGGTCAGCAGGCGGGTCACTTCCGTGCGTATCGCCTGCAGCAGGGATTCGAAAAGTTCGAAGGCTTCGCGTTTGTATTCCTGCTTGGGATTTTGCTGGGCGTAACCGCGCAGATGAATACCCTGCCGGAGATGGTCGAGGGCTGCGAGATGTTCGCGCCAGTGGGTGTCGAGACTTTGCAGCATGATGCTGCGCTCGAAGCCACGCCAGGCTTGAGCATCCACAGACTCGATCTTTTCGGAATAAGCGGCATCCGAAGCGGCGAGAATGCGACTGAACAAGGCATCGTCATCGAGTTCAGGTTCATTCCGTACCCATTCTGAAACCGGCAGCTTGAGCTGGAATTCTGCGGCCAGCGAGGCTTCCAGACCAGGAAGGTCCCATTGTTCCTCGACGCTTTCGGCCGGGACGTGGAGGCGGAACGTGTCATGCAGCACACCTTGCCGCATGGCGGTGATGGTTTCTGCGATGTCCGAGCTGTCCAGCAGTTCGTTACGCTGCTGGTAGATAACCTTGCGCTGGTCGTTGGCGACATCGTCGTATTCGAGCAGTTGTTTGCGGATGTCGAAGTTGCGCTGTTCGACCTTGCGCTGGGCCGATTCGAGCGAACGGGTGACCAAGGGGTGTTCAATGGCTTCGCCTTCGGGCATCTTGAGGCGCACCATGATGGCGTTGAGCCGTTCCCCGGCAAAAATTTTCAGCAGCGGGTCTTCGAGTGAGAGATAAAACCGCGAGGAGCCTTTGTCACCTTGGCGACCGGCACGACCACGGAGCTGGTTGTCGATGCGGCGAGACTCGTGGCGTTCGGAACCGATGATGTGCAGACCACCGGCATCCAGTACCTGTTGGTGCACTTTCTCCCATTCGGTACGCAAAGTAGCCAGGCGCGTATCTTTTTCGCCTTCGGATAGGGTTTCGTCGTTTTCAATCGCAGCCCGCTGGGCTTCGATATTGCCGCCCAGCACGATGTCTGTCCCACGTCCGGCCATATTGGTCGCAATGGTGATGATGCCGGGGCGGCCGGCCTGGGCAACGATGTCAGCTTCCCGGGCATGCTGCTTGGCGTTGAGGACTTGATGAGGCAATTTTTCCTGGTCAAGCAGTTTCGAAACCAGCTCAGAAGTTTCAATCGAGGTCGTACCGACCAGGACGGGTTGGCCACGACGTTGGCAGTCTTTGATGTCGTTGATGATGGCCGCGTATTTTTCCTTGGAAGTCCGGTAGATCTGATCCATGCGATCGTCGCGCACCATGGGGCGATGCGTCGGGATGACCACGGTTTCCAGGCCGTAGATCTGCTGGAATTCGTAGGCTTCGGTGTCTGCCGTACCCGTCATGCCGGCCAGCTTCTTGTACATGCGGAAATAATTTTGGAAGGTAATCGAGGCCAGCGTCTGGTTCTCGTGCTGGATTGCAACGCCTTCCTTGGCCTCAACGGCCTGATGCAAACCATCCGACCAGCGACGGCCGACCATCAGTCGGCCCGTGAACTCATCGACGATGATAACTTCGCCGTTTTGCACGACGTATTGCTGGTCGCGGTGGAAGAGGTTGTGGGCGCGCAAGGCCGCGTAAAGGTGGTGAATCAGGAGAATGTTGGTCGGCTCATAGAGGCTGCTGCCTTCTGGAAGAATGCCCATGCGGGCGAGAATTTCTTCGGCGTGTTCGTGACCGGCTTCGGTTAGCAGAACCTGGTGGGTTTTCAAGTCGACGGTGTAGTCGCCGGTTTCGGGGTCGCCTTCCTTTTTGGCCGCTTCGCCGACGGTGAGCAAAGGGGCGACGGCATTCATCTTGATGTACAGCTCGGTATGGTCTTCGGCCTGGCCTGAGATGATGAGCGGTGTACGGGCTTCGTCAATGAGGATGGAGTCGACTTCATCAACGATGGCGAAATTCAGCCCACGCTGCACCCGCTCCGCACTGGTGTAGACCATGTTGTCACGCAGATAGTCGAAGCCGAATTCATTGTTCGTTCCGTAAGTGATGTCTGCGGCATAAGCGGCCTGTTTTTCCTCGTGACTCATCTGGGAAAGATTGACCCCCCAGGACAGCCCCAGCCAGTTGTAGAGGCGGCCCATCCATTCGGCATCGCGACGAGCGAGGTAATCGTTGACCGTGATGACGTGGACGCCCTTGCCCGGCAAGGCATTGAGATACGTCGCCAGCGTGGCCACCAGTGTTTTGCCTTCACCGGTTCGCATTTCGGAGATTTTGCCCGCATGTTGCACCATGCCGCCGATGAGCTGGACATCGAAGTGGCGCATGCCCAGTACGCGACGTCCCGCTTCCCGGACGACTGCGAAGGCTTCCGGCAGGAGCGCGTCGAGGGTTTCACCTTTTTCAAGGCGTTGCCGGAATTCGACGGTTTTGCCCTGTAATTGCTCGTCACTCAAGGCCTGCATGGCCGGTTCGAGTGCGTTGATTTTCTTGACGGTCTGGCCGTATTGGCGAACCAGCCGATCGTTACGGCTGCCAAAAACTTTTTTGAGAATGCCGGAAATCATGCGGAGTGTCCGTGTCCATTGTCCCCTATTCGGGGAAAAGCGGGATTCTAGCAGTCTGTCCGGGATTCATTGCAGATGAACCACGTTCCCGGGATTTCAGCTCGTATTAGCGGGACTTGATTTCGGTATCGTTTCGGGCGTATTGCAAAAAACGGGCGGGATTTTGTGCTGCGCCCTGCAGGCGGACTTCAAAGTGCAGGTGCGCACCCGTCGAGCGGCCGGTTGTGCCGATTTCACCAATATTCTGGTTGCGACGGACCAGACTGCCTGGCTTGACAAGAAAGCGGGAGAGGTGAGCGTAGCGCGTGATCAAGCCATTGCCATGGTCAATTTCGATCAGGTTGCCATATTCCGGGTGGGATTGTGCGGACAGAACCACGCCGCCAGCGGCAGCCCGGACGGGTGTGCCGATTTCGGCAGGGAAATCGATGCCTTCATGCAGGGCTTTCTCACCAGTGAAGGGATCAAGCCGCCAGCCGAAGTTGGAGCTCCAGGGGGCCGAAACAGGGAGGGCCGTCGGCAGTCGGTTTTTTCTCATGCGTTCGTCAAAGAGCTCGGACTCGATCAGGGCTAAGATGTCGCTGCGCGATTCGACCTGCCGGGAGAATTGATCCAGTGCCTCGATCAACTCCGCTTGCGATAGCGGGGTGGCGTGAATCAGTGGTCCGCCCCGCGCATCTTTGACCGGGCTGTGGCTCGTTACGGGTTTCATAGCGGTCGTAGCGAGTAGCCGTTCACTCAGCAGATCGAGCCGGACGAGCTGGGCTTGAAGCTGCCCAAGACGGGTTGCCATGGCATTGAGGTTTTCGCGGACAAACGCCTGGCCGTGCTGGCTTTCATCCGCTTGACCTTGACCAACTTGTTCTTCAATGAAAGGCAGCCGCCATTCGACGGCGTGGCGCACTGTCAGCCAGGAGAAAAGGGAGGCGGTCAGCAAGATCAGGAAAACGAGAAGGCCAGTGAGTGCCAGCAGGTGGCGGCCTTCCAAGGTGATGCTTCGTGTCGTTGCCAGGCGACTGGAGACGAGAATAATATGCACGGCATTCCTTTCCTTTGAACCGCCATGCGAACGCGCACCCTGGGAGATTTTCTGAATTCGGATGACGCGATGGCGCGTCTGTCGGCCCATGCCGGGCATTTGCAGACGCTGCAGCGGTTGTTTGAAAGCACCGTTCCCGTGATGCTTGCGCGAAGCAGCCGGGTGGCCAATTTCAAACAGGGCGTGGTGATCGTCCACGCGGAGAACGGAGCGGTGGCAGCCAAATTGCGCCAGATTTCCCCCCGTCTCAGTGAGGACTTTCGTTTGAAAGGCGAGCAGGTTACCGAAATCCGGATCAAGGTGCAACCTTTGGATATTGCCCTGCAGCAAAGACCAGAGCTGCGAGGTAACCCGATTGGAGAGATGGGCAGGGCGAGTTTGACGCGCTTGTCGGCGACTTTGCCGGAGGGGCGTTTGCGCGATGCGCTTGAAGTGTTGCTGGTGCGAAGTGGCGGAAAACGCTGAGAAACGAAGTTGGCGAGAATCAGAAAACGATCAGTCGTTCGGCGGCCAAAAGCATGAGGACGATAGCGGCAAAGATCAGTGCGTATTTCGCTACGCGTCCTGAAAATCGCAAATAGCGGCGATCGCCGCTGATCAAATACGCCAGAATGCCGCTTCCGATGGCAATTGCGGTAATCAGGCCGACGATACGGAGTAGAAGCAAGGCGATTTTCCGTATTCTGCTATCGCGCGATCCGTTCAGGCCGCGCGTGGATAGAGATGTGCCACGCTGGTCGGGGCCTGGTCAACGTGTTCGAAGGTGACGAATTCCCAGGCGGTGGCATCCGCCATCAAGGCGCGTAGAAGCTGGTTATTGAGAGCGTGCCCGGATTTGTGGGCCGAAAAGGCGGCCAGCAGGGGGTGGCCGACGATGTAGAGATCACCAATGGCATCGAGCAGTTTGTGTTTGGCAAATTCGTCGGCAAAGCGCAGACCATCGGCATTCAGGACGCGGTATTCATCCAGAACAATGGCATTTTCAAGGCTGCCCCCCAAGGCTAAACCCTGTTCGCGCATGAATTCGACGTCCTGCGTGAAACCGAAAGTGCGTGCGCGGGCGACTTCGCGTTCGTAGGAGTTTTCAGCGAAGTCGATGCGCACACGCGCACCGGTCTGGGCCACAGCGGGATGGTTGAAGGCGATGGAGAAATCGAGACGAAAACCGTCGTAAGGTTCGAGTCGCGCCCATTTGTCGCCTTCTCGGACTTCCACCGTTTTTTTGACGCGAAGAAAGCGTTTGGCGGCTTTTTGCTCCTCGATTCCGGCTGATTTGAGAAGGAAAACGAAAGGTGCGGCACTGCCATCCATGATGGGAAGCTCGGCGGCATCGACGTCAATGTAGAGATTGTCGATCCCAAGCCCCGCCAGGGCCGACATGAGATGCTCGATGGTTGCGATCTTCGCATCGCCAGACTCAAGGCAGGACGCCAGTCGGGTATCGCCAACCAGCAAGGGGTCCACGTGTAGATCGACCGGGTCGGCCAGGTCCACCCGGCGAAAAACAATCCCGGTGTTGATTGCGGCCGGGCGCAGGACGATGGTTACCTTGTTGCCGCTATGCAAGCCGACGCCGGTGGCACGAATCTGGGTCTTGAGGGTGCGTTGCTTGAGCATGAAAACACGAAGAGGAGCACGGAAAAAAGGCTCTAAATCTTAACATATCAGCCACTTGCTCCATCTCCCTGTCGGGCCACAGTTTTGCAATGACAGGGAGGAGAGCTTGCAGGATCAGTCCGCTTGTTTGCGCAGGAAGGCCGGGATATCGTATTTATCGACGCCATTGCTACGCATTTCGTCGACAGTGGCATTGCGTGCCGCACGACCGGACTGGAAGACGGAGGAAAGCCCATCGACTTCCTGGGTCATCATGACAGGCGCGTCATAAACGCCATTGTCCGTGCCGGTGCGAAGGCTGGGCACCATGCTGATTTCCGGCTTGCTCTGGCGTTTGGCTACGCCACCCAGGCCCGTCGCAACCACGGTGACGCGTAATTGATCTTCCATGCTTTCTTCGGTGACGGCCCCGAAGAAAATGGCGGCATCGGGTGCAGCGTAGTTGCGGATGGTGTTCATGACCTCCTTGACTTCCTTGAGGCCCAGCGACTGATTCGCTGTGATGTTGACCAGGATGCCGCGCGCGCCCGAAAGCTCGATACCTTCCAGCAAGGGGCTGGCCACGGCGCGTTCAGCAGCGATGCGGGCGCGATCGACACCGGCAGCAGTGGCCGAGCCCATCATGGCCTTGCCCATTTCACCCATGACCGTGCGGACATCTTCGTAGTCGACATTAACGAGGCCGGGGACATTGATGATTTCAGCGATGCCGCCCACGGCGTTCTTCAGGACGTTGTCGGCGGCCTGGAAGGCTTCGATCATGCTGACTTCGTCGCCCAGTACTTCCATGAGCTTTTCATTCAGGATGACGATCAACGAATCGACATTCATCGCCAGATCGAGCACGCCCTGTTCGGCCAGCGACATCCGGCGGCCTTCGTATTCGAAAGGTTTGGTCACCACGGCCACGGTCAGGATGCCCAGTTCGCGGGCAACTTCTGCGACGATGGGTGCTGCCCCTGTTCCTGTGCCGCCGCCCATGCCAGCGGTGATGAAGACCATGTTTGCGCCGCTGAGCACTTCGGCGATTTTTGCGCGTTCTGCCTGTGCCAGGTCACGCCCCTTCTCAGGCTTTCCGCCTGCGCCCAAGCCCGCGCCGAGCTGAACGCGGACGGGAGCTTGAGAACGGTTGAGTGCCTGGGAATCCGTATTGACACAAATGAATTCGACGCCCTGGACACCCTGGCGGATCATGTGATCGACGGCGTTGCCGCCTGCTCCCCCCACCCCTACAACTTTGATGACGGTGGAACACTCTTCCTTCTCTACGATTTCAAACATGCTCATCTCCTGGTAAATGGCCAAACCAAACTAAAAAAATGTTCATTGCAGGGGGCAGAAGGTTCGCTTGCAGCCCAGCCTGCATTTCCTCAACGTCACTTCAAAAATTTCGTTCAAACCAGGCACGCATTCGCGCCACGATTTGCCCAAGGGTTTTGGGGCCTTGCACTTTGAGCCCCCGTTTCTTTTGCGTCGTTCCTTCCAGCAGCAGACCCACAGCGGTTGAATAACGTGGGTTGCGGACGATTTCGCGAAGATTGCCTTCGTAGACTGGCAGTCCCTGCTTGACGGTGTTATGAAAAATTTCCTCACCAAACTGCACCATGCCGGGCATGGCGGAGGCTCCACCGGTCAGGACGATGCCCGCACGGAGAAGTCGTTCATAGCCGCTCTTTTTCAGCTCTTCCTGCACTTTCTGGAAAATTTCCTCCACACGAGGCTGGATGAAACTGGCCAGTGTCTGGCGGGAAAGCTTGCTGGAAGCGCGGTCGCCCACGCCGGGGACTTCGATCATCTCTTCGCTGTCGGCCATCTGCTGCAAGGCGTAGCCGTAACGGATCTTGATTTCTTCGGCATCCTGCGTCGAGGTTCGCAAGGCAATGGCAATATCATTCGTGATCTGGTCACCCGCGATGGGAATGACGGCCGTGTGGCGGATCGCGCCCTGTGAAAAAATGGCGATGTCGGTTGTGCCGCCCCCGATGTCGATCAGGCAGACACCGACTTCCTTTTCGTCATCGGTCAGTACCGCATAACCTGATGCCAGCGGTTGCAAAACCAGATCGGTCACTTCCAGCCCACAACGATGGACGCATTTGACGATGTTTTGAACGGAAGTCACCGCGCCCGTCACGATGTGCACACGAACTTCGAGGCGGCGGGCATCCATGCCGATGGGCTCCTTGACTCCATCCTGACCATCCACGATGAATTCCTGTACCAGGGTATGGAGCAGCTTGTCATCGGCTGAAATGGGCGTGGCTTCTGCGGCTTCGATGGCGCGCTGGACATCCATATCCGTCACTTCCCGGTCGGCGACCACCGCCATGCCGTTGGAATCCTTGCTCTTGATGTGGCCTCCAGCGATCCCGGTGTAGACGTGGGTGACCTTGCAGTTGGTCATCAGTTCGACTTCCTGGATGGCGCGGGAAATGGCGTTGACCGTCGCCTCGATATTGACGACCACGCCTTTGCGCAGCCCCTTGGATTCCTGGCTGCCGATGCCGAGGACGGACAAGCGTCCCTCATCCGTCAGTTCAGCAACCATGGCGACGATTTTGGAGGTGCCGATGTCGAGCCCGACAATCAGTTCCTTGTTTTCCTTGCTCATGTATGACCCTTGCCTGTCGATCCTGTTGCACTTTGAATTTCGTGTTTTCGTCCCGTCCCAGCCAACGCGCTTTTTACGGAAAACCCATTGGGATAGCGCATGTCGATGGTTGAAATTTTTGTGGGGATGCGTGTCTTGACGATTTCGTAGGTTGCGGCGAAGCGTTGCAGGCGGTCGTCCAGCGCGCGGCGTCCCTGTGTGGTTTGATCCCGACCCAGTTCCAGTAACAAGCCGTCATCCAGACGCATCTGCCAGGCTTCACGCGGTGAAAGGAGGACGCTATGCAGCTTTCGGCCCAGCGGCAGGATGCGCTGGGAGGCGGTCTGGTATTCCTCCAGTACGCGTGGGGCACTCCCCTCCGGCCCACCCAGAAGAGGTAGAGACTCTTGTCCTCCGGGCTTTGCCGCACCAAATACTTCGCCCTGACGATTCACCAATCGGGCTTCTCCAGCATTGTTTTGCCAGCGCGCTACGGCAACATGTTCTTCTAGTTCGATCTCCAGGCCATCTGGCCAGCGACGACGAACCGATGCCTTTCTGACCCAGGGTAATTTCTCGAAAGAAGCACGAATCTGATCGAGGTTGACGGTGAAGAAATTGCCATGAAGCGCGTGTTGAACCGCATATTCGACCTGGGTGCGCGTGACCTGATCGATCGGTGTCGTGACGACGACTTGATGCAGGGGAAAGAGCGGCAGACGCACCAGAGCCAGCACAAATGCGTAGCCCAGCCCCAGGCCGCTGAAGAGCAGCAGGGTGTCCGACACCATGTTCATGAGCGGTGGCCGGTCCCAGAAACCTTCGACGGCAGGACGGGACTTGCGGCGACGCTCGACGCGTCCTCCGGCCTCCTTGTTTTTGTGTAGCCCGGGTAGTTTTGGCAGCTTAGCCAAGCGAGGCTCCTTCCAGAACCTGTAAGACCAGTCTGGTAAAGTCGAGCCCTGCTGCGCGTGCCGCCATAGGAACCAGCGAGTGATCGGTCATGCCGGGAGCGGTGTTGACCTCCAGAAAATAGGGGTTGCCTTGTCGGTCGAGCATGAGATCGACACGCCCCCAGCCTCGTCCCCCCAGCACCGAGAACGCCCGCAAGGCCAGTTCGCCGAGTTTTTGTTGTTGCGACTCGGGTAGATCGCAAGGGCAGCGATACTGCGTGTCGTCACGCAGATATTTGGCTTCAAAATCGTAGTACTCACTCGCCGGAATGATCTGAATCATCGGCAATGCGCGCAGTTTGCCATTTTGTGAAAGGATTCCGATGGTGTACTCACCCGCATCGACAAATCGTTCGGCAATCACCAGGTCGTCGTAACGTGCCGCTTCGGTGTAGGCCGCTGCCAGGCCGCCGGAATGGCTGACCTTACTGATGCCGATGCTGGAACCCTCATTGGCGGGCTTCACGAAAATGGGTAGCCCCAGACGGGTTTCGATGGCAGCGTAATCCGAGTTCTTATCCAGCAGGACATATTCCGGAATTGGGATGCCAGCGGATTGCCAGACCAGTTTGGTGCGCCATTTGTCCATCGCCAGTGCGGAAGCCAGCACGCCGCTACCGGTGTAAGGCAAGCGCATCAACTCCAGCGCGCCTTGCAAGGTTCCATCTTCCCCGCCGTGGCCGTGCATGGCGATGAAAGCGCGTGAAAAGCTGCCGTCCCGAAGCAGGGAAAGGGCTTGCTCACGGGGGTCGAAGGCATGGGCATCCACCCCTGCAGCGCGCAAGGCCGAGAGAACAGCGGCTCCGCTTTTCAGCGAAACCTCGCGTTCGGCAGAGCTGCCGCCAAAAATTACTGCCACCTTGCCAAAGTCAGACTGCACCAAGTTTTTCTCCCACGATACGGACTTCCGGAACCAGCGTGACATCGAAGCGGGACCGGATTTTTTCTTGCACTTCTCCAATGAGCATTTCTATCTCAGAGGCACTCGCTTTGGTCTGCGGATTAACGATGAAATTCGAATGTATTTCCGAAACTTCTGCGCCACCGACTCGATAACCCTTCAAACCTGCCGCTTCGATGAGTCGTGCGGCGTGATCCCCCGGCGGGTTGCGGAAGACGGAACCTGCATTGGGATGTTGCAGAGGCTGGGTCGCAATGCGTTTTTCCAGCAAGTTCTTGATGCGGCTCCGGGCGGCTTCGGCTTCTCCCATTTCAAAACGGAACCAGGCTGCGACGAACCATTCGTCGCAGTTCTGACGCAGGCCGGTATGACGATAAGCCACGGCGAATTCTTCGGGGTGACGTTCGTGGCGTTCCCCATGGCGATCAAGCGTCAGGACGCGCTCGACATGGTTCCAGGTTTCATCGCCGTGGCAGCCCGCGTTCATGGCGAGCGCGCCGCCGATCGTGCCGGGAATGCCCGCCAGAAACGCTGCATCTTCATGGCCCAGGTTGGCCGCCACCCGTGCGAGTTTCGGGCTGGCTACACCGGCTTCGGCGTAAAAGCGGCCCTCTCCGAGGTCTTCCAGCGTCTTGAGTACGCCGTGCGTAAAGATGACCGTGCCTTCAAAGCCGCCATCGCGAATCAGCAGATTGGAGCCCAGGCCGACAAACAGCAAAGGCTCGTCGTGGCGCAGGGTCTTCAGGAAAAGGCAAAGATCATCAAGGTCAGCCGGGGTGTAAGAGCGCGCAGCGCATCCACCTGCACGCCAGGAAACATGGCGGGACATGTCTTCCTGAAGGCGCAGCGTTCCGCGCAGCAAAGGCGGGCAGGCTTGTGACATTCTTTCTTCCATTCAGTGTGCCGCCAACTTTCCTGGAACACTGCCGATCGTGCCAGCCCCCATGGTGAAGACGACATCACCATCGCGTGCGGCGGCGAGAATGGCCTCTGGCAGGGCGGCTATCTCGTCGACGAAAACCGGTTCGACTTTTCCAGCGACCCGCACGGCACGGGCGAGGGTTCGACCATCGGCTGCGACGATGGGGGCCTCGCCGGCCGGATAGACTTCCGTCAGCAGCAGCGCGTCGAAACCGGAAAGAACCTTGACGAAATCCTCGAAGCAGTCGCGCGTGCGGGTGTATCGGTGTGGCTGGAAAGCCAGCAACAGGCGGCGTCCCGGAAAGGCTCCTCGTGCGGCGGAAAGGACTGCAGCCATTTCGACTGGATGATGGCCGTAGTCGTCGATCAGCGTGAAGTGTCCTCCAGAAGGCAGGGCAATTTCGCCGTAACGCTGGAAGCGGCGACCAACCCCCTTGAACCCGGCAAGCGCGCGGCGAATGGCTGCGTCGTCGATGCCGACTTCGGTCGCCACGGCAATCGCGGCGAGGGCATTGAGCACATTGTGACGCCCAGGAATGTTGAGCGTGATGGGCAGGCGGCTGACGCTGCCATTGACGCGCACACAGTCGAAGTGCATCTGCCCACCCTCTGCCACGATGTTTTCGGCGCGGAAGTTGGCCTTACTTTCCGGGCCGATGCCGTAGGTCACGATCTGCTTATTGACGCGGGGAAGGATCTCGCGCACGTTGGCGTCGTCTTCGCACAGTACCGCGATGCCGTAGAAAGGCAGGCGATGAAGGAAATCGATGAAAGACTGGCGCAGTTTGTCCAGACTGTGATCGTAGGTTTCCATGTGATCGGCATCGATGTTGGTGACGACCGAAATCATGGGAGACAGGCAAAGGAAGGAGGCGTCGGATTCATCTGCTTCGGCGACAAGGTAATCGCCCTGGCCCAGTTGGGCGTTGGCCCCTGCGGAATTCAGTCGCCCACCGATGACGAAGGTTGGATCGACCCCGCCTTCGCCCAGAATGCTGGCGATCAGACTGGTGGTTGTCGTCTTTCCGTGCGTGCCGGCCACGGCAATGCCTTGTTTGAAACGCATCAATTCAGCCAGCATTTGTGCCCGTGGAACGACGGGAATCTTGCGTTCGCGCGCTGCCACGATTTCCGGATTGTCGGCGCGAATGGCGGTCGAAACCACGACGGCATCGGCCAGCGCGACGTGGGCGGCGTCGTGTCCCTGGAATACCTTGACCCCCAAATCGCTCAGTCGTCGGGTGGCCGTGTTCGCACCCAGATCCGAACCGCTGACATCGTAGCCTTGATTGACCAGCACTTCAGCGATGCCGCTCATGCCGGAACCGCCAATACCGATAAAGTGGATGCGTTTGACCTTGTGTTTCATTTCGCAAGCTCCATACAGATTCGCGCGACGGTTGCGGTGGCATCCGGCCGGGCCAGGGCTCGGGCTTTTTCGGCCATTTGTTGTAATTGATTCCGGTCCATGCGCTTGAGCAGGGCAAGTTTTTCGGGGGTGAGTTCTGCCTGGGGCAAGAGAATGGCGGCTCCGGCATTCGAAAGGAAACGGGCGTTGCCCGTCTGGTGGTCGTCGACGGCGTGGGGATAGGGAATGAGGATGCTGGCCACACCTGCGGCCGCCAGTTCGGCAATGGTCAACGCGCCTGCGCGGCAGACGACCAGATCGGCCCAGGCATAGGCTCCGGCCATGTCGTCGATGAAGGCCACACAGTTGGCGGTTACGCCGGATTGTTCATAGGCAGACTGGAGCGCGGCCAGGTTCTTTTCACCGGCCTGGTGCACAACCTGTGGCCTTTCGTTTTCCGGAATCAGGGCCAGGGCTTGGGGCAGGGTTTCGTTGAGTGCCTGCGCGCCCAGACTGCCCCCGACGACCAGCAGGTTCAGTGGTGCGTTGCACCGGGCCCGTTCGGCATAGCGTGCTTCGGGTTCGGGCAGGGCGGCGATATCAGCGCGTACCGGGTTACCCGTCCATTCAGCCTTTCTGAGCACTTCCGGAAAGCCTGTCAGGACACGGTCGGCGACACCGGCCAGCACGCGGTTGGCGAGCCCGGCCACGGCGTTTTGTTCATGGACGATAAGCGGAATGCCTTTCAGCACGGCCATCATCCCCGCAGGAAAACTCACGAAACCGCCCAGGCCGATGACCACGTCGGGCCGGATCTCACCCAGGCGAACCAGGGACTGCCAAAAGGCCCGTAGCAGGTTGAAGGGCAGGAGGAATTTGCGCAGCAGCCCTTTGCCACGCAAAGCAGCAAAGCGCAGTTCGGCCATCTCGAAGCCTCGTGCTGGAACCAGCCGGGCCTCCATGCCCTCCGGGTTTCCCAGCCAGACCACATGCCACCCCGCTGCCTTTGCCGCATCGGCTACAGCCAGCCCCGGGAAGATGTGCCCACCCGTGCCGCCTGCCATGACGAGCAAGGTGCGTGCTGCCGGTTGATTGGACGGGGGCTTCGTCGCGCTCATGGATTTTGTCCTCGCATCAGCAAACGGTTTTCGTAATCGATGCGCATCAGGATCGCCAGGGCGATGCAATTGGCAACGATGCCGGAGCCGCCAAAGCTCATCAGAGGAAGGGTCAGCCCCTTGGTTGGCAAAAGCCCCATGTTGACGCCCATGTTGATGAAAGATTGCACACCAATCCAGATGCCGATGCCTTGGGCGACCAGACTGGAAAATACGCGGCGATCGAGGACCAGGGCTTGTCGGCCAATGAAGAATGCACGTTGCACCAGTAAAGCGAACAGGCCGATGACGACGGCGACTCCGACGAAGCCCAGTTCTTCCGCAATGACGGCGAGCAGGAAGTCGGTATGGGCTTCGGGCAGATAAAACAGTTTTTCGACACTGCCTCCCAGACCGACACCCAGCCATTCCCCGCGTCCGAAGGCAATCAGGGCATGAGAGAGCTGATAGCCTTTTCCATACGCGTCTTGCCAAGGATCCATGAAACCAAACATGCGTTCGCGCCGGTAAGGAGAGACCCAGATCAGGATGATGAAACCGATGAGCAGTACGACGATGAGGAGGCTGAAAATGCGGACATTGATGCCGCCCAGAAAAAGAATGCCGATGGCAATGGCGACGATGACGACAAAGGCTCCGAAGTCCGGTTCGCGCAGCAGCAAGAAACCCACCAGCAGCATCACGACGGCCATGGGAACGAAGCCGCGCAGAAAGGAGCCCATGTCGGCCAGCTTGCGTGAGGTGTAATCCGCAGCGTAGAGCACGGCAAAGAGCTTCATCAGTTCGGAGGGCTGGAGATTGACAAGCCCGAGCGGCAGCCAGCGTTGCGAGCCATTGACCGAGCGGCCAATGTGTGGAATGAGCACCAGAATGAGTAGTGCAGCACCCAGCAGGAAGAGCCTGGGCGCAATCTTTTGCCAGGACTTCATGGGAAACTGGAATGCAATGACGGCAGTGACTAGCCCGACGCTGAGAAAAACGCCGTGACGGATCAGGAAATAATTGGACTGATGGTTAGTGAATCGCATGCCTTCCGCAGTGGCAATGGAGGCCGAATAAACCATGACCAGCCCCAGCATCAGCAGAATCAAGCTGGACCACAGCAGCATCGGGTCATATTCTTGCGGAGTAGGTTGGTTGCGCAACATGTCGGATTCCTCGGCTTCTCTTATGCCGCTTCATCTGCGAGGCCTTGCACCGCGGCGATGAAGACTTCGGCGCGATGGGCGTAATTGCGATACATGTCGAAACTCGCACAGGCAGGGGAGAGCAGGACGGCATCCCCCGCTTTCGCCAGGGCCGCGGCTCGATGGACAGCGTCCTCCATGTCGGTGGCCTGATGTCGGGGGACGGGGCTGCCTTGCAGGATGGCTTCGATGCGAGGGGCGTCGCGACCGATCAGGATCACGGCGCGGGCATGGGCTTCGATGGCGGGACGCAGCGGCGAAAAGTCTTGGCCTTTTCCATCCCCACCGGCGATCAGGATGATTTTGGGCGATGTGTCCGGGGTGAATCGTGGCGCAAAGGCGGCTCCAGGTAGGGCGATCTGGCCGCCCAGACCCGAAAGGCCGGCGACGGTGGCACCGACGTTGGTTCCTTTGGAGTCGTCGTAATAGCGAACGCCCTTTTTTTCGGCGACGAATTCGACGCGGTGCGGCAAGCCCCGGAAGGTTTGCAAACCCTGAAGCAGTTTTTCCATGGGTAATCCCAGTGCGTAGCACAGGGCCAGGGCCGCCATGGCATTGGCGGCGTTGTGCAGGCCGGGGATCGGCAGACGGGATAGTGGAAGGAGGAAGTGTTCGCCCTGAACGATCCAGTGTTCGCCGTCGCGTGTGCGCAAACCAAAATCTTCAAGCATCCCCGGAGCATCGAGGCCAAAACTCAGGAGTTTTCGGCCATCCCGGGCCATGCGCTTGACGCGCGCGTCTTCGCGATTGAGGATTTGTGCCCCGCTCCCCGCAAAAATGCGAGCTTTGGCACTGGCATATTCGTCGAGGTCGATGTAACGGTCGAGATGGTCATCGCTGAGATTGAGCACCGTGGCGGCATCGGCATGGAGCGTTTCCAGCGTTTCGAGCTGAAAACTCGAAAGTTCCAATACCCAGACTTCAGGGAGCTTGCCGGTGTCAAGACGCGTCATCAGGGCATCGAGTGCGGCAGGCGAGATGTTGCCCCCCAGTTCGGCATCCCGCCCGGCTGCGCGGCAAAGATGAGTGGTCAGCGCAGTCGTCGTGGTTTTTCCGTTGGTTCCAGTCAGGGCGATGATGCGGCAGGATGGAGAGAGGGTGGGATCATGGATGGCCTGTGCAAATAGCTCGATTTCGCCGGTCACGGGAATGCCTCGGGCGCGAGCTTCAAAAACCACCATCTGCCCTGCTGGCAGACCGGGTGAAAGCGCGAGCAGATCAATGTCGGCAAGCAGGGCCTTGTCGAAAGGGCCGCTGATGAATTCGGCCGTCGGTAGAAGGGCGCGAAGCGGAGCAAGATTCGGTGGGGATTCGCGGGTGTCGGCCACGCGAACACGGGCCCCCTGCCGGGCACACCAGCGCGCCATGGCAAACCCGGATTCACCGAGACCCAGGATCAGGACGTGTTGGCCGTCAAGCCTCATGGTTGTCGTGTTCGTCGTGTTCGGCATGGCGCGTCAGCTTGTTCAGCGAATCTTGAGGGTGGATAGGCCGAACAGCACCAGCATGATGGTGATGATCCAGAACCGCACGACGACCTGGGTTTCTTTCCAGCCTCCCAGTTCGAAGTGATGGTGAAGCGGAGCCATGCGAAAGATGCGCTTGCCCCCGGTCAGCTTGAAGTAGCCCACCTGGAGCATGACGGAAACGGTTTCGGCCACGAAGACGCCACCCATGATGAAGAGGACGATTTCCTGACGCACGATGATGGCGACCGTGCCCAAGGCTGCCCCCAGTGCCAGCGCGCCGACATCGCCCATGAAGACTTCGGCGGGATAGGCATTGAACCAGAGGAAGCCCAATCCCGCGCCGGCCAGCGCACCACAGAAGACACAGAGCTCACCAGCACCGGGGACATAGGGTAGCAAGAGGTATTTCGAGATGCCGGCATGGCCTGCGACATAAGCGAAGATGCCCAGCCCGGCCCCAACCATGACGGTTGGCATGATGGCCAGTCCGTCGAGTCCATCTGTCAGATTGACGGCGTTACTCGAACCGACGATGACGAGATAGCTGAGGATCATGAATCCAAAAGCACCCAGCGGATAGCTGATGCTCTTGAAGAAGGGCACGATGAGGGCAGCATGGGGAGGGAGTTCCATGCTGAAGCCATTCTGTACCCAGGCGAGGAAGATTTCACCGAGCTGGTTATTGCTGGGTGCTGCGACGGCAAAGGCGAGAAAGACGGCGGCGACGGCGGCGATGACCGACTGCCAGAAAAACTTGGCACGCGCCGAGAGCCCCTTGGGGTTGCGGTGGACGACCTTGCGCCAGTCGTCAACCCAGCCGACCGCGCCAAAGCCTAGGGTGACCAGCAGTACGATCCAGACAAAGCGGTTGGAAAGATCAGCCCACAGCAAGGTGGAAAGGGCGACGGAAAGAAGAATGAGCGCGCCACCCATGGTTGGGGTGCCAGCCTTGACCAGATGGGTTTGCGGACCGTCGTCACGCACCGATTGGCCGATCTTCTTAGCCGTCAGCCAGCGGATGACCTTGGGGCCAAAGGCGAAGGAAATCAACAGGGCCGTCATGGAGGCCAGTACCGCACGGAGGGTGATGTAGCCAAAAACGTTGAAGGCGTGGATGTCTTTGGCCAGCCAGAGGCTGAGTTCAAGCAGCATGATGGACTCCCGGGCGTGCTTCGTTGTGTTTCAGGGTTTTCATTTTTCAGTCTTGTTTTCCAGTGCATCGGCGATACGTTCCATTCGCATGAAGCGCGAGCCCTTGATGAGAATGGTGGTGTCGGCATTCAACAGGGGACGCAAAGTCTCCAGCAGCGTGTTGATGTTTCTGAAGTGCTGTGCGTTTTCGCCGAAATTACGCACGGCAGCGGCCGTGTGTTCGCCGAGGGCGAGCAGGCGATCCACCCCGCTGCTTTTTGCATACCCTCCGACTTCGTCGTGGAACTGTCCGCTTTGTTCGCCGACTTCGCCCATATCGCCCATGACAAAAATTTTCTGACCGGGAAAGGCTGCGAGGACATCCAGTGCGGCACGCATCGAATCCGGATTCGCGTTGTAGCTGTCGTCGATCAGCAAGGCACCGTTCAATCCGGCACGACGTTGCAGACGCCCCTTGGTTCCCCGGTAAGTAGAAAGCCCTGCCGCCACATCGTTTAATGTTGCGCCAGCCGCCAGACAGGCACTGGCTGCTGCGACGGCGTTGCGTGCGTTGTGCTGTCCCGGAACCTGAAGTTCGATTTCGGCCTCTCCCTGAGGGGTGCGCAAGATCAGATGGCCACCTGGTGTTAGCGTATGATCCGGCTGATACTCGCCTTGAATTTCCCCCTGGCCTTCGAGTCCGAAGCCGATAATTTGCTCGATGCCCGCTTTAAGAGCGAGTTCCCGCCAGAGGGCGGCGTGGGAGTCGTCCAGGTTGATGAGGGCCGCCCCCTCGGCAGACAGACCCGAGAAAATTTCACCCTTGGCCCGGGCGACGGCGGCAAGGCTGCCCAGACCTTCGAGATGCGCGTGCTGGGCATTGTTGATGAGGGCAACGGTCGGTGCAGCGATGCGAGTCAGCACCTCGATTTCGCCCGGGTGGTTCATCCCCATTTCGATGACGGCGGCCCGGTGGGTCGAGTGCAGGCGCAGTAACATCAGGGGGAGGCCAATTTCATTGTTGAGATTGCCTTCGGTCGCCAGCACCGAATTCGCCGGGTCAAAACCTTCACGACGGGCCTGTTCGCGCAGAATGGATGCACACATTTCCTTGACGGTGGTCTTTCCGTTACTGCCGGTAACTCCAATCAGGGGAATGCGGAATCGCTGACGCCAGGCCTGGGCCAGTTTCCCAAGAGCCAGGCGGGTATCGGAAACGGCAATCAGCAGATCAGGGTTGGCCACTTCGGTTTGCCGGTCCAGCCAGGCTTTTTCGACCAGTGCCCCCGCGACTCCCTGATCGAGGGCTGCGGCGACGAAGTCGTGTCCGTCGAAATTTTCGCCGCGCAAGGCAACGAAGAGCTCGCCAGCCTGGAGGCGACGTGTATCTGTAGAAACGGCACGGAATTCGATGTGCTCTTGTCCGGGCAGTGCCAGATGGCCGCCACAGGCTTCTGCGGCTTGGGCAAGTGACATCATGCCTTTTTTGCGCCAACCGGAAAGGGCGTTTCGAGCCTGTTCGAGGTCGGAAAATGGGAGGCGTTGCCCTGCAATCTCCTGATAAGGCTCGTGCCCTTTTCCTGCAATCAGCAGTACATCCTTCGCTTGCATGCTCTCAATGGCGCGTTCGATTGCCGTCGCACGGTCGGGCAGAACGGCGAAGGCTTGCTTCATGCCTTCAAGGATGGTCTCGATGATGGCTTGCGGGTCTTCATTTCTTGGGTTGTCGCTGGTGACGATGACGCAATCTGCATGGCGTTCGGCGACTCGGCCCATGAGTGGTCGCTTTCCGGGGTCTCGATCTCCTCCGCAGCCAAAGACGCACCAGAGCCGTCCTTCTCGGGCTTGTGCGACTTCGCGCAGGGTACGCAGTGCCTGTTCGAGTGCATCAGGGGTGTGTGCGTAATCCACAATGACCAGCGGTTCCTTCCGGCCCATTGGCCCGTCGGAGGAAACCGCCTGGAGCCGACCTGCCGGAGGGGTCAGATTGTTCAGTTGGCCGGCGGCGGATTCATGGGGTAGGCCTGCGCCCAGCAATGCTCCGAAAACAGCCAGCAGGTTGGAAACATTGAATCGACCCAGCAGGGGAGATGTGATTTTGAAAGAGCCGTGTGGGGTTCTCAGGGTGAATTGAAGACCTTCGCCGCAGATGTGCAATTCGCTGGCACAAAGGAGCTCGTCGACCTGGCTGGCATGAGCTGTGTTTTCATCCAGGGTGTAGCCGATGCGGCGGATGCCTTTTCCTGCAAGATGCCCGGCCAGCGAGACTCCCAGACTGTCATCGAGATTGAATACCGCCGTGCGTATGCCGGGAAATTCAAACAGGCGCGCCTTGGCAGCGGCATACTGAAGCATTCCTCCGTGATATTCCAGATGGTCGCGGGTCAGGTTGGTCAGAACGACGGTATCAAAATGCACAGCTTCCACGCGCCCCTGATCGAGTCCGATGGAAGAAACTTCCATCGCACAGGCCGTGGCCCCTGTTTTTTGTAAATCAGCCAGCGTGCTTTGCAGGGTGAGGGCATCGGGGGTGGTGTTTTCACTGGTTTGGAGCGCGCCGTAAAGTCCGTTGCCCAGTGTGCCGATCACGCCGCAGCAGCGGCCGGCTTGACTCAGGGCCTGGGCGATCCATTGGCTGACAGAAGTCTTGCCATTGGTTCCTGTGATGCCGCAAACCCAGAGGTGTTCCGAAGGTTGTCCCAGGAGTTGGTGTCCCAGTTGTGCGACCAGTCCGGCCAGACCCCGAACGGGTAGATTGGGAATGCCCTCCAGTTGTTCTGCACATTTTTCGCCGCCTTCACTCTCCCAGAGCACGGCACCAGCACCTCGTGCGAGAGCGTCTGCGATGTGGTGGCGCCCATCGCTACGCTGGCCAGGCAGGGCGACAAAAAGTTCGCCCTTGCGGATGCGCCGTGAATCGGCACGAATGCCTTGTGGGCGGACCTGAAGTCGTTCGAGCCCGGCAAGGAGGTCGGCGAGGGTTTCGACGGGGGCGTTCACATACTCTCCTTGACGGTCGGGGCGTTTGCGGCGGCACTCGCCTGTTGCTGGGGATCGGCATCCGGCGCGACCCCGAGTGTCCGCAAGCTGCCTGCCATGATGCGAGAGAAAACCGGGGCAGCGACATCGCCACCGTAGTAAGAGCCATTGGTGGGTTCATCCACCATCACGGCAACGATCAGTCGCGGATCGGAAAGGGGAGCCAGCCCCACAAAAGAAGCAACATATTTTTTGGCGTAAGTACGCCCTTCGATCTTATGGGCAGTGCCGGTTTTTCCGCCGACCCGATAGCCCGGAACCTGTGCTTTGAGGGCTGTACCGCCAGGGAGGACGACCATTTCCAGCATGGCCCGGACTTCACGCGCAGTTTGCCCAGAGAAAACCTGACGACCTGACGGAACCGGGGCATCGACGCGTAGCAGGGAGAGTGGAATCAGATCTCCTTCACGAGCAAAAACCAGATAGGCATGCGCCATCTGGATCAGGGTGACGGAAATGCCATGGCCATAGGCCATGGTGGCTTGTTCGATTGGTCGCCAGCTTTTTGCAGGCCGCAAACGCCCACCGACTTCTCCAGGGAACCCTAGCTTCAGTGGAGAGCCAAAGCCCAGAGCCTCAAACATGTTCCACATTTCTTGTGGCGGAAAGCTCAGCGCGATTTTGGCCGAGCCCACGTTGGAAGATTTCTGGATGACTTGAGAGACCGAAAGAACGCCATGCACATGTGCGTCATGGATGGTGGCCTTGCCAATGGTGAGGTAGCCCGGTGCCGTCTGGATCGGTGTTTCGGGCCGGTATTTACCTTTTTCCAGCCCTAGGGCGATTGTGAACGGCTTCATCGTCGAACCGGGTTCGAAGGTGTCGGTCAGCGCGCGGTTGCGCAGGGCAGAACCGACGAGCTGGCTGCGGTTGTTCGGGTTGTAGGTCGGAAAATTGACGAGAGCGAGCACTTCACCTGTCTTGGCATCCAGAACAATGGCACCGCCCCCCTTGGCCTTGTGGTCGATCATGGTCTGACGCAGATTGCTGTAAGCCAGATACTGAATCTTGGAATCGATGGACAGGTCGATGTCCTTTCCTTCCTGGGGCGGGCGAATGCTTTCAACGTCTTCAACAATCTGTCCCCGTCGGTCCTTGATGACCCGGCGACTCCCGGGTTTTCCCGTGAGCTTGTCCTGAAAGGCCAGTTCCACCCCTTCTTGTCCCGCATCCTTGTCACCGGTGAAACCCAGCAAATGGGCGGTGACATCGGCGGCCGGGTAATAGCGGCGATATTCACGCTGTTCATGAATGCCCGGAAGGTCGAGCTTGGCAACTTGTGCGGCCAGTTCAGGAGAGATTTGTTGTTTGATGAACACAAAATCACGCTGACTTGTGAGTTTGCGATTCAATTCGCGCACATTCATTTCGAGCAATTCGGCCAGATTGCGTGCCTGCGCAGGTTGCAGGCGAGCATCCTCCGGAATTGCCCAGATGGATTTCACGGGCGTCGACATGGCTAACACTTCGCCGTGCCGGTCCAGGATGCGCCCACGGGTTGCGGGCATTTCAATCACGCGGGCATAGCGTGAGGCCCCTTTTTCCTGGAGGAAGTCGCTATTGAAACCCTGAAGGTAAATGGCCCAACCCGCCAGAAGTAGAAAGCCTGCACTGATGGCCCAAAGCACCAGGCGGGAACGCCATAAGGGCAGGGTTTCCGAGAGGACGGGGCTACGGGTGAATTTCATTTTTCAACCGTCTTGCGCGGCATTTGCGAAGCCGTCGCATCAACAGAGAGGACCTGCGCACCGGTAGGAGGCTTCATGTGAAGCTTGTCGCGGGCAATGGATTCCACGCGAGCATGACTGGCCCAGGTGCTTTGTTCGAGCTGGAGCTGCCCCCATTCGACATCCAGATTACGCATGCGAGTCTGTTCGTGCTCGATCTGTGTCACGAGTTTGCGCGCCCGGTGGTTGGCGTTGACCGTGCCGATGGCACAGACGACAACGACGAGTAGCAGGACCAGATTCAGGCGCAGCATGATAAAAGGCTCTGGATGCGTAAAACGCAGACAGCATCGAAGAAAACGGCATCCTTCTTGCGATTCATGGGGGGGCACCCGCTGATTTTTCGGCCACACGCATCACCGCACTTCTGGATCGGGGATTGGCGCGAATTTCCGCTTCGCTTGCAAAAACGGGTTTTCCAAGCAGACGTAGACGGGGCGCAGGCCGTTCCGCAGCTCGGATGGGCAATCGCGCGGGGAGCGGGGGCGGCATGGATTCGTCACGCATGAAACGCTTGACGATCCGGTCTTCGAGGGAGTGAAAACTGATGACCACCAGATGTCCGCCTGGCTTGAGTCGCTCAACGCACTGAGGAAGGGTTAGCGAAAGCTCTTCAAGTTCCTGATTGAGGTGTATCCGCAAGGCCTGAAAGCTGCGGGTCGCCGGATGCTGGCCCGGTTCGCGCGTACGGACGGCTTTTTCCACGAGCGTGGCAAATTGTCCAGTGGTTGTAATACGGCATTCGGCCCGAGTAGCCACAACCGCCTTTGCAATCGCATGAGCAAACCGTTCTTCGCCATA
>CAZCOS010000010.1:0-45913 GCA_964500605.1 uncultured Sterolibacterium sp.
GCCTTTTTACAAACGTAATGCACAGAACGCACAGGAAAATCATGGCACGCTGGACTGAACAGGAAATTCCCGACCTCGCAGGAAAACGTGCACTGGTCACCGGCGCGGCCAGTGGCATCGGCTATGAAGCGGCACGCGGGCTCGCCCTGCATGGGGCCGAAGTATTCCTGGCTGACCGCAACGAACAGGGCGGTGCCGAGGCCATCCGGAAAATCCACGCCCTACGCGCCGATGCAAGGGTGCAATTCCTGTCGCTCGACCTTTCGCGCCAAAAAGCCGTGCGCGAATTCGCTGCCACCCTGCTGGCCGAAGGCCAGCCGCTCGACATTCTCATCAATAACGCCGGTATCCAGCCCATCAGCGAACGCCGCACCAGCCCGGACGGCTTCGAACTCACCTTCGGCATCGGGCATCTGGGGCATTTCACGCTCACAGCAGAACTTTTTCCCCTGCTGCTGAAATCCTCTGCACCACGCGTGGTCACCGTCTCCAGCCTCGTCCATCGTCTAGGCACTTTCGACTGGAACGATCTCCAGATGGAAAAGAACTATTTCGCACAACGCCCCTACAACCAAACCAAGCTCGCCAACCTGCTTTTTGCGCGCGAACTCCAACGGCGTGCCACGGCAAAGGGACTGCCGCTCCTGAGCCTGGCCGTGCACCCGGGGGTTTCTCGCACCAATATCGGTAATTCACGCAAGGCTCTGGGTGAATATCACCTGCTCGACCACCTCATCAGTGGCGTGTTGGGAGTTGTCATGAAAGTTTTTGGTCAGTCCGCCGAAGGCGGCGGCTGGCCCACCCTCTACGCTGCCACGATGCCCGATGTCAGCCCCGGCGGCTTCTATGGCCCGGATGGTCTGGGCGAAACACGCGGTGCCCCCGCCCCGGCCAAAATCCATCGGGCCGGGCTGGACGACATCGCAGCCCAAAAACTCTGGGAAGTTACGGAAACACTGACCGGGGCCCGTTTCGTTGCCCTGGATTGAGTTCGGAAATACGGAGCTCTGGGGCTTCAGCGATGTCCTGCCGCTTTGGCCTCTGGATGGATGCTGAGAATTGGCGCATCTTGTTTTGTGGGATGGCTATCGTCCCGTCACGGCGCGGATGATGAGCATGACGCTGTCGCGAAAGCGTTCTGGCTCGGCCAGTGCCACGAGATGCGGGGCCAGCGCGGCGATATTTGGAAAGGAATCGAGAGCAACCTGTTCGACGCTGCGCTTGCGTGAGGGCAAAGCCACCTGACTGTGCTCTCCCTGCCTCGACTTCGGGCCGAAAGAACCCTGGGCCACCAGACGACGAGATTCCTCGTTCATCAACACCACGGAGCCGATCATGTTGGCCATCAGCAGATGGAAAAGCTGGGCGGATTGTTCCGGGCTTAAGCCCGCCCGCGCGAGAGTTTGCAAGATGCGTTCCATCGCGGTCAGGGCTCGCCCCCCCTGGTAAGATGCATCATCGAGCAGCGGCATGACGCCAGGATGGGCACACAACGCGGCGCGCATCCCGGCATAAGTGACATACACCCATTCTTGCCAGTCGTCTTCGTAGTGATTGGTGACGTCGTAATCGCCCACCACCAGATCGACCAGACCTTGTTCGATCTCGGCCTTGTTCCGGTAATAGCGGTAGATCGCCATCGCGGAAACACCCAGCTGCTCGGCGAGTTTGCGCACCGTCAGCCCCGCTAGTCCGTCGCGGTCGACGATATCCAGCGAAGTTCGAAGGATCAGGGCCTGGGAGAGTGTGCCGCGTGCAACCGCCGCGCGCCCGACGGCCTTGCCTGGTTTGCGCGGGGTAACCAGCGGCTTGCTCAGGCTGCTTGCTGATTCACTCATCCAGCAGGCTGCGCAGCATCCAGGCCGTTTTTTCGTGCACGTCCATCCGCTGCGTGAGCAGGTCTGCCGTCGGCTGGTCATTGGCGGCCTCCACCAGCGGGAAAAGCTTGCGGGCGGTGCGCGCCGTGGCTTCCTGGGCAGCGACGAGATGACGGATCATGTCCGTGGCTTTGGGCACACCTTCGACTTCGTGGATGGAAGCCAGCTTGACGAATTCCTTGTAGGTTCCGGGGGCGGGAACTCCCAGCGCGCGAATGCGTTCGGCGATCACGTCCAGCGCATTCCACTGTTCGGTGTATTGCACCATGAACATTTGGTGCAGGGCATTGAACATCGGGCCGGTCACATTCCAGTGGAAGTTGTGTGTCATCAGATACAGCGTGTAGCTGTCGGCCAGCAGCGCGGAAAGACCTTTGGCGATTTTCTCGCGGTCGGTCGTGCTGATGCCGATATCGATGGCAGGGGTGGGAGATTTCTTGCTGGCCATGATGAACACTCCTTCAGTGGTGAAAATCGTCAAGAGGTCTGCCGGGACCTGACTCAGACCTGGGTTTTCTTGCGCGAACCTGCAGCCGCTTTGGTCGTGGCTGTTTTTGTCGCCGCGCTGCTCTTGCCGGCCTTGCTTGCCTTGGCAGCAGATTGTTCCGAAGCAGCTTCGGTGGCGGTTTCAGACTGAGCAGATTCCGTCTTTCCCGCACGGGCCTTGGGTGCGCGCGCCTCGAATTCGAAGCCGACCTTGCCGTCCTTGCCGCGCACGAGGTAGGCCGAGAATTTGCGGCGGGTGCGTGAGGAGACAAAATCCTTGAGTAGATCGGTCTTGCCTGCCCCCAGCAGCTTGTGCATCTGCTCACGCTCGATGGGCTGCTGAAGAATGATCTTTCCGGAGCGGAAATCGCAGGTACGAGCTGCGCCCGTGGATTTCTCGCAGACATAGGCCATGGCCGTTTCAAACACGCGGGCGGCACATTTCGGACAGTGGCCCAGTGATTCCTGTCCGTTGAAATCGACTTCCTCGGCTTCACTTTCGCTGTTGCCGAAATCGAATTCGGGTTGATGTTCGGCGTTGAGTTTGATGACCGCGGCAAACGGGCGGCCCATCTTGCTCCGGAAACCTTGCAGAGGACCGATGCTGCGCTCGGTCAGAAGCTGTTCGACTTCCTCAGGTTCATATTGGCGGCTGGCCACCACCTTCCACAAGGCATAATCGCAGGTCTTGCACTGGAATTTCTTGTAGTTTTCCTGCACTACGCCGCCGCACTTCGGGCAAGGTGCTTTGAGCGTACTAAAAGCCTCGTCGGGGAATTCACCGGTCTTGATGCGTTCGACCATTTCCTGTGTTTGGCCGATGATGTGCTCCATGAACTCGCCCCGTGCGAGTTGTCCGCCTTCCATCTGTTTGAGCTTGTATTCCCAGTGGCCGGTCAATTCCGGCGAGCGCAGCTCATTGACGCCCAGACGGGACAAGGCAAACAGCAGGGAATTGGCCTTGGCCGTTGGTTGTAGCTCGCGGCCGTTGCGATGGACATATTCTTCTTGAATCAAGCCTTCAATCGTCGCTGCGCGAGTCGCTGGCGTACCCAGCCCGCGTGCGGACATGGCATCGCGCAGTTCTTCGTCGTCTACCAGCTTGCCCGCGCCTTCCATGGCGGAGAGGAGGGTTGCTTCAGAAAAACGGGGAGGCGGCTTGGTCGCCAGGGTTTTGACCTCGATGTCGTTGCTCCAGACCCGCTCGTCCTTTTTCACCGGAACCAGCTGCGGGCCGGCATTTTTTTCACCCTTGCCATCCGCATCCTCGACTTGCGCTTCCTTGCCATAAACTGCCAGCCAGCCAGGGGTGACGAGCACCTTGCCCTCACTCTTGAAGGGTTCTCCTTCGACGCGGGTGATGCGGGTGGTGACGTTGTATTCCGCAGCGGGATAAAAAATGGCGAGAAAGCGTTTGACGACCAGATCGTAGAGCTTCTGTTCCGGCTCGGAAAGATGCTTGGGGGCCTGGGAGGTCGGTACGATGGCGAAGTGATCGCTGATTTTGGCGTTATTGAAAATGCGTTTATTCGGGTGCACCCAGCCGTTTTTGAGAATCTCGCCCGCAAAGGGCGCGTAGGCCGAATCCCCCATGGCCTCCATCGCTTCCTTGACGTTGGACAGGTAATCCTCGGGCAGGCAGCGTGAATCGGTACGCGGGTAAGTCAGCACCTTGTGTTTTTCATACAGGGCCTGCGCCAACCCCAGTGTGGCCTTGGCGGAAAAACCAAAGCGGCCATTGGCTTCGCGCTGAAGGGAAGTCAAATCAAATAACTGGGGCGATAGCTGGGTCGTTGGTTTGCTTTCTTCTTCAACCAGGCCGTGTTTTCCCAGACATTTCTGGCGGATCGCTTCGGCGCGGGCTTTGTCCCAGAGACGCTCGGCACGAGCGTGCTCGTCTTCGCCCTTCTTGAATTTCTCGTCGAACCAGCGACCCCGATAAACCCCGGCCACGGCCCCGAATTCGGCTTCGACTTCCCAGTAATCGCGAGGCTGAAATGCGCGGATTTTCTCTTCACGCTCGACAAGAATCGCCAGCGTCGGCGTTTGCACCCTGCCTACGGGGGTCTTGTGAAAACCGCCTTCCTTGGAATTGAAGGCCGTCATGGCGCGGGTACCGTTGATGCCGATCAGCCAGTCGGCTTCGGAGCGGCATCGGGCGGCATCTGCCAGCGGCAGCATTTCCGCATCTGTACGAAGATGGGCGAAGCCATCACGGATCGCCCCTTGAGTCATCGATTGCAGCCACAGACGACGCACCGGCTTGTCGGATTTCGCGTGCTGCGCGATATAACGGAAAATCAGCTCTCCCTCTCGTCCCGCGTCACAGGCATTGATGAGACCGGTCACGTCCTTGCGCTTGATGAGGCGGGTGAGCAGCTTGAGCCGATCGGTGGTTTTGTCGATCGGGTTCAGCGTGAAATGCGGCGGAATCACTGGCAGATGGGCAAAGGACCATTTTCCGCGCTTGACTTCGTACTCTTCCGGTACGGTCAGCTCAAGCAGATGGCCGATGGCCGAGGAAAGCACATATTGCTCGCTCTCGAAATAATCCCCTTCTCGGGTGAAGCCGCCCAAAGCCCGCGCGATGTCCTGAGCGACGGAGGGTTTCTCGGCGATGATCAGTTGTTTACTCATGCAGTCAGAGGAAAGGGAAGCAGCAGAAGCGGCGCATCATAAGCGTGCCATGTGATGACTGGCAAGAGCAGGAGGGGTCAATGGATGATGGCCGGTTCCTCATGGGGCGACAGCAGCTCTTCGAGCAAAAGCACGTCCAGCGATTCGATCGAGGAATGCTGACGCCAGAGCACCATCAGCACGATGATCTTGAGCTGAGCCAGCGGCACCTCCTCATCCTCCAGGGCCAAAGCGCCTTCGATGATGGTTTCACGCAACGTGGTGTCGATCACCCCCTGGCCTTCCAGGTAAAGCAGGAAGCTGCGGCAATCCACCGACAAACGGGATTGCTCAATATGGCTATATACCCGCAGGCCGCACGTGTCGTTGGAGGGCAGGGGCAGAATTTGCCCCACCCGGTGTTCCAGATTTTCCAGGCCTGACAGCCATTCCAGTGCGGCGGAAACTTCATCCTCTTCAAAACCGACCGCGGCCAGCTTTCGGGTGAGTACCGATGATTCCGGAAAAAATCCGGAATTGGCAAAGTTTTCAAAAAGGTATACGAGAACATCAAACATGTTTTTATCCACGCCCCATGCGGGCAAAAAAAACGGGCTTGAACCGCGAGTACGTCCGCCCTTGAATCCGTCAAACCAGACGCTGATAGCGACCGCCCGGCAGGCTGGCTACCCGACCTTCCAGCTCAAGCTGCAGCAGAATGGCAAGAACCGCCTGTGCCGTCAAGCCGCAACGTGCGACGAGAATATCCAGCGTGCAAGGATCATGGCCCAAACTCGCCAGCAGCCGTTCATTTTCCGAATCGGCTTGCGAAATATCTTCCCCGGTTGAAACAGAAACCGGCGCAGGTGACAGGGCTGCAGAAGCAGCGGAGGTCGCACATTGGGCCGGCTCGAAGCGAAGCTCTTCCAGGACATCCTGGGCCGACTCGACCAGCTTGGCCCCTTGTTTGATGAGCTGATGGCAACCCTTGGCCAGGGGTGAATGGATGGAGCCGGGAATGGCAAAGACCTCCCGTCCGGCTTCGGTGGCCAGCCGGGCCGTAATCAGGGAGCCACTGCGCGCCGCCGCTTCGACCACCAGGCAGCCCAGCGAAAGACCCGCGATGAGGCGATTGCGGCGAGGGAAATTGCCGTTGATCGCGGGGGTACCGAGTGCGAATTCGCTGAGGATGAGCCCATCTTGCGCCAGCCGATGCGCCAGCGACTGATTGCGCGCCGGGTAGATGCGGTCGGCCCCTGTGCCAATGACGGCAATGGTCGAGCCGGATTGCCGGTCTCCTTCCTTTGCGGGCAAGGCACCGCGATGCGCCGAGGTATCGATCCCCAGAGCCAGGCCGCTGACGACGGTCAGCCCGGCTTTGGAAAAAGTGCTGGCAAACGCTTCGGCATTGGACAGCCCCTGCGGTGTGGCATTCCGGCTGCCCACAATGGCCAATGATGGGCGATTGAGTAATTCAATCCGACCTTTGGCATAAAGCAGGATAGGCGGGTCGTCCGTGCGAAGCAAGGCTTGAGGATAGTCGGCATCCGCCAGGGTCAGGATGTGATTGCCGGGGAGGCTGGCCCATTGCAGGGCGGCATCGACTTGCGCCAGCACCGTATCGTCAGGCATCAGGAGCGAGGCGGCCGGATTTTCGCCCACGACACTGCGCAAGGCGGATTTTCCAACATGCCAGATGGACTCCGGCAAGTCGAACGTCGCCAGCAGCTTACGTTGGGCTTGCGCCCCCACGCCTTTCGCGAGGGCAAGCCGAAGCCAGGCAGCCAGGCCTTCGGCAGGTGGCGATTTCATGGCGATCTCAAAAACGGGCCAGAAGAATCAGGGGGATTTTGCGGCATCCCCCACAATCACCGGGCGCGTCACATTCATGACCAAGGCGTAGGAAACCCGTTCGAATACTCGGAAAACAAAGACCAGCCCGTAGCGTTCATCGGGAAGCCGATAGGTTTCCAGTTTGTCCTGAAAGCGGTTTTTGACCTCCACCCCGGCACGCGAAAGAGCCAGCACATGGCCCACCTCGACTCCATCCGCCGCACCCCGGGAGAGTGTCACGATGGAATGGGTTGCCCCCTCCTGCACGGCACCATAGACAGATATCACCCGGCTTTCGATGGATTGCTCGGGCGCGTGAGGAAGATAATTGACGATAGACGGTGACGGGGCCGGAACGAGCCGGTCATTCTGGCCGATTTCCTGGGTTGATTTGATGATTTCCAGTGTGGCGGGCTCACCTTCCCGAACCAGACGCGCGCTGCCCAGATAAAACGCTTCGATGCCCAGCACCCGATTCGTTTCCGGGTCCACCAAGGGCTTGCCCGGACGATAGATCATCCAGACTGAAGATGCACGGGCATCGGAAAGCCCCGTGGCATACAAGATGTTGCCTGCACCGGTTACAACGCGGTCTTCCTGGGTGGCCACGATGCGAGGAGCCTGATCGAGCTCGCCGGTTTCGATGATCAGTGGTTTGGACAGGAAAGGCTCGATGGCTTTTTGTGGAATGCTGGGAATGGCCTCCAGATTGTTCTTGGCATAGATACGGGGGCCAAGCCGCTTCGTCTCTTGGCCGACGGGCTCGCCAATGCGCAGACGGGGCTGGGGGCCGCTGCGATCCAGATAGACGATCTGGCCCGGATAAATCCAGTGCGGATCACGAATCTGTGCCTTGTTGATCTGCCAGATTTCCGGCCAACGCCAGGGCTGTTTGAGGAAGAGGCCGGAAATGCCCCAAAGCGTATCCCCTTTCACGACCACATGACGATCCGGCGCATTGTCGGCCAGCTCCAGCACATTGCCTCGATGCTGCGTCGCCTCCACGAGGGGTTGCGCATCCGATGAAGCAGGCAGCAGGGCTAGGCCCGAGCAAGCCAGAAACAGGGCGGATATAATTCGACGCTTCGTGGGTTTAGTCATTGCGTTCATGGAGAGCTCTTTTCAGGAGTAAGCGTGGATGCAATCCTGTCCGCGTCAAAACCGGCCGACAGATAATGAATCGCGTGAGATTTTGCATCCAATAGCTTAATTCGGCAACAGTTTCAACACACTTTTCATCATTGTTTTATCCGGTTTTCATCTCGAAACTTCCGCTCTGCGCACCAAACCGACCTCAACGACACATCATGGCCATCCTCCCCATCCTTCACTATCCCGACCCCCGCCTGCACACCCGGGCCAAGCGGGTGGAGGTCATCGACGACCATCTCCGTCAGCTCGCCGCCGACATGGCCGAAACCATGTATGCCGCACCCGGCGTCGGTCTGGCTGCCACCCAGGTCAACCAGCATATTCAACTCGTCGTCATTGATGTCTCCGAAGATAAAAACCAGCTGATGACCCTGATTAACCCTGAGATCATTGCCCGGGAAGGCGAATGTGAAGGTGAAGAAGGCTGCCTTTCGGTTCCCGGCGTTTATGAAACCGTCACCCGTTCGGAAACCGTCCGCCTGCGCGCGCAGGGGCTGGATGGCCAGACGTTCGAACTGGACGCTGATGGTCTGCTGGCGATTTGCATCCAGCACGAACTCGACCACCTTCAAGGCAAAGTGTTTGTCGAATATCTCTCGCGTCTCAAGCAGGACCGCATCAAGACCCGTCTTCAGAAGCAAGCCAGACACCACGAACGGGTCATCGCCTGATGCGCCTAATCTTTGCCGGAACCCCCGAGTTTGCCGCTCGCGCTCTCGATGCCCTGCTGACGGCAGGCCATACCATTTCACTGGTGCTCACCCAGCCGGATCGGCCTGCAGGCCGGGGCATGAAATTCCTGCCCAGTGCCGTCAAGCAGCTTGCTCTGCAACATGGCCTCACGGTATACCAGCCCGAAAAACTCAGGGATCCGGCCACACACGCACCCATTCGAGCTGCCGTCGAAGAGGGTGCCGAGCTGATGATCGTCGCTGCCTATGGCCTGATCCTGCCGCAAGCCGTGCTGGATTTGCCACCGCGCGGCTGTCTCAACATTCACGCTTCACTCCTCCCACGCTGGCGCGGCGCAGCCCCCATCCAGCGTGCCATCGAGGCCGGAGACTCCGAAACAGGCATTACCCTCATGCAGATGGATGCGGGTCTGGATACCGGTGCGATGCTGCTTGCGGACCGCCTGCCCATCACCAACACCGACACCGCCGCCACCCTTCACGACAAACTCGCTGCCCAGGGTGCGCGTCTCATCGTCCAGGCACTGGAACAACCCGAAGCCCTTTCTGCCATTGCGCAGCCTGATGCCGGCGTGTGTTATGCCCGCAAGATCAACCGGGAAGAAGCCGGGCTCGACTGGCACCAGCCCGCCATCGCACTGGCTCGCCGAATCCGTGCTTTTGACCCTTTTCCCGGCGCGACCGCCGAATTCGATGGCATGACGCTGAAAATCTGGTCCGCCGAACCTGAGGATGGACAAGACCACGAACAAGCCACCCCGGGAACCATCCTGTCCTGCGATCAGGACGGGCTACGGGTTGCCTGTGGCGAAGGCACGCTCAAACTCACCGCGCTGCAAAAGCCCGGTGGAAAACGCTTGCCAGTCCGAGAATTCCTTGCGGGCTTTCCCATTGCCGTCGGTGCTCGTCTGAGCACCCCTTCAAGGTGATCCGGCAATCCACCATCCCGCTTGCGCTTGTTTCCGGCCTGCTGCTGGCCCTGCTTCTGGTGCCCCCGGCCTGGGCAGAAAAGGCTTCCGCCCTGCCTGCGCCAGTCCGCCAAGCCTTGCGCGAGGCGGGTATTCCCGAACAAGCCGCAGCACTCGTTGTGCAGGATCTGCGCCGGCCCAGGCCTCATCTGCGCTTTCAAGCAGATCGCCCCTTCAATCCGGCTTCACTCATGAAGCTACTCACCACCCGCGCCGCATTGGACATTCTGGGGCCGGAACACACTTGGCGCACCAGTTTTCTCGCTACACACCCGCCTCATGATGAAATCCTCGATGGTGACCTGATCCTGCGCGGCAGCGGCGACCCGGCCCTCACCCTCGAACGCTTCTGGCTCCTGCTCAATCGCCTGCGTGAAAGTGGCGTGCGCGAAATCCGTGGCAATTTCGTGCTCGATCGCAGCCTGTTCGCCTCGACAACCCCCGAGGTCCTTGCTCCTGCCTTCGACGACCAAACCCTTCGGCCCTACAATGTCGCTCCGGATGCCCTGCTGCTCAACTTCAAGAGCCTACGCCTGTGGCTGACCCCCAAGGCCCAATCTCTCCACCCCCTTTTGCGGGTGGAGCCCCGTCCGGATAATCTCGACATCCTCAATCAGATCGAACAAACCGCAAACCCTGTTACAGACTGTACCGCCTGGCGGGAAGGGCTCCGGGCTCGTTACGAAGAAGCCACCGCGCAACGAAAAGCCCGACTGTTGCTTGAAGGTCACTTCCCTGAGGGCTGTGGCACACAAACCTGGTCTCTCGCGCCACTGTCCCATGCCGATTACGTCTTTGGCGTTTTCCGTTCGCTTTGGCACGGCATGGGCGGCACGATCCGCGGCACACTCATCCTCCGCGACCTTCCCCGCTCCCTCGAAAATCCAAACGATGAAATCTCCCTGGCCGAAATCGAATCCCCCCCTCTGCGCCAGCTCATTGCCGACACCAACAAATACAGCAACAACGTCATGGCGCGGCAGCTTTTTCTTGCGCTGGGTAGCCACCTGACCGCAGCAAACCGGGGGGTGCTTGACTCGGCGACCAGCGAAGCCGCCCTGCGGAACTGGCTGACTGAAAAACAGCTTGAGCTACCCTGTCTGATTATCGAAAACGGTGCCGGCCTTTCAAGGAAGGAACGTCTTTGCGCGGCCGAGCTGGCCCGTCTGCTGACCGAAGCCTGGAACAGCCCGCTGATGCCGGAGTTCCTGGCTTCGCTGCCATTGGTGGGGGTGGATGGCACGATGCGAAAGCGTTTGCAAAACGAAGCGATTCAAGGGCAAGCGCACATCAAGACCGGCACGCTCGACGGTGTGCGCGCACTGGCAGGCTATGTACGCGATGCGCGTGGCCATTGGAAGATCGTCGTCTTCATGGTGAACCATCCCCAGGCTGCCCACTCAAAAGCGGCACAGGACGCGCTTTTGCGGTGGGTGTACAAGGGATATTGATCTTTGCGGTTTTATGGTTCCACGCCCCCCCAAGTCTCGGAGGTCAATTCCCCTCCTGTGACCGAAGGGAATCCCCGGAGGGGAGAGGGGGCCCGAAGGGCGGGGTGGTAAAAGGGCTGGCAGGGTGGATACAACCATCCCGTCAGGCTACGTCTGCCGTCCTTCCTCATAAGGGAAATCAAAAGGCCCTCCGTCGTACTGCTTTCACAACCCCGTTTTATGTTCAAATGAACGGGTCGTATCCTCCGGACTTTCATGAATCCTTCCCGTCCTCCCCTTCCCACTGCGCCAGCGTCCCATGCGACGATCACCGCTGCCGAATTCACGAAATTTCAGCAGCTGCTACATCGCATCGCCGGCATCAGCATGGCCGACTCCAAGCAAGTCTTGCTCATGGGGCGGCTGGGGCGTCGGCTGCGCCATTACGGCCACAAAACCTACAGCGAGTATTTCCAGTTCGTGACCCAGACCGGTCACGAGGAGGAGCTGGACCTGATGGTTGAGCTGCTGACGACCAATGAAACCTATTTCTTCCGTGAACCGGGCCATTTCGAGTTCCTGAAGAATGTCATCCTGGCGGAGCATCCTCCCGATCGCCCCTTCGATGTCTGGAGCGCGGCCAGCTCCACCGGCGAAGAAATTTATACCATCGCAATGACTCTGGCCGATGCACTGGGCTTGCGCGCCCCCTGGACGGTGACCGGCTCGGATATCAACCGCGCCGTGCTGGCCACGGCAGAGCGCGGCCAGTACTGGCTGGACAAAACACGCGGACTGCCGCCGGAATATCTTCGGAAATACTGCCTGAAAGGGGTTCGGGAAAACGAAGGGAGCTTCCTCATTGCCAAAGAGCTTCGGCGGCACACCCGTTTCATGCAGGTCAATCTTAACCAGACCCTGCCACCCATGGGCAAGTTTCATGTCATTTTCCTGCGCAATGTCATGATCTATTTCCAGAACGAAACCAAACGACAAGTCGTCGAGCGTCTGGTGCGTCAGCTCCATCCTGGCGGATGGCTCATCATTGGTCATTCTGAAAGTCTCAACAACATCACGGATTGCATCAAACCCGTCAAACCCACCATTTACCGGCTCTCCTGAACGCTTCCTAGAAACCACCATGAACGCCGAACGCACGAACAAAGTCCGGGTGATGATCGTCGACGATGCTGCCGTCGTTCGTCAGACCATCCGAGAAATCCTCGAACGCGAACCGGATATCGAAGTCATCGGTGCGGCTGCCGATCCGCTCTTCGCGCTCGACAAGATGAAGAACAACTGGCCCGATGTCATTACGCTGGACATCGAGATGCCCCGTATGGATGGTGTCAGTTTCCTGCGCAAGATCATGGCCGAGCGGCCAACCCCCGTCGTTATCTGCTCTTCACTGGCCGAGCAGGGTGCAGAAACCACCATGCAGGCACTGGATGCTGGGGCATTTGCCATCATCACCAAGCCAAAGATGGGCGTGAAGCAATTTCTCGCCGATTCTTCCAGCGATCTCGTCGCGGCCGTTCGTGCAGCGGCCCGTGCCAACCCCCGAAATCTGGCGGCGCGCCCGGCAGCACCGCCCCCCAAGCTGAGTGCCGATGCCGTGTTGTCCGCCCCGACTCGTTCCATGGTGGCAGCGGCTTCGACGGCCATGGCCAAAACCACCGAAGGCGTGGTGGCCATTGGAACATCCACCGGCGGCACACAGGCCCTCGAGGCCGTACTTCGCGCGCTGCCAGCGGTTTGCCCCGGCATGGTCATCGTCCAGCACATGCCCGAAAAGTTCACGGCTCTTTTTGCCAGTCGCCTGGATGGTCTGTGCAAGGTCGAAGTCCGCGAAGCCCGGCACGGCGACCGCGTCATCCCCGGCCGTGCCTTGATTGCGCCAGGCGGCCGCCACATGCTGCTCAAGCGCAGCGGGGCACAATACATTGTCGAAATCGTCGATGGCCCGCTCGTTAATCGCCACAAGCCTTCGGTCGACGTACTCTTTCGCTCCGTAGCCCAAACCGCCGGACGCAATGCCCTGGGCATCATCATGACCGGTATGGGGGATGACGGTGCGCGGGGTCTGGTCGAAATGCATACCGCTGGTGCAAAAACCATCGCCCAGGACGAAGCAAGCTGCGTCGTCTATGGTATGCCCAAGGAGGCAGTGCGACTGGGTGCGGTCGACAAAAGCCTTCCGCTCGATGGAATCGCGCGGGAAATCCTGGCTTTTCAGGGATGAGCATGAATTCAACGGCTCAACGATCCAGTCAGGAAATTGAACTGGCCGCCTGCAAGATTCTTCCGGGTGGCTGGGCGGTCGAAAAGGAGCGGCCCATCGCCACCCTCTTGGGCTCCTGCGTGGCCGTCTGTCTTCATGATCCTGTACTGAAGATCGGCGGCATGAATCACTTCATGCTACCCAGCGGCAAACCCAGCGGCAATGGTGAACAAGATGCCCTGTTGCGAGGTGATTACGCCATGGAGGTGCTGGTCAATGCACTCCTGAACCGCGGTGCGCAGAAAAAACGACTGGTTGCCAAAGCCTTTGGTGGCGGGCGGGTTATCGCCTCCATTCATACTGCCATTGGCGAAAACAATATCCGGTTCACGCAAGAGTGGCTGGAACGCGAGAAAATTCCGCTGCTCTCCCACGACTTCGGCGGCTCATGGCCCCGGAAGGTGCTGTTCGAGCCTGACAGCGGGACGGCCTGGTGCAAGCGTGTGCTCAACGGAACGGCGATGTCCAGCGAAGCGGCGCGTAGCGAAAGCACTTACGCCAAGTCGATGGATCGTCCTGATCCCGTCGTGGGCAAGCGGGTCGAGCTTTTCTGAAGCGGATTTTCCAGATCATTCGCCATCTGCTGAATGGCGACGGCGGTCTCCAGCGGATGCTCAAAAGGGAAAAGATGCCCCCCTTCGATCGGGCGCATCCGGACATGGCCGCGCATGCCGGAAAGACCGAACAGCCTCAGCTCACGCGAATGTCGTCCGCCGATGAAGCCCGCCGGTATGCGTAAGCGGGGAAGTTGCGTATGCAGACGATGCGGGATGGTGCAGTAAATCTTTGCCTCGATGAGCGGATCGAACCACAGGGCCAATCCTTCTTCGGTCTGGATGGTGCCGTGGTGGATGTAATCGGCCAGACAGTCGGGATCGAAATGGCGAAACAGTTTTCGGGTCCGGAAATGGGCAACGGCCTCCGCCTCGCTGCTCCAGTGGCGACGGCGGTCCCGCGTGGCACGGGCTGGGGTGACACGGTCGATGAAACCGAATCGTTTTCCCATCTGCAGGGCACGGGCACGGTAACGTCCAATAACAGGCGCGTCCAGGAGGATCAGGGACGAAAACAGATCAGGGCGTTCCACCGCCGCCATGAAGCTAAGAAAGCCGCCAAGCGAATGCCCCACCGCGACAACCGGATGCGGCCCTTGCTCCACAAAGGCAATCAGCTCCTGCTTCAGGGCCGGCCAGCCATCGCTGACCGGATAGGCCGGATCATGCGCAAGCCGGGGCAGGTAGCGAATGTCGAAGCTGTCTGACAAGGCCCCGAACAGCTTGGCATAGCAAGGGGCAGGGAAGCCATTGGCATGTGAAAAAACCAGGGGCTGGCGCGTGTTCATGCCTCTTCCTTGAAAATCGTTTTGAGTTGAGACCATTGGCGTCGGCTGATTGGCAGCCGTTCGGGGCTACCATGAAGCAGTACGACCCAGCTCGGCTGACCCTCGGCATCCGCCTCGCGTTCAACACCACGAATGGCCTGGCGCGCAACGAGGCAGTTCCGGTGAATGCGCACGAACCGTTCACCGAATTCTTCCTCGAGGTGGGTGAGCGACTCTTCCAGCAGATATTCCTGTGCCGACGTGCGGGCGGTCACATATTTCTGTTCGGCACGCAGGTAGAGAATTTCGGCAACGGGAACCCGGAGAATGCGCCCCCGCTCACTGGAGTTCAGGTGCGAACGCGCTTCTCGTCCTCCGTGCAAGATCATTGAAGAAGATGAAGCCACCGAGGACTGCGTGGCCATACGAGAGGTGAGTTTTTGCAAGGCATCTCGTAAACGGGACGCACGAACAGGCTTGAGGAGGTAATCAATGGCGTTGAGTTCAAAGGCCTGAACAGCGTATTGGTCGAAAGCCGTCACAAAGATCACGGCGGGCGCGTCGTCGCGTCCTGACAAGCGCAAGGCCAGCCCCATGCCATCCAGCTTCGGCATACGAATATCAACGAGCAGAACGTCCACCGGGGGCTGCGCTTCGGCCAGCCGTGCCAGGGCTTCGAGACCGTCGGCTGCTTCGCCGACGATCCGGTGCGGCAACTCGCCTGCGATGTCACCTAGCAAATCGCGCAGCCGCATCCGCGCCGGAGCCTCGTCATCGACGATCAGGATGTTTAGGATAGGCGTTGCAGGAGGATTCATTTCACAGTCATCGCATGGGCTTCGCGGCGGTAAGGCAGGACGATTCGGACATCATAACGTCCACCCGAAGGGTCGGCCCGGGCTTCGAGGCGGGCTTCGAGATCATAGAAAAGGATCAATCGCTCGCGAATGTTGTTCAAGGCCATCTGGTTGCCCGCCCCGAATCCAGCGCGGCCTTGCGGTGAGCAGGGGTTGCTCAGTTCGATGTGCAAGTCTTCGCCGATTCGCGCCAGGGTAATGGTAATTTCACCCGCCTCATCCAGCGGTTCGATGCCGTGATACACCGCATTTTCAAGCAGAGGCTGCAACATTAAAGGTGGAAGCAAGGCATCAGGGGGCATGGTTTCCACATTCCACCTTACCTGAAGGCGATCCCCCAGCCGGAGTCGTTCGATGGAGAGATATTGCCGGGCCAGGGCAATTTCCTCCGATAAAGGAACCAACTCGCGGTTATCGCGCATCAGCACACGGAAGAGATCGGAGAGGGCCTCCAGCGCGGCCTCGGCGCGGCGTGGATCACTGCGCAGAACACCCAGCACGGCATTGAGGCTGTTGAACAGAAAATGAGGACGGATGCGGGCCGTCAAGGCGGCCAGACGCGCCTCCGCCAAGGCGGGCTGATGTTGCCGCGCCCTCCGGTCGAAATCAAACAACAGAGTCATGCAGATAAAGGCTGTCCAGAACAGCACGCGAAGGAGGGCACTTGGACTGTTCAGCGCACCGCCCACCAGCCAGCCCAGCAGAACAAAGGCGTTCATCGTGCAAAACAAGCTGACGAGAAGGACGACCAACCCCCCAGCCCAAGCCGGCAAACGCCGCAGAAGCGGGAAAAGCAGTCGAAGCACCAGCAAAATGCCGATCAAGGCTGGCTCGACCCATGCCGCCAGGCGTAGCCACTCGCCCGGAAGATTCGCCAGGCTCGAATTGGCAGCCAGCGCACCCAGCAAGACCAGCGCGTTTGCACCCAGCAGAACACGCAGCCAGACGCCCAGATTGGAGAAATCCGGCAAGAGCGGGCCGCCTGAGGAAAGAAGGTTTTGCCGTATACTCATGGGCTTTCGACTATAGCCAGACAAGCCCCTGATAAGCAAGCGACGACTTGCTTTGGGCTTTCCCGACGCCGCCATCATGACCTCTTCGCAACAACCCCTTCCCGCTACCCAGACTGAAAACAAGGCTTGGTCCGGCCGTTTTTCCGAGCCAGTTTCAGACCTCGTCAAACGCTATACCGCTTCCGTTGATTTCGACCAGCGTATGGCCGCACAGGACATTCGTGGCTCGCTCGCCCACGCCCGCATGCTCTGCCGCCAGCAGATCATCCGCCCGGAAGATCTCGCCGCCATCGAACGCGGCATGACCCAGATTCAAGGCGAAATCGAACGTGGAGAATTTCAGTGGAACCTCGATGACGAGGATGTTCATCTCAATATCGAAAAGCGGCTGACCGCCCTGATTGGCGATGCCGGGAAACGCCTGCACACGGGCCGCTCGCGCAACGATCAGGTTGCCACCGACATCCGCCTGTGGCTGCGTGACGCACTGGACACCATCCTGGGCCTGATCCGCGAATTCCAGCTTGCCGTGCTCGATCTGGCCGAACACCACGCTGCAACGCCCCTGCCCGGTTTCACCCATCTTCAAGTCGCCCAGCCCGTCACCTTCGGCCATCACCTCATGGCCTACTTCGAGATGACCCGGCGTGATGCCGAACGCTTTGCCGATTGTCGCAAACGCCTGAACCACCTGCCGCTGGGTGCGGCCGCCCTGGCTGGAACGACCTTTCCTATCGACCGTGAATCTGTTGCCCGGGAACTCGGTTTTGACGAGGTTTGCCTGAACTCGCTCGATGCCGTTTCTGACCGCGATTTCGCCATTGAATTTTGTGCCGCTTCGGCCCTTTTGATGACGCACCTTTCACGTCTGTCCGAAGAGTTGATCCTCTGGATGAGTCCCCGTGTCGGCTTCATCGATCTGGCCGACCGTTTCTGCACCGGTTCCTCCATCATGCCGCAGAAGAAGAATCCGGATGTGCCCGAGCTGGTCCGAGGCAAGACCGGCCGCGTCAATGGCAGCCTCATCAGCCTGCTCACGTTAATGAAAGGCCAGCCACTGGCCTACAACAAGGACAATCAGGAAGACAAGGAGCCGCTGTTTGACACGGCCGACACCGTGATCGACACCCTGCGTATCTACGCCGACATGATGGGTAGCCGTGAAGAAAACGGCCAGCGCGTTTTCAATGTGCGCGTGAAGCCTGAGGCCATGGCTGCCGCCTTGCGTCAGGGCTACGCCACGGCCACAGACCTCGCCGATTATCTGGTGAAAAAGGGCTTGCCCTTCCGCGATGCCCACGAAGCCGTCGCCCGTGCGGTTCGTGCCGCCGAAGCGCAAGGCTGCGATCTGCCTGAACTGCCGCTATCCACCCTGCAAGCCTTCTCCCCCCTGATCGAATCCGATGTCATGGCTGTGCTCACGGTTGAAGGCTCTCTGGCTGCTCGTGACCACATCGGTGGCACGGCAGTACAACAGGTTCGCACTGCCATTCATCGGGCACGCGCATTGCTGTCATAATCCGGGGCCACCGTCCTTCATTCGCCAGAACCCATGGAACGCATCGGAAAGTACGAAATCCGCGAAAAGCTGGGGGAGGGAACGACCTCGACGGTCTATCGGGCTTTCGATCCCTTTGCCCAGCGAGATGTCGCCATCAAGCTGGTCTTTCCGGAAGCACTGAAGGATCGCGAAAAAGGGGCGCAGTTTCGTCGCATGCTCGCGAACGAAGCCTCACTGGCGGGCAAGCTCGAACACCCGCACATCGTCCAGATTTTCGACGCGGCCATCGACGAGGCGCAAAGCTACATCGTCATGGAATATGTTCCTGGCGGCACACTGGAGGCGCACACCCAGCCCGACAGTCTCTTGCCCCTGGAGCGGCTGGTGGAAATCATCTTCAAGTGCACCCGTGCCCTCGATTACGCTTACCAGAACGGCATTACCCACCGCGACATCAAGCCCGCCAACATTCTTCTGGCTCGCGCGGGTAGCACCTCATCCGCCGGTGCTGACATCAAGATTTCCGATTTCGGCACTGCGCTGCAAACCGATGCCGACCACACCCAGGTCGCGGGGGTCGGCTCGCCCGCTTACATGTCGCCGCAGCAAATCCGCAACGAACCGCTCGACCATCAGACCGATATTTATTCGCTGGGTGTCGTGATGTACCAGCTTTTGACGGGCCAGCTTCCCTTCAAAGCCAGCAGTAATTACGCCTTGCTCTACCAGATCGTCAATGACGTTGCGCCACGGCCTTCGACCTTCCGAAGCGAGATTCCACCGACGCTGGATGCCATCGTTGCCCGAGCCATGCAAAAGGAAACGACGGCACGCTACGCCTCTTGGGGAGAATTCGCTCACGATCTGGCTCAGGCATTCCGCCATCAACAGACCCAAGCCCGTCGCCAGACCTTCCCGGACAGCGAAAAATTCGAAACCCTACGCGTGCTGCCCTTCTTCCGTCGCTTCAGCGATGTCGAAATCTGGGAAGTCGTCCGTTTCTCGCGCTGGAACGACATTGAGCCCGAATCCGCGCTCATCCATGACGGCGAGCACGGCGATTTCTTCGGGTTCCTGATCGAAGGCGAAGTTCAGATCACCAAACAAGGTCGGGTCATCGCCCCCTTGGGTGTGGGCGAATGCTTCGGCGAAATGGCCCTCATCGGCCGTAAAGACCAGAGCCGGGGAGCCGATGTCATTGCAAAATCCGCCGCGAAGGTCGCGACCATCCGGGCCGATGCCCTCGAAAATGCCACCGATGCCTGCCGGATGCACTTCTATCAGGCTTTCCTCGAAGTGCTGACCACCCGCCTCGATCAAGCCAATATCCGGCTCAGTTCCATCTGAATTTCCGGCCTCTTCCGGAAAAGGATGCCCATGTTCAACAAACGGCTGCCCACCCTGTTCGGAATCCTCTTCCTCGGTTTTTACGTCACAGCCCAGGCCGATTTGCTGGGTGAAGAAACCATCGATGCCGAGATTCAGAAAGCCCATCAACTCATGGCGCAAGGAAAAGGGGTCAAAGCCATGCAAGCCCTGCGACCACAGGCGCAGGCAGGGCAGGCTGCGGCCGCTTACTGGCTTGGCCGTCTTTATTTTTACGATGAGGCCGGGATCAAGCAGGATTACACCGCCGCCGCAGAATGGTTTACCCGTGCTGCCGAGAAGGGGCACAGCGGGGCTCAGTACAAACTGGGTGGAATGTATTTCACCGGGCGCGGTGTGGAAAAAGACAAAGGGCGCGCCGTGCAATGGTGGATTGCCGCCGCCCGGCAGCATCACGCGGAATCACTCAACAACCTCGGCGCGCTCCTCGTTACCGGGCAGGGCGTGATTCAGGATGTCGATCTGGGCACGGCTTTGCAGATTCTGGCCGCCGAAAGTGGCTCCGAATCCGCCCGGGAGAACCTAAAAAACAAGGTGGTCAGCGACAGCGCACGCGCACTCGCCCAGGCACTGGCCCAAACCCCAGAAAAACTCGATGTGCGGCTTTCCGGGCTGATTGATCAATCCAGCCAGATCCGGCAAGTCAGGCAAGCCAAGCCGTTCGGCCCGGATTGACCAAGCCGCCCGGAAGTCTGGCCTGCACCACCAGGCGCAGGCGGGATTCCGCCCCGTTCAGAGACCGGCCAGCAGCTTTTGCAATTCGCCGCTCTGGTACATCTCTTTCATAATGTCACAGCCGCCCACAAATTCACCCTTGATGTAGAGCTGTGGAATCGTCGGCCAGTTGGCATATTGCTTGATGCCATCCCGGATTTCCGGTGAGCGCAGTACGTCGACAGCGGCAAATTCTTCAATTCCACAGGCCTTCAACACCTGCACGGCCGTAGCCGAAAAACCGCATTGCGGCGCATCCGGAATCCCTTTCATGAACAGGACAACGGGATGTTGGGTCACGATTTCGTGAATCTGCTTTTGTACATCGCTCATGAGGGGCCTCGAACTTTCATAATAACCGACAAATAAGGTCGGGCATTTTGCCGCCCGGCCAAAAGAAGGTCAACACTTACACGCACTTTTCCGAGCACATCGCGCTCACGTTGCCAGGGCAATTCCACTTGAAATTATCCCATCCCGTAGGGACGAATCATTATTCGGCCTGAATGGTCATTCGCCCCGAACCCCTTCGCCACTTTGCGCGATGCTTCGACGTGCGGCTTCATTTTCAACGCTGCCGGGACTCGCCCCGGCGGGCGAGTGACTTTCTTGTTGCACGACAAGAAAGTCACCAAAGAATCGTGCCCCACTTCATCGATCTGGCTTCGCCAGATTTCCCTCCTGCTGGCCTTGCCGTGCGGCCAGCGATGCAAACTCGCCTTCGGCTCAAACAGCATCGCCGGACTTCCCCGCCCGCCAAGGCCATCACTCGGCGATTCAGAAGGGGAAGTGGGAGCGGCGCGTTGGCTGAACTCGGGATGCTCCGTAGGGGCGAATCATTATTCGCTGCGAATCCTCTTCACGCGATGCTACGACGTGTGGCTTCATTTTCAATCCTGCCAAGACTCGCCCCGGCGGACACACTGGACAGGCTGGGGGGGGCAATCCATCGCCGAAAATCAAATGCGATTGCCCTGCTCACGTTGCCTTCTGGCTTACCATCTACCCTTTTTTCCAGTTTTCATTGATGAGAGATTCCATGTCACACGAGCCAAAACGCATCACTCTCCAGGCCAACGGCTTGCGCTTTGTCTGCCTTGAAGCGGGAAGCGGGCCGCTGGTCCTTTGTCTGCATGGTTTTCCCGATACGGCCGAGACCTTTTCAACGCTACTGCCCCGCCTGGCGCAGGCGGGTTATCGGGCTGTTGCACCGTTCATGCGTGGTTATGCCCCAAGCGATCTGGCTCCGGATGGTGACTATTCCGCCACCGCACTTGGGCGCGATGCGCTAGGACTGATCGAGGCTCTGGGCGAGAAAGATGCGGCCATCATTGGTCACGATTGGGGAGCTTATGCCGCTTACTGTGCGGCCAATCTGGATGCGGCCCGCATCCGAAAGCTGGTGTTGATGAGCGTGCCGCATCTGGGTGGGGCGACGCAATCCCTGCAACAACTGCGACGCTCGTGGTATGTCTGGTTCTTCCAGCTACCCGGCCTGCCGGAGCGACGGGTGGCCAAGGATGACTTTGCTTTCATCGAACGGCTTTATCGTGCCTGGTCGCCGGACTGGCCCGCAGGAGAGGCCGAGCTGCGCCCCGTCAAAACGGCTTTGGCCGCGCCAGGTGGGCTTGCTGCGGCGATCACCTACTACCGGGCCATGTTCCGCCACGCAAGCCGTGAAAACTGGGCGGTGCTCACGGCCAAAACGACCGTACCCACGCTGATGCTGGCGGGGGAGCGTGATGGCGCGGTGGGCCCGGAGGTCTTTGCCCGCAGTCAGGAGGCATTTTCCGGCCCCTTTGCGTTTCATCTTCTTCCTGGCGTAGGCCACTTTCCTCACCGTGAAGATGCCGATGAGGTTGGCCAGAAAATCCTGGACTTTCTGGTCTGAGAACAGCGTAGGCTTTTTCGGTCCCCGGCCCGCCCTTACTTTTTGCGACGGCCACGAGGCTTCATTGGAGGGCCTCCAAAAATGGCCTCTTCCATGAAGTCCGGCATGAAATCGAAGTCTGACATCGGCATCAGTGCTTCTTCTTCCCGCATCTGGTGATTCTTGAGCATTTGTGCAAGTCCCTTGCTGTCTTCGCAAGCCTGCAGGTCCATGTCCAGCTGCCGGATGATGACTTCGAGTCTCCTGAGATCGCTGTTAAAGTCATGATCCACTTGTTCGGGGTGGATTTTGCCTCGCGTTTTGAGGAGAGAAAGGAAGGGGGTACACAGAAGTTTCAGCTCGTTTTCCAGCTCTTTCAGTTGCTCACGCAACACCTTGTTGTAGTGTGCCACGCGGGTATCCGCCAGGCCGGCAAGATGATCGGCGTCGATCTGTTCGATTTCGAGCTGGATGCTGAGTAGTTCCAGTAGATTGCCCTCATCATAAGCACGGTTGACGCGCTGCATCAGTACCGTTTTTTCGGCAGGGGTCGAGTCGTTGCTATGGCGATCCGGGTGCAATGCACTGGCCAGTTTCCGGTAGACCTCGCGCACGGACTGGCTGACTTCCTTTTCGGCTGCCAGCCGCTTTTCTTCCGCTGCAATGGCCTTGGCGGACTTCTTGCGTTCGGGGCGGGCAGGGGAGGAGGGCCCTGGTCCAAACCGGGTCCTCGCGGCATGGGCAAACAGCTCCTCCATGCTCGCCCCATCGGGCAGTTCTTCTTCGTTCAGCCGAACACCAAACAGGCTTTCGACCATCTCGATCGAGAAGCTCTTTTCAAGTGCCTGTTCTTCCTTGAAACTCAGATCCGCATGTTTGTCGTGGATCGCCAGCACCGTTTCATCCAGATTGTCATCCAGCAAATCGCGGGTCAGTTCGAGAATCAAACTGCTCAGCTTTTCCCGCTGCTTCTTTCCACGCACGGCGGCAGGCTTGTCAAAGTGACCATCCAGCAATTTCAGCATCTGAAGCTGCTTTTCTCTGAGCCTGGTCACCAGAGGTTGATATTCCTTCGCAACGCGCTCGTTGTACCGTTTCTGGTAGTCTTTCCAAGTTTCAATCTGCGCGCGTCGATCCTCAATTTGACGAATCAAACGTTGGAAGGCCGCCTGCTGTTTGCTCTGTGGCTTACCTTGCTGGTTTTGCTTCAGGACATTCGCAACGGTCAGGGTTTTTTGGGCAGGAGCGGAAAATTCGCCCGCTTCATCCTCGCCAAAGAGGGAAGGCTGATAAGCGTTTTTTTCATTGGCTGACACAATCGACGAAGTAAGTGGTCTTACCGTTTTCGCTGGTTTTGACGAGGCCATGAATATCCGTTTCAAAACCCGGGAAGCGTTCATTGAAATCCCGTGCGAATTTCAGATAACGCACGATGGTCTTGTTGAAGCGTTCGCCTGGAATCAGCAAAGGAATCCCTGGTGGATAAGGGGTGAGCAACACACTGGTGACCCGCCCTTCCAGTTTTTCAATCGGCACACGGTCAATCTTGCGGTGCGCCATGCGGGCAAAGGCATCAGCCGGTCGCATGGCCGGCTCCATGTCGGACAGATACATCTCCGTCGTCAGCCGCGCCACATCGTTGGCTTTGTACACCTCGTGAATCTGTGTGCACAAATCCTTTAAGCCGACGCGCTCGTAACGTGGGTGCTTGGTGATGAATTCAGGCAGCACCTTCCAGAGGGGTTGATTCTTGTCGTAGTCATCCTTGAACTGCTGCAAGGCTGTTACCAGCGTGTTCCAGCGGCCTTTGGTGATGCCGATGGTAAACATGATGAAGAAGCTGTAGAGCCCGCACTTTTCGACGATGACGCCATGTTCAGCGAGATATTTGGTTACGATGGCCGCCGGAATGCCGAAATCATCAGCGAAATCACCATCGACATCGAGCCCGGGTGTAATGACGGTCGCTTTGATGGGGTCCAGCAGATTGAAGCCCTTGGCCAATTTGCCAAAGCCGTGCCAGCGCGCGCCAGGCTTGAGCATCCAGGCATCGCGCTCCTCCAGTCCTTCCTCGGAAAGATCATCCGGCCCCCAGACCTTGAACCACCAGCCGGCTCCCCATTCTTCATCCACTTTGCGCATGGCGCGGCGGAAATCGAGTGCTTCGGTGAGAGATTCCTCCACCAAAGCCTTGCCACCCGGCTCTTCCATCATTGCCGCCGCGACATCGCAGGAAGCGATGATCGAGTATTGGGGACTGGTCGATGTGTGCATCAAATAGGCTTCATTGAATACATCGCGATCCAGGTGGTTCTGCTCGGCATCTTGCACAAGAATCTGCGAAGCCTGCGACAACCCGGCCAGCAGTTTGTGCGTGGACTGTGTTGAAAAGACCATGGATTCCTTGCAACGGGGCCGGTCTGCACCGATGGCGTGATAGTCGCCGTAAAAATCGTGGAAGGCTGCATGAGGCAGCCAGGCTTCGTCGAAATGCAGGGTGTCGATTTTGCCGTCGAGCATTTCCTTGATTTCCTCGACGTTGTAAAGGATGCCGTCGTATGTGCTCTGGGTGATGGTGAGCACACGCGGTTTGGCCTTCTTGTCCGTCGCGAAGGGGTGAGCGGCAATCTTCTTCTGGATGTTTTTCCAAAGGAATTCTTCCTTGGGAATCGGCCCGATGATGCCGTAATTGTTTCGCGTGGGCATCAAGAAAACCGGAATTGCACCGGTCATGATGATGGAATGCAATACCGATTTGTGGCAGTTACGGTCGACGACGACGATGTCGCCTGGTGCGACGGTCGAGTGCCAGACAATCTTGTTTGAGGTCGATGTCCCGTTGGTGACGAAATAAAGATGGTCGCAGTTGAAGATGCGCGCTGCATTGAGTTCGGACGCCGCTACCGGGCCCGTGTGGTCGAGTAGCTGACCAAGCTCTTCGACGGCATTGCAGACATCGGCGCGCAGCATGTTTTCACCGAAAAACTGGTGGAACATCTGGCCGACCGGGCTCTTTAGAAAAGCGACCCCGCCCGAATGGCCCGGGCAATGCCAGGAATAAGAACCGTCGGCGGCGTAATGCGTCAGCGCACGGAAGAAGGGCGGCGGCAGGGAATCCAGATAGGCCTTGGCCTCCCGCTTGACATTGCGGGCGATGAATTCCGGCGTGTCCTCGAACATATGGATGAAGCCGTGCAACTCGCGCAGGATGTCGTTCGGAATATGGCGACTGGTGCGGGTTTCGCCGTGCAGAAAAATCGGAATCTCCGCATTGCGGCGGCGGATTTCCTCAACGAAAGCGCGCAGCTCGTTGATGGTTTCCTCGGGCTCGATGGCCAGCTCTTCGTCGTCGATCGAAAGGATGAAGGCCGAGGCCCGGCTCTGCTGCTGGGCAAAGGAGGCCAGATCCCCATAGCTGGTGGCTCCCAGCACTTCCATGCCTTCCTCCTCGATGGCCTTGGCCAGTGCGCGAATACCCAGTCCGGAAGTGTTTTCGGAACGGAAATCTTCGTCAATGATGACGACGGGAAACTTGAATTTCATGATGGAAAGCGGCGAAAAAATGAGGGAGAGAGAAACAGCTTCAGCGTTCAGGGCCGCAGGAAGTCTCCTTTGCCCCGCATTTCACGCCTTGCCGAGGATCAGATTTTCGGCAGGGTCACGCCCACCTGGCCCTGATATTTACCACCGCGATCCTTGTAGGAAGTCTCGCAAACCTCGTCGGACTCGAAAAACAGGACCTGCGCACAGCCTTCACCCGCATAAATCTTGGCGGGCAGCGGGGTGGTGTTGGAAAACTCCAGCGTGACATAACCCTCCCATTCCGGCTCGAAGGGCGTGACATTCACGATGATGCCGCAACGCGCATAGGTGCTCTTGCCCAGGCAGACCGTGAGCACATTCCGTGGAATCCGGAAGTATTCGACTGTCCGTGCCAGCGCGAAGGAATTCGGCGGAATGATGCAGTAATCGGCCTTCACTTCGACAAAGGAATTCTGGTCGAAATTTTTCGGATCGACGATGGTGCTGTTGATATTCGTAAACAGTTTGAATTCATCGGAGCAGCGAATATCGTAGCCATAGCTCGACGTGCCGTAGGAAACGATGCGGCGGCCGTCGATCTCGCGGACCTGTCCGGGCTCGAAGGGTTCGATCATCTTGTAGGTTTCCGCCATGCGGCGGATCCATTTATCGGATTTGATGGTCATGCTGGCAAGGAGTTCGAGTAAGCCAAAACGCGGAGTATAAATGGGCATCGGGCCTTGCGGGAAGGCGACGGAAAAGGGCCAATGCTATAATTTGTAGCCTTTTTTACAACGTCATGCGAGTCTGTCCGCCCCGCCCATGCAGTTGTTCGCACTCGGCATCAATCATCGCACCGCCCCACTCGACCTGCGCGAGCAAGTGGCGTTCCAGACCGAGTGCCTCCCGCAGGCACTCGGCGATTTAGTGCACCATCGCCGAGTCCGCGAAGCGGCCATCCTGTCGACTTGCAACCGCACTGAACTCTATCTGGCCACAGAGCAGGCCGACGCGCCTGAGCAGGCCGCCGATTGGCTTGCGCATTACCATCACCTGTCAGCCGATGTTCTGACGCCCCACCTATACACCCTGCCGCAACGGGACACCATCCGTCACATCTTCCGTGTGGCCAGTGGTCTGGACTCCATGGTGCTGGGCGAGCCGCAAATTTTGGGACAGATGAAGCAGGCCGCACGCACGGCCGAAGAAGCCGGCACGCTGGGTACGCTGCTGGGCAAACTTTTCCAGCGCAGTTTTTCCGTCGCCAAGGAAGTTCGTTCCACGACCGCCATTGGTGCCAATATCGTTTCGATGGCCGCGGCGGCCGTCCATCTTTCTGCCCGTATCTTCGGCGACATCGCCGAACAGCGCGTCCTGTTCATCGGTGCTGGCGAAATGATCGAGCTTTGTGCCGCCCATTTTTCCGGATGTCATCCCCGACAGATCGCCATTGCCAACCGCAGTACGGAACGTGCGGCTCGCCTCGTCGAACGCTTCAATGCCGAAGCCATGCGTCTGGACGAAGTCCCCTACCGCTTGGCCGATTACGATATCGTCGTCTCCTGCACGGCAAGCCCCTTGCCCGTTCTGGGGCTGGGCACGGTCGAACGCGCGCTCAAAACCCGCCGCCACCGCCCCGTGGTCATGGTCGATCTGGCCGTCCCTCGCGACATCGAACGCGAAGTCGGCGAACTTGATGACGTTTTTCTTTACACGCTGGACGATCTTGGTGAAATCGTCGCAAGTGGTCTCGAATCCCGGCAATCTGCCGTCATCGAGGCAGAAGGCATCATCGACACCAGCGTCACGAGTTTTTTGAACTGGATGGAGTCGCGCACCGCCGTCCCCACCATCCGTGCCCTGCGTGATGCCGGAGAGCGCGCACGCCGCCACGAAATCGAGCACGCCAAAAAACGTCTGGCTCATGGCGAAGACCCCGTCCAGGTTCTTGAAGCCTTTTCGTTGGCCTTGACCAACAAACTATTGCACGGACCCACCCAGGCCCTCAACCAGGCCGAGGGCGAAGAGCGCAGTGCGCTGGCGCATCTTTTGACCCGCATTTACCGACTGCATCCCGAAAACTAGCGACTGCCGCTCGCTGGCTCACGACCGCCCGATTCCCTTCCAGGGCCGCCAGCACCCTTGCCCTTTTTCCCATGAAATCCAGCATCCGACAGAAACTCGAACACCTCAGCGAGCGGCTCACCGAGCTCGACCAGCTGCTGGGTGACGAAAACGCCACACGCGACATCGACCACTACCGCAAACTTTCATGCGAACACGCCGAGGTCGGGGACGTCGTCGCCCTTTTTCAGCGTTTCCGCCAATGCGAAGACGACCTGCTTGAAGCCGAACGTCTGCTCGCTGATCCGGAAATGAAGGCCCTGGCCGAAGAGGAAATGCCCCGCCTCCTGTCTGAACTCGAATATCTCGAAACCGCGCTACAAAAAGCACTGCTCCCCGTCGACCCGAACGACCAGCGCAACCTCTTTCTCGAAATCCGGGCGGGCACGGGCGGCGACGAATCGGCCCTGTTCGCCGCCGACCTTTTCCGCATGTACACCCGCTTTGCCGAGCGGCAACGCTGGCAGGTGGAGCTGATTTCGGCCAATGAATCCGAGCTGGGGGGCTACCGTGAAGTCATCGCACGCATTGTTGGCCAGGGAGCCTATTCCCGGCTCAAATTCGAATCCGGCGGCCATCGCGTACAGCGTGTGCCTGTTACTGAAACCCAGGGACGCATCCACACCTCTGCCTGCACCGTCGCCGTTTTGCCCGAAGCCGACGCTCTTTCCGAAATCGACATCAACCCTTCAGAACTGCGGATCGACACCTTCCGGGCCTCCGGTGCGGGGGGGCAGCACATCAACAAGACCGACTCCGCCGTCCGCATCACCCATCTGCCAACCGGACTGGTAGTCGAATGTCAGGACGATCGTTCGCAGCACCGAAACAAGGCACAGGCACTGGCTGTTCTGGCTGCACGTCTAAAAGATCGTCAGGAACGCGAACAGCAGGCAAAGATCGCTTCCGAGCGTAAAAGTCTCATCGGCAGTGGCGACCGTTCCGAACGCATCCGCACCTATAACTTCCCCCAAGGCCGGATAACGGATCACCGCATCAACCTCACGCTCTACAAGATCGACGCCATCTTGAATGGCGATCTCGATGAGCTGATTGACGGACTCCTTGCGGAACACCAGGCCGAATTGCTGGCTGCGCTGGTTGCGGGTGAATAAACTGGTTAGCAGGTGCTTACATTGTCAGAGAACCGCATAGATACTGGATTTTTACTACAAGCCGCCAGTAAATTGATCGGCAGGCTGGAAGCCCGCCTGCTGTTGCAGGATGTCACCGGTCTGACGGCCACCCGCCTTGCCGCACATCCCGAGTATCCCGTTGAGAACACGGCCCGGGCACACTATCTGGATCTAGTGGCCCGCCGTGAGCGAGGCGAACCCCTAGCCTATCTACTGGGGCGGCGCGAATTTTACGGGCGTGATTTTCATGTTGCGCCGGGTGTACTGATCCCACGGCCGGAAACCGAGCTGCTGGTGGAAACGGGGCTAAAGAAAATAGCGAACCAGGTGCAGCCTGACGTGCTCGACCTCGGTTGTGGGAGTGGCTGTATTGCCATCAGCCTGGCACTCGAACGCCCGGATGCTGCCGTCACCGCCATCGACGCATCCCCCGCCGCGCTGGCCATTGCCCGAAAGAACGCCCGTCGGCTCGACGCATCGGTCGATCTCATCGAAAGCGACTGGTTTGCCGCCTTGAATCCGCAGAAAAAATTCAAGCTGATCGTCTCCAACCCGCCCTACATCGCCTGTGCGGATCCGCATCTGGTACAGGGTGATTTACGTTACGAACCGGAAACGGCACTGGCCAGCGGTAATGACGGTCTCGATGCCTTGCGACACCTCATCCGTACCGCCCCTCGGCATCTGCAAGCCGGAGGATGGTTGCTGGTGGAACATGGTTACGATCAGGCTGATGCCGTGCGGGAGCTGCTTGAATCGGCCGGGTTTTTCGCCATTGAACAACATGCCGACCTGGCGGGCATCCTTCGTGTCAGTGGCGGATGCTATTCGCCGAACTTATTCGCCGACCCCATCCGCCGCACCCAAATAACGCCCCAGTGACAAGGCCGCACCCAGCCACCCCAGCAGGCCCGCCCCGCCTAGAAGCAACAGCGCATCACGCCAGGGCAAGGGCTGTAGAACCAGGGCCATGTCGTACAGACTCGCCAGTTGATGAATGGGTTTTCGCAGAATCAAGGTCACGCCCAGTACGATGAGCAGGGCCAGAACGCCCCCCGCGGCCCCCTGCAAGGCACCGAGGTAATAAAAAGGGCGGCGAATATAAGACTCTGTCGCCCCCAGCAAACGGCATACCTCGATTTCAGCCCGCTGAACCAGAATCTGAAAGCGCAGGGTCGTGAAAATGATGGCGATCAGCCCGGTCCCGAGCAGCGCGCCCAGCACCATCACGGCGGTACGCGCCAGCCGCAACAAAGCATCGAGTCGACGCAGCCAGGCGGTATCCAGCTGCGCCAGTTCAATGTTTGCGTCACGCGCAAGATCATCCCGCAGCCTTTCCACCGCCTGCGGGCTTTCATCTTTGGGGGTGACGATGAATGTATCCGGATAGGGATTCGCCGGCAGGGCGGCCAGCATGTCGCGCAGCTTCGGGTCAGTCTGCATGCGTTTGAATGTTTCCTCGCGCGAGATGAAGCGGGTTTGACGAATTTCGGGGCGGTTTCCCAACTTTCGGGCGAGTGCTGCCACCGTTTCCGGGTCGGCGTCGAGTTTCACAAAAAGTGAAATCCGGGGGGCGGTGTTTCCCGGGCCCGTTGCCGTAGCCGTTTCCTGCGTTGATCCGGAAAGCCATTGCCCCAGGTTTCCCAGCAGCATTTGCGCACTGGCCGGCATGGCCAGCAGGATGCCGATGGCCAGCCAGGACAGCAGGGTATTGAGTGGTGTGGCCATCAAACGCCGCAAGGCCCAGTGAAGGGCTTTCCCGTGCTGGAGAAACCAGGCTTTCATGAGGCCAGCCTGCCTTGTGCCAGCAGCAGGGATCGGGGTGAGAAGGGTTCGAAACGCGCATTGTCGTGTGTCGCAATGAGCGTGGTGACACCGACACGATGAAATTCACCAAAGATGTTGGCAACATCCTGCGCTGTTTGTGGGTCAAGGTGCGCCGTCGGTTCGTCGGCCAGCAGCAGGGCTGGGCGGCTCACCACGGCGCGGGCAATGGCCAGACGCTGCTGCTCGCCGCCGGACAGGCTCACCGGCATGGCTTTTTCACGCGCCAGGAGGCCCACCTTGTCGAGTGCCGCCCGAACCCGGCTGGCGGCCTCGCGCGGCGGAAAACCGGCAATCGCCAGAGGGAGCATGACGTTTTCGAAGGCATTGCGGTCGAACAGCAGTTTCTGGTCCTGGAACACCAAGCCCAGGTTTCGGCGCAACCAGGGAATGGCCTTTCTCTTCATGTTCCCGACGTCCTGTCCGTGGACCTGCACCGTCCCGCCGCTGGGTCGTTCAATGGCGGCAATCAGGCGCAGGAGGGTGGTCTTGCCTGCACCGGAATGCCCGCCGATGAGCACCATTTCACCGGCCTCAACGGCAAAGCTGACATCACTGAGCGCGTGCTGATCGGGGGGATAGCGACGGCTAACGTGTTCGAAGCGGATCATGACGGGGGGCGGGAAGGGGCGGGATCAATTCGTGGCGAAGAGGGCCGAAGCAAATTCGCGAGCCACGAAAGGTTGCAGGTCTTCGATGCCTTCGCCCACACCGATGTAGCGTAGGGCCAGCGGTTTACCCGTAGGCTGCTGGCGGGCGATGGCAGCAATGACGCCGCCCTTGGCCGTGCCGTCGAGTTTGGTCACGACCAGTCCCGTCACGCCAATGGCCTTGTCGAAGGCTTTGAGCTGGGCCAGCGCGTTCTGGCCGATGTTGGCATCGAGCACGAGCAGGACTTCATGCGGCGCGGTGGCGTCTACCTTCTGGATGACCCGTTTGACCTTGGCGATTTCTTCCATCAGGTGTAGTTGCGTGGGCAGGCGACCTGCGGTGTCGGCCAGCACCACGTCGATTCCCCGTGCACGGGCGGCATTGATGGCATCAAACACCACGGCCGCCGGATCGCCCGATTCCTGGGCAATGACGGCCACGTTGTTGCGCTCGCCCCATGCGACGAGCTGTTCCCGTGCGGCGGCGCGGAAGGTATCACCCGCCGCCAGCAGGACGGATTTTTCCTGGGCCTGAAAATGGCGGGCGAGCTTGCCGATGGAAGTGGTCTTGCCCGCACCGTTCACACCCGCAAGCATGATGACGAAAGGCTTGTGGGCATTCAGGTCCAGGGGGACTTCGAGCGGCTTGAGCAGCCCTTCGAGAATGTCGGTTAGGGCAGCCTGCAATTGCACGGGGGATTCGAGCTTGTCGCGCTTGACCCGCTTTTTCAGCTCATCCAGCAGATATTGGCAACCTTCAACGCCTACATCGGCCATTAAGAGCGTAGTTTCCAGTTCTTCGAGGAGTTCATCGTCGATTTTCGCCCGGGAAAACAGGCCGGTGAGCTGGCTGCGGGTGCGCGCAAGGCCATTCCGGAGCCGGTCTTTCCAGCTAGTTTTTGGCTCGTTCTGCGTTTGTGCAGGCGCAACGGGTTGTTCAGACATGGGAGTAAGCGGAGCTTCCACTGCAGATGAAGGTAGATCTGCGGCAGCCTCGCCAACACCTAATTTCTTCTTGAGGAAACTAAACATGAGGACTGATTTCAAAGAGTCGGCCAACACGAAACGTCCGGACGGTCTGGCGCGGCGGGGATGAGGGATTTATCATGCCGCTTTTCCGGACCGACGAATCCATGCGTCACAACCTGCGAATTTTAACACTGCCCATGAACGCCATCCGCAAAACATCCCTTGTTCTAATGAGCGGGAGAAAGCTCCTGCTGGCCAGTTACGGTCTTATCGCCTGCTGCCTAAACACTGCGCCTGCCCTGGCCAATCCCTTTGAAACGACCTTGTCCAACGGGCTTCGTGTCGTGGTGAAGGAGGATCGTCGCGCACCTACAGTGGTACAGATGGTCTGGTACCGCACTGGTGCGATTGACGAGATGGATGGTTCGTCGGGGCTGGCCCACATGCTGGAACACATGATGTTCAAGGGCACGAAAAAATTCGGGCCGGGCGAATTCTCGCGTCGTGTGGCGGCCGCAGGCGGGCGTGACAACGCCTTCACCAGCCAGGATTACACCGCTTACTTCCAGCAAGTTCCCAAACGGGCCCTGCCGGAAATGATGATGCTGGAGGCCGACCGTATGGCCAATCTCCAGATCAATCCAAAAGAATTCGCGCCGGAGCTGAAAGTCGTCATGGAAGAACGGCGTATGCGCACCGAGGACAATCCTCATTCGCTCGTTTATGAACGCATGAACGCGGTTTCCTTTCAGGAACACCCTTATCGCCGCCCGGTCATCGGCTGGATGGATGATCTCGAACACATGACTTGGAAAGATGCCGAGGACTGGTACAAGCGGTGGTACACACCCAACAATGCCACGCTGGTCGTGGTGGGGGATGTCGATCACCAGGCTCTGTTTCGCCTGGCCGAGAAAACTTATGGTGTTATCAAGGCCCGGCCCTTGCCGACGCGTCGCATCCAGTCCGAACCCAAACAGCTGGGCATCAAGCGGCTGAATGTCAAGGCACCGGCCAAGCTGCCCTATCTGGCTATGGCCTGGAAAGTGCCCCGCCTCGAAAGCGTAGAAACGGATCGCGATCCTTACGCTTTGCAGATGCTGGCGGCCGTGCTGGATGGACACGATGCCTCGCGTTTGGTGCGCCATCTGGTTCGTGGCCAGAAAATCGCCCAGTCTGCCGGGGCGGGTTACGACCCGACCCAGCGTGGCCCGGCACAATTCTTTCTTGAAGGCCAGCCTGCAGAAGGTCACACCGTGGCTGAACTGGAGGCGGCACTACGCAAGGAGATTCAGCGCATCCAGACTGAAGGACTCAGCGAGGCGGAGCTCGCACGGGTGCGAACCCAACTCGTCGCCAGCCAGATTTATAAACGCGATTCGATGATGGGACAGGCCATGGAAATCGGTGCGCTGGAAGTCATCGGTTTGAGCTGGCGTGATATCGATCGCATGCTGGAACGCATGAAAAGCATCACGCCCGACGAAGTTCAAGCCGTGGCCCGGAAGTATTTTGTCGATGACGCACTGACGGTGGCCACTTTGGACCCCCAACCGCTTGCGCCCCCGGCAGGCGGGAAGGAAGCCCTCGCTTCCTCCTCGCCCCGCTGATCCGCTGACCCGTTGCTCGCGCTCTACAAGAAAACGAATGATGCTCATGAAAAAGACCTTTCTTCTGGCCCTCTTCCTGCTTGGCCTGCCCTTGCTTTCACAAGCGGGTGCGCAAATCGAACACTGGAACACGGTTTCCGGTGCGCGTGTTTATTTTGTGGCGACCCAAGCCCTGCCCATCCTCGACGTGCGTATCGATTTCGATGCGGGCAGTGCTTACGACCCCGCGGGTAAATCCGGACTGGCCAGCCTGACGACGCACTTGCTCGATACCGGGGTGCGACTGGGGAATGAAGTGCTCAACGAGGAGCAGATCGCCGAGAAACTGGCCGACATCGCCGCCCAGGTTTCGGGCTCGACCGATCAGGACCGCGCGGGGTTGCATCTGCGCACTCTTTCTGCGCCGAAGGAACGGGAAGCCGCGCTTCAACTCCTGCACGCCCTGCTGACAGCCCCGACCTTCCCTGAAGAAGCCTTTCTGCGCGAAAAGGCGCGCTCCATCGCAGCCATTCAGGAAGCCGACACTCGCCCGGATACGATCGCAGCCAAACGCTTCCAGCAGGCACTTTATCCTGGACATCCCTACGGCCAGATTGCCACCGTCGCCAGCATGAATCTCCTGACGCGGGACGACGTGCGACAGTATTGGCGCGACCACTTTGGTGCCCGCAATGCGGTCATCTCCATCATCGGCGACCTGAGCCGCGCAGAAGCCGAAACGCTCGCCAGCCGACTGACCGAAGCGCTGCCCGATGCGCCGACTGCTGCGCCGCTGCCTGCCATCACCCTGCCTGCCTCCGAAACGATCCGCTTGCCCCACCCGGCCAAGCAAAGCCACCTCCATCTGGGCATGCCTGCACTTGAGCGCAATGCCCCGGATTTTTTCCCCTTTCTAGTCGGCAATTACATTCTCGGCGGTGGCGGTTTTGTTTCGCGTCTGATGAAGGAAGTACGCGAGAAACGGGGCTATGCCTACAGTGTCTACAGTACCTTTGACCCCCAGCGTTTACCCGGCCCATTCGAGATCGGTCTGCAGACCCAGCGTGAACAGGCCAAACAGGCCCTTGAGGTGGTTCATGCCACATTGAACGCATTCCTCAAGGAAGGCCCCACGCCCGCCGAACTAAAAGCGGCCAAACAGAATCTCGTCGATGGCCTGGCCTTGCGGCTGGACAGTAACGCCAAACTGCTGAATTATCTGGCCGTCATTGGTTTTTACAAACTCCCGCTGGACTACCTGGACACCTATGCCGACAGAGTCAACGCCGTTACCGCCGAACAAATTCGCGCCGCCTTCGCACGCCACATCCAGCCTGCTCACCTGGTGACGGTGGCCGTTGCAGTCGACTAAACGCCCCCGTCCCCCAAACAATACCCTGACCCTCAATACCCCGGCCCATGGCACGTATACGCATTAGTGGCGGAGAATGGCGCAGCCGTCTGCTCAAGGTGGGTGACGACATTCCGGGTCTGCGCCCCACTCCAGACCGGGTTCGCGTGACCCTGTTCAACTGGCTGGGTCAATCACTGGACGGGCTGCGCTGCCTGGACCTTTTCGCCGGTAGCGGCGTGCTGGGTTTCGAAGCCGCCTCGCGCGGCGCGACCCATATCACTTTCGTTGAGCCACATCCTCAGGTATTCCGCACCCTGCAAGCCAGTGCGGCTGCACTGGGCGGAGCACAAGCAGGCCGTGAACTGGAGCTGATTCGCTCGGATGCGCTAAAATTTGCCTCCTCTGTCGTCGCGCCCTATGATCTGATCTTCCTCGACCCTCCTTATCATCAAGGCTGGCTCGAACGCATCGCCCCTCATCTGGCACGTCTGGCAAAGCCGGATGCCCGCCTGTATGTTGAAGCCGAACATCCCGTTACCACCCTGGCAGGCTGGCAACAAACGAAATCCGGCCAGGCCGGGCAGGTCTTTTATCAACTGCTGGAGCAAGCATGAGCCATCGAACCGCCGTCTATCCCGGTACTTTCGATCCTTTGACCAAGGGACACGAGGACCTCGTGCGTCGTGCGGCCAAACTCTTTGATCGCGTCATCGTCGGCGTCGCCCAAAGCAAGGCCAAAAAACCCTTCTTCACGCTCGATGAGCGCGTCGCCATGGCCCGCGACGTTCTGGCCGGATTCGATAATGTCGAAGTTTTCGGCTTCGATTGTCTGTTGATGGAATTTCTCAAGCAGCAAAACGCCAGTATCATCCTGCGCGGCCTGCGGGCCGTTTCTGACTTCGAATACGAATTCCAGATGGCCGGAATGAACCGCATCCTCTACCCGGATGTCGAAACGGTCTTCCTGACGCCCGCCGAAAAATACATGTTCATCTCCGCCACCATGGTGCGCGAAATCGCCCTGCTTGGTGGACAGGTCGAAAAGTTCGTCCCGCCCCTGGTCGTCGAACGAATCAATACAAAACTCTCACAGAACCTCTGAAAGGAAACCGGCCATGGCCCTGATGATTACCGACGAATGCATTAATTGCGACGTCTGCGAACCGGAATGCCCGAACAACGCCATCTCGCAAGGCGAAGAAATCTATGAAATCGACCCGGACAAATGCACCGAGTGCGTGGGCCATTTCGATACGCCCCAATGCCGTGAAGTCTGCCCGGTCGATTGCATCCCCAACGATCCGGAACGCGTCGAATCGCAAGATCAGCTCATGGAAAAGTTCCTCAAGCTGACCGCGAACAAATAAGGGAAACCCTAAAAAGAAATACCCGGAAAAGCCTCTTGCCATGCCCCCGATGTTCCGGGGGCGTGTGCATTCCGGCATCCCGGTCAGGCTTATTTGCCCATGGCCACCTTGCCCATGTCCCACATCGGCAGGAAGATGCCCAGCGCGAGGATCAGAACCATGATACCCAGAAAGACGATCAGGATCGGCTCGATCTGCTGGGTCAGTGTCTTGAGTTCGTATTCGATCTCTCCCTGATACATCTCAGCGATTTCCTGCATCAGATCATCGATCGTGCCAGATTCTTCCCCCACTGCAATCATCTGAAGCACAACAGGGGTGAAGATGCCTGCCTGGACTGCCGTTCGCAGGACACTGTCGCCCCGCTCGATCCCCTCGCGCATTCCCTCGACCTTCTTGGCGATGTAGGCGTTATCCACCGTTTGGGCCACGGTTGAGAAAGTCTGGATGATGGGAACCCCGCTCTTGGAAGACAAGGCGTAGCTACGGGCGAAACGTGCGAGGGTGGCCTTGCGGACGATTTTTCCGGCAATGGGCAAGCCGAGTTTGATCTTGTCCCACTGGTGTTCTCCCACCGGCGTCTTGACCCAGGTCTTGAAACCAAAAATAGCACCGGCAATCCCTGCCAACAGGACGTGCCACCAGTTCACCATGAAGCTGGAAAAGCCCAATAGAACCTTGGTCATGATGGGCAATTCGGATTTGTAGGAGGCAAAGACCTTGGCGAAAGCGGGAATCACGAAGATATTGACGACGGTCATTGCCACGGCCATGGCGATGATGACGAACATCGGATAGCGTAGTGCAGCGGATACCTGTTCCTTCATGAAACGTTCGAAGGACATGTGGTCGTAGAGACGAAGAAAAACCGATTCCAGCTGACCGGTCATCTCGCCCACCCGCACCATGGAAACATAGAACGGCGTGAAAATCTTGGGCTGGCGGGCAAGAGAAAGTGAAAGATCACGCCCGGCGTCCAGGTCGTCACGCACGGTCTGGAGCATGGTTCGCATGGCGGGCTTGGGTTCGGATTCCTGCAAACCAGCCAGTGCGCGCATGATGGGCACACCCGCTTTCAACAGCGTGTAGATCTGCCGTGAAAACATCATGATGTCGAGATGATCGACGGGTTTGGGGAATAAATCCTTGTCCTTGAGCTGGACCCCCGCCGCAACGATATTTCCGGCCACTTTGGGGGCACCAGGAGCGGCCTCTGCGGGTTTGGCCACAGCTTTTCCTGCCGCCTTTGCCCCGCCCTTGGCCGTGATCGAAACGGGAATGAGCCCGCGCCCCCGCAAATTCGAGGCCACATCGGCAGCGCTGCCTGCATCGAGCGTACCTTCAACCGCCTTACCAACCGCATCACGGCCACGATAGATGAACGTCGTCATTCTTGGGTTCTAACCTTGCCTAGTCTTCAAGCTGATTATTGATGTGCATGGCTTCTTCGATGGTGCTGCGGCCTTCCAGCACCAATCGAACGGCATCGCGCCGGAGTGTATTTCCTGCCATTTGTTCGCGGCCCACCCGGATGAACTCATTGGTGTCCCCATGGTTGGCAATTTCGACCAAGGTGTTGGTCATCTCCAGATATTCGTAAATCCCCTGGCGACCCGTATAGCCGCTCTTGTTGCAGTGGGTGCAACCATAACCCTTACGGTAAACGTGAGCATCCACTTCATCCCCCAGCTCCGCACGCAGCCATTCTCGTTCCTGGGAGCTGGGTTTGTATTCACCAATGCAACGCTGGCAGATGACTCGCACCAGACGCTGCGCCAAAACCAGCTGCAAGGACATGGCGACCATGAAAGGCGGTACCCCCATGTCGATCAGGCGAACCGGTGTCGACAAGGCGTCATTGGTGTGCAAGGTGGAAAGGACGAGGTGGCCCGTCATCGCGCCGCGCAAGCCAATTTCAGCAGTCACTTTGTCGCGCATTTCACCAACCAGAATAATGTCCGGATCCTGCCGCATGGCGGCACGCAGGACGCGCTCGAAGGTCAGATCGATCTTGTCCTGGATCTGAACCTGATTCAGACCGGGCAGGCGATATTCGATCGGGTCTTCGCAGGTAATGATCTTTTTTTCCGGGGAATTGAGCTCACTCAGGGCGGAGTAAAGTGTCGTCGTCTTACCCGAACCCGTCGGCCCGGTCACGAGTACCATGCCGCTGGGGCGATGAATGGCGTTCCGAAGCCGCTCCAGCACCATGGGTGGAATCCCCATTTTGTCCAGCGACAAAAAGCTGGTGCTCTGGGCCAGAAGACGCATGACCGCCGCCTCGCCATATTGCGTCGGCAGGGTGGAAAGGCGCACTTCCAGATTGCCGCTGCTGAGCTTCATGTTGAAGCGGCCATCCTGCGGTAGCCGCTTTTCGGAAATATCCAGGCCGGACATCAATTTCAGGCGCAGCAACAGTGGGGCCGCTACCTTGATATCGGCTTCAGTCTGGATGTGCAGGACGCCGTCGATCCGGAAACGGATAACCAGCCCCTTTTCCTGCGGTTCAATATGGACGTCGGAGGCGCGCAGCTTGATGGCCTCTTCAAAAACGGTATTGAGTAGCTTGACAACGGGTGCATCGTCTGCCGCATCCGTAAGACCCAGCATATCGCCCATATCGAAATGCGAATGGGCATGCATGTCCTCGCTCAGTTCTTTGGCCAGGCCGGAGATTTCCTCTGTATGACGATAGAACTTGTCCATCATCGTCATCAGCTGGCTTTCCATCACCACGGCAACCATGATGTCACGCCGCAAAATGCGGCTGACTTCATCATAAGCGACCAGGTCTGTAGGATCGGCAAAGCCGACCATCAACATATCGATGTCCTGCTCATTGTCCAGGACGATGGTGCGGTAGCGTCGGGCAACGGATTCGGGTAGGAGCGTAATGAGCTCGGGTATAGGCTGAAAGAGCGTGAGGTCGATGAAGGGTGCGTGCAGCTGTCGGCCCAGCGCCTTTGAAATTTCCATTTCGGACACATAGCCGGACTCGATGAAAATCCGACCCAGCTTGCGACCACTTCGTTTTTGCTCTTCCAGAGCGAGATCGAGTTGATCCCGCGTGAGCAGTCCCTGACTGATTAAAAAATCCCCGAGGCGGACTTTTTCAGGCCGCACCATATCCATCTCCAGTGCCGTTCGGCTTTACAATCAAGCGTTTGATTTCAGATGCCCCGTCTTCTGCAATCTGCAGTGTGTCGGCGAATATACCATGTTCCATATCATCCTCCATGAGCCAGAGATTCCGCCCAATACCGGGAATGTCATCCGTCTGTGTGCCAATGTCGGCGCGCGACTTCATCTTATTCAACCCCTGGGCTTCACGCTGGATGCAGCCCGCCTGCGTCGCGCAGGCATGGATTACGCGGAGCTTGCCGAAGTGAAGGTCCACGATAAGTTGGAAGACTGCCTTGAAGAAATCCGCCCCCCGCATCTTTACGCACTCACAACCCGAGGACAGGTTCATTACGATCTTCCCCGCTATCAGGCGGGTGATGCCTTTTTGTTCGGAGCTGAGTCTCGTGGGCTGCCGGAAGCGGTGCTGACCCGTATCGACCCGACGCACCATATCCGTTTGCCAATGCAACCGGGCTGCCGTAGTGTGAATCTTTCGAACACGGTGGCGGTCGTCGCTTACGAGGCGTGGCGACAGCTCGGGTTTAATGGTGGAGTCTGAACCCGCTCATCCCGCTCATTGATCATTCACTGCACGGGTCGCGCATCATGAGCTGATCGACTGCTTCCGCCGCAGAAAGTTGGCCATCCAGAACCGCACAAACCGCCCGGACAATGGGCATGTCGACGCCCAGGTCCTCTGCCCTTTGGGCCACTTCCCGCGCGGCGGGGACCCCCTCGGCGACATGGCCCAGCTCCTGCACGATGGCCGCCAGTGGACGTCCGACGGCTAGCGCGAGCCCCACGCGGCGATTGCGTGAAAGGTCACCGGTACAGGTCAGGATCAAGTCGCCCATCCCCGCCAAGCCCATCAGCGTTTCGCGGCGCGCTCCCATTGCCAATCCCAGGCGAACGACTTCGGCAAGCCCGCGTGTCAGGAGCGCGGCTCGGGCGTTACCCCCTAGCCCCAGACCATCGCAAATTCCGCTGGCAATCGCCAGTACGTTTTTCACGGCCCCGCCTACCTCGGCCCCGGTAACATCTTCATTCGCATAGACCCTCAGACGCGGGCCCGATAACTGCTGGGCTACACGGCGTGAAAATGCCGCATCCGTTCCGGCCAGGGTGATGGCCGTGGGTAAGCCCTTCGCCACTTCTTCCGCGAAGCTGGGGCCGGTCAACGCGCCATGCGGCACAAGAATGCCGGGTCTTTCTTCCAGAACAACTTGGTGTGGCAAAAGCCCCGTTCCGGCCTCCAGACCCTTGCAAAGCCACAGAAATGGGGATTGAGGTGCCCACTGGTGCAAAAGACGAACCGTTTGGCGCAGACCGGCCAAAGGTGTGGCGATCAGAACAAGTTCGGCCGCCTCCAGTGCATGCGGCAAGGTCGCCTCGACAATCAAGCTTTCAGGAAAAGCGCAGCCCGGCAAATAACGTTCGTTTTCACGCGCAGCCTGCATGGCCGTACACAGAAGCGGATCGCGCGCCCAAAGTGTCACGGACTGACGGGAGGCCAAGGCAATGGCCATGGCCGTTCCCCAGGAGCCCGCACCCAGAACAGTGAGTTTCATGTTCCGTGCTGGGAAGGCCAAGGAAACCCTTTTCGGCCCATCCGCTGCCCCATTCAAAGCCCCCAGACTTGATCGGCCCGCACGAAGCCGCTCTGGCCATCGCGATGGCGCACTCTGGCCCAACCCGGTGACACGGGAATGGTCGGGCTGGGTGCCTGCCATTCCAGTACCACGGATTTTTCCGCTTCAAAGGCCAGCGGCGCATCGGTGGCCGGAGCCGTTCGGACTTGAGCCCGTGCCGCCGTTACGAGCAGGGTGCGTTGCTCGCTGACCTGGCGTTTCTCGATCCAGGCAATGCCGCCTGTCGCATCCCGCACCTTCAGCCACCCGCCCAATGTCACGACCACTTCGATGGGCGTCTGACGAGCCACGACAAACAGCGGCTTCGCCTTTTGGGAGGGGGCGTCATAAAGCACGGCGGGTTCGGCCACGGAGACAAATTCCAATGCCCACGCCTGGCCCGCCATTGCCATTGAGAAAGCGGTCAGAACGAATCCGCGCATGAAGGCTCCTTTACTGGATTGGCACTTCACCCGTTGCCTGAGCCTGCATCGCCTCTTGCTGTGCTTGTAGACGTTGGGCGTACATGGCCTCGAAATTGACGGGGGCCAGCAACACCGGCGGGAAACCCGCGCGCGTGACGAGATCGGAAATGGTTTCCCGTGCATAAGGAAACAGGATATTCGGGCAAGCCACACCCAGCAGGGGCTCCATGTTTTCGACAGGCAGATTGCGGATCTGGAAAATGCCGCCTTGCCCCGCCTCGACCAGGAACATTGTTTTTTCGGCAATTTTGGCGGTGACGGTTACCGTCAGCAGCACATCGAAAATCCCGTCTTCCAGTGCAGCGGCTTCCGTGCGAAGTTGAATTTCGATACTGGGCGAAGCCTGTTCCAGAAAAATCTGAGGCGCATTCGGGCTCTCCAGCGAAATATCCTTGGTGTAGATTTTTTCAATGGTGAAAACGGGAGCCGCATTTTCCTGTGCTTGCTGCGTTTGCTGTTCGCTCATGAGAGTCGTTTCTTTCGTGGTGGAGTGATGAAAAGGTGAAGCGGAGGCGTTGAAAAGATTCAGCCCACATTCAGTTGGAGCAGGGCGTCGAGTTGTCCGGCATGATCCAGTGCGGCCAGGTCATCAAAGCCGCCCACATGGGTTTCGTCAATGTAAATTTGGGGAACGGTACGGCGACCGGTGCGCTGCATCATCACCTCGCGCTGTGCGGGGTCGAGATCGACGCGGATTTTCTCGATTTCCGTCACCCCCTTGTTTCGGAGCAGTTGCTCGGCGCGCTGACAATAGGGGCAAACAGCCGTGCTATACATCAAAACCCTGGCAGTCATGAAAACCTCCTGGCGAGCATCATCAATTCATCAACGGGTGGTCAGCGGCAATCCGGCTTCGCGCCAGGCACTGATGCCGCCTGATAGGTTATGGACATTTTCAAAGCCAGATTTTTTCAGTTTTGCACAGGCCGAAAGGGAACGCATCCCGGAATGACAACAAACAATCACAGGACGCTGCTTGTATTTCTCGATTTCCGTCAGACGGCGATCCATCTGATCAAGAGTGATATGCCGGGCGTTGGCGATGTGGCCCGTAGCCCATTCGTCGCCCCCACGCACGTCGATCACCAGTGCGTCCTCGCGATTAATGAGCAAGACCGCCTGCTGGACATTCACCTGATTGCCTCCCGTACCCCGAAACGTCTGCCACAACAGCATCCCCCCGCTAACCACGGCGAGAAGGACATACATCAGATTGTGTTGAATGAATTCCAAGACATGCTCCTCTGCTCCGGTGCGTAACCGTGTATCCGTGTATCCAAGCTCTCAAGTTTCCAGGTTTTTAATCTCTATGCCTCATCAAGGCATCACGCCGCAAAAAACCTCGCGCATCATGCCGATTAATTGCAAAACACGGGGATCTGCCACGCGGTAATAAACGCGATTGGCTTCCTTTCGGGTTTGAAGGACTTCTTTTTCGCGCAGTATCGCCAGATGCTGCGAGATATTGCTCTGCGAAGTCCCAACAGCCTCGACAATGTCCTGCACACAAACTTCCATATCGCCGACGACACACAAAATTTTCAAGCGCAACGGATGCGAAATGGCCTTCAATGCCCGCGCCGCGGTTTCGATGTGCTCCTGCTTGTCGATTAGGTCGAAGGGCGGCGTGATCACGGAGATTATCATCCACCGGACAATGCCCGGCCTTGAAGAGAAGGAAGGTCGTTATTATAGAATGCTTCTTTTCCATTCCCCCAACCCTGCATGCCATGCACAAGATCGTCCTGATTCGCCACGGCGAATCCACCTGGAACCAGGAAAACCGCTTCACCGGCTGGACCGACGTCGGCCTGACCGAAAAAGGGCTGGCCGAGGCCGTCGCCGCCGGAAAACTGCTCCAGCAAGAAGGCTATCGTTTCGACGTCGCCTACACCTCCGTCCTCAAACGCGCCATCAAAACGCTCTGGACGGTACTTGAAGAAATGGATCGCATGTGGATCCCCGTTCACCACAGCTGGCGGCTGAACGAACGCCACTACGGTGCGCTGCAAGGGCTCAATAAATCCGAGACCGCTGCGAAATATGGCGACGAGCAAGTGTTGGTCTGGCGTCGCGCCTACGACACGCCCCCCCCCGCGCTGGAAGCGGACGACCCGCGCATGGAAAACGACAATCCACGTTACGCCAACCTCAAGGCCAACGAATTCCCGCGCACCGAATGCCTGAAAGACACCGTTGATCGCTTCCTGCCTTACTGGCACGACACCATCGCCCCTGCAGTGAAATCCGGCAAGAACGTCATCATTGCCGCGCACGGCAATAGTCTGCGCGCCCTCATCAAGTATCTTGACAATGTCTCCGATGCGGACATCGTCAACCTCAACATCCCGACGGCCCAGCCGCTGGTGTACGAACTCGATGCAGAACTCAAACCGATCCGCCATTACTACCTTGGTAACGCCGAAGCCATTGAGGCCGCGATGAAAGCTGTCGCCAATCAGGGCAAGGCAAAATAAAGCAAAGTAAAGCACGCCGCCATATCCCCGGAAGACTGACTGTGTCTGCACTGTCACAACCTCTGGGGCTTGTGCGCCTGCCCAAGCGCGACTTGAGTGATGTAGGCAGATTGTGCCGACTGCTCGGCCTGCCGTACATCCTGCTACCCGCCCTGCTTTTTCCGCTTGCCCACGCCGCGCCGGCGCAGACCCACAATCGCGCCACAGAAAATTCCGACACAAAATCGGTCGCCTCTCGTCAGGGGGAGCTCAACGCCGTGCGTCACCGCATCGACCGACTGGGCAAGGCACTCACGCAAACAGAGCAAACCCGTACGCAGACCCGCGAACGCCTGCAACAGACTGAATTGGCGATTGCATCCATCAACCAGACCCTGAATGATCTGGCCACCAAACGCCAGGCTGCCGAAGATGCGCTGCACCGGCTGCAACAACAAATTCGCCGTCTCGAAACCCAGCGAACGACACAGCAACGACAACTCAGCCAGCTTCTGTACCAGCAATACATTCGGGGTGATGAATCTGCGGATCCCTTGCGTTTTTTGCTCTCGGGCAACGACATCCAGCAAACGACACGAGATCGTTACTACCAGACAAAACTGTCCAGGGCAAAGGCCGAGCTGTTGGCCCGGTTACGTCAAACTCTGGCGGAAAAACAACAGCTGGGCGAATCCGCGCGAACCCGGCAGGAGGAACTGGCAGGGATCGAACAGCAACAGCAGCAGCAACGTGCGCTTCTGCTTGAGCAGCAACAGCAACGTCAAGCCACACTGGCCAGCCTGGGCAACAAGCTCAAAGCACAGCGGCGTGAAATCAACGCATTGAAACGAGATGAACAGCGGCTCAGTGGGCTCATCGATCAGCTCGTGGAAGCCGCTGCTCGTGAAGCCCGAGCCCGCGCGGCCCGGAAAAAGGCCCGGCTGGCCGCCGAAGCCTCCCAAGCCTCCCGACCCTCCACTGCTGGGCGCAAACCTGCATCACCTTCACCTTCTTCCTCTTCTCCTGCTTCGTCGCCCCCTGAATCCACGCCGTCACAGCGTAACGACCACGAGCCCGAGGATATGGGCTATAGCGGCAATTTCACCGCTCTCAAAGGCCAGCTCCGATTACCGGTACGCGGTGAAATCCTCCACCGTTTTGGCACAGCGCGTATGGAGGGCGGCTCCAGATGGAAAGGCCTGTTCATCCGCACCAACGAAGGCAGTGAAATCAAGGCTCCCGCACCGGGTCGAGTCGTCTTCGCCGATTGGCTTCGTGGTTTTGGCCATCTGCTCATCATCGACCATGGCGAGGCCTGGCTCAGCGTTTATGGCAACAACCAGACACTTCTCCGGCATGTCGGTGACATCGTCAGAGCCGGAGAAGCCATTGCCACGGCGGGCAGCAGCGGTAGCGTTGCAGAAACCGGTTTATACTTTGAGCTCAGGCAGCAAGGTCGCGCCGTTGATCCACTCAAGTGGGTCAATCTGAAATAAGCCAATCCACCATTGCTAACCCCGCGTTTGAATTCGGTATCACACGAACCACTGCGCTTACTTCCTGTCTCACTGCACTCGACTGACCAGGACCGTCCTCAAGATAGCACCCAAGATCGCAACCCCTGCTCGCGGAGTCTCTCCAATGCGAAATCGCATCAAACAAGCCGGCCTTCTTTCCATCGGACTGGTC
>CAZCOS010000011.1:0-44187 GCA_964500605.1 uncultured Sterolibacterium sp.
TCGACAAGTGCATTGGCTGCCACACCTGCTCCGTGACGTGTAAAAACGTCTGGACCAACCGCAAGGGCGTCGAATACGCCTGGTTCAACAACGTCGAATCCAAGCCCGGCATCGGTTACCCGAAGCAATGGGAAAACCAGGAAGTCTGGAAGGGTGGCTGGGAGCTCGTCGACGGCAAGCTGCAGCTCAAGTCTGGCAGCAAGCTCTCCCGCCTGCTCAATATCTTCGCCAATCCGGACATGCCGGAAATCGACGATTACTACGAGCCCTTCACTTTCGACTACGCCCACCTGCAGAACGCGCCGCTGTCCGAAGCCGCGCCGACGGCTCGCCCCATCTCCCAGATCACCGGCGAAAAGATGGAAAAGATCACCTGGGGCCCGAACTGGGAAGACGATCTGGCCGGCGAGTACGACAAGCGCGCCAAGGACGTCAACATGAAGAACATGCAGAAGGAGATTTACTCGAAATTCGAGAATACCTTCCACATGTATCTGCCGCGCATGTGTAACCACTGTCTGAACCCCGCCTGTGTGGCCGCCTGCCCCTCCGGCTCGATCTACAAGCGCGAAGAAGACGGCATCGTCCTGGTCGACCAGGACAAATGCCGTGGCTGGCGTCAGTGTGTTTCGTCCTGCCCGTACAAGAAGGTGTATTACAACTGGGAATCGGGCAAGGCCGAGAAGTGCATCGGCTGCTACCCGCGTGTCGAATCCGGCATGCCGACCGTCTGCTCCGAATCCTGCGTGGGCCGTATCCGCTACAACGGCATCATGCTCTACGACGCGGACAAGATCGAGGAACTCGCCTCGATGCCCAATGAGCAGGACCTCTACGAAGCGCATCGCAGCATCTTCCTCGACCCGAACGACCCGCAAGTCATCAAGGCTGCCCGTCGCGACGGCGTGCCGGAAGACTGGATCGAAGCTGCCCGCAAGTCGCCCATCTGGAAGATGGCGATGGAATGGAAGATCGCCTTCCCGATGCACCCCGAGTTCCGCACCCTGCCGATGGTCTGGTATGTGCCGCCGCTCTCGCCGGTGCAATCCGCGATCGACCAGGGCCAGCTGCCCACCGAAGCCGATGGCGTGATTCCCCGCGCCGACGCGCTGCGCTTCCCGCTGCAATATCTGGCCAGCCTGCTGACGGCCGGCAAGGAGCAGCCGGTGTTCGACGCTATCGCCAAGATGATGGCCATGCGCTCTTACCAGCGTTCGGTGCACGTCGAAGGCAAGCCCGATACCACCGCGCTGAACAAGGTCGGGCTGACCGAGCAGCAGGCCAAAGATATGTACAAGCTGATGGCCATCGCCAACTACGAAGACCGTTTCGTCATCCCGACCGGCCACGCCGAGCTGACTGAAGACGACTTCTACGGCTTCCAGGGCCAGAACGGCTTCACCTTTGGTAATGACTCTTCGGCTGGGATCAGCGGTGATTCGTTGTTCCCCGAGCGTCGCAAGGGTACGGTCGAATCGCGTGAGCCCGCCCCGTCTGCCGACGAACGTTGACCGGAGGTCATGATGATGTTTTACCGCATCGTTTCATCGCTGCTGGAGTACCCGGACGCTGAACTGCGCGCGGCCCTGCCCGAAATCCGGGCGGCCGTGACGGGAGCGGACGACCTCTCGCCGTCGGAACGCACGGCCCTCACGGGCTTTCTCGACCAGCTGGAAGCGCGCGTGATGCAAGAGCCGCTTTCACTGGAAGAGGAATATGTGCGTACCTTCGACATGGTTCCCGAACACAGCATGCACATGACCCACCACCTGATCGGCGAAGACAAGAACCGTGGCCCCGCCCTGATCGATCTGGGCGAGTATTACAAGGGCTACGGTTTTGAGCTCAATGCCGATGCGAAGGAGCTTCCCGACTATCTGCCGCTGATGCTCGAATTCGTCAGCATGCTCGATGCCGAGGAAGCCAAGCTTTTCCTGTCACGCTGGACGAAGGTGCTGCGCCAGCTGCGCGTCAATCTGGAAGATGGTGGCAGCCTCTACGCCGCCTTGATCCAGCTCGTCGAACAGCGCAGCCAGCTCGTTGCTGCACCGGACGACATGGAAGAGCCCACGCCCGCCATCAAGACAGACCCCTGTCTCGACGACGGCGATTTCGACCCGCCGGTGGACTGGAGCAGCCCCCCCAGGGTCGACCGGCCCTCTTCGCCCTGACCCTCGCGCCCCATAACGCAAACACGGAGACATCCATGGATAATTTCCTGCACAACTTCATTTTCGGCGTGTATCCCTACATCGCCACCACCGTTTTCCTGCTCGGTAGCTGGATCCGTTTCGACCACGAGCAGTACACCTGGAAAAGCGACTCCAGCCAGCTGCTTTCCAAGAGCGGCATGCGTGCCGCCAGCAACCTGTTCCACTACGGCGTTCTCGGCCTGTTCGGCGGGCACATCGTGGGGCTGCTGACGCCGCACGCAGTCTTCACCACCCTCGGTCTTTCCGATCTCGCCCACCAGTGGATCGCCATCACTGCCGGTACGGTGTTCGGTTCGGCCTGCCTGATCGGCGCGGTCATGCTCTGGATGCGTCGCATGACCAATCCGCGTGTCCGTGCAGCGTCGCGCTGGATCGACATCAACATCCTCGGCTGGCTGGTGCTCACCGTTGCTGCCGGCTTGTCGACCATCCCGACCTCGATTGGCCATGCCAATCATGGCGATGCAACCGTGATGATCAACCTGGCCGACTGGGTGCAAAGCATTCTCTACCTGCACCCCGATCCCAGCCTGGTGAAGAATGTCGATGGTGTCTATAAATTCCACATGTTCCTTGGCATGTCGGTCTTCCTGTTCTTCCCTTTCACACGTCTGGTGCATATCTGGAGCGCGCCGATTGGCTATCTCACCCGCGCCTACCAGATCGTTCGTACCAAGCGTCGTTCGGCCGTGCGCTGAGTACCGGCCCGGCTGGCCTCCGGCGTTATCACGAGGCCGGAGGAAAGCAGACAATGAAAAACGCGGTGGCCTTGGGGCTTGCCGCGTTTTTTTGTTTTTGAGGTGGTCACGCTGAAGCCTGAAATCTAAGGAGACGCTGATTGAATCAGATACGTTCGGGCTGAGCTGTACCCAAAGGAAAACCTTCTTTTGGAACGGGTATGATTCGTCAGGGATGCCTGATGGGCTCTTCGAGTTTTTTCCGGGGTTCGCAAGGTACTGATAGTATCTGGTGCGCTACATGGTTGCTGAAGTTCGATTGATCTACACACGAGATGAGGGGGCGAATGATGCGCATCTTCCTGCAATGGGTTCTGATACTTGTTTTTGGCTTTCCTGCCGTGGTGCAGGCGGCCAATCCACCCCCGACCTTGCCGGATTGGTTGAGTTTGATGCCCGGATTGCAGGCTAGACCGGATATTGTCGATGAGCGTTACGGCGAAGCACAGATTCCGATCCCACAGAACCCGAAGAACCTTGTGCGGGGTCGCCATTGGGAGGCAGGGTTCAAAATGCCAGCTTCAGTGGCAAAGGGCGGTGCGATCTGGGCGCAATGGAAGCCAGTGCTCCAGCAATCAGGCTGGGCCGTGATTGAAGAGCGGGACCGCAATCCGCTCAGCGTTACCCTGAAATTGACGAAGGGACGCGAAGCCTGGGTAAATATCATCTTTTTTGCCGCCGACGATATTCGCATGGATCTGGTGGAGGTGAGCGAAAATCGTTGGCACTTGACCTTGCCTTCGCCGGGTTCCAAACCCGAGGAATTGAAGGAGGATCATCGGAACATCCCCTTTCTGCTGCCACCGCCGGGAGCAAAATTTTCCGGGGCTTCGATACACGATAAACCCATGTCGGTGACTTTGCGGGATAAGGAAGGCCACTCCGAAACGCGGGTACAGGTGGCATCCGGGAGCGTGTCCAAGTATTACCGGACACCGAAAGACCTGTCGAATCTGGATTTTGCCCTGGCTTATCGTGATGCCTTGCAGGCGGCAGGATGGAAGGTGCTTCGCTTTTCGCAAAGCGTTAATTCATCAGATACCTTACTCGTTGCGCATTATGGAGAAAGTGGCCGGAATCTGTGGGCTGTTCTGCGACATGCTCCAGGTGAAGTTTCTTTTGAGATAGGAGAGGAAGGCCGGGTGGACATGGCTCAGCGTCTGAAGAAGGATTGCCGTATCGTTTTGCTAGGGGTGCTGTTCGATTTTGACAAGGCGACGCTCCAGCCGGCATCGAATGCCGTGCTCAGCAAGGCAAGGGAGGCTATTGTGGCCAGCCCCGGGTTGGCACTGGAAGTGGGTGGGCATACCGACTCGGTAGGTGATGAGGCTTACAACCAGAAACTGTCGGAAGCCCGGGCACAGTCTGTCATGAACTGGCTCGTTTCCAAGGGTGTCTCGAAGGGGCAACTCGTGGCGCGTGGGTATGGGAAAACTCGCCCCGTGGCGAGCAACGACACCGACGAAGGCCGTGCAAGCAATCGTCGTGTTGAACTGACCTGCCGCAAATGAATCAGGGATTCCGGAGGGGGCTGGCGGAATTGACTCAAAAAAAGGGCAAAGAGGAAATGCAGGATGTCCACAGGAGTTGAGCCAGGGCTGCTCATTGCTTTGCTATATCTGTCGGCAGGGTTTGCGGCCTGTTCCGTGCTGGCTTGTGCCGTCGTTTCGGCTTCCGGCATCCGTATCCATGGGCTGCAATGGTTGCTGGGGATATGCCTGCTCTCGGCAGGCTCACAACTGGCCACCGCGCAATTTCATCAGGCAACGGATGTGGCCACTGCAGCGGAGTGTCAGCGGTGGATGAACGGTTTTGCTTCGGCCCAGTTGTTTTTCATCACGGCCTTCATCGCCACTTACACGCGTTACCGTCATCGTCGCCGCCTGATGATCGGCATGGCCGGGTTTTCTTTGGTACTGATCGTGCTGACCATTCTTTCTCCGGGCGGAAGTCGTTTCGTCGGAGCGTATCACGCTGAAGTCATAGCTTTTCCATGGGGAGAGCGTCTGCAGATTCTGATGGGGGAGCCCAACCCCGGCGTGTTTTATGGGCGTGTGATTGTCTTTCTGATTTTCTTATGGAATTTTTATCGGACAGCGGTGCACCACGCCAAGGTAGACCGTCAGGGAGCTGCTGTCATCTGTACCGGTTTGCTGATCCTGATGGTCGGGGTCGCCATCGGTGGCCTGGTGGAATCCGGAGATATCCGTTTCATTTATACCGGTGGTTTTGGCTACGTCATCCTGACGGCGTCTGTGTTGGTGGTGCTTGCCCGGAAACTGGTGGTGGCCCATACGCGGCAACGAAAAATCATCGATACCTTGCGCGATGAACTTTCTCGTCACCGCGAAACCCGGAAGATCGTACATCACCTTTCCTACAACGATCGCCTGACGGCCTTGCCCAGCCGTGCCGGGCTGTTCGAGCGCATCCTCGTGCCCATCGAAATGACGCGCCTGACTGGGAAAGGCTTTGCCATGCTGCACATCGACATCGACCGTTTCGATGTCATCAACGACACGCTCGGCCCGAATGTGGGCGATCGTCTCTTGCAGCAGGTCTCCCGCCGCTTGCACCTCCTTCTTCAGGACAACGATTTCGTTGCTCGCCTGAATGCGGATGAATTCATCTGCATTCACACCCATCAACCCGTTGCTCAGGCGGCCGCTCAGCTCGCCAGGGCGATTCACGATGCCCTGCGTCCTCCTTTTGAAATTGATGCCCATACCCTGCACATCACCGCCAGTATCGGGATTGCCTGCTTCCCCAACGATGCGGATACCGCCGAAAATCTGCTGGTGGCTGCTGATCTGGCCACCCGCGAAGCGAAACGACAAGGGCGTAACCGCACACAGTTCTACCGCCCTGAATTCAATACCGCGATCCACGAACGGCTGCATGTCGGAAATGCCCTGCGCTTGGCCATCGAACGGGGACAGCTTGAGCTGTATGTTCAGCCTCAGGTCGAGAGCCAGAGCGGGCAGGTTGTCAGTGCTGAAGCCCTGATCCGATGGCATCACCCCGAAGAAGGCATGATCGGGCCGGTGCGTTTCATCCCCGTGGCCGAGGAAATGCACTTGATGAATCAGATTGGTGCCTGGGTAATTCAGGAAGCCTGTCGCATCCGGGCCAATTGGCGCAGACAGGGCATCAACGGGATACGTCTGGCCATCAATCTTTCTGCCCAGCAACTGCGTGATCCGGAGCTGGTGAACACCATCCGGCAAGCTCTGGCAAAAAATGGCCTCGCGGGGAATGACATCGAAATGGAAGTGACCGAATCCATGGTGATGGAGGACACGGACCTGTGCATCGAGCGTTTGCGTGAAATCAGCGCGATGGGCATCCGTCTGGCCATGGATGATTTCGGAACGGGCTATTCCTCGCTGGCCTATCTCAAGCAACTTCCCATCAATACTCTGAAAATCGATCGCTCTTTCGTCAAGGATATCGACACGGATAGTAACGATGCAGCCATCTGCGCCACGACTATCAGCATGGCGCGAACACTGGGTATGGACACCGTTGCCGAAGGCGTAGAAACCGAAGCGCAGGCCGCGCTGCTGCGTGAGCTTCACTGTGAGCGTTTTCAGGGTTATCTTTACGCCCGTCCCATGCCCGTGGCCGAAGCGACGGTGTTTGTCAAAGGGCGACTGTCTCCTTCAGAAAGGTAAAAAAACGTGCATACCGCTGTGCTTAGTGGAACCGGCCTGTTTGTGCCGGAAGCTGTCATCGACAATCAGGAACTCGTTGCAGCCTTCAATCAATATGTCGCCCTGGAAAACCAGCGCAATGCCGAGGCCATTGCACGTGGAGAACAGGAAGCCCTGCTCGAATCGAGTGTTGAATTCATCGAAAAGGCTTCCGGCATCCATCGCCGCCATGTGCTCGACAAGTCGGGCATTCTCGATCCGCAACGCATGCGGCCCCATTACCCGGAACGCCCTCGCGAAGCCCTTTCCTTGATGGCTGAAATTGCCGTTTCGGCAGCACGCGACGCGCTGGCTCAGGCCGGAAAGACAGCCGCGGACATCGACGGTGTGATTTGCGCCGCCTCCAACATGCAGCGGCCTTATCCGGCCATGGCCGTTGAAATCCAGAACGCGCTGGGCATCCAGGGTTACGGCTTCGATATGAACGTGGCCTGTTCCTCGGCCACCTTCGCCATCGAGCAGGCCGTCAATGCAGTGAAGAGTGGCAGTGCCCGCGCCGTGCTGGTGGTCAATCCGGAAATCACCTCCGGCCACCATTGCTGGACTGATCGGGATTGTCACTTTATTTTCGGCGACATCTGCACCGCTATCGTGATCGAACAGGCGGAAACGGCACGGCCGGGGAGCTGGAAAATCCTCGGCACACGGCTGGCCACCCGTTTTTCCAACAACATACGCAATAACGCAGGTTTCTTGAACCGCTGCGAAGATAGCGACCCGCAAGCCCGGGACAAGCTGTTCATGCAGGAAGGCCGGAAAGTATTCAAGGAAGTCTGTCCCATGGCCGCCGAACACATTGCCACGCATCTGGGCACCTTGCAGATTGCACCGGCCAGCGGCGTTCGGCGTTACTGGCTGCACCAGGCTAATCTGTCAATGAATCAGCTTATCGCCCGGAAGCTGCTCGACCGCGATCCAACGGCGGATGAAGCTCCGGTGATTCTCGACGAATATGCCAATACGGCCTCGGCCGGCTCCATCATCGCCTTTCACCTACACCAGGAAAACCTCGCGCGTGGTGATGTGGGCGTGATCTGCTCTTTTGGTGCGGGCTATTCGATTGGTAGCGTCATTCTCGAAAAGACCTGAATCGCAACTCGCCCTCAGCTTGTGCAGCGGTACAGGCTGAAGGATGAAACATGATGCCTCCGCAGGTGTCCGCCGTCCCGCCCGCTCAATTCCTCAGCATTTTCCAGCTGCGTCCTTAACTGCCAAATAGTTGGCAGTAAACCTTGTGCAGCTCGCCTGCGGCCAGACGAGTCTGGTAATCTCGCCTGTTCCCTTTTTGATCCGATTCTCACGATGACGGACGACGTCCGACGCCTGCTGCTCGATTTCGAAGACCATTTTCAGCCCCCTGTGGTCGCGCTGGGCCGTGTCCTGCTGAAGCAGCGTCAGATCACGGTGGGAACCCCGGGGTTCAATCAGGGCCGTTTGCGAATCACGGGGCTTTGTCCTGGCGTTCGTGGCAAGAAATACAAGCAGGACATTCAGCTAAGCCACAATGGCCGCCGGGTGACGCATGTGGCTGGAGCCTGCACCTGCCCGGAAGGGTTTAATTGCGAACATGTTGTGGCAGTGCTGGCCTGTTGGCAGGGAGAATCCGCCCGGAATGACACGGACGAGACCTCGAATAGAGAGGGAACGGGCCTGTCTGGCGAAACCTTGAACTGGCTGAAAGAGCTGGAGCAGGATGCGGCCTTTCCCGCTTCGGGCGAAGCCCCTGCGCCGCCTTCGCTCCAAAGCGCGTCGGGCCCGCACATTCGTTATGTGCTGACTTCAGCGGATGCCCGACTAACTTTATACAAGGCTCGTCCGGCCAAAGAGGGCGGGGCGGGCAAGGCCGAGTTGCTGCGTCCGGAGCTGCATCATCTAACCTGGGGCAATGTTCCTCCCTGGTTTCAGCCCGCGGACATGCCTGTTGTACGTCTCTTCCTCATCATGCAGGATAACGTCATGTTCTCCCATGACGCTTCTCAGCCGCTGCAAGGTGAAGAAGGGGCGCAACTTTTACGGCTGGCTCTACGAACCGGGCGATTGCATCTGGATGACCTGGATCGCCCGCCCCTGAAACCTGGACCGGTGCGTGATGCTCGTCTGGTCTGGCAAGCGGGCACAGAAGGGCGACAACGTGCCCGGGTTGTCCTGAACGCGCAGGCCCATGATTCAGCCGGTGAGGTGACCCTATTACCAACCTGGCCGGTCTGGTATGCCGATGCGCAGCATCACAATGCCGGGCTCATCAGCCTGGACTTGCCCGATGCACTGGCCCGGAAGCTGCTGGATGCGCCCCCACTCGATGAACTCGATGCCTTGCTGGTGAGGTTGCGCCTCGGAGAACTGGGTGTGCGTCTGAATCTGGTGCTGCCTCTGCCCGAGGCCCGTCCTCCCGAGGCAGCCAGCGCAAAGCCCCGCCCGGTCATTCGCCTGCAAGCCGTCAGGCTTCGTGCCGCAACGGTGTTGGCGACGGAGGAGAAACTGGCTGCAGCGACACTCTGGTTCGAATATCCGGGCCTGGAACGCCTTCCCGCTGTCGAACCTGTTCCACCGCTGGTGCGCGCCCAGCGGGAAGGCGAGACCATTCTTGTGATGCGAGATATTCCGGTAGAAGAGTCTGCCTGGCAATACATTCACGCCCAGGGGCTGGAAAGCTATCGCCAACGTCTGCCCAGAAGCGAGCGACTTGGCCCGGATGCGCATCTGGATTGCCTGATGCCCGCTTTGCAAGACCCGGCAAGCTGGCTGCTCTTCATGGAAATGGCCCTGCCGGAGCTGGAGCGGGCGGGCTTCGATGTTGAAGTGGATGATGATTTTCCCTTCCAGCCCCTGCAAGCCGAAGACTGGTTTGTCGAGGTGCTGGAAGATGAGTTCCTGAGCAACAGTGAGTGGTTTGATCTCGATCTGGGCGTGATCGTCGAAGGCAAGCGGGTCAGCCTGGTTGAGCCGTTGATTCGTCTTCTGGCTTTGCGTCCGCAGTTGATGGACGAATTGCGTCGCTTGGAAGAGGACGAACGGGTTCCCTTGCCGGTCGGAGAGCGACATATTCTTCCCGTTCCGGTTCGTCGTATGCGGCTCTGGCTGGGGCCGTTGATGGAATTTTCCAGTGGCGGTGAGCGTTTGCGGCTCAATCGCCTCAATGCGGGAAGCCTGGTCGAGCTGGAATCCCTCTCGGGACGGTGGTTCGGTGGTGAGCGGCTTCGCGAGCTGGCACATCGGCTGCGAGATTTTGCCGGAATCGAGTCGGTAGAACCGGCCGAAGGCTTCAAGGCCGTCTTGCGTGGCTACCAGCAACGAGGCTTGAGCTGGCTGCAATTTCTGCGTAATTATGATCTTTCCGGCATCCTGGCGGATGACATGGGTCTGGGCAAAACCATCCAGACCCTTGCTCATCTTCATCTGGAAAAAGCCAGTGGTCGTGCAGATCTGCCCAGCATGATCGTCATGCCGACCAGCCTCATCACCAACTGGTGCAGTGAGGCAGAACGTTTTGCTCCGGATTTGAAAGTGTTGACCCTGCATGGCCCGGAGCGCGCCGACCGCTTTTCGGATATCGCCCATGCGGATTTGATTTTCACAACCTACCCGCTTCTGGTGCGCGATCAGGATGTCCTGCTGCAACAGGAATTCCATCTACTGGTGTTGGACGAAGCCCAGTTCATCAAGAACCCCAAGGCCCATGCTCATCGTGTTGCGCGTCAGCTCAAGGCCCGCCATCGTCTTTCGCTGACGGGGACCCCGCTGGAAAATCATCTGGGCGAGCTCTGGGCGCAATACAACTTCCTGATGCCCGGCTTGCTGGGCGATGTGCGCCGCTTTGCCGCAGCCTTCCGCACGCCGATCGAGAAGCAGAACGATGCCGAGCGTCGCCAGCAGTTAGCCGAGCGTGTTCGGCCCTTCCTGCTGCGACGGACGAAGGAGCAGGTGCTGGCTGAACTGCCGCCTCGGACGGAAGTGGTTCGCTGGGTGGAGCTGACGGGCGAGCAGCGCGACATGTACGAATCGTTGCGCCTCATCTTCGACAAGAAGCTGCGTCAGGTTCTCGCCACGCGCGGCGTATCGCAAAGCCAGATCATGATTCTCGATGCCCTGTTGAAGCTGCGTCAGGTCTGCTGCGACCCGCGTCTGGTCAAGCTGCCTTCGACCTCCAGCGTGTCTTCACCGGCTTTTAGTCTGCCCACAGGGGAGATCGGAGATCCTTCCGCTTCGGCCAAGCTGGGGCTGCTCATGGGGATGTTGCCCGAATTGATCGACGAAGGCCGGCGCATCCTGCTGTTCTCGCAATTCACTAGCATGCTCGCCCTGATCGAAGACGCCCTGCGGCAGCGGGACATCAACTACGTCAAGCTGACCGGCCAGACCAAGGATCGGGAAACACCCATCAATCGCTTCCAGCAGGGCGAGGTCCCGCTCTTCCTCATCAGCCTCAAGGCTGGCGGTACAGGGCTCAACCTGACAGCGGCCGATACCGTGATCCACTTCGACCCTTGGTGGAATCCGGCTGTCGAAGAACAGGCCTCGGCGCGCGCCTACCGCATCGGTCAGGACAAGCCCGTGTTTGTGTACAAGCTGCTCACCAAGGGTACGGTCGAAGAAAAAATCCTCGCTTTGCAACAGCGCAAGCAGAATCTGGCCGACAACCTGCTGGCCGGAGCCGCGCCACAGCAACATCTGATTACGGCCGAAGACCTCGAAGTACTGTTTCAGCCCCTTGACCCAACCGGGTGATTCGCCATGACCCTGACCGATTTGCGTTACATCGTTGCCCTGGCGCGCGAACGTCATTTTGGCCGCGCGGCCGAAAAGTGCTGCGTGACCCAGCCGACTCTTTCAGTGGCCGTGAAGAAACTCGAAGACGAGCTGGGTACGATCCTGTTCGAACGTGGTGTCGAAGTATCGCCCACCCCTATCGGCCAACAGATCATTGAACAGGCCGAGCGTGTTTTGGCTGAAGCCGGCCGCATCCCGGAGTTGGCGGCACAAGGACGCGACGCCCTCGTCGGTCCTTTGCGGATAGGCGTCATTCACACCATTGCCCCCTATTTGCTTCCCCGTTTAGCCCCGCTGCTGCGCGAACGGGCGGCACAGATGCCACTCATTTTTCAGGAAGGCTTTACCGAGCCTCTTGTCGCGGCGGTAAAGACCGGAGAGCTGGATGTCGTCATTCTTGCCCTGCCCGTCAGCGAGCCGGGTCTTGTGGCGCAAGCGGTGTATGACGAGGCGTTTCGGGCTCTCGCGCCCGCGCAGCATCCCTGGCGCAAGACCAGGGCCATCGAGCCGGTCGCCCTGCTGGACGAACCCTTGCTGCTGCTAGGGGCGGGTAACTGCTTTCGCGATCAGGTACTGGACCTTTGCGCACAGGCCCGGCACCCGCCCGATGCCGCCCAGATCATCGAAGGCAGCTCGCTGGAAACGATCCGCTACATGGTGGCCTCGGGGCTGGGCGTTTCGGTCATGCCTTCCTCCTGTGCCGACCTCATTCCGAAAAACGATGCGCTGCTGTGCGCGCGTCCTTTCGTCGAGCCCACACCGACGCGCTGCGTGGGGCTGGTCTGGCGCACGACCTTCCCACGCCACAAAGCCATCGACTTGCTGCGGTGCGCTCTGCTGGATTGCAAACTGCCGGGAACGAAACCGGTTCGGAAAGGGCGTCCCGCTTCAGCGAACGGGCAGGGCGAGGCCGAATAAACGGGCCAGCTCTTTGCCCGGGCTTGGGGCGCGCATGAAGGCCTCCCCCACGAGGAAAGCATGTACCTCACGGCGACGCATCTGTTCCACATCGGCCGACGTGAGAATGCCCGATTCCGTCACGACGATGCGATCATCGGGGAGCTGATCCAGCTGGCGCAGCGTGGTGTCCAGACTGACTTCAAAGGTGCGCAGATTGCGATTGTTGATGCCGATCAACGGCGTGGTCAGCTGCAAGGCCAGTGCGGTTTCGGCCTCGTCGTGCGATTCGACGAGCACATCCAGGCCCAGTTCGTGCGCGATGCCTTCCATCTCCTGCATCTGCGAAAGACTCAAGGCGGCCACGATCAGCAAGATGGCATCCGCGCCCATCTGTCGGGCTTCAAAGACCTGATAAGGATCGACGAGAAAATCCTTGCGCAAGACGGGTAGCGCGCAGGCAGCGCGTGCTTGTTGAAGATATTCCGGTGCACCTTGGAAATAGAGGCGATCCGTGAGCACCGAAAGGCAGGTCGCACCGTGATTCTCGTAGTCACGCGCAATGCTGGATGGTTCGAAGTCGGCGCGGATGATGCCCTTGGAAGGGCTGGCTTTCTTGATTTCGGCAATGACAGCAGGCTGACGCGCGGCCACCCGGCGGCGTAGTGCAGCGGTGAAGCCCCGGGTTGCTGCCTGGTCACGGGCCGCAGCGCGTACTTCGGCAAGAGGAAGGCGAGAATGGGCCATCGCCACTTCCTCCACCTTGGTCGCGAGGATTTTTTTCAGGATGTCGGGAGGATTGCTCATGAGGATCAGACCGTTTGAGTCGCCGTCTGGGTGAAGGCCACGAAGGCATCCAGCTTCGCCCGTGCCGCACCGCTGGAAAGGGCTTCGCGCGCCAGGGTGATGCCGGAGGCAATGGATTCGGCCCGATTGGCCGCGTATAGGGCCGCCCCTGCATTGAGCAGCACGACATCCTGCGCCGGGCCGGGTTCGCCATCGAGGACGCCCAGAAGCATTACTTTTGATTCTTCGGCATTGGCCACGCGCAACCGTCGTGTGGACGCCATGGAGAAGCCGAAATCTTCAGGGTGCAATTCGTATTCCCGAATTTCCCCCTCTTTCAATTCGCCCACCAGCGTCGCAGCCCCCAGGGAAATTTCGTCCAGCCCATCCTTGCCATGCACCACCAGCACATGCTGCGCCCCCAGCCTTTGCATCACCCGAACCTGGATGCCGACGAGATCGGGATGGAAAACGCCCATCAAGGTATTGGGTGCGCCGGCCGGATTGGTCAGCGGACCGAGGATGTTGAAAATCGTGCGAATGCCCATTTCACGACGCACGGCGGCGACGTTTTTCATCGCCGTGTGATGGGTTGGCGCGAACATGAAACCGATACCCGTGGCGGCAATACAGGCACCGACCTGTTTGGGAGAAAGTTGGATGTTCGCGCCCAGGGCTTCGAGCACATCCGCACTCCCCGAGCTCGAAGACACGCTGCGATTGCCATGCTTGGCGACTTGCCCGCCTGCTGCCGCCACCACAAACATCGAAGCTGTCGAAATGTTGAAGGTGTGCGAGCCGTCGCCACCTGTGCCGACGATGTCGACGAAATGGCGCGCGTCAGCCACTTCGACCTTGGTCGAAAGCTCCCGCATCACTTGCGCCGCTGCTGAAATTTCACCGATGGTTTCCTTCTTGACGCGCAATCCCGTCAGAATGGCCGAAACCATCAACGGCGAAATCTCACCCTGCATGATCTGCCGCATCAAATGCAGCATCTCGTCGTGAAAAATTTCGCGGTGCTCGATCGTGCGCTGCAAAGCCTGCTGCGGCGTAATCATGACCGCTCTCCCGTGCCACCGGCCGATTGATCCAGGAAATTCTTCAGCATCGCATGACCACATTCCGTCAGGACGGATTCAGGATGAAACTGCACGCCCTCCACCATCAAGGTCTTGTGGCGCACGCCCATGATCTCCCCATCCTCCGTCCAGGCCGTGATTTCAAGGCAATCCGGCAAGGTTTCGCGCCGAATCGCCAGCGAGTGATAACGTGTGACTGTCAGCGGATTGGGCAGCCCCCGAAAGACGCCCACATCCGCATGGTGCACCGGCGAAGTCTTGCCGTGCATCAACTGCTTCGCGTGAATGATGTCGCCCCCGAAGGCCGCGCCGATACTCTGGTGCCCCAGGCAGACGCCCAGAAGCGGAATTTTTCCGGAGAATTCCCGGATCGCCGGAACGGAAATCCCCGCCTCATTCGGCGAGCAAGGCCCAGGCGAAACCACGATGCGCGTCGGTTTCAGGGCCGAAATTTCATCCAGCGTGATCGCGTCATTGCGATAAACACGCACATCCTCGCCCAGCTCGCCAAAATACTGCACGAGGTTGTAGGTGAAGGAATCATAGTTGTCGATCATCAGCAGCATATCGCGGCTATCCTCTTGTTCTGTATGGCTATGGTTCCAGAGAATCCGCCTTGATACCCGCTCAGATACCCGCTATTTCTTTTGATACCCCCGCGCCGATGGTCTGGAACCGAATGCACGAAAGCCGCTATTGTCCCCCATATCGGCCCCGGCTCAAACCACCCCCGCACCGCTCAGTCATGGGGCTTGAAGGATCGCCCGTTGCAAAGGCTCTACCGCTTTTGCCGCAAGCGGCGACAGGTCCGTGGATTCTTGCTGAAAATATTACCGGAAGAAATAGTTTCATCTGGTAATATGCCGGGATTCATTTTCGCCGTATGAGCCATGGCCCGGGATTTTTCCTTTTTTGAAGACGGGATACGTCGCATCGCCGGGCAGTTGCCGGGGATGCCGCAGGATCGTGTCGTGTTGAACCGGTTGTTCTTTTGCGTTTTCAGGGAGCTGGACGATGTTTATAACCAGCATCTGGCAAGGCATGGCTTGAACACTTCCTCTTTTCTGGCATTGGCCATGCTGTTGGGCCGGCCGGATAACCGGCTTAATCCGGGGGATTTGAGCGAGGTTCTGATTGCATCCCGTACCAATGTGACCCGTCTGGTCAATGATCTGGTGGCGGCGGGTTGGGTGACGCGGGCCGTGAGCGAGGCGGATCGCCGAAAGGTGGATTTGTCGCTGACGGCTTCGGGTCGGGAGCGGATGCGGGTGCTCATGCCGGAGATGTGGCAGCTCGTCGAGCGGCAGTGGCATGATTTCAGTGCAGATGAAATGGCCATCCTGGGCCGTCTGCTGAGAAGAATGCTGCAGGCTCTGGCAGGGCGTGATCTTTCGGAGGCAGCATGAGACATTCGTTTTTTGCCGGATGCTGGCGGAAGGTGCTGTGCTTGCCGCTGCTCCTGGGCGGATGTGCCCAGTTGCCGCCGGAACTGCCGCCTCGTCCAACGATGGCCATGCCTTCGACACAGGCCAGCCTCGCCGCTTTGATGAAGAATCCGCCACCTTCGGTTTCGCCAGCGGATACTCGCTTTTGGTGGCAGGTGTTTCATGAACCGGAGCTTGATGCACTGATCGAGGCGGCCTTGCGCCAGCAACCGGATATGGATGCCGCACAGGCGCGGCTGACGGCGGCTTTGCAGGCCGAGCGTTTGGCCAGGCTGGCGACGGGCCTGCAGTACAGTACGGATGTTTCCGTGAACCGCGAGCGTTTGAGCGATAACGGTCTGTTTCCCACGGCACTGGTCGGGAAAATGTATACCCAAACGGATATCACCCAATCCGTCGCGGTGGACCTCGATCTCTGGGGGAAGCGTCGTTCGCTGTTACGCGCGGCGCGCAGCGAGCAGCTGGCGGCACAAGATGAGCAGGCTGCCGTGCGCCTGAGCCTTTCGGCAGCCGTGGCCGATGCCTACTTTTCCTGGGCGGGGGCGTGTCGCCTGCGTGAGCAGGCGGGCGGCCTGCTTGCACAGCATCGCCAGATGCTGACTCTTGCCGAACAGCGGCATCGTCTGGGGCTGGATGCAGCCGCTCCTGTTGCGGAGGCGCGTCGTCGTTTGAATCTCGATGAAGAGCGCGTCAAACAGTATGACTATCTCGCCGTATCGGCGCGTTATCGGCTGGCGGCTCTGACTGGCGCGGATCCCGATCATGCGGCCGATATGAAAGAGCCCCGGCTGGCCACGCATCTGCCGCCCTTGCCCGAACGCTTGTCGTTGGACTGGCTTGCGCGGCGGCCGGATATTGCCTCGCTCGGGAATCGCATCGAAGCCGCTTCCGAACGCAGCGAGGCGGCCCGGGCGGCTTTTTATCCGGATATCGATCTCAGGCTGCTGGTGGGGTTTGATACGCTGGACGCGGGCAAGCTGTTTGATGCGGGCAGTGTGGCGGGCGGGCTGGGGGCGGCGGTGCATTTGCCCCTGTTCAATCAACGCACCCTGCAGGCGCAGCTTGGGCTGCGCGAGGCGGAGTACGCGGCAGCAGTGGCCGCTTATAACAAGGCTATCCTGGAAGGGGCCAGGCAGGCGGCGGATGCCCAGTCGCTTAACCTCAATCTGGAGGCGCGCGCCAGCTCGCAGGCTTCGGCAAATGCTGAAGTGCAGCAGTTGCACAAACTGGCTGCCTTGCGATACCGGATGGGTTTGTCCGGCCCCATGGAAACATTGAATGCCGAATCTGTCGAGCTGACGCAACAGATGGCCGAAACCGAATTGCATACCAGCCGGCTGCGTGCGCGGGTTGCCCTCTATCGGGCACTGGGCGGCGCAGGGATCGAGGAATCACGATGAGCACACCCCATTCACCGCATGTACCGATGAACGCCCCCGCGAGCAATCACCCAAAACGCAAACGTCTGCTCTGGATTCTGGCCGTTGTTTTTCTGTTGACGGCGGTTTTTTACGGCGCAAGATGGTGGCTGCATGGTCGGCATCATGTTTCGACCGATGATGCCTATGTAGCCGGTAATCTGGTGCGTGTGACCCCGCGCATTGCCGGAACGGTGACGGAAGTGCGGGTGGATAACACCGACCATGTCCGCCGTGGACAGGTGCTTGTGCGGCTGGATGACACCGACGCGCGCCTGGCCCTGGAACGCGCGGAAGCGGATCTGGCCAGCGCGGTCCGCCAGATCAGCCAGCGATTTGAAAACCGTCGTCAGCAACAAGCCAATCTGGCCGTGCGTCAAAATGCCCTGGAACAGGCCGAAGCGGATTGGCGTCGCCGGGAGCAGGCCGTCAGCGTTCAGGCGGTTTCGAAGGAAGAAGCCGAACACGCGAAGGCTGCCCGTGATCAGGCCCGCGCTGCCCTGGAACTGGCACGGGCGCAGCTGTCTGCCGCCGAGGCCGATGTGGCGGATACCACTGTGGCCACCCACCCCGCCGTCCGGCAGGCAGCTGCCCGGTTTCGTGCAGCCTGGCTGGATCTGGAACGCTGTGTGATCCGGGCCGCCGAGGACGGGCAGATCGAGAAACGTTCGGTGCAGATCGGCCAGCAGGTCGCCCCAGGGGCCGCCTTGATGGCACTGGTTCCGCTGCATCAACTATGGGTCGAGGCCAACTACAAGGAAGATCAGCTCAGGGATATGAAAATCGGCCAGCCCGTTGAACTGGTTTCCGACCTCTACGGCGACGATACCGTGTTCCATGGCCGGATCACGGGCATATCCCCGGGGACGGGCAGCGTCTTCTCGCTCCTGCCCGCACAAAATGCCAGTGGAAACTGGATCAAGATCATCCAGCGTTTGCCGGTACGCATCGCGCTGGAGGCGGCTGAGCTGGAAAAATATCCGCTGCGGGTGGGGCTTTCCATGCGAACCGAGGTCAATATCGCTGCCGAAGGCCAGGCAGAACCCGCTCGACAAAAAGGTGCTGTCTCGCTAGGCGCAGGAGAAAAGGCCGACCCGGCAAACCGCGAGGAGGGCTTGACCCCTGAGGCCGAGTCTCGTTCCGTTGACGAATTCAAGGCGGCCAACGAATGGATTCGTCGCATCATCCAGGCCAATCTGCCCCGGCCTGCCGGTAAGCCCGCATGACGCAGCCCGCTGCACCGCTGCCGCCCCTGCAGGGTGTGCCGCTGGTCTTGCTGACCATCGGCCTGAGCCTGGGCACGTTCATGCAGGTGCTCGACTCGTCCATCGCCAATGTGTCGCTCCCCGCGATTTCCGGCGATCTGGCCGTCAGCCCGAATCAGGGAACCTGGGTTATCACCTCCTTCGCCGTCAGCAATGCCATCACCCTGCCGCTGACTGGCTGGTTGACGCGCCGCTTTGGCGATGTGCGGATGTTCGTCATTTCGACGCTGCTGTTTACGCTGGCCTCCTGGCTGTGCGGCCTGGCCAACAGCCTGCCGCTCCTGATCGCCGCGCGGGTGCTGCAGGGCGCGGTGGCCGGGCCCATGGTTCCCTTGTCGCAAAGCTTGCTGCTCAATAACTATCCGCCGGACAAAAAAGGGCTGGCTCTGGCCTTATGGTCGATGACAGTCATCGTCGCCCCCATCATCGGCCCGGTGCTGGGCGGCTGGATCACCGACAACATCAACTGGCCCTGGATTTTCTACATCAATCTGCCCGTGGGCATCCTCTCCGCCTTCATGACCTGGAGCCTGCTTGGGCGGCGCAATAGTCAGACCCATCCTGTTCCCATCGACAAGATGGGGCTTTTCCTGCTGGTGATCGGTGTCGGGGCCTTGCAGGTGCTGCTCGACAAAGGCAACGAGCTCGACTGGTTCGAGTCTTCGGCCATCATCACACTGACCGTCATCGCCGTGGTTTTCCTGGCCATCTTTGTCGTCTGGGAACTCACCGAAACCCACCCCGTCGTCGATCTGCATCTGCTGAAAAACCGGAATTTTCTGGTGGGCACATTCGTCCTGACCATCGGCTACATGACCTTCTTCGGCAATGTCGTCATCCTGCCGCTCTGGTTGCAGACCAATATGGGCTATACGGCAACCTGGGCCGGTCTGGCTGCCGCTCCCATCGGTATCCTGCCCATCATTCTGGCTCCCCTCGTGGGCAAGTACCTGCAGCGCACGGACTTGCGTTTGTGGGCGACGTTCAGCTTCAGCGTCTTTGCCGCCGCCTCTTTCTGGAACAGCCACTTCAATACCGATGTCACCTTTGCACAGATTGCCCTGCCGCGTTTGATGATGGGTTTTGGGATGGCGACTTTCTTCGTTCCCCTGACCGCCCTCATTCTCTCCGAAATTCCCCCGCAGCAATTACCCAGCGCGACGGGGCTATCGAATTTTGCTCGTCTTCTGGGCGGCAGTTTTGGCACATCGCTGAGCATCACCCTCTGGGAACGGCGGGAGAGTTACCACTACAGCACGCTGGCAAGCCACATTTCTGCCTTCGATCCGAATGCCACCGCAGCACTTGCTCCCCTGTCTTCCCCCACCACAGATCCCGCCTTGCTCGACCAGATCATCCATCATCAATCCGTCTTGCTTGCCGCCAACGATATTTTCTGGATATCCGGCTGCCTGTTCGGCTCGCTGGTGATCTTCATCTGGATGGCTCGTCAGCCCAGACCGGGCATGGCCACAACGGCCGTAGATGGCGGAGCGCATTGAACGTCACGGCGTAACGCTTCTCTGATCAGGCTTCGTTCGGTTTGGCCAGATAGCTTCGATCAGGGATAAGACAGATTCGTTGTTCTTACCAGGTAAAAAATTAACTTGACCAGATTGTTTGTGTGAATGATAATGATTCTCGTTACCGCATGATTGCGAAGGTTCTTATTCTTTGGCAGCTGTGGCAAATCGGTCGTTAAGCCAGTCCTTTCCGGACGAGCCAGATTTTTTGAACGGAAGTCGTACGGGAGGGAGTGAATGTGTTTACATCGTTGATTGAAACCATGGCTGCGGCCCGTCGTCCGGTGGCGGTTGTTCCGGATGGGGCGTTGCTGGATGCCGTTGCATTGCGGCGTTTTTCGGTGATTTATCAGCCTGTCGTTGCTTGGGATGATGAGGTGATTGCCTGGCGGACGAAGCCGTGCTTCCGCGGCTTGGATGGGCAAAGTTTTTCCCCGTCTGCCGTGTTTTCCGCACTGCATGATTTTCCGGCCTTGTTACTGGCGGTTGAGTTGCAGCTTAAGGGGCTGGCAGTCGCTCAGGCACCGGCTTGTGGCCGCGTGTTGCTTTCGCTGGATGTCGATAGCTATGCGCTCGCCCGTCAGTCGGCTGGGAATGTTTTTGATCGCTTGTTCGAGGGGCAATCACGTTTCGTGGTGGAGGTCTGCGAGAACCGTCCGATGATGGATGTTGCCCGTTTGAGGTATCTGTCGCGTCAATTGTGTGTGCTGGGTGCCCCCCTGGCGGTTGGGCGTCACACGCCTGTGGCATTTTTCAATGAGATTGATTTGCGTGATGTCGATTGGATACGTCTACCTTGCCCTGGTGATCTGCGGGATATTCATCGTGTTCGGGTTATGTCGCAGATTGCTGAGGCAGCAAGTCGTGCCGGAAATATTGCCTTTGTTTCGGATGTGAAAACGACAGAAGAACTGGCTTTGGTGCGTGCCATGGGGTTTTCGGCAGCTAGTGGTCCGGTGTTTGAGGCACGAAGCCTTCATGTTTGGCCCCCAGAGGGGCGGTTTGGAGAAGCGGCCCGGGCTGTTCGGGGTGGGGTTGCGGCATGAATGGGCGGGGTTGGCTTTGATGAGGAAGCTTATTCGTTCGGCTTTTTCAGGCGCACCAGATCTGCCGCAGGAAGTCTTACCGGAGATGCTGCCGTTGGCTCCAGTCAATGAGGTACTCAAGGTACTGGGCACCTCAGGGAAGAGATCGTTTAATGCGTCACAGGGAGGGCGGCGGAGAAGAAAGCTCTGGGAACTTTCACAGCGAATGTATTGCCCGTTGGTGGGGACTTGTCTGACGGTGGAAGACATGCGGCGTTTGCTGGTTCGCAGCGGCTTTGATCCTTTGGATATGAGCGATTACGAGCTGCATGTTCAGGTGGTGGCTGCCTGTTGCAGTAGAACGCCGCTGACGGAGGCAGTACAGCATTATCTCGACAAACGTCATGCTGCTGTAGTGGCGCAAAGTGTCCGGCTTCGCACAGAAGCAGACCTGCTCGATTTGTGGGGCACTGCCTTTGCTAGTGGACATGATCTGCCTGGCATCCTTTGGGCTTGCCTGACGCATGCGGATATGGGTGATGCAGGGTGGGAGCGGATCGAGGGGGATATTCACATGCTGTCGCATCAGGTTGGCGCGACGGCACGGGCCGACCTGAATCAGCTGGCGCGGCTGAAGATGGAGCGTCAGAAGTTGCGTGACGAGAATGCCGAATTGCGTCGTGACATGGGTTTGTTGCAGCGTCAGATGGATGCCCGCGTGGCAGAGCTGCAAAAGCGTCTGCTGGATGCGGAAACACGGGCAGTCTTGCTGGGGCGACGTGAAATCGAGCTGGCCGAGGCGCGCCGTCAGGCCGGTGATTACGGCATGCTGGTCGAGCGCAGCCATCTTCTGGCGCAGCAGGTCGAGCGCTTGAAAACGAAGAACGTGGACTATACCGCCCACATTGCCCGTCTGGAAAATGACCTAGATGCACGGACGGTGGAACTGCAGACGGCCGAGGCAGCACTGGAATCCTTGCTGGGCATTTGTGGTACCGAAGACCGTACCGACGGGTGTGGCGGTTCAGACTGTCCGGTTGCCGCACAGTTGAGCGGGCGTTGTGTGCTGTGTATCGGTGGTCGGGCCAATATGGTCGATGGATATCGACGACTGGTCGAAACACAGGGCGGTCGTTTTTTGCACCATGACGGTGGGCTGGAAGAGAACCTGCACCGGATTGATACCGCTGTAGCGACGGCGGATGCCGTGGTGTGCCAGACGGGTTGCGTTTCCCATGCGGCGTACTGGCGACTGAAAGACGCTTGTAAGAAACTTGGGAAACCTTGTGTCTTTCTCAAGTCTCCAGGCGTTACGAGTTTTGCGCGTGGCCTGGCTAATCTGGCCAATCATCCGGAGATGCGCCCACCTCATTGATCCCGTTATGACGAACCTGATTTCATCAGGGTTTCAGAAAATTCGAGTCAGCCACCAAGGGGGAATCCCAGGCAGCCAGCCAGATCATTTCAATCACATTGGAGATTTGCATGCTTGCTGTCCTTTCCCGCCCTGGCAAGGGTGATTCGTATACTTACGGCTCTTTGGCCCTCATGCTGGCGACGGGCTTGCCGGCTATGGCGGCTGAGCCAGTGTTGCCTTCAACCGTTGTGACGGCAACGCGCAATGCGGCCGCGGTCGAGGAGGTTGCTCTGACGGCAACAGTGATCGACCGGAAAATGCTGGATACCCGCCTGCCTTCAGATGAAGCTGATCTGGTTCGTGATGAGCCTGACGTGGCTATGGCGCGGGACTTGCGCCGACATGGATCGACCCGCGTGAACATTCGTGGCATCGAAGACAAGCGCGTCGTACAGATGGTGGATGGCGTTCGGCTTGGGGATTATTACAACGGCGGGGGGCCGACTAATTTCACCATGGCCGCCTCACCAACGGCGATGCCGGATTTTTTGAAGCGGGTGGAAATCGTACGGGGTTCGGTTTCGAGTCTTTATGGTTCGGACGCCATTGGTGGCGTGGTGGGATATGTCACGCTTGATCCTGCCGATCTTTTGACGCCTAGCCAACAGAATGCGCTGCGTCTGCGTGCCGGTTATTTCGGAGCCAGCCAGGGCTTTGGCCAAACGGTCATGGGGGCGTTGCGCACAGGTTCGGCAGAGATGTTGCTGGGTTACAGCCATTTGTCGAGTGAGGAATTCGACAATCAGGGTCGTGATGGTAGCGTTTCGGCAGTGCGCAGTATGCCGAACCCCATGAAGATCAAGGATCAGGGGCTTCTGGCCAAAATGAGTCTGCGCCCTGCGGTGGGGCACAAGCTGGGATTCATGATTGAAGGCCGCGATCAAGGCAATCAAAGCGAAATCCTGCGCTTGAGTAGTTCTTTGCCGAGGATGACCTGGGTGCGTGGAGATGACCATGCCCGCCGTCTTCGTGCCAGTATCGATTGGGAGCATATACCGGCGTCGAATTCGTTTTATGACCGACTGACGGCGCGTCTTTACCATCAGGATGCCCAGACCGAGAACTTCAATCATCAGCGCAGAACCCGTACTTCAGCAAGCTGCTCTGCGGTGGCACCAGGCAGCAATGACTGTGAGCTCGAAGGCGATTTCACGCTGGATCAAAAGAGTTTTGGCGGCAGTCTCCAGTTCGAGAGTACGTCCAAGGCTTGGGGGGCACAGCATTTATTGAGCTATGGCATTGATCTGGGGCGTGTCAGTGTTGAGGAATTCCGGGATGCCCGTATCTGGAACAGGACGACCGGGACATTTACCCGTTCACTGGCAGGTGAGACTTTCCCTTTGCGTGATTTTGCCAATGGCAATACGGATACGCTGGGGATTTTTGTTCAGGATGAAATCCATGGTCTAGCGGATGGGCGTTTCACCCTGACACCGGGACTTCGTTATGACCGCACACAGCTCAAACCGGAGCTGGACGCACTGGCGCAACAGGTGTTGAACCAGATCGGACGCCAGACCGTTGCCCAGAGCCATGGCTCACTGTCGCCCAAGTTAGGCGGGGTGTGGCGATTGACGCCGCAGATATCGGCTTATGGCCAGGTTGCACGAGGTTTTCGCGCCCCGGATTACAAGGAGGTCAACGGGGTATTCCGTAACACGACACAGCGTTATGGCGTTACTCCAAATGCTGATCTCAAGCCGGAAACCAGCACGGGGGTCGAACTAGGACTGCGCTTCAATACCGATACCCTGCGTACCCAGTTGAATGTTTTCGATAACCGCTACAAGGATTTCATCGAGAGTATCCGTTACACGGGCTGCCATCTGCCGGGTGCCAATCCGAATTGCATTGCCGGAACGACGACGACCTATCAGTCTGTAAATCTAAATCGTGTACGTATCCGTGGTGCCGAACTGCGCGCGCAATGGCAGTCGGCTGACGGGTGGGCGATGGCTGGTGCGCTGGCCACTGCCCGGGGCGATAACGAGGCGAGTGGCCAGCCGCTTGACAGCATCGAGCCCACCCGGCTGACGGGAAGTCTTTCACGCGATTTTGGAAACTGGGGTGGGCGGGTGCAGCTGAGTGCCGCCGCACGAAAAACCCGGGTGGACGATACCAATGGGACGTGGTTTCGCACGCCGGGATATGGGGTGACCGATCTGTCAGCCTGGTGGAAGATCGATCGTCACACACAGCTCAGCGTGTCGCTCAACAACGTGTTCGACAAGAAGTATTGGTTGTGGAGTGATATCCGTCAGGCTGATGCGAATGCGCCACTCGCGGTTGATTTCTATTCCCAGCCGGGCCGTCATGTGAATCTCGCCTTGCAGATGGATTTCTGAAGATGAAGCCGCACGCAGATGGAAACAAAAATAATCGGATGGCGGTTTTCTTTTGGCTGTTGTCGCTGGCACTCCTCTTTTGTGGCCTGGTACAGGCACAGCCGGTGGCCAAGCCTCTTGGGCCGGTACAAACAGGGGATAAAGGGCACTCCCTGCTGTTTATCACCTCTGCGCCGGTACAGCCAGCCAAGTTCCGTCTGCTGGCCGAGATTGCCCGGCCACAGGGTTTCTCCGTCGAGGTCCGCTATGTCGAAAAACTGCCTCGCGATGTGGATGCCACCCTGTTTTCGGGATACCGGATGGTGATCTTCGATACACCACGTGACCATCTTCGTGACATGGTGCAAGGCCGCCTGGCAGCGGTCTTGCACGGACTGAGAACTCCCTATTTCTGGATGCACGACACACAGCCCGTCTGGAAAGGTTTGCCGGAGGCGTTGGCTCACCGTCTTCATCGCTATTACCTGAACGGTAGCCGGAGAAATTTTGAAGGCTTCTTTGCTACGCTGGCAGCGTTTGATGCCGGGCGATTGAGGGTTGATGCTACGGGCAGCGATATGGGCAATAACTTGGGTATTCCCCCTCCTCTAATTTTCCCCGAATCAGCGATTTATCATCCCCAAGCCCCAACCCTGGTGTTTTCTGATCCACTGGCTTATCTGATGTGGAAAAAGGTGGAACTCACGAAAAAACAGCGGCCACCGGTGATCGCGATTGCCATTCACCAGACCTACATTGCCAATGAACAAACGGCGTTTGTTGATGATCTGATTGCCCGTATCGAGGCCGCAGGTGCACAGCCACTGGTGTTTTATAGCCCGGTGATGGGTGGAGCCGACATGCTGGGCATGCTGGCTCCTGGCGGGAAGCGGCTGGCCGATGTGCTCATCAATACACAGATCATGTTGAACCCGGAAGGGCGGCGAAAGGAGTTTGAGCAACTCGGAATTCCGGTCATCCAGGCCATGACGTATCGCAAGGGGGATGAAGCTGTCTGGGCCAGTGATCCACAGGGTGTGACCTTGATGGATGTACCGTTTTATCTGGCACAGTCCGAATACACCGGCATTACGGATATTCAGGTGGCAGCTGCTGTGCGAAAAAGCGATGATGCACATATACCCATTGCTGCACAGGCCGCCAGCGTGGTTGGGAAGGCACTGAATCTGGCTCGACTTCAGCAAAAGCCCAATGCCGACAAACGTATTGCCATTTTCTACTGGAACTATCCTCCGGGCGAAAAGAACCTTTCCGCGTCTTTCATGAATCTGCCGCGCAGTTTGGAAAACACCCTGGCCGCAATGAAAGCGGCTGGCTACACCACGGAAACGCCTTCGGAACCAGAATTGATCGGTAATCTTCAGCAACTGCTGGCACCGTTTTATCGGGAAAATCAGCTTGATGTCTTGTTGCAGGCCGGTAACGCTGAATTGCTGCCGGTGAATGCGTATCGACGCTGGCTGGATCAGCAACCCGAATTGGTCGGCCATGCACTGAATGAGAAATTCGGCCCGCCGGAAAGATCCTCCATGGTCATTCGGCGACAGGGTAAAGACTACTTCGTGATCCCCCGTTACAAGATCGGCAACATCGTCCTTCTGCCGCAGCCGCCTCGTGGCGAGAAATGGGAAGACAAGGAAAAGGCCCTGTATCACTCGACCAAGGCCCCGCCCTCACATTTTTACTACGCCGCTTATCTCTGGGCGCGCAGCCAGCATCAGGCCGACGCTTTCGTCCATTACGGTACGCACGGTTCGCAGGAATGGTTGCCCGGCAAGGAGCGTGGCCTGTCGGTGCATGATTATTCGATGCTGGCTCTGGGGGATGTGCCGGTGGCCTATCCCTATATTGCCGACAACATTGGTGAAGCGCAGCAAGCCAAGCGGCGGGGGCGTGCAACCATCGTCAGCCACCAGACACCCCCTTTCCGTCCGGCAGGTCTGCACCAGAGGTTGACGGATATGCACGATCTGCTGCATGCCTGGCTGGCGCAGGACGAAGGTGCGGTGAAGGATAAGTTGCGTAGCGACCTGCTGGCTGCCGTACAAAAGGAACGCATCGAGCGCGACATGGGATGGAGCCTTGAACGTGCGACAGCGGACTTCTCGAACTTCATCACGCAGTTACATGATCATCTGCATGAGTTAGCAGAGATGGCGCAGCCGCTGGGACTGCATACTTTCGGGCGCGCGCCGGATGACAAGCATCGCCTGGCGACGGTCATGCTGATGCTGGGTCGAAATTTCTGGGAAGCGGCGGCACTTCATGCGGGCGTTCGCAAGGAGGATATCGACGAAACATTGGTTGCGGATTACGACAAACTCGTCGAATCTGTTCCCTATCGTCTGTTGAAGCAGCATGTGGTCGAAGGCTTGGACGATACGATCTTGCCAGAGGATTTGCGCAGATCCCTGATTCAGGCACGCAAGTGGTATGCCGATCTTGGTGCAGGTAACGAAACCCCGGCACTTCTGGCGGTGCTCGATGGCAAGTATCTGCCGACTTCCTACGGTGGCGATCCTTTGAAAAACCCCGATGCGTATCCAACTGGTCGCAATCTGTATGGTTTCGACCCTTCGCGCATCCCTACCCCGCAAGCCTGGGCCGCCGGCAAGGAGGCCGCCGAAAAACTGCTGGCCGAACATCGCCGTCTTAAGGGTGTGAGTCCAAAGAAACTGACCTTCTCGCTCTGGTCGGTCGAAACCATGCGTCATCAGGGTTTGCTGGAGGCGCAGGCACTCTGGTTGATGGGCGTCGAACCGGTGTGGGACAGCGGCGGCCGGGTGACGGATGTGAAACTGGTCCCACGAAGCACTCTGGGCCGCCCGCGGGTTGACGTCGTGCTCTCGGCAACGGGCCTGTATCGTGACCACTTTCCCAATGCCATGAAGCATCTGGCCCGCGCGGTCAAGCTGGCCGCAGAATCGGACGGAACTGCTGACGCCGACAACCCGCTGGCGGCGAATGCCCGTGCCATCACGGCACGGCTGATCCAGCAGGGCGTAGCCCCCGAGGTGGCGAAAAAGGCCGGGCAGACGCGCATTTTTTCCTCTGAAAGCGGACGTTACGGAACGGGACTCGATGACGCAACCCTGGCGAGCGATTCCTGGCAAGGCAAGGCCGAAGGCGACAGAAAACTGGCACAGTTGTACTTGTCACGCATGCAGTTTGCCTATGGGCCAGACGAAGCCGATTGGGGTAAAACAGGCGATGCGCTGGTCGCGGTTGCCGGCGGGAAAAAAGTGGCCGGCATCAATTTGTATGTCGAGCATCTCCGGGGTACGGAAGGTGCCGTGCTGTCGCGGACATCCAATACCTACGGCATGCTCACCACCGACGACCCCTTCCAGTATCTGGGCGGGATCGCGTTGGCGGTTCGCCATCTCGACGGCAAGGCTCCCGAGCTGTACATCTCCAATCTTCGCGGCCAGAACCCGCGTGCCGAAGGTGCAGCGCAGTTTCTCTCCAAGGAACTGGCCACACGCAACTTCCACCCCGGCTACATCAAGGGCTTGATGAAAGAAGGCTATGCCGGCACCTTGCAGGTGCTCGACGGCGTGAATAATTTCTGGGGCTGGACGGCCGTGGCGCGTGAGATCGTGCGTGACGACCAGTGGCAGGAGTTCGCCGACGTGTATGTGCGCGACAAGCACAATCTGGGCCTCCGGCAATGGTTCGAGCGTCACAACCCGCACGCGCTGGCCCAGACGATGGAGCGCATGCTCGAAGCCGCACGGCAAGGCTACTGGCAGGCTGACCCGAAGACGCTGGATGAGCTCAAGCAGCGTTACCGCGAGCTTGCCCAACGTCACGACGTGAAGACCGACAATGCCCGTTTTGCCGAGTATGTTGGCTATGGCGCAACGGCTCGCCCGCCAGTGGCCGCGAACACTCCGGCCAGCCCGGCCGCCACACAAGCCCCACCTCCGCCACCGCGCGAGCCGGCTCCACCTCCGCCACCGCCCCCCGCACCGCCACCGGTTCAAGGCATGCGCCTCGAAAAAATCGTGTCGAATCCCGTCGAATCCTCCCTGCCACTGGCCGTGTTGTTCGGCCTGACGCTGGTGAGCGGCATCGGGGCCTGGCGTCAGAAGCGTAAGGCCGCTTCGTTCTGAATGCCATGTTGCCTGTGCCGCAGACACAGCCTGTATTTCAACCCGGAGAACGTCCCATGAACAATGCCGATGTGATTGAGCCCGATGCTATGCCGCTGGAAACACGGCTGGGCGACACCTTCGGGCCCCGCGAAGCCGCCCGAAAGCTGGACATGATTCGTGCCACGCTGGCCGAGCCGCCCTTGCAGGGTGCCGAGTGGATCGCTTTCGACGAAACGGCACAAATGGCCCGTCTGACCCGGCTGCCCGGCGGTGACTCGGCCCCCTTCCCTGTCGACCTGCAACGTGTCGTCGAATACTACGCCACCCGAATGTGACTTCCCCATGTATTTCAGCAAACTGTCGAGAAGAATACGGGTTTGCCCCGCGCTCATCCTGGGGCTGTCTGGCTGTGCCGCCTGTGCTGCCGAACCGCAGTCGTTGCCGGAGGTCACCATCACGGCGAAGACGGATGCTGTGGCTGCGCAGCTCGGGTCTGTGACGCAAAAGATCGTACTCGACCGCAGCGAGCTCGATGCCTTGGGCGGGCTCACCGTGGGCGAGGTAATCCGGAAACTGCCGGGGGTCGATGCCGGGGAGCACAGTGCCGACGGCGGCATGAGTGCGCGTTCGCGCGGCATGGTGCGTGATTCCGTGCAGTTTCTCGTCAATGGCGAGCGGCCGACGGCGAATGCGCGTTTTGCCCTGACGCAGGTGGGGCGCATGCCTTCGGGCGAACTGGATCGCGTCGAAATCCTGCGGGGGGCGTCTGCCGAGTTTGGCGGGGCGGCACCCGTGACGGTGAATCTGGTGATGCGACGTCCGGTAGCAAGTTCATCCACTTCCCTGAAAGTGGCGGCCGGGCAGCGTGGCCGTGAAACGAATGGCCAGTTTTCCTTCAGCCGGAGCGGTGGCGAGGGGAGCTTCGGCTGGCTGTTGCCCGTGGTTCTGAATCATCATGGGATGCCGGTCGAACAAACGACGTGGCGTGAAAGCCGTGCGGCCGGCGGGGGAGAGGCGGTTCAGCAGGATGCCGAAAGTGGGGACTATGCCATCGACGAGATCATTCTTTCGCCCCGTCTGGCTTGGAAGGAAGGCAGCGGTAACCTGACCCTGTGGCCGAGTTATTACCGTAATACCGGCGAGCGGGTGACGCAGCTGGCCCGCCAGAACTCAGGGGCAGCAACCGGTACTGGACCGATCTTCGCCCGGAGGGATGAAGAGAGCAGCCAGACGCGCATTGCCCGTCTGCGGGCCGATGGCGAACAGCGCATCGGTGAAAACAAGCTCTCGGGCCGGGCGGCCGTCATGAGCGGCCGACGCAGTGCCGACCGGCAACGTCATTCGACAGGCGTGTCCGGCGCGACGGTGGCGGCATGGCAGGAAGCCGAGCGCCGTTCGGATGGCGAGGTGTCGGCGAGCTTGCGTGTCGACCGGCCGATGGGCGAGGCCTCGGGCCATTTCGTCTCCGCCGGGGTGGATTTCGCCCGCCATCAGCGTCGCGATGCGCAGTGGTATCGTGGCTCGGTGTCGGGCAGCAGCCGCTTCGACGGCCGGGCGCAGCAATGGTCACTCTGGGGGCAGGACGAATGGCGTGTGCGTCAGGACATCACGCTGACGACTGGGTTGCGCGGGGAAACGATGAATCTGTCCGGCTCCGCTCTGGCGGCCACACGGGGGGCAGTACATCCTTCGCTGGCGGCGCGCTGGGATGTCGCTCCCGGCTGGCAGGTTCGCGCCTCTTCGGGGGGCAGTATCCGTTTCCCCCGGCTCGAAGAACTGACGGCGGTCGCCAGCCGTTCGGCTTCGGCCAATTCACCGCTGGAGCCGGATCGTGGCGGCAACCCAGCCTTGCGCCCGGAACGCATCGTCAATTTTGAGCTCGGCGTGGATCATCCGCTCGATGCGCCTGTTGCCGAGGCTCGTGAATCCGGCAAGGGCAAGGCAGAAGGTGGCGGGGGCATCGTCGGTGCCAATCTGTATTTTCGGCAGACGCGGGGGTTCATCGAGCGTCGTCAGGTTCTGGAGGGGGCGCGTTGGGTCGAACGCCCCTGGAACGAAGGAGACGCGCGCCACTGGGGACTGGAATTTTCTGTCAAGTTGCGCAGCGCTGCCCTGCCTTCCCTGCCGAAGGGGGCCAGTCTGCGTGCCAGCCTGACCTTGCCGCGCGGGACGGTGGAGGATCAACGTCTCGGCATGCGGCGCGGGGTGCGCGAGATGCCCGATCACACGGCGACGCTGGCTTATGAACAGACGGTTCCGTCGTGGCAGGCCACGTTCGGCGTCCAGTGGCAGCGCAATGGTGTGACGCGAACCCACATCCCCGGCGAAGTGCAGCTTCATGCCCCGATGCGCAATCTCGTCGATGCGCATGTGGAGCGGCGTCTCGATGCCACGTTCAATCTGCGTCTGTCGGTACAAAACCTGTGGCGTGCCGACTTGCGTCGTCATGCCTCTGCCGTCGCGGCCTGGGACGCCTGGCAGCTGGACAGCAATGAGGCGGGGCAGCGCACCTGGCTCCTCTCGCTCGAAGGCAAGTGGTAAGGCGGCTGTTTTCATTTCAGAGTTTTCCAACCCCGTATCCATTTTCACAATCAAAGGAGTTTCCAATGAGTCATGCGCTTGAAATCTTGATGTATCAGGTGGGACAGGTATTTCTGATCCCCACCCTGGTGGTCATTACCCTCATGTTCTTCTATTCCTTCTATGCCATGGGGGCCTTTCTGCTGCAAGGATGGCAGCGACAGCGCGGCGCATTGGCCGAGGGCGGCTCCGGCTACCCGCTGGTGGACTGGGCAGGCCGGCAGGCCGGGCTCAGTGCGGATGCACTGGATATTGCGGCACACAAGATGCTGGAACTGCCACGGCTGGCGACACGCATTGCTCCCATGTTGGGGCTGGTCGCCACCATGATCCCGATGGGGCCAGCACTGAAGGGGCTTTCCGATGGCCAGCTGTCGCAGGTTTCCGATAATCTCGCCGTGGCATTTTCGGCGGTGATTTTGGCCCTGATCGCCTCGTCCATTACCTACTGGATCGTTTCCGTCCAGCGTCGCTGGCTGGCGGAGGAACTGGCTTGGCTGGCGAAGCAGCCCGCCTTCAAGGCTCAGACCCACGTTTTTCCCAGTGCCAATGAAACGCCATTCGATGAAGAGGCCGAGGCAGGAGCAGCCGCATGAAGTTCCTGCACGAAACGGAATCCGATGATCCCATCCTCTCGGTCGTCAATCTCATCGACATTTTTCTGGTCATCATCGCCGCACTGTTGATTACGATTGCCCAGAATCCATTGATCAATCCGTTCAGCAAGCAGGATGTGACCGTCATCACCGATCCGGGCAAGCCCTCGATGCAAATGATCGTCAAGAAGGGCGAGAAGATCGAGAAATATCAATCCAGCGGGCAGGTGGGCAGTGGTGACGGCGAAAAGGCCGGTGTGGCTTACCGCATGAAGGACGGCAGCATGCTGTATGTACCTGAATCATCGGCTACTTCCAGTACGCCTTGAGCAGGCGGGTTTCAAGCGGACACTTCACTGATGCCCGGAGGCTGACGGGTTCTGGTCATCCTTTCCGTCAGCCTGTCTGCGTTGTTCCTCCTTGCAGTCGCACCGAGCCATGCCCCGCATGCCGCGTCGTTGCGCCTTGTCAGATCACCGGAAAAATGCACACTCGACGGCCTCCAACTGCGGTTTCCAGGTTGAACCGGATTCCTTGCATTTAATCCAGAGTCGGCATCCCGGCAACCACCTCGGCCTGAAGGGTGCGCTTGAGGATTTTGCCCACGGCATTGCGGGGCAGGGGGGCGGAGGTGATCCGGACATGCTGCGGAATCTTGTAGGGGGCAAGATGCCCGGCGACGTGGTTTCGCAAGGCGTCGGCATCCAGCAGGCTGCCGGGCTTCAGGGTGACGGCGACGGCGAGGGCTTCACCGTAGCTGTCATCGGGCACACCGAAGGCGGCCGCTTCAGCGATGGCCGGGTGTTGCAGCAGGACGGATTCGACTTCCGCACTGGCGATTTTCTCGCCGCCACGATTGACGATGTCCTTGATCCGGTCGACGACATAGAGGAAATCATCGTCATCGAAATAGCCGATGTCGCCGGTGCGGAACCAGTCGCCATCGAAAACCTCACGCGTGGCGGCTTCCTTGTTCCAGTAGCCTTGCATGAGCGTGACGCCGCGCAGCCAGATTTCTCCCGCTTTTCCTTGCGGCAGGACGTGCCCTGCTTCGTCGGTGATGCGGACGTCGAACAGCGGCGAGGTCGGACCGTTGCTGCGTGGTTTCCAGGCAAAGGCTTCACCGGTGGCTGCATTCGACGGGCCGTTGGTTTCGGTCAGCCCGTAGCCGATGCCGGCGATGGCGTGTGGCTTTTTCTCGTCGACGAGTTCGATCAGGCGGTCAGGAATGCCCGCGCCGCCAAAGCCTAGCCAGGCGAGGCTGGCGGTATCTGTTTCGTCAAAGCGGGAATCCCCCAGAAGCTGCATCATCATCGCCGGGGCGGTAGCCAGTTGCGTGATGCGTTCCCGGGCGATGGTGTCAAGCACCGCACCTACATCCCATTTGTACATGACGACGAGGCGGCGGCCCGTACGCAGGGCGGAAAGGAACTGGGCATGCAGGCCGCTGGAGTGAAACAGCGGCACGGCCATGAGGGTGGTCATCTCGAAGCCCGCCGACATCATCGCGCCGAAGCGTTCGGGCGAAGTCATGACGAAGAGCGCGCCGAAGTATTCCATGTTGATGATGCCCTGCGTCATCGCCCGATGGGTCGAGACCACACCCTTCGGGTGGCTGGAGGTGCCTGAGGTGTACATGATCATGGCCAGATCATCGGGGCGAATGTCTTGCGGCGGCAGTGCGGGCGGGGAAGAAAGGAGGGCGGTCTGGCTGATGAGCTTCCGGTAAGAGAGGATGCGGGCCGGGGCCGCTGTTTCGCCAGCGGCAGTGACAATGTCGATGCCGGTATCGGTATCGTCGCCGACGGCGATGGCCGAGAGTGCCAGTCGGGGCAGGTCGTCGACGACATGGGCCAGGCGCGGCGCGTCGCAAAACAGAAGTTTCGGGGCAGAATCGCTCAGGCCATAGACCAGCTCTTCACGCTGTCCCCAGCTGTTGAGCGGGACGGCAATGGCCCCGCAAAGAATAGTTGCCGCATAGGCGGCCATCCATTCCGGGCGGTTGCGCATGGCAATGGCCACGCGGTCGCCACGGGTGATGCCGCAGGTCTGCCGAAGGGTGAGAACCAGCGCGTCGACGTGGCGAAAGAATTCGGTGTACGTCCAGCGCACGTCCTGCCAGACGATGAATTCCTTGTCACCAAAACCGCGCCCCTGTTCGATGAGTGCGGCCAGCGTGAGGGGCGCGTTCTTGTAGAGGCGATACCGGCGTCCGTCGAGGTCGATATCCTCCAGTTCAAACGGCGAGCCGGGGGCGGTGAGCTGCTGGTGCACCGCCTGTAACTGCGTCCGGAGCGGATGGGCTGTCTCGAAGGATTCACTCATCGCACCCGCCCCCTGCTGATTTACAGACCGACGATGCCTGCCACGCGGTCGCGATGGTAGGTGATGTCGCCTAAGGCGGCGACGCAGACCCGGCCGCGCTTGAGGTAGAGGCCGACATCCAGCTCGTCGGTGACACCGATGCCGCCGTGCATCTGGACGGCTTCACTGCTGACCAGTTCCAGCACTTCACCCATCTTGGCTTTGGCCGCGCTGGCGTAGAAGGGGAGGAAGGCCGGGTTTTCATCGACGATGGACAGGGCGGCCAGCACGGTGCTGCGGGCCAGCTGCATCTGCACGAACATCTTCGCGGCCCGGTGTTGCAGGGCTTGGAAGGAGCCGATGAGCACGTCGAACTGCACGCGCTGCTTGAGGTAGTCGACGGTCGTGTCGAAGAGCCACTGGGCAATGCCCAGCATTTCCGCACACAGGGCCACACGGCCCCGGTCGAGGATCTGGTCGAGCAGATCCAGGCCTTCATCCACCGAGCCCAGGACGGCATCAGCACTTACCTGCACATTGCTGAACACGATACGGGCGGCGTTGCGCGTGTCGATCATGGAAAGACGGTGACGGGTGATACCGGCGGCCTTCGCATCAACGAGGAACAGCGTCTGGCCTTTTTCTGTTCGGGCGGAAACGATGAGCTGATCGGCGCAGTCGCCATCCATGACGAATTGCTTTGTACCGTTGAGGACGTAGCCATTGCCTTCTTTCGCCGCCGTGGTGGCACAGGCTTTCGGGTCGTGGCGCGGGCCTTCGTCGACGGCCAGGGCGAAGCGCGCCTCGCCGGCGATGAGCTTGGGCAGCCAGTGGTCGCGCTGGGCTTGTGAGCCGCCCAGTTGCAGGGCTGCACCGCCCAGCACGACGGTGGCGAGGAAGGGCGAGCCGGCGAGCGTCTTGCCGGCAGGTTCGAGTACTGCACCGACACCCTGGAAGCCAAAGCCCAGGCCGCCTTGTTCCTCGCTGGCGAGAATGCCCGTCCAGCCCATTTCGACCATCTGCTGCCAGAGCTCGGGCACATAGCACAGCGTGTCCTTGTTCTCGCGCATCTGGCGCAAGGCCTTGGTGCTGAAGTTGTTCTGGAAGTAATCCTGTGCGGTTTCCTGCAGCAGGCGTTGTTCTTCGTTAAAAAGGAGTCCCATATTCGTTTCTTTCGCAGCGTGTGTGGCTCAGGAGGGAAGGCCCAGGATGCGCTTGGCAATGACGTTGAGCTGGATTTCGGACGTGCCGCCCGCGATGCAGAAGGTCCAGGACAGCAGCCATTGTTTGGCAACCATCAGTTCGTCATCGTTGAATTCCTGGCCCGGCTCGCCGGTATCCCAGCCGAGCGAGCGATGGCCCATGAGGCCCATGAGGGCTTCGTATTTGTGGCGGCCTTCCTCGGCGGATGCGTATTTGAAGATGGAGGTCAGTGCGCCGACATCGCCGCCGGCTTTGGCTTCCTCGCCCACGCGCTGCATGGTGAAGAGGAAGGCTTTTTCGTCGATGATGACGCTGGCGATACGGTCGCGCAGGGCAGCCTTCTGCACCGGGTCGGTGATCTGCGGCAGATACTCGTGAGCCAGCGAGGTGAGGTCGCGCCCCTTCACGCTGGATTCGTTCAGCTTGGCCATCGCGCTGCGCTCGTATTGCAGCAGCTTCTTGGTGATCGCCCAGCCGCCGTTGATTTCACCGATGACGTTTTTCACCGGCACACGGACGTTATCGAAGAAGACCTGGCAGAAATTGGACTTGCCCGACAAGAGCTCGATGGGCTTGATGCTGATGCCCGGGGTGTTCATGTCCAGCAAGACGAGGGTGATGCCCTGCTGCTTGTCCTTGGCCGGGTCGTTGTCCGTGCGGATAAGGCAGTACATCCAGTCGGATTTTTGCGCGTAGGAGGTCCAGATTTTCGAGCCGTTGATGACGAATTCATCCCCTTCGCGGTCTGCACGCATCTTGAGGCTGGCAAGATCCGAGCCCGCATTGGGTTCCGAGAAGCCCTGGCACCAGCTCGCCTCACCGGAACACATCTTCGGGATGTGCTGGCGTTTTTGTTCTTCCGTGCCGAATTCGAGAATGATGGGGCCGATCATCCAGATGCCCAGATTCACCATCGGCAGGCGGCATTTCATGCGCGAAAGCTCACGCTCCAGGATCTGCGCTTCAGCCCGGGAAAGACCGCCGCCGCCGTATTCCACCGGCCAGGTGGGCGCGAACCAGCGTTTGTCACGCATGCGCTCGTACCAAAGACGCTGGGGTTCGGAGTCAAACTGGATCTTGCTACCCACCCAGACGATGCCGCCTTCCGGCGTGGGGGTGCGCATTTCTGGCGGGCAATTTTCCTCCAGCCAGGCACGGACTTCCTGGCGGAATTTTTCGAGTTGTTCCTTGTCGCTCATGGCCTGATCTGCCTCTCTGGGGCTCTGAAAAAACAGTCGGTTATTGTCGCTGAGGGCGGTGGAATGGCATCGTCCGAAAAGACTAGCAAGCCCATTGCCGCATTTTCGTCACTGTGCATGGCCAAAGACGGGCTCGCCCTGCTTGAGTAACATGCAACGCCGCCATGCGTAACTGCATCCATTGAATCAGCGTTTCTTTATCATGTCGATTTGGGCGTGAAAAGCTCCGCGATGATGTCATGGCGGGCTTTCCGTTTCATTGCCCAGCGGGAGCCGGGTGGCATCTTGCGTGTTGGGAGGGAATCATGTCTTTCAGGGACTTCATCAAAAGAACAACGGCCAATGTGCTCGGGCTGTTCGTTGTGGGAGAAACCATCGATCTCGAAGTGCATCGGGGGGTCACGCGCAAGCATACGCCGAGCCAGGAAAAGCGTTTCGCCTTTGCCAAAAAGATCATTACCCGCTCGAATGTCTGGCTGCTCCGGCTCAGTGGCGGACGTCTGGGCAACAGTTTCTTGGGACGCCCGGTGCTGCTCATGACCACGATCGGACGGAAGACAGGCAAGCCGCGCACCCAGCCGCTGTTTTATGTCGAGGAGGGGGCCTGGCTGCTGCTGGTCGCTTCCAATGGCGGCAGCCCCGAAGACCCTGTCTGGGTGAAAAACATTCAGGCCCACCCGCAGGTCAGGATCAGCCGCCGGGGCAGGGAGCAAGTCTTGCTGGCCCGCGTGGCCACTACGGATGAAAAAGCCGTTCTCTGGCCGAAGATGACCGCCGCTTTTCCTTACTGGCAGGAAATCTCTGACCGAAGCCACCGTGAATTTCCTGTCGTCATTCTGGAACCGGATGGTTTGCCGGGATAATGCCGGTTTCCAGGTTCAATGGGTTCAATAGGTTCAATAGGTTCAATGGGTGAGCGATGAACAAGTCTTCCTGGGCAAACTGGCCGTCTGTGTTGTTCCTTCCTCTGGTCTTTCTGCTGACGGCTTGCCAGATCATGCCCGAGCGTTCAGCCAAGCCGCCGCAGCCTGTCCTGGCCGGCCCGGCGGCCCGGCTTGCGATCCCGCACCCCGGGATGACGCCGACAGTCCGTGACACACTGATCCAGAAGGTTTTGTCGGATGCGGCCACGCTTCCGGCCGCCCCTATTCTCCGGATCGACACCGGCACACATATTCGTGCAATACACGCATTGGCCCTCAGCCCTCGGGGCGGGCTGCTGGCAACGGCCTCGGTCGACCGTACCGTGCGGGTGTGGGATCGTCAGACCGGCGAAGCCCGTGAAGTACTGCGCCCGCCGATGAGTTCGCAGGGCTTCGGCACCATGCAGGCCCTGGCTTTTTCTCCGGATGGCCGCGAGCTGGCCGTGGGGGGGATGTCTTTTCTGGCAAAGCATCCGGCCCGTCCCGGGCAGGCCGAGTTCAGCCTGTATTTTTTCGATCCGCTGAATGGCAACATGACGCGGACGCTGGACAATGTGCCGGGGCGTATCCGGCATCTTGCCTGGTCGGCGAGCGGTCGCCAGATCGCCGTCGCCTACGGGGCCGAACCGCTTGGGGAATTGGGGGACGACGCGGTGCTGGGCCTCAGCGGTGTGCGCATTTATGAGGCGCGGACGCTGGCCTTGTTGAAGGACATTGCCACGGAGGCACCTTGCACCTGGGTCGAATTCGACGGCGCACAGCAACTGTATGCGACGTGTGGCCGCTTGTTGCTGTCCCGCGACGAGCGGGGGGCCTTGCGGCTGCGTGAAACCCCTCACGATGCGCCTTTCCTGCGCGGTGCGCTTTCGCCCGACGGCAGTTTGCTGGCCTTGTCGCACAGCGGTGTGGCGCGTCTTGCCGTATGGACGACCGACGAACTGGGCCCGCGCCATTTTCCGGCCTTGCCCGAAGATCGGGCTACCCATCATGGCGACCTGATTCCCGTCTGGTCACCGGGCGGGAATTTTCTCTACGCGGGCGGGCGACGTTTGTCGGCGCAGATGTCCCACAACACCTTGTTCAAATGGGAACAAGGCGGGCAGGGGGCGGTGCAGGCCATTCCTGTAGAGCGTGTTGATATTCTCGATCTGGCGATGCGTCGCGATGGCACCCCCTTGCTGGCCACGTCGAACGGCGATGTGGATATGCTCGATCAGCGTGACCAATTCGCTACCTTGGTGGATTGCCAGACGGTGGATTCCGATAACCGCCCCGGGGCCTTGTGGGTTTCTGCGGATGGGCGGACGGTGGCTTATAGCGATGATGACAATGGCAAGGCGCGATATGTGTTTTCTCATGAACGTCGCACATTGCTGCCGTGGAGCGAATACAAGGAGCATGCCTTCCTCCTGCCGCCGGTCAGCACGGGCCCCTTGCAAATCACTGACTGGCAACTCGGTACGCAGCCGCGTTGCAATGGGCAGCCGCTCGATCTGGGAAAATCCGTTGCACAGAATCTGGCGCAGCGGCGGCAGGGGGCGGGTTTTGCGCTGGGGACGGATCATGGCGTGGTGTATTTCGACGGAGCCTGCCAGCGGGTCTGGGAGAACCGTACACAGGCTCGCATCATCGCCATCAATATTGCCGAGCAGGCTGGCTATGTGATTGCCCAGGACGAGGCGGGGGTGATTCGCTGGTTCCGTATCGAGGATGGCGGCAAGGTGCTGTCGGCTTTCACCAGCAACCTGGGCCGCAGCTGGGCCGCATGGACGCCGGAAGGTTTTTACGATGCCTCGCAAGAAGGCGAGAAGCTGGTGGGCTGGCATGTCAATCGTGACCGCCGTCGCGCGGCGGATTTTTATCCGGCGGCCCGCTTTCGCGAGCTTTATCACGACCCTGCTGAAGTCACCGACGCTCTGCTTCCGGCCAGCGAGGAATCCCCGCGTACGCGCGACCAGAGAGCCGCGCGGCAGGCGGAGATTCAGCGTCGCATGCAGGCTGGCCTGCCACCACAGATCAATGTTGTGTCATTGCGCGAAACGGTGGACGAGCGCGGGGCCGTGGCGCACATCACCTACACCTTGCGCACACCTTCCGGCGAACCGGTGCAGCGTGTGCGGGTGCTCATCGATGGCCGCCCGGCCGGGATCGAGCAGGCGATTCCGGTCGGGGAGGCCGGTGTGCCTGTTTCGAAGGACGAGGACAGTGCGCCGTTGCAACTGGCCGTGCTGGTTCCTGCCGGTGCGGCGGAAATCGGCCTCATCGCCGAGAGTGGACGGGCTGTCAGCGAGCTCGAACGAGTACGGCTGCGTGAGCTGGCGGGAACCTCCCGTCCGGGAGGCCGTACCGGTGTGGCGGATGGCATCAAGCCGCGTCTGTACGCGCTGGTCGTGGGCGTCGGGGCCTATCGTCATGACAGCATCAGTCGACTCGATTTTCCCGCCAAGGACGCGCGTGATTTCGCGGCCAGCCTGAAGCGTCAGCGCGGGCGTTTGTACCGTGAGGTCGATGTGCGCCTGCTCGAAGATGCGGCTGCCACGCGTGAGGCCGTGATCGACGGGCTGGACTGGCTGCGTCGTCAGGCGACGGCCAATGATCTGGCCGTGCTGTTTTTCGCCGGGCATGGCGTCAACGATGCGACCAACCGTTACTACTTCGTGCCGGTGGGCGCGGATCCGGCACGTTTGCGCAGCACGGCGATTCCCAATGACGACATTGTCGAGGCATTGCAGGCCCTGCCATCGAAAGTGCTGGCCTTCCTCGACACCTGCCATGCGGGGAATGTTCTTGGTAGCAGCAAGCAGCGCAATCTGGCCGTCGGCATGCACGGCGACATCAATCGTCTGGTCAACGAGCTGACCAGTGCCGAAAACGGCGTCGTCGTTTTCGCCTCGTCGACAGGGCGCGAAACTTCGCAGGAGAGCACCGAGTGGAACAACGGCGTGTTCACCAAGGCCTTGGTCGAAGGGCTGGCCGGCAAGGCGGATTTCAATCGCGACGAGGCCGTGTCGCTCAATGAGCTGAATCTTTACGTCGCCGAGCGGGTCAAGCAACTCACCCGGGGGGATCAGCACGCCAACATGATCCGCCCGGATTCGATCCGCGATTTTCCGTTTGCGCTGATGAAATAGCGTTTGTCCGGAGGCGGGTTTCTGGTGAGGGGGGGGCTGCGGCAAGCCCTCGCTGTCCGTCATTCGTAGTATTTGTTGCTTGCTCTCGCGCTGGCTTCGTACACGCCGGGCAGGGTGAGTTGTCTTCTGTGTATTGCGCTGCCGCGCAGGGCAACGATGAATTGGCGGGTGACGGCGAATGGCTGCCGCTCGGGCGTGGGGCCGTGGTCGATTTGTGCCGTGGCCAGCCGTGCGGCGACTTCGCCCTGTTCGTAGGGCGAGGTGCCGATGGCCAGCATGCCGCCATCTTCGGCGAAGAAGGCGTTGGTGCCGATGAATAACGGTTTTGCGTGGGCTTCGGTCCAGGCGATGATCTCGCTGGCGGGGACCAGTGTGTTGTCCGTTGCGGAGCGCGTCAGCCGGCGGTAGTTCGAGACGATCAGAACGTCGGTGTCGGTGGCACTGTCTTGCACGGCCTGCTGCCATTCCGGGAGGGTGTCGACGAGGCGTGAGGGTTGTATGACGTAGGGGTGCCACTCGAAGTGGCGGAAGGTGTGCTCGTCCCCAAGGACGGTTTCGGAATGGTCGCCGATGAAGCGCAGCCGCAGCGGGCGGGGCAGATTGTTGCGGGCGGCGGCAATGTCGAGCGTTTCCTTGAGGGCGGCCAGCGGCAGGCGTTCGAGGATGCCGCTGACGTTGGCTGCGCGGTCGTAGCCATACCGGGATGGCTCGTTGTTGACGCCGGCGAAGACGATGCCGATGCGCGGATGGTCGAGGTAGTGACGCGTCACATAGTTCTGCGCATCATCATCGATGGCGATGATGACGTCGGGTTGCATTTCGTCGATCATGCGCCGCGCGGCGCGACTGGCGTTTTCCTTGAATTCCGGCCAGGGATGACGTTTGGTGTCGAGGTAGTACCAGCGCAGGGTGAGGTCGCCGCGCTTGTCGAGGATGCGTTTCAGACCACTGTTGACGTCGCGTACCCAGGCGTAATCCTTGTCGTAGCTGTGAAGCACCAGAACACGCGGCTTGCTGAGATTGAACCAGGTCAGCAGGAGGACGGAACCGATCAGGAAGAGGGCGATCAGCCCGGTTTCGATGCGTTGTCTCATAGCAGGCCGAAGGCTCGCCAGAAGGGGAGGGAGGCGTAGATGGCGGCCAGTCTCGCCAGATTCATGAGGCCGTTGTAGATCAGAAAACTTCGTTCGTCGTAGCGTGGCTGCTCCCGGTTCAATGTGCGGAATTGCAGGTAATAGGAGCATTGGTAGGGCAGGAACCAGATTTCACCAAGCAGCAGGATGCAAAAGCCGATGATCCAGGGATTGACGCCATTGAGATCGGCGATCGGCATCAGCAGGCTGGCGAGAATGACGATGGTGGCACTGATCGGTACGGCCAGGCGGGTGATGAAAATCAGGCCGAAGAGGAAAAGCACGAACAGGGGGAAGTCTTCTCGCATCAGTTCGCCCAGGGTCGGCAGTGCGCTGGCCAGTGCGTGGTCGAGGCCCAGATGGTTGAAGGTGTGGACCAGACCGGTGAGCCCGCTCAGGTAGAGCAGGAAGGGCCAGTCGATGCGCTCCTTGAGTTCTTGCCGGTTGAGCGAGCCGAACAGCAGCAGGCCGTAGAAAATCGCCAGCCCCATCCAGGGAGCCTGTATCTGATGCAGGGAGGTCGTCAGCATGCCGCCGATGAATACGGCAATGCCGAGCAGGGCGGCAGCTTCGTGACGATTCAGGGGGCTGAGCCGGGCCAGCCGGGTCTCAACGCGCTGCCGCGACAGGCGGGGCGATTCGGCCCCGCGAAACAGGAGGGTCGTCAGCAGGCTGTGGCAGAGCAGGAGGGTGAGCCCGGTGATGCCAGCGGCGGCGATCCATTTGATGCCCTGAAAGTGATCTTGTGCTTGGGCGGGCAGCATGCTGAAAACCGCGAAGTTCACCGATTTGCTGCTGAGGAAAATGGCTGACAGCAGGCTGACGCCGGCAAAAGTGCTGATGGCCAGTTGGGTGGCGGCCTTGCCCCGGGCAGTAAAGCCCAGGCTGTTGTTCATGTCGGTGAAGAAGGGGGAGATCAGGGCAACTCGGCCATTGATGGTCGGGATCAGGGGGGTGAGGACGATGCCCAGAGACGTCAGGCCGGCATTTTGTGCCAGACGTGTTTCCGGCAGGCGGTGCAGCATCAGCAGCAGGATGCGGGTGCTGAGGCCGGAGGAGGAGAGAACGGTGCCCAGGCCGAGGATGCTCAGGGCCATCATGAAACCGTCGGAGGCAAAGCCGGAGAGGATGACCGAGGGCGGCGCGAGCCCGGCGATGAGGATGGCCATGACGGCGAACAGGCCGGGCAGGTAGTCGTCGACGAGCGACCAGGCCCACATGACGACGGTGGCCGTGAATATGGCCAGGAACATCGCGGCATTGCGATCCATGCCTTGCCGGTGGGTGAGCCAGAGGACGAACAGAGGCAGGACAATGGCCATCAGCCAGCCCAGCAGGCGCATCATCGAGGGGGGGGGCGGTGTTGTTTGGGCGGGCGGCGATTGGGGGTTCATGCCGGACGTGTGCGGTAGCGGTATCGTCCGTCGGCATCGACCGTGCGTTCGAGCCGGCTTTTTCGGGTCAGGTGGGTCAGGTGGGCGAGGGCTTCTCCCATGGCCATCATTTCGTCCATGGGGGCGTCGATGGCGCGATGGGCAAAGAGCTGGCGGGAGGCCTCGTAGGCAGTGGGTGTGGCGGTGGTGCAAATCCGCAAGAGGGTGTCGAGCTGCTTTTGGTGGTGGCGGTGGAACTGGGCCACGCGGGTGGCCAGGCCGCGGTAGGGCAGGTCGTGGGCAGGCAGGATGAGCGTGTCTTCCGGGAGCTGGCTCAGACGATCCAGCGAATCGAACCAGCCAGCGAGCAGATCGGCTTCGGGTTCGGTCGGCAAGACGCTGACGTTGGAGGTGATGCGGGGCAAAAGCTGGTCACCGGCGATCAGCACACCTTCTTCGGCGCAGTGGAGCAGGATGTGTTCAGCGACGTGGCCTTCGCCCAGATGGAGTTGCCATGAGCGTTCCCCCAGCCTCAGGGTGTCGCCATGCCGCAGGCGGTGGAAGGCCGCGGGCGGTTCGCTGACGAGTTTTCCGGCGGCGCAAAGCATGGCGTAAATGGCGGGCAGGCGGTCATCAGGCATACCCGACTGGTAAAAATACTGCCGGTGCGCCCAGGGCAGTTCCTTGCCTTGCCGGGTATGGGTGGCGAGGACGCGCAGGGTGTAGTACTCGCCGTGGCTGATGTAGAAGGGAACGTGCAGCCGGTCGACGAGCCAGCCGGCCAGCCCGGCGTGGTCGAAGTGGTGATGGGTGCACAGTACGCCGGTGATCGGGTGATCGGCCAGCGGGCCGGCAAACAGTTGTTCCCACAGGGCGCGGGTGTGGTCATCCCCGATGCCGGTGTCGACGAGCAGCCAGCCTTCGCCGTCGCGGATCAGGTAAAGGTTGATGTGGTCGAGTGCCAGCGGCAGCGGCATCCGCAGCCATTTGACGTTTGGCGTGAGATCGAACACCT
>CAZCOS010000012.1:0-41606 GCA_964500605.1 uncultured Sterolibacterium sp.
CGAAGATTTATTCCTTTGATATGGTCAGTCGTCTGGATGCCATCCTGTACGACGCACGCCTTCGCCTGACCATGCCGAATACCCAGGATGATCGCGTCGTCATTCTGGACATCGACGAAAAATCCTTGATGGAAATTGGTCGCTGGCCATGGAACCGTGAACGCATGGCGACCTTGCTGGATAAATTATTTGACCACTACAAGATTCGCGTTTTGGGATTTGACGTGGTTTTTGCCGAGCCGGATGAAAGTTCCGGCCTGAAAAGCCTGCAAATGCTGGCAGGTCGTGATCTGAAAAAAGATGCCGGTTTTCAGACCGCAGTGGAACGTCTTAAGCCCCGTCTGGATTACGATGCCCGTTTTTCCCGTGCTTTGAAGGGGCGACCGGTCATTCTGGGTTATTACATGCTGAGCAAGAGCGACTGGCCCAGCAGTGGCGTGTTGCCTGCACCGGTTTTGCCGGGCGCAGCACTGGCCGGGAGTGATGCAGCCATGCCACATTGGCAGACTTTTGGCGGTAATTTGCCTCAGTTCCAAAGTCATGCGGCGGGTGGGGGGCATTTCAATCCGCTTGTTGATTTTGACGGCATCGTGCGGCGTGTTCCCATGCTGGTGGAACATCAGGGAAATTATTACGAATCCTTGTCTCTGGCTGTTTTGCGGGCATATCTTGATTTTCCCGAGGTTCAGCCCGGCTTTCCGGATGCGCGCGCCGGGGCGGATTTGGAATGGCTGGATCTGAATGCACCAAGAGGAGTTCTGCGCATTCCGGTGGATGAAGGGGCGGCCGCACTGATTCCATATCGGGGGCATGAATCCAGCTTTATTTATCATTCACTTTCCGATGTGCTTGCGGAGCGCGTTCCGGTTGAGCAGCTTCGGGGGCGGATTGCATTGGTCGGTGCGACCGCCTCCGGGCTCAAGGATTTGCGAGCCACACCGGTGGGGGAGGTTTTCCCTGGTGTGGAAATTCATGCCAATCTGATTTCCGGCATGTTGGACGGGCGGTTGATGTCCAAACCTTCCTATGCCAATGCAATCGACCTGTTGTTATTGCTGCTGACAGGCGGCTTGATGATTTTCCTCTTGCCCCATCTGACGCCGATTCGTGCAACACTTTTTTCTCTTTTGTTGCTGGTGGCCCTGGTTGCAGTGAATTTTGCTTTCTGGCAGTACGGTCATTTTGTTCTGCCGCTGGCTGCGGGGTTGCTTTTGGTCTTGACGCTTTTCGGTCTGAACATGACTTGGGGGTATTACTTCGAGTCACGGAGTAAACGCCAGATGACCGGGCTGTTCGGCCAATATCTGCCACCTGAGCTGGTTGAGGAAATGAGCCGCGATCCGGAAAACTACAGCATGGCTGGGCGAAAGGAAGAGCTGACGGTGCTGTTTTCTGATGTGCGGGGGTTTACGACCATTTCCGAAGGCTTGGGGCCGGACGAACTGGCGGCGATGATGAACGAGTATCTTGGAGCAATGACGCAGGTCATTCAGGCGCAGCGCGGGACACTCGACAAATACATCGGTGATGCCATCATGGCCTTCTGGGGTGCGCCGGTGGCCAACCCGCTGCATGCCCGACATGCGGTGACGGCGGCACTAGGTATGCTGAAGGCACTGCCGGCATTGAATGCCCATTTGGCCACCCGGGGCTGGCCCGCGCTGAAAATTGGGATCGGAATCAATACCGGTGTGATGACGGTGGGTGACATGGGTTCTTCGGTGCGTCAGGCTTATACCGTCATGGGGGATGCCGTGAATCTGGGCTCGCGTCTGGAGGGCATTACCAAGCAATACGGAGTTTGTACGCTGGTGGGGGAGCTGACTTATCAGCAGGTTCGGGGGGATTTTCTTTTTCGGGAAATCGATCGGGTTCGTGTGAAGGGGAAAGCCGAGCCCGTCGGGATTTATGAGCCTCTTTGTCCCCTTCAGGAGGCGACACCAGAAATGATTGAGGAAATTAAAACTTGGGATCAGGTTCTTGGGTGGTACCGAAATCAGAATTGGGAAGCGGCTGGGCAAGCCTTGACTAAAATTTGTGAAACCACAAACCTGTCGACGTTCCTTTATGAAATGTACGCGAATCGGATTGAACATTACCGCAACGCACCGCCGGGTGAAGGCTGGGACGGGGTCACGGTGTTTGAAACGAAGTGATGGGCAAAGAGGTGCGATTTCCACTTTGGTCTTCTCTTCTTTTTGTCATGGAGGATCAGATGGTATGCAGGTATGGCATGAAGTATCATCCGCCCTTCACGGGAAGGATTCATGGGTGCAGGTTTTTGACGCGATAACGGCGGCGAACAAGGTAATCAGGAGTGAAATGTGAGTATCTCTCAGGCATCGGTTCAGCAAAGTAGCGGGGATGTCGATACCCGATTGGAGTTCTTGAAACAGCTCCAAACCGTGACTAATAAAGTCCACGCCACGAGCAATATCGACGAGATCATGCTTGAGCTGTCGGAAGATGTCTGCAATCTGTTCAATGCAGATCGCCTGACCATCTATTCAGTCAGCGAAGACAAGACGGCCATCGTTTCCAAGGTCAAGACCGGGCTGAATTCCTTCAAGGATCTCAAACTGCCCATTGCCGATCAGAGTATTGCCGGTTATGTCGCTCTTTCACGGAAGATGGTTAACCTGAAAGATGTTTACGACGATGTTGAATTGAAGTCCCATCATCAAGGTTTGCGTTTTCTTCAGGAGGTTGATAAACGCACGGGATATCGCACCAAACAGATGCTGGTCGGCCCGGTTGTCACCAAGGAAGGTAACGTTGTCGGTGTGGTTCAGATCATCAACAACAAGTCCGGGGAGCCTTTTTCTTCTCTTGCGGAAGAAGGCCTCAAAGGCTTGTGTGAAACCCTGGCCATTGCCTTTTCGGTGCGCTCCAAGTCTGCACCGGTGGTTAAAACGAAATACGATCAACTGGTGGCCGATGCAGTTTTGTCTGCACAGGAAATGGAATTGGCCATCCGTTCGGCTCGTCGGAAGAGTGTGGATATCGAGGACACGCTGATCGATGAATTTCAGGTCAAGCCAGCGACCATCGGCATGGCACTTGGCAAGTTTTTTGGTGTCCCTTACGAGCCCTACAAGCCGGATCGCGTTAAGCCACTGGATTTAGTCAAAAATCTGAAACGCGATTATCTCGAGCAATATCAGTGGATCCCGCTGGAAGAAACCAACGAGGGCATCCTCATCATGACGATGGACCCCGAGCAGGTTAAAAGCTCGCGCATCGTCAATAACATCTATCCTAAGAGCAGGCTGTCTTATCGGGTCACGACCAACCGGGAATTTGTTCAGAGCCTGGACTTTCTGTTTGGCGCGCAATCGGTTGAAACGGATACGGGTTCCGTGGGGGACTTGCTGTCTGCCATGGAAGGCGAGGTTGAGGATAGCTCTGATTCTTCCGCAGCCGATGTTTCCGCCGCTGCGGATAACGAATTGGTGAAGCTGGTCAATAAGATCATCATGGACGCTTACCAGCAGGGAGTTTCCGATATTCACATCGAACCGGCTCCCGGCAAGGAAAAAACACTCGTCCGTTTCCGGCGGGATGGTTCGCTGGTCAAATACATTGAAGTGCCTTCCTCTTACCGCAACGCCATGGCCGCCCGGATCAAGATCATGTGTGATCTGGACATTTCCGAACGGCGCAAGCCGCAGGATGGAAAAATCAAGTTCAAGAAATTTGGCCCGCTCGATATCGAGCTGCGGGTGGCGACGATTCCTTCAGTCGGGGGAGAGGATATCGTCATGCGGATTCTGGCGGCTGGTGAGCCGATTCCGCTCGACAAGCTGGGTGTGCTTCCCACCAATCTGGAACGTCTCAAAGGAGCGATTTCCAAGCCCTACGGCCTCTTTTTCGTTTGCGGTCCGACGGGTTCCGGGAAAACAACCACGCTGCATTCCGTCCTCAAATATCTGAATAACGTCGATACCAAAATCTGGACGGCAGAAGACCCTGTCGAAATTACCCAGAAGGGCTTGCGTCAGGTGCAGGTCAATAAAAGAGCGGGCATCGACTTCGCCACGGTGATGAAAGCCTTCCTGCGCGCCGATCCGGACATCATCATGGTGGGGGAAATGCGCGATGCGGAAACGACCGGTATCGGTATCGAAGCCTCACTCACCGGTCACCTTGTTTTCGCCACGCTTCACACGAATAGCGCACCGGAATCCATCATCCGCCTGCTGGACATGGGCATGGATCCTTTCAACTTCTCCGACGCGCTGCTCGGCATCCTGGCCCAGCGTTTGGCCAAACGCTTATGTAAATGCAAAGAGGCCTACACCCCCAGTGATGAGGAAATGCAAATGTTCCTGAAGGAATACTGCAGCGAACTCGTCCATACCGAGGCGTTCAAAACAGACGCCAAGGCGGCCTATGACGCGGTCTATCAGCGTTTTCTGAGGGACTATGCCAAGGACGGGAAGTTCACGCTGTATCGCGCCAAGGGCTGTCCGGAGTGTAACGATAGTGGTTACAAGGGACGTTTGGGCTTGCACGAACTCATGTTGGGTAGTGATAAGGTCAAAAAGCTTATCCAGGAACACGCCCGCGTGGCTGAGCTGCTCGCCTGTGCATTGGAGGAAGGCATGCTGACCCTCAGAATGGACGGTATGGAGAAAGTCTTGTTGGGTCTGACCGATCTGAAGATCGTGCGCTCGGTGTGCATCAAATAAAGAGGCATTGAAGACCAGGGAGGGTTATGACAGTGACTGAACACGATCGTCTGATTTTTCATCGACTCGAACAGCTCAATGCCATTGGTGCGGCTTTGTCCAGCGAGCGGAATATCGACCGTCTCCTTGAAAAAATCCTGCTGGCCGCCAAGAAAATCACCCGTGCAGATGGGGGGACGCTTTATCTTGTCAATGAGCAGGGGGAAGGTCTGCATTTCGCCATCATGCACAATGACTCACTGGGCATTGCCTTGGGTGGGACTTCCGGGAATCAGATCCATTTTCATGATCTGCCTTTTGTTGATGCCAAAGGCAAGCCCAATAACGCCATGGTGGCGGTGTACGCAGCGATTCACAGCGAGACGGTCAATATCGAGGATGCCTATTACGCCGAAGGTTTCGATTTCTCCGGCACGCGCAGCTTCGACGAAAAAACAGGTTACCGCTCCCGGTCTTTCCTGACCGTCCCGATGCGCAACCACGAAAACGTGGTCATCGGTGTCCTGCAGCTCATCAATGCCATTGCCCCCGATTCCCTGGAAGTTCAGCCTTTTTCGAAGTCGGATCAACGGCTAGCTGAATCTCTGGCCTCGCAGGCTGCTATTGCCCTGACCAACCAGCAACTGGTACATCAGCTCGAAAAACTGTTCGAATCCCTGATCGGCCTCATCAACGTCGCCATTGACGAAAAATCACCTTACACCGGCGGACATTGCGAACGGGTTCCTGTGCTGACTATGATGCTGGCCGAAGCGGCCAATGCGACGGAAACCGGGCCGCTGGCGGATTTTCACATGGACGATCAGGAGCGTTACGAGCTGAAAATTGCGGGTCTGCTGCACGACTGCGGCAAGATCACCACGCCGGTCCACATCGTCGACAAGGCCACGAAGCTCTACACCCTCTACGACCGCATCCACACCCTCGACACCCGTTTTGAAGTCCTGCTGCGCGATGCCGAAATTGGCTGGCTGCGAAAGTCCCTGGAAGGCGGCGATCGAGAAGTGCAGCGGGCCGAATTCGAGGCCCTGCAGACGCGCATACGGGAAGACCGTGAATTCCTGCGCCATGCCAATATCGGCGGCGAGGCGATGACCGAAGCCGACCAGCAAAGGGTGCGCGATATTGCAGAACGCTATCGCTGGACGAATCCTTCCGGTCAGAATGTTCCTTTCCTCGATGCGGACGAAATTGAAAACCTTACCATCCGGGCCGGCACGCTCACGGCAACGGAACGGGAGACCATCAATCACCACATCGTGACCACCATCAAAATGCTTGAAGCCCTGCCTTGGCCACGCCATCTCAAGCGGGTTCCCGAATTTGCGGGCGGACATCATGAACGCATGGACGGCAAGGGTTACCCGAAGGGACTCAAGCGCGAAGAAATGTCCATCCAGGCGCGCATCATGGGTATCGCGGATATTTTCGAGGCTCTCACCGCCAAAGACCGGCCCTACAAGCCTGGCAAGACGCTTTCCGAATCTTTGTTCATCCTTGGAAAATTCAAGGAAAACGGCCACATCGACCCGGATCTCTTCGATGTTTTCGTCCGTCAGAAGGTCTATCTGCGCTATGCCGAACAGCATCTTGATCCGCAGCAGATCGACGATGTGGATGAGAGCCGGATACCTGGATACGTTTCCTGATCTTCTGGCCTGGACAGATCAACCCAAGGCTGTATCCAGCACCATCATCACTGCGAACCCTGCCATGAGCCCCAACGTGGCTGGAGTTTGATGGCCATTTCGGTGAGTTTCCGGAATGACTTCATGGGACACCACGAAGATCATCGCTCCGGCGGCCAGACCGAGTCCGGTCGGATAGGCAAAGGCCAGACCGCTGGACAGTCCCACACCGAGTAGCGCGCCGAGTGGTTCGAGCAGTCCGCTCAGGGCCGCAGCCAGCACGGAAACCCCTGGTGCAAACCCCGCACCCCGCAAGGCCAGCGCAACGGCCAGCCCTTCCGGAATATCCTGCAAGGCAATAGCCGTCGTCAGGGGCAGACCGACGCGCATGTCCGCCTGCGAGAAACTCACTCCGATGGCCATGCCTTCGGGAAGATTGTGAAGCGCGATGGCAAAGACAAAGAGCCAGATGCGACCACACCGCTCGTAACCCGGTCCGCAAGGCCCCGTCTTGTCGTGCTCGTGGGGCGTGAAGGCATCTAGCCCCAGCATCAACAATACCCCCAGCATCATCCCGAAAACCACGATGCCCGCCCCGAGAAACTTGCTGCCAAACAAGTCCGTTCCAGCCGCCAGACCTGGTAGCAGCAAGGAGAAGGCACTGGCGGCGAGCATCATTCCTGCTGCCAGCCCCAGGAGGCTATCTTCGAGTTTTTGCGGCAGGCTGCGCCAGATCAGAGCCGGTAAAGCCCCGAGCGCGGTGGCCGTGAACCCGGCCATCCCACCCCACATCGCCAGATGCAGCCCGGGGCTGGTACGCCCACTGGTCAGCTCGAAAAGCGTTTGGGCCAGCAAGACCAGTATTGCCAGCAAGCCCAGCACGAGCCCCAGGCTGGCCGATCTATTGCGCTGCATGTGCTTTTGCAGCAGCCCCAGCCAGCCCGGTTTATCGAGGGAAAGATCGTTCATCCGTTGCGCCCGCTTTTTGCTCAAGGCTCTCGGACTTCGTCCAAAGGGATGTTCAAGGCTTTCGCAATCCCCTCGCCATAGGCGGGGTCCGCTTTCAGGCAGTGGCGTATATGGCGAATTTTGACTTCGCGTGAGACATCACCCATGGCGCGAGCAGTATTCTCGAACAGGATTTGCTGCTGCGCGGAAGACATCAGCCGGAACAACGCTCCGGGTTGGGAGAAATAATCCTCATCGGCCCGATGATTCCAATGGTCCGCAGCACCTTCGACCGACAAGGGTGGTTCGCGAAAATCAGCCTGCTCCGCCCAAACGCCAAGGCTGTTGGGTTCATAGCCCTTGGTACTGCCATGATTGCCGTCAACACGCATGGCCCCATCGCGGTGATAGCTATGTACGGGGCAACGGGGGGCATTGACCGGAATCAGGTGATGATTGACCCCGAGCCGGTAACGCTGGGCATCCCCATAGGAAAATAGACGGGCCTGAAGCATCTTGTCGGGTGAGAAGCCAATTCCGGGGACGATACTGGCCGGGTTGAAGGCGGATTGTTCAACTTCAGCAAAAAAGTTCTCCGGGTTGCGGTTGAGCTCCATGACACCAAGCTCCAGCAATGGATAGTCTTTGTGCGGCCAGACTTTGGTCAGATCAAACGGGTTGTAAGGGAGTTTCGAAGCATCTTTTTCCGGCATGATCTGAACCTTGAGCGTCCATTTCGGGAAATTACCCCCTTCAATGGCTTCGTACAGGTCTTTTTGGTGGCTTTCACGATCCTTCCCGATCACGGCCTCAGCCTCTGCATCACTCAGATTTTGGACGCCTTGCTGGCTTTTAAGATGGAATTTGACCCAAAAGCGTTCATTGGCTGCATTGATGAAGCTGAAGGTGTGTGAGCCGAAGCCGTGCATGGTTCGATAACTGGCCGGAATGCCTCGGTCAGACATGACAATCGTGATCTGATGCAAAGCCTCAGGGAGCAGCGTCCAAAAATCCCAGTTGTTTTGCGCACTGCGCATATTCGTGCGCGGGTCGCGTTTAACAGCGTGGTTGAGGTCGGGGAATTTGAGCGGGTCGCGCAGGAAAAAGACGGGCGTGTTGTTCCCGACCAGGTCCCAGTTGCCTTCTTCCGTGTAGAACTTGACGGCGAAACCACGAATATCACGCTCTGCATCCGCTGCGCCACGTTCCCCTGCGACGGTGGTGAAGCGTGCAAAAAGATCGGTTTTCTTGCCGACTTGAGAAAATATTTTTGCCTTCGTGTAACGGGTAAGGTCGTGGGTCACGGTGAATGTGCCATAGGCTCCGCTCCCTTTGGCATGCATACGTCGTTCAGGGATCACTTCACGATCAAAGTGCGCCAGTTTTTCCAGAAGCCAGACATCCTGCAGCAACACAGGGCCGCGTGCCCCGGCAGTCATCGTATTCTGGTTGTCAGCAACCGGGCAGCCGAAAGCGGTGGTGAGTTTGGGGTGGTTCATGGCGCACTCCTTGGGTGAGGGAAAAGACTGAACTTTGACGAAGGGAATGGTATGCGCCTCTCCATCCATGTGCAATTCATGAATGACTATCGCGTTGATGAATGCGGACTATGGGGTCACCGATGATCCGGAAGGGGTGTCGGAATGGGGTGCGGATTCGGCTTTTTCCCCCGAAATTTCTTCGAAGAAGGCCTTGGGCGAAGGTTCACGGCCCAGGAAGTCCCGCACCATTTCTGATGCGCGTCGCTCGCCGCCTCGTTCGAGGATGATCTTGCGGAATCGCCCGGCCACGGTGGGGTTCATGATGTTGTTGCCGAAAGCAGAGAGCATGTCCATGGCGAGGACTTGTGACCACATATAGCTGTAGTAGCCCGCACCGTAACCGCGCAGGATGTGTTCGAACTGGGCCGGGAAAAGGGTGCCAGGCGTGTGGCCAAGTGGTGTGGCGGCTTCCATCGCTTCCCAGGTAGGTTGGGCTTTCAGCGCACGCGGGCCGTAGAGGGCCAGGTCGTAACTGGCGTAGAGATGCTGGCGGGCGTAACGGATGCCGCGGCCAAATTTTCGGGCGGCATTGAGCCGTTCCATCATCGCGGCGTCTACGGTCGGGCAGTCTTTGCAGTGATGGGCAATTTGCCGGACGGATTCGAGCTTGTGCGCCCATTCCTCGTACATTTGCGAGGGGGCTTCGACGAAATCGGTCTCGACGCTGGTGCCGGCCTGTGCCGCGTAGCGGGTGCGCGAAAGCACACCATGCAGGACATGACCGAATTCGTGCATCAGGGTTTCCAGTTCGTTGAAATCGAGTCCCTGACGATTGAAATTGGTGACGAGCACGGAAATCGGGGTGCGATTGCTCAGGCGGCTGGCTCCACGGACGCCGAAAGCGGCCGCGTGGGTGTATTTGCCTTCACGCGGATAGAGATCGAGATAGATGCTGCCCAGATAATCGCCATGGGTGGCATCAAGGACATCGTAATGCCGGACATCCGGGTGCCAGGTTTGGACGGGGCGGGCTTCAAAGCGCAGGCCGTAGAGCTGGGCTGAAAGACTTAGTGCCCAGGCGATCGAGGCTTCGGCCGGGAAATATCGGCGCAAGGCTTCCTGATCGATATCGTAGCGTTGGCGTTTGATCCGTTCCTGATAGTAGGCCACGTCCCAGCGTTCGATCCGGGTTTGCGCAAGGCTGCGACCTTGTTCTTCAGCCTTGGCACGACGTAGCTCTTCGAGATCGTGTAACTCGCCATTGCGCACTTGCGCCAGGACTTCATCGAGAAAGCGGTTGGCCAAGGCCGGATTGCCGACCATGCGGCGGCGTGTAACAAATTCTGCGTAGCTCTTGAAACCGAAGAGTGCGGCCATTTCACGTCGTAATTGCAGCGTTTCGTCGAGCAGCGCGATATTCTGCTCGCCACCGCGGCGGGTATAGGCTGCCTGATAACGACGCCGAGCCTCGCCGTCCTTCGCGTTTTCCATGAAGGGGACGTAATCCGGATAGTCGAAGCTCAGTCGCAGACGGCCTTCGGCATCACGCATGGCACGGTCGAGGTAAGCTTGTGGCAGACCTTCGGCTTCCTGGAGGGTGAAGGTCAGACGGGTTTTATCGTCGCGCAGATTGCGGGAAAAGTGCTGACGGATGATTTCCAGCTTTTCGAGAATCTGTTTCATGCGCTTGCGTTGGGCTTCCGGCAGGGCAACCCCCGTGTCTTCGAAGGCATCCAGCAAGTCCTGACGCAGTTTGGCGTCGATGTCGTCTTTGGGTTGAACGGCCAGGATGCGCTGGTAGAGCGCGGTATTTTGGAAGAGATTGCTGGAGAAATCGTTGTATTTCAGCAGGCAGGCCTCGGCGGCTTGTCGCACTTCGGGGTCGGGTGAGACATTGTTGAGCAGATAGACCGGCCCTTCGACGTCTTCCTGCTGGATTTGCAGGGCATTCAGGTCGGCCAGAAAGCGCGTATCCTGGGTGTCAAGGGGCTTTAGCTCCAGTAGACGTACATGCTGCTGCAAGGCTTCCAGACCTTCGGTACAGACCCGTTTTAGTGCGGGAGCGTCCCAGATCGGGAGTGCGGGTGGGGAAGGTGGATGGGGCAGTGTCTTCGGCGCGGCAAAAAGACCCTCTGAAAAAAGGAGGCTGAGGATATAAAGAGCAGAGAAGCGCAAAGGTAGGGCGGTTTTCATCGTGCAGGCTTTCGTTGGTCGTCGATGTCCATGTAGAGCCATTCGGCATGGAGGATGGGATGTTTTCGGTAGCCTTGCACCCAGGGTTGGACGAGCATGTTGCGGACCCGGGCGAGATCAAGCCGCCAGGGCGCGTAAAACTCGATGATTCGCGCCATCTTTCGGTAGAGCCGGTCGCGCTCGGGGCCGGCAGGGAGTTGCCGGGATTGCTCATAGAGCCGGTCGTATTCTGGAATTTTTACGCAACCGGCATTGCTTTGGCCGGTGCGTGGGCCATAGAGCAGCTGCATGAAATTATCGCCATCGGGGTAGTCTGCAATCCATCCGGCGGTTCGCATCTGCAGCTTGCACTGCTTTTCCTGCTTCAGTAGATCCGGGAAAGGGGCTTTCAGAGACTCCATGCGAATGGCGAGGCTGTCGAACGCCTTTTTCCAGGTTTCTTCCTGCAGACGGCCCGTGGAATCCGGGCGGCTGGCGTAGCGGATGGCGAAAGGTTTGCCATCAGGCAGAGTGCGCCAGCCGTCCTTGTTTTTGCGGTAACCGAAATGATCGAGCAGGGCATTGGCGGTGGCTACGTCATGGGTGACCGTGCTTCGCCAGGAGGCATCATGGCCGACTACGCCGGGCGGGATGGGGTAATCGAGGGCGATAGCCTGGCCATTGCGGACGACGCGAATTTCCTCGGCCACGTCGTAGGCCATGGCCAGTGCGCGCCGCAAGGCAATCTGCGGCTTGCCCAGGCCACCAACGACCGGGTCATTCCATTGCCAGTAGTGATAGACGACTTCTGGATCGACGATACGGGAGAGCTGCACGCCGCGCTGTATGAGTTCCGGACGAAGTTGATCGGGCTGCTCACCTGTCTTTCCGCCCAGCGCGCGCGGTGCCAGTGGGCCGTCCATGTTCATCACGTCGATTTCTCCGTTCTGAAAGGCTAGCCAACGTGACTGATCTTCTTCCATCACGGCGATTTCAACCCGTTGGATGATGGGCATGCGTTTGCCTTTCATCTGCGCGACGATGCGCTGGCTTTCAGGGTCTTTGTCCGCTTCAAAATTCCAGATCATTCCACGATAGGCTGGATTAGCCTCCAGAATGATCTTCGAGCCGCGTGTCCATTGGGTCAGACGAAATGGGCCGGTTCCGACCGGATGAGCCATGGCCCGGCCGGTTTCGTCACGGTATTTTTCGATGGCTTCGCGGGCGACGGCACTGGTCTGGGGAAAGGCCAGCATGTAAGCGAGATTGTGGTCGACCTCGGTCAGCTGCAGGCGTAGCGTGTAGCGATCCAGAGCCTCGATGCCCGGAATGCGTGTTTCATAATCAAATTTCCCGGATTTTTTAGCCCGCTGCGCCAGATCATCGAGCCCGACGAATTTGCGTTCAACGAGAAAGCTGTAGGGGGAGTGCACGGCTGGGTCGATCAGTCGCTTGAGCGAATAGACGTAATCTCCGGCGGTCAGCTCGCGAGCCTTGTTGCCAAAGACCGGGTCTGGGGCGAAACGGATGCCGGGCTTGATGCGAAGTATCCACACCTTGCCATCGGCAGAAACTTCGGGCAAAGCCTCGGCAGTAAGGGGGACGAGTTTGGCGGGGCGCGCCAGATAGTCGTAGGTCAGCAACGTTTCAAAGAGGGCCTCGATGACTGTGCCTGAGTAGTAATCATGCACCCCCGCCGGGTCAAAGCCGGTTTCGGCAGCGGAAAAAACCCATCGTATGGTCTTGACCGGTTCGGTACTCGAAGCCGGGCCGGATGAAAGCAGGGCCGTAACGAGGAAAAGGATCAGCGATGCAAGGCGATGCAAAGGGTGAGGATGATTCATGAGGGGGGGCTTGAAACAGACAGAAAAGATCAATGCGAGCGGTTGGAACGCCGCTGCATGACGGAAGGCGGCGGTGCGAAACTGTCCGAACGGGCATCGGCCCAGAACAGACGGAAGAGAGCATGTTCCGGGGTATGGCCGGGGATCAGCAGTTCTCCCGGAGCCGTCCAGCGATGAACGGTAGCGAGGGATTGCACTTCGGTTTCCGAAATGCGGCGAATGATGTGTTCAGGCCCCAGTTCGGAAGGGTGCTTGAGCCCCGCCGCGCAAAGTAGTTCCTGAAGTGCGACGAGCGTGTTCTGGTGGTATTGGTGAACGCGGGCTGTCTTGTCGTTGACGTCGAGTGCGCGCATGCGAAGCGGGTCTTGCGTGGTTACGCCGGTCGGGCATTCTCCCGTGTGACAGACGCGGGCCTGCAGGCAGCCCAGCGCAAACATGAAACCTCGCGCGGTATTGCACCAGTCCGCACCGATAGCCATGGTTCGTGCCATGTCGAAGGCGGTGATGATTTTGCCCGAAGCTCCAATCCGGATGCGGCTGCGCAGATTCGTGCTGACCAGTGTGTTGTGGACGAGCATCAGGGCATCGCGCAGCGGTGCACCGACATGGTCGGTGAATTCGAGCGGCGCGGCCCCTGTTCCACCTTCGCCGCCGTCGACGACGATGAAATCCGGCAGCAGACCGGTTTCCAGCATGGCTTTGACGATGGCGAACCATTCCCAGGGGTGGCCGATGGCCAGCTTGATGCCGACCGGCTTGCCGCCCGAAAGCTGGCGAAGACGCTCGACGAAAGTGATGAGTTCGAGTGGTGTGGAAAAGGCGGAATGGGCGGGGGGCGAGATGCAGTCCTCACCCATCGGAACGCCGCGTGCTTGTGCGATTTCGGGGGTGACCTTGGCCGCCAGCAACATCCCGCCTTGCCCGGGTTTTGCACCCTGCGAGAGTTTGATTTCAATCATCCTGACCTGCGGCGACCGGGCGTTTTCAACGAATTTTTCTTCGTTGAATCGTCCCTTTTCATCCCGGCAGCCAAAATAGCCGCTGGCAATTTCCCAGGTCAGATCGCCGCCATGAACCCGGTGGTAACACGAAATTGAGCCTTCGCCGGTGTCGTGGTAGAAATTGCCGCGAGCTGCACCGGCATTGAGCGCGAGGATGGCGTTGGCGGAAAGCGCGCCAAAGCTCATGGCGGAGATGTTGAACACACTGGCGGAATAAGGTTGGGTGCAGTCAGGCCCGCCGATTTCAATGCGGAAATCCGGGCTTTCGATCTGACTGGGCGTGATGGAGTGATTGATCCATTCGTAGCGGGTGTCATAGACATCCAGCAGCGTGCCGAAGGGGCGTTTGTCGGAAGCCTGTTTGGCGCGCTGATAGACGATGGATCGCTGCGCACGGGAAAAGGGGAGTTCTTCGGACTCCGATTCGACAAAATACTGGCGGATTTCCGGGCGGATGTATTCAAAGAAAAAACGGAAATGAGCGAGCACCGGATAGTTGCGCCGGATGGCCTGATGAGGTTGTCGATAGTCGATCCAGCCAACGAGTGTGAGCAGACCAAAGAGGCCCGCTGGCCAGTACCAGAAAGCATCTTGGATCGTCGCCAGCAGGCAGAGGAGGGCGAGCAGTGCGCAGATGGCCCAACCAAGATAGCGGGCGGGCAGACGTATCAGGAAGGGGGTTTTCATGCTGCTATTCTGGCACGCTGGCGCAAGGATGCGCAGTGCGGCATCCTGTATGCTTCGCCCCTTAACTTTCTCAGGAGAAAACCATGACGATCGCAAACTGGTGTGTGCTGGCTGCCTGCTTGTTGCCTCCGGGAACCATCGCACTCGCGAAGGCCAGTCTGTTTCGTGCGGCCGATCGTTCGCAACGTTATGACAACAACCATCCCCGCGAGTGGGAAGCCCGCCTGACGGGCTGGCATCAGCGGGCAAATGCTGCGCAGATGAACGGTTTCGAGGCCCTGCCGCTGTTCATCGCGGCGGTCATTCTGGCCCAGCAGGCGCAGGCGAATCAGGCGACGATCGACACGCTGGCGATGAGTTTTATCGGCATCCGCATCGTTTATATCGCCGTCTACCTGCTCAACTTTGGCATCCTGCGTTCGGTGGTCTGGTTTGCCGGGGCGGCGGTGTGCATTGCGATGCTGTCACTGGCCGGGTGAGCGGGTCAGATGCCTTGCTTCAGGCTGGCTTCGATAAAGGGGTCCAGATCGCCGTCGAGCACTTTTTGTGTGTTGGAAATTTCAACGTGGGTGCGCAGGTCCTTGATGCGACTTTGATCCAGTACATAGGAACGGATCTGATGCCCCCAGCCCACGTCGGTCTTGCCTGCTTCGAGCTTGTCCGCTTCGGCCTGACGTTTGCGAAGTTCGATTTCAAAGAGACGTGATTTCAGCATGGCCATGGCTTCGGTCTTGTTGCGGTGCTGTGATCGGTCGTTCTGGCACTGGACGACAATGCCGGAGGGGGCGTGGGTGATGCGAACGGCAGAGTCGGTCTTGTTGATGTGCTGACCACCGGCACCCTGGGCGCGGAAGGTATCGATCCGCAAATCGGCCGGGTTGATGTCAACTTCGATAGAGTCATCGACTTCCGGATAGACGAAGACGCTGGCGAAGGACGTGTGGCGGCCTCCCGAGGAATCGAAAGGGCTTTTCCGGACGAGGCGATGAACGCCGATTTCCGTGCGCAGGAAACCATAGGCATATTCGCCTTCGACCTTGATGGAAGCACTGCGGATGCCAGCGACGTCGCCGGGCGTTTCTTCGAGCAGTTCGGTCTTGAAGCCTTTACGTTCGCAATAGCGTAGATACTGGCGCAGCAACATGCTGGCCCAGTCACAGGCTTCCGTGCCGCCTGCACCCGCCTGAATGTCGATGAAGCAGTTGTTCGGGTCGAGCGGGTTGGAAAACATGCGACGAAATTCCAGACCTGCCACGATGCCTTCTAGTTCTTCGAGGTCAGTGGTCACGCTCTGGAGCGTTTCCTCGTCTTCCTCCTCGCGTGCGAGGTCGAAAAGTTCTTCGGTGTCTTTGAGTTGCTGGCGCAAATTGCGCAGTGTGAGCACCACGTCTTCCAGCGATTTCTTTTCCCGGCCCATGGCCTGGGCGCGTTGGGCATCATCCCAGACCTTGGGGTCTTCGAGAGCCTGGTTTAGTTCTTCGAGTTTTTCTTCTTTGACAGCGAAGTCAAAGATACCTCCGGAGTTCGTCGCCCCGATTGGCCAGATCGGTCAGGTGGTTGGCAATGGCGTTGAGCTGTTCGGCTTCCATGGGGAGTCGCTTTTCTGAGAATACTTGGAAACCGGCGATTATAGCCCGGGCCTGGCGGGGTATCGCCGGATCAGGACGGGTTACGTCGATACGGGGCGTATCAGGCGGGCAGCGGCAATGCCGCTCTGGACGGCCATTTCGATGGTGCCAGGATAGTCGCCCGCCGTGTAGTCGCCCGCCAGCAGCAGGCCGGACATGGGCGTGTGGTTGTCAGGACGGTTAACACCGGGCAGGCAGGACCAGGTGGCGCGTTTTTCGGTGATGACTTTGCGCCAGCGTGCGCGGGGCAGATTGAGTGGAGCGGAATGGCGGGGGAAGTGAGTGGAGCGGATTTCTTCTTCGATGCAGTCGCACAGGGTGTCGTGGTCGAGGTTCAGGTGGGGGCCTTCCGCGCTGATGACGGCGGCCAGCAGGCCGGGCGGGCCACCGAGTTGGCCCCGGTCGAAAAGCCATTGGCTGAGCCCTTGCGCGTGGCCCAGCATGGGGCCGGGTAGCCGGACGGTTTCAGGATAGGCGAGGTAGGCCGTGACAATGGGCTGGTAAAAGAATCCGGCGAGTTGTTGCTGGAGTTTGTCTACATAAGGCAGGCCATCGAGCAGTTTTCCCGCATGGTAATGCGCCGTGGCGAGGATGACATGGGTGAATGACTCGGGCTCGTTTTGGTCGGTGTGGAGGTGGTACGCCCCAAGGGCGGCATCGTGTGTGATTTTTCGGACAGGCGTGGCCCGACGCAGGGCTTGTACAGCGGTGCTGTGTTGGAGGAGGTGGCGGGCAGCGGCTTCGGGAAAGAGCGCGCTCAGGTCGATGCGCGGCAGGAGGAGGTCGCTGGCTTCGCGTCCGGCGGCCAGGGTGTCGCGCAGGACGTTCAGGAAGGTCTGGGCGCAGGCGACTTCGGTGGGGGTGTTGAGTGCGGCCACACAGAGTGCGTCCCAGAGATATTGGCGTAGGCGGGGAGGCTGCTGCCATTCGTCCAGCAGCCCAGCCAGTGTGATGGGTTTTTCGAGCTGGAAGCCGCGCGCTTTCATGGCTTGCATGAAACGAATGGCGGCGAGTTTGTCGGCCCACTTCAGTCCTTTGGCAGCAAGCAGGGCCCAGGCCAGATGTAGCGGGGCGGGAAGGCGGGGTGCTGCGATACGCAAAACGCCTGGGTAGTCGAGCGTGAGGGGGATTCGTAGCAAGGCTTCGTCTGGGTCGAGCCCGACTTGTTTCATCAGACGCAGCGTTTGGGCATAAGCGCCGATCAGGATGTGCTGGCCGTTGTCGACCGTGGCTTCGGGAAGTTGGACGACGCGGGCGCGTCCGCCGAGGATGCGGGAGGCTTCAAACACCGTGACGGGAAGCTGGTGGGCAGCCAGTTCCGTGGCGGCGGCCATGCCGGCATAGCCCGCGCCGATGATGGCGATGCGCATGGGGTTGGGCTCATTCATGTCATCTGAACGACGAGCCAGGTTTGCAGGGCCAGCCGAAGTTTTGTGAGGCTCGAAAGACGAATGCGGCGGTCGAGTACGCGATAGCCTTGACGCTCGATTTCGTCGAGCTGACGGCGGTAGATGGCGGCCATGATGAGCCCGGCACATTGAGCCTTGCGGTCGCAATTGGGTAGCTGGGCGAGTGCCTGGGCGTAAGTTTGTTTCGCCCGTTCGATCTGAAAGGTCATTAGCTTGCGGAAGTTTTCGGTGTAACGCCCGGCAAGGAGGTCTTCGCGGCGAACCTGGAAACGGTCGAGCTCGTCTTGCGGGAGATAGATACGTCCCCGCCTTGCGTCTTCACCAACGTCGCGCAGGATGTTGGTGAGCTGGAAGGCAAGGCCGAGGTCGTGGGCGTATTTGAGCGTCCGACGGTCGCGGTAGCCGAAAATTTCCGCGGCCACGAGCCCGACGACGCTGGCCACGCGGTAGCAGTAAAGGTGCAGGCTTTTGAAGTCAGCATAGCCTTGATGGTCGATATCCATTTCCATGCCGTCGATGAGTTCATGCAGATGTTCTGCGGGCAGATTGAAATGTTCGAGTGCTTCTTGCAGGGCCAGGGTGACCGGGTGCGTGGGATGGCCGGTGTAAAGGGCGTCGATCTCGCGCCGCCAGTCTTCAAGCTGGTCGCGTGCCAGGTTCGGGTCAGGTTGGTCATCGACGATATCATCGACTTCCCGGCAAAAGGCATAGAAGGCCGTGATGGCCCGCCGACGGCGCGGTTCGAGAAAGCGGAAGCTGGCGGCGAAGCTCGAGCCGCTGGCTGCCGTGCGTTCCCGGCAGTACTGGTGGGCCTGGGGCAGCGTCAGGGACATGGGTTCAAAGCCTTGTTGCATGCCAGAACAACAGGGGCCAATCCCAGGGCCGCAGAACGGGACGCCGCCGAAAAACGTCGTAGTGGACGGCTTCGATCTTGTCGAGAATGCGCAGACCTCCGGCCATGATGAGGCGCAGTTCCAGACCGATGCGGCCTGGCAGGCTGCGCCCCAGTGGCTTGCCCGAGAGCATGAGTTCGCGGGCGCGCTGGACTTGAAAGTGCATCATCTCGCGCCAGTGGCCATCCGTCTGGCCGTCGAAGATCTGCACCTTGGTTACGCCAAATCGTTGGAGTTCTTTTTGTGGTAAGTAGATGCGCCCCGGTGTTTTATGGATGTCGATGAAGACATCCTGCCAGTGATTGATGAGTTGCAGACTGGTGCAGATGGCATCGGACCAGGCGAGCTGCTCGGGCGATTCTGCGCGGTAAAGCCGAAGCAGCAGGCGGCCGATCGGGTTGGCCGAACGACGGCAATAGTCGAGCAGTTCTTCGTAAGTCGTGTAGCGCACTTTGACGATGTCCTGCCGGAAAGCGTCGAGCAGGTCGTGAAGCAAGGGGATCGGTAACTCGTGCTGGTGGATGGCCTTGGCCAGCGGCCCGAAAATTGGGTCGTTCGGCGTTTCGCCCGATGCGATGCGGTTTAGCTGTTGTGCGTAGCTATCCAGGCGGCGCATGCGTTCATCTGCCGGATATTCGCCTTCGTCGGCGATGTCGTCGGCGGTACGGGCGTAGCGGTAAATCGCCATCACCGGCGCGCGCAAGGCAGGCGGTAGCAGGAAGGAGGCGACAGGAAAATTTTCGTAGTGCGTGTCGCAGTGCTCGAGTGGCACGTTGTCGTCGATCGGCATGACGCGCGTGCAGGCAGGGCCGGAAAACGGAAAGCTGCCAGTATAGGGGCGATTTGGATAGAATGCCGGTTTCAACGGGTGCGCCCAGGTGGCGAAATTGGTAGACGCAGCAGGTTTAGGTCCTGCCGTCGTAAGGCGTGGAGGTTCGAGTCCTCTCCTGGGCACCATGGCACTGTTTTCATCGTTCCGGGCCGGAACGTCCTGCTTTGTTTGGACGGGTGAGCTTGTTGGATAGCACGATCTGGTCTTTTCTGGGTGGGGCGTTGCTTTCGGCTGCGGTCGTCGGCGGGCTGGCTTGGTCGCGTGTGTCGCTCGCACGGCGGATGGAGCGTCTTGAAGTGGAAAAAGAGACGGCAGGCTTGGCTCAGCGTCTTGCGGCGCGTGAGGAGGAATTGCTGCGCCTTCGGGAACAGTGGCTCGATGCCCAGGATGCCGCCGACAATCTTCGGCATGATCTGGGGGAATTGCGCATCAGCGAGGCGCGGCTCAAGGCTTCGTTAGCGCAAGAGCAGCGTTTGGCCGAGGAAAAAGCCCGGGCGGTTGAAGAGGCGCGCCTGACTTTGCTGGAGACGTTCAAGGGGCTGTCTGCCGAGGCTTTGCAGCGTAACAGCACGACTTTTCTTGAGCTGGCGCAGCTTGCCTTGGAAAAATATCAGGAAGGTGCGCGTGGGGATTTGAGCCAGCGGCAGCAGGCGATCGAATCCATGCTGGGGCCGATCAGGAATGGCCTGGATCAGTTTGCCCAGCAGGTTCAGCACATCGAGAAATCCCGTGTCGAGGCTTATTCCATGTTGACGGAACAGGTTCGGGGGCTCAACGAATCGCAGGGACAGTTGCGGCGCGAGACCGCGAATCTCGTCCGGGCCTTGCGCGCGCCGCAGACGCGTGGCCGATGGGGCGAGTTGCAGTTGAAACGGGTCGTGGAAATGGCTGGCTTGCTCGAGCATTGTGATTTTATCGAGCAGGAGAGCGTGGCGACGGAGGAAGGCGCGTTACGTCCGGATATGGTGGTGCGTCTGGCGGGCGGCAAACAGGTCGTGATCGATGCAAAAACGCCGTTGGCGGCCTATCTCGATGCGCTGGAGGCTCAGGACGAAACAGTGCGCCAGCAAAAACTGGCCGATCATGCGCGTCATGTTCGTGATCATGTGAGCCGCCTGGGACGAAAATCTTACTGGGCACAGTTTCAACCCTCGCCGGAGTTCGTTGTGCTGTTTCTGCCGGGCGAAATGTTTTTCAGTGCAGCACTGGAAGCAGACCCTTCCTTGATCGAAGCGGGAACGCAGCAGAATGTGATTCTCGCAACGCCGACGACGCTCATTGCCTTGCTGCGGGCCGTTGCCTATGGCTGGAAACAGGATGCTCTGGCGGAAAATGTTCATCAGGTGACCTTGCTGGGCAAAGAGCTTTACGAACGGCTGTGCGTGCTGAGTGAACATTGGGGGCAACTGGGCAAGCATCTCGGGCAGGCGACGCAGGCTTATAACCAGTCTCTGGTTTCGCTGGAATCGCGGGTGTTGGTGTCCGCGCGCAAGTTTCGTGATCTGCAAATCGCACCGGAAGGTCGGGACTTGCGCGAAATGGTTCGTATCGAGAGCTTGCCGCGTGATTGCATGGAGTGATTCGGGTGGAAAAGAAGGAATACTGGCGTTGGGCCGAAAGCTGTTGGGTGGATGATTCGATCGATTGGCGCGCCGCCAGCCGGGTGACAGCCGGTGTCGATGTCGGTTCGGTCAGCTCCCAGGCCGTGGTCTGCGTGGATGGAAAGCTCTTCGGCTATCACAGTACCCGCACGGGCAACAACAGTCCGGATTCCGCACAGCGCGCCATTCAGGGGGTGCTCGACCGATGTGGTATGGGTTTGTCCGATCTTCGTTATGTCGTTGGGACGGGCTATGGCCGGGTCAATGTACCGTTTTCGCATAAATCCCTGACTGAGATTGCCTGCCATGCTCGCGGCGCGAATTACATGGCGGGGCCCACCGTCCGGACACTGCTCGATATGGGCGGGCAGGACTGCAAGGCGATCCGCTGCGATGCGCGTGGAAAGGTGACCCAGTTCCTGATGAACGATAAATGTGCAGCCGGAACTGGCCGGGGCATGGAGGTGATTGCGGATCTGATGCAGATTCCCATCAGCGAGCTGGGGCCGCGTTCCTTCGAGATCGACGAGGAGCCCCCGGCGGTGTCTTCCATCTGCGTCGTGTTTGCCAAATCGGAAGCCTTGGGCATGCTGAAGGCGGGTTACACCAAGAACAAGGTCATCGCAGCGTACTGTCAGGCCATGGCTGAACGAGTGGTGGCCTTGATCGAACGGGTCGGCGTCGAGGGCGATTTTTACATCACGGGCGGCATTGCCAAAAACCAGGGTGTCGTTCGACGTATCGAGAAATTGCTGGGTGTGCGTTCAGTTGACTCACCCTACGATAGCCAGATTGCTGGTGCGCTGGGAGCGGCCCTGTTCGCCGATACCTTGCTACAGAAACAGGCGACCTGAACTGAAAAAGTGGGAGACGTAAGGATGATTGCCAATTACGGATATCAGGATGGTTCGGGAACCTATTACATCCGGATTGATACGGATTGCTGCGTGCAATGTGTGGAAAAACCCTGTATTACGGCCTGCTCCCAAGGCTTGTTTGAACGGATCGTCGATGATTACGAGGAGGAGGTGGTGCAGGTCGTTGAGCCGAAACGACGTTCATTGGGAAGCGAATGCTCGGCCTGCAAGCCGGCATCCGGCTACAGCCATTTGCCCTGCACGAGAGTCTGTCCTTTGGCGGCCTTGTCGCATAGTTGGTGAAGGGGTGTGCTGAATTGGTTGAACAATAAACCGATGTTCAATATAATCCGCCGCTTTCCAAGAAACCTGACAAGAGAAACGAAGATGGCAATTTCTACTGCTGAAAAGGCAAAGATCGTTAGCGATTATCAGCGCGCCCAGGGCGACACGGGCTCCCCCGAGGTTCAGATTGCGCTGCTGACAGCACGCATCAACGGTTTGACCGGCCATTTCAAGGCGAACGTCAAGGATCATCACTCCCGTCGTGGCCTGCTGATGATGGTGAATCAGCGTCGCAAGCTGCTCGACTACCTGAAGCGCAAGAATGTGGATGGCTATCGCGAGCTGATCGGTCGCCTCGGTCTGCGCAAGTAATCTGGCCCGTGCCGTTTTCCTGGCGGGCATAAGGTGGCGAAGGAGGCTGTGCTGGCGGGCGGCGGAGGAATTTGCCGTGGTGCTGAAGGCGGCCCGCCCAGGTTTTGTTGTATGAGTACAGCCTGCATTCATGCGACAGGACGTGAATTCGGACAGGCGTGAAGCATTTGCCGGTGGCAGCCTTTGAGGTTGCACCGGCATTTTCATTTTCAGCCGTTTTTCAGGCTGGAACCGTTGTTGAATGAAGAAGGATTGTGGCGTTTGCGGCGGGTTGTTCCGTTTTGTGTTGTGCATTGGGCATTGTGCATTGTGCATTGAGCTTTGTGTGTTGCATCGCATAACGGGATTGTTTGCGCGCTTGCGTTTCCATTAGCCCGGAAGGGGCGTTTGGCCGATAAGGCGAATTCCCTCATGGGTCTGTGAATGATGAAAGGATAGGATTTTGAACGAGCTGAAACTGAATTCCAATAAAAAGACTTTTGCCTATGGCGCGCACAGCGTCACGCTGGAAACCGGTGAAATCGCCCGTCAGGCAGGCGGTGCCGTGCTGGTCAATATGGAAGATACGGTGGTGTTGGCGACGGTTGTGGCTCAACCTCAGCCCAAGCCGGGCCAGGATTTTTTCCCGCTGACCGTGGACTACATGGAAAAGACTTATGCGGCCGGTCGTATTCCCGGGGGGTTCTTTAAGCGCGAAGGTCGTCCTTCGGAGAAGGAAACGCTGACTTCTCGTCTGATCGATCGCCCCATCCGCCCGCTGTTTCCGGAGGGTTTTACCAACGAAGTGCAGGTCATCGTTACCGTCATGTCGAGCAATCCGGAAATTGATCCGGATATCCCGGCGATGATTGGTGCATCGGCTGCGCTGGCTATCTCCGGTGTGCCCTTTGCCGGGCCGATCGGTGCGGCGCGTGTGGGCTACATCAACGGCCAGTATGTGCTGTGCCCGACTTTCTCACAGCTGAAGGACAGCCAGCTCAATCTGGTTGTGGCCGGTACGGCAGCGGCGGTGTTGATGGTTGAATCGGAAGCGCAACAGCTGCCCGAAGAAGTGATGCTTGGTGCCGTGGTGTTTGGTCACGAGCAGATGCAGGCCGCCATCAATGCAATCAACGAATTGGTCGAAGTGGCCGGTAAGCCCGAGTGGGATTGGCAGCCTCCTGCGAAGGATGAAGCCCTCATCGCAAAAATCGCCGAACTGGCGGAGGCCGAGTTGCGTGAAGCCTATCGCATCACCCAGAAGCAGGCTCGCACCCTGAAAACGCGTGAAATCGGCGCAAAGGTGGTTGCAGCACTTTGCGAGGGTGAAAATGCGGCGGATGAGAACGTCGTCAAGAACCACATTTTCGATCTCGAAGCGAAGATCGTCCGTAACCAGATTCTCAATGGTGAGTCTCGCATTGACGGCCGTGATACGCGCACCGTTCGCCCCATCGCCATCCGTAACGGAGTCCTGCCGCGTACCCACGGTTCCGTGCTCTTCACCCGGGGTGAGACCCAGGCTTTGGTCGTGGCCACGCTGGGTACGGGGCGCGATGAGCAGATTATCGATGCACTGCAAGGCGAATATCGTGACCGCTTCATGCTTCACTACAACATGCCTCCCTTCGCCACCGGTGAAACCGGGCGCGTCGGTACTCCAAAACGTCGTGAAATCGGCCATGGTCGTCTGGCCAAGCGTGCCCTGATCGCCGTACTGCCCTCGGCGGAAGAATTCGGTTATAGCGTTCGCGTCGTTTCCGAAATCACAGAATCCAACGGTTCCAGTTCGATGGCTTCCGTTTGTGGCGGCTCGTTGGCCCTGATGGATGCAGGCGTTCCGCTCAAGGCCCATGTGGCTGGTATTGCCATGGGTCTTATCAAGGAAGGCAACCGTTTCGCTGTGCTGACCGATATTCTGGGCGATGAAGATCATCTGGGCGATATGGACTTCAAGGTGGCGGGAACGCAAACCGGGATCACTGCGCTGCAGATGGACATCAAAATTCAGGGCATCACCAAGGAAATCATGCAAGTCGCCCTGGCGCAGGCCCAGCAAGCCCGCTTGCACATCCTGGGCATGATGCAGCAGTCGATGTCTGGCCACCGCGAGGAAGTGTCGACCTATGCGCCGCGCATGATCACCATGAAGATCAACCCGGAAAAGATTCGGGATGTAATCGGCAAGGGCGGTGCGGTCATTCGCGCGCTGACCGAAGAAACCGGTGCGGTCATCGATATCGAGGATGATGGCACGATCACGATTTCTTCCGTTAGCTCTGATGCAGCGCAAGCCGCGAAGAAACGCATCGAAGACATCACGGCGGAAGTCGAGGTGGGCCGCATCTATGAAGGTACGGTGCTGCGCCTGCTGGATTTCGGTGCCATTGTCAGCCTCTTGCCCGGCAAGGATGGTTTGCTGCACATTTCGCAGATCGCCAATGAGCGCGTCAATGCCGTTTCTGATTACCTGAAGGAAGGGCAGATCGTGAAGGTCAAGGTCATCGAAACCGATGACAAGGGCAGGGTGCGCCTGTCGATGAAGGCGGCTGTGGCCGAAACGCCCGCCGCTTCCTGACGGAAGACTCAGGGCTTTCCTGAAACGGGAAAGCCCTGTCTGAAGGACGCCGGAGCCGACGTGTTTCCTCCGGTTTTTCCTTGCATGGATTCGATAAGCCCCATCACCTTCTACCGTGTTCATCCCGGAAAGAAGCGGGAGGATGTCCCTGTGGTCGGGTTCTGGGTGGATGGAAAGCATTGTGCTGCCCCCGCCGACCTGACTGTTCTTCAAGCCGCTGCGCAATCCGGTTTTTATATCCCGGCCCTGTGTTTTCATCCAGGGATGCCGTCTTCCGTGCAAACCACAGGTGGCGATTGCGGTCTTTGCGTGATTGAAGTGGAAGGCGAGCCCGGCTTGCAGAAGGCTTGCATGTTGCCTGTGAAGCCAGGTCTGCGGGTCGCAACGAACAGTGCCGTTCTGCAATCGGCGCGACAGGATGCTCTGGCGCGGATACTCGAACATCACCCTCATGTCTGCCTGACTTGTCCGCAGCGCGATGGATGCAGTAGGGTCATGTGCTGTTTCAACAACAAGGTCGAGGAACGTTGTTGCTCCATCATGAGCCATTGCGAATTGCGGAAGGTGGCGGATTACGTCGTCATTCCCGATTCAACCCCTGAGTACGATCCGGCCTGTAACCGCTTGCCCATCGTCAAGGATGGCCCTTTTTACGATCTCGATTACAACCTTTGCATCGATTGTCGACGCTGTCTTGTCGCTTGCAATGAAGTACGGGGTGTTGCTTGTCTTGAGGTCAAGAACACGAATGGCCGGACCTGGGTTGGCCCCATCGCTGAAACGCTGATCGAGTCGGGATGCAAATTCTGCAATGCCTGCGTTGAAGTTTGTCCGACGGGGGCCCTGTTGGACCGAACGATAACGGCGCAGCAGCGACAAGCCGAATCTGCGCCCTGTACGCAAGCTTGTCCGGCGGGAATCGATGTGCCGCGCTATGTCCAACTGGCGGGTCTGGGGCGTTTTGCACAGGCCAATGCCGTGGTGCGTGAAAAACTGCCTTTCCCGGGCATTCTCGGTCGGGCCTGTTACGCGCCTTGCGAAAGCGATTGTCGTCGGGGAAATCTGGATGATCCGCTCTCGATTCGGAGTCTTAAGCGCATTGCGGCCGAACATGACGATGGTCGTTGGCGTGCCTTGCAAAGAAGGGAGAAGCCGACAGGGCGGCGCGTGGCCGTGATTGGTGCTGGGCCAGCCGGTTTGACGGCAGCTTTTTATCTTGCCAAGAAGGGTCACGATCTCACTGTTTTCGAAGCGCAATCCAAAGCGGGTGGCATGGCGCGGTATGGTATTCCGGCTTATCGTTTGCCACGCGAAATCATTGAGAATGAGGTGGCCGAAGTGGCGGCTCTGGGAGTGAGCTTCCGTTTCAACGAGTGGGTCGCAGACCCCATGCGCTTACTTGCGCAAGGGTTTGAGGCGGTCTTCATTGCGACGGGTGCACAGAAAGGCTTGAGGCCGGACGTGGAGGGGGCAGGCTTGCCAGGAGTGGTCGATGGCATCGATTTTTTGCGGGACGTGGCAGAAGGGCGAATGGTCACGCTGTCTGGCTCGGTGACGGTGGTCGGCGGAGGGGATGTAGCTTGCGACGCGGCGCGCAGTGCCCTGCGGTTGACTGACGATGAGGTCGCGCTAATTTACCGACGAAGCCAAGAGGAGATGTCCGCGCAAGCCGGTGAACTCGAAGACCTGTTGCTTGAAGGGGGGCGGGCAAGCTTTCAGCATCAACCTCAGCATATTCGGTTGGATGAAAACGGCACGATTGAAGTCATCTGGAAGAAAACCCGGAAAAGCCGACCGGACGCCTTGGGTCGGCGACATCTTGAAACCGTTCCGGAAAGTGAATCCAAGAGCCCGACTTCGCTGCTCATCATGGCCACCGGCCAGCAGGGACAGCCCTTGTCGGGGGTCGAACTCGATGACCGTGGACGCATCCTGGTTGGTCCGGATGGAAAGCTGAATGGGAAGAAAGGGCTTTTTGCCGGAGGCGACATCGTCACTGGGCCATCCAGCCTCATCGAAGCCGTCGCGCAGGGGCGACAGGCCGCCAGCACGATGGATATTTATCTGGGTGGGGATGGCGACATCGAGGAGACGCTGCTCGATGCTGAGGAGGGTGACCGTCAGACGGCACCTTGGTTTGGTCGGGAGGAAGGTTTCAATCAACGTCGGCTCGTTTTGCCGCCCAGACGGGCTCCGGTTTCAGGCCAGCGACCCGGTTGGGAAGAGATCGAATCGGTGTATCCGGCCAAGGCGGCGATGGCCGAGGGACAGCGTTGTCTTAAGTGCAATACGATTCATGAAATTCGGGGTAACGGTCCTTTTTTACCGCCGGAGTCTTGGCGACGGTTCGAGGCGCGGCAGGTTCATGCCACTCCGACTGAATCGGGGGTGTATTTCCTTCTGGATGCCAGCAAGCAGATCATTGACATCAAAGGGGTTCCTCACTTGCAGCAAGCTCTTGTGGACTTGCTAACGCGTGATGAAGGGGCAAAAATCTACTTTTTTGATATCGAAATCGCCCATTTTTACAGTCAGCGAGAAAGCGAGCTGTTGCAGGCCTTCAGTGAGCAGCATGGGCGGCTTCCGCCGGGGATCGGTAATGAGGGCCTGGATGATTTGTTCTGAGCGGCATGATGTGTAGGCCTCTCTGGCCGTTTCAGCAGCAAGCCGTTTGCTCTATAACGCTTGAACCGATATAATCCTGCGGCTTAACTGAATTGCGGCAAGTCGTGGTTCGGATGGGGCTTGTTTTAGTGCGTTCTTGAAGGTTGAGAGGCTGCGGAATAGTTGCTGTGGATCAGGTGGATTGAGTAATGGGGTAATTGGGTTGTTATCCGTTGCGTAATTTTGCGTGGTCTAGCGTAGTTGGCGCGTAGTCGTAGTCTTTGGACCTGGATTTTCCGATCGTTTCAGTCATGTGTGGCATGAGCAGGCTGAAACAAGGTGGATGGGCGTTTCGCCCATTTTTTATTTGTGTTGCCGGAATGGAGCTTCATGCAGCTGATTGATGTCATCGAGCAGGCCGTCACGGGGCTGGGTTATGAACTCGTCGATTTCGAAACGAGTCCGCGTGCGCGTTTGTTACGGGTATTTATCGATCGGCCCGAAGGAATCGCCGTTGAAGATTGCGCAAAAGTCAGCAATCACCTGACCCGCTTGTTCATGGTGGAAAACATCGATTACGACCGGTTGGAGGTTTCGTCGCCGGGGCTGGATCGGGCCTTGAAAAAAGTGGCGGATTTTGAACGGTTCGCCGGTCAGGAAGCTCAGGTGCGCACGCGCTTGCCCATCGAAGGGCGACGAAATTTCAGCGGAGTGCTGAAAGGGGTGCGTGACGAGAAGGTCTTGCTGTCCAGTGGGGAACAGGAATTTGAAGTCCCGCTGGCGCAGATTGACAAGGCGCGTCTGGTTCCGAAGTTTTGAATTTTGCAAGAAAGAAAGTGCGGAGAACTAAATGAGTCGCGATCTGTTGCTGCTGGTGGATGCCCTGTCACGCGAGAAGAACGTTTCCAAGGACATCGTATTTACTGCGCTCGAAATGGCACTCGCTTCGGCGACGAAGAAGAAAATTCACGATGATGCCGATGTCCGGGTTGAGATCAACCGCGAAACAGGAGATTTCGAAGCCTATCGGCGTTGGCTGGTGATGCCGGATGAGCTGGTCGAGAACGACGAAAGCCAGATCGGCTTGATCGATGCCCGCGAGCAGATCCCAGATGTCGCACTGGACGATTACATCGAGGAAACACTGGAGCCGGTCGATTTTGGTCGCATTGGCGCACAAGCTGCCAAGCAGGTCATCATGCAGAAGATACGTGATGCCGAGCGCGAGCAGATTCTCAACGATTTTCTTGAGCGCAAGGAACACCTCGTTACGGGTACGATCAAGCGTATGGAACGGGGGAACGCAATTGTTGAAGCCGGGCGTATCGAGGCCCTGCTGCCGCGTGATCAGATGATCCCCCGCGAGAATCTACGTCCGGGTGACCGGGTTCGCGCCTGGCTGATGAAAATCGACCGGACGGTGCGTGGGCCACAGCTGATCCTTTCGCGCACAGCCCCAGGCTTCATCATGAAGCTGTTTGAATTGGAAGTCCCTGAGATCGAAGATGGTCTGTTGGAAATCAAGGCGGCTGCGCGTGACCCGGGGATGCGTGCCAAGATTGCCGTCAAGTCCAATGATCCGCGTATTGATCCGATCGGCACTTGCGTCGGGATGCGCGGTTCGCGCGTGACCGCGGTGACCAATGAACTGGCCGGTGAACGTGTCGATATCATTCTCTGGTCTTCCGAGCCGGCGCAGTTCGTGATCGGCGCACTGGCACCAGCCGAGGTGCTCAGTATCGTTGTTGATGAAGAAAAACATGCCATGGACGTGGTGGTCAGCGAAGACAACCTGGCCATCGCCATCGGCCGAGGCGGGCAGAACGTCCGGCTGGCACAGGAGCTGACGGGCTGGACGGTTAATCTGATGACGGTCGAAGAGTCGGAACAGAAATCGGCAGCCGAGCAGGGCGAGATTCGTCAGCTATTCATGGAAAAACTGGATGTCGATGAGGAAGTGGCCGACATTCTGATCGAAGAAGGACTTTCGACCCTCGAAGAAGTGGCTTACGTTCCGCTGGCGGAAATGCTGGAAATCGAGGCTTTCGATGAGGCCACCGTGAATGAACTGCGGGAGCGGGCGCGTAATGTGCTGCTGACCGAGGCGATTGCGGATGAGGAAAATCTCGAACAGGTGGCGGATGACCTGTTCGATGTGGAAGGCATGGATAAATCCATTGCCGCAAAACTAGCACGCAATAACGTGAAGTCTCGCGATGAGCTGGCGGATCTGGCTACCGATGAGTTGATGGAATACACCGGAATGGACGCGGAACAGGCGAAAACCCTGATTACGCATGCCCGTGCCCACTGGTTTGCCGCTGAATAAGCGCGGGGAGTTGGTTACATGTCACAAATGAACGTTTCACAATTTGCCAGCGAGCTGAAAATGCCCGCCAGTGCCCTGCTCGAACAACTGCAGAAGGCCGGTGTTTCCAAGCAGTTGGCCGAGGATACCTTGACCGAACAGGACAAGGCTCGCTTACTGGAATACTTGCGCAAGTCTCATGGCGAGACGGAGGGCAAGACCAAAATCACCCTGACGCGTAAGAAAACAACGGAAATCAAGTCCTCTGACGCGAGCGGAAAAGCGCGCACCATTCAGGTCGAAGTCCGCAAGAAACGCGTGCTCGTCCGCCGTGATACGCCAGATACGGCAGATATCACGGATGCTCCGGAGGCTACCGAGGAAGTCGTTCTGCCAAAAAAGGATGAAACCGCCAGTGCGCTCACGCAATCTGCCGATCTGGCTGCCGCAGCGGCAATGCCTGATCCATCCCGGGTTGCTGTTGTCGCCCCCCCCGCCCCCTCTTCTGCTGATCGGACGGAGCTCGTTGAGAATTCAACGTCACCCGCATCCAGTGCAGCTGCTGCAGTGCCTGTAGTGGCTGAGGCATCTGAGGTGCCAGGTGCGCATGAAAAGGGCTCGGCCTCTGATTCGGCTGTGCTTGAGTCTGATGTTGCCGAAAAATCGGAAAAGTCGGAAAAAACGGCGCATTCGGAAGAAACATCTCCTGCCTCTTCGACAGAAAAGACGGTGGCCAAGTCTGGAAAGGCGGCAAAATCCGCGCCAGAAAAGACGCCTACCGGAAAGGGCGAAAAGGAGGCAAAGGAAAAAAAGGATGTCACGGAAGAAAAGCTAGAAAAGGTAGAGAGTCAAGAGAAGGCGGTGGATTCTGAGGAGGCCGCAGCTTCGTTGACCAAGGCGAAAGTGCCCAATGTCCGAGTTGTGCGCAACGTCATCAGTGCCGAACAAATGGAACAACGGCAGCGCGAATCACAAAGGCAGGCTGAGTTGTTGGCGCGTCAGGCGGCTGAATTCAAGGAAAAGCAGGAACGGGCCCGACTCGAAGCCGAACGGCGTCTTGCCGCCCAGCAGGCGCAGATCGAGGCAGCAGCACGCAAGACCGTCGAAGCGACGGCCAAGCCTGAGGAAAAAGCTCCCGGTGTGAGTGGTACTTTGCATAAACCTGCGGGAATAGCCAAGCCGGAAGACAAGAACGCGACCAAGAAAACCGGCTCGTCTGCCTGGAAAGACGATGTGGCCAAGAAGCGTGGCGGACTTAAGACGCGCGGCGAAACAGGGCCAAGTGGCTGGCGTGCAGGCGGTGGAAAGTCCCGTCGTCATGGCTCGCACCACGAGGCAGCCGCGCCTGCGCCACAGGTGGTCGAACAGGTGGTGCGCGAAGTCCATGTGCCGGAGACCATCTCGGTGGCCGATCTGGCACACAAGATGTCCGTCAAGGCGACAGAAGTCATCAAGGCCTTGATGAAGCTGGGCACTATGGTGACCATCAACCAGTCGCTCGATCAGGAAACGGCCATGATCGTGGTCGAGGAAATGGGTCACAAACCCTTTGCTGCCAAGCTCGATGATCCGGATGCTTTCCTGGAAGAAGAACACGCTGGGGCGACGGAATACGAACTGCTTCCACGCGCCCCCGTCGTCACGGTCATGGGCCACGTCGATCACGGTAAGACCTCACTGCTCGACTACATTCGCAAGACGCGTGTCGCACCGAGCGAGGCAGGCGGGATCACCCAGCACATCGGGGCCTATCACGTCGAAACACCGCGTGGCATGGTGACCTTCCTCGATACGCCGGGTCACGAGGCCTTTACGGCCATGCGTGCCCGGGGAGCCAAAGCGACCGATATCGTCATTCTGGTTGTGGCCGCTGATGATGGCGTGATGCCACAAACCAAGGAGGCCATTCACCATGCCAAGGCTGCAGGTGTGCCGCTGGTTGTGGCCATGAACAAGATCGACAAGCCAGAAGCCAATCCTGATCGTGTCAAGCAGGAGTTGATTGCCGAAGGTGTTGTACCCGAAGAGTACGGTGGCGATTCCCCCTTCGTTCCGGTTTCGGCCAAAAAGGGGACAGGGATCGACGAACTGCTCGAACACGTTCTTTTGCAGGCCGAAGTGTTGGAGCTGAAGGCTGCCAAGGATGCACCGGCGCGCGGAATCGTGGTCGAAGCTCGTCTGGACAAGGGTAAGGGTCCGGTTGCAACAATTCTGGTTCAGAACGGCACACTGCGCCGTGGCGATGCTCTGCTGGTCGGTGCAGTTTATGGTCGTGTTCGTGCCATGCTGGATGAATCTGGACGTTCCCTGGAAGAAGCCGGGCCCTCCTTGCCGGTTGAAATTCAAGGCTTGTCCGATGTCCCAGGGGCCGGAGCCGAGGCCGTGGTGCTGGCCGACGAGCGACGTGCGCGTGAAATCGCACTGTTCCGTCAAGGCAAGTTCCGTGACGTCAAGCTCGCCAAGCAGCAGGCAGCCAAGCTGGAGAACATGTTCGAAAACATGGGGCAGGCCGAGGTTCGTCAACTGGCCCTCATCATCAAGGCTGACGTACAAGGTTCACAAGAAGCTTTGATTCACTCGCTCAACAAACTTTCGACTGATGAAGTGCGGGTCAATATCATGCATGCGGGTGTGGGTGGCATCAGCGAATCTGACGTCAACCTCGCAGCGGCTTCCAAGGGGGTTGTCATCGGATTCAATACACGAGCCGATGCTTCTTCACGCAAACTGGCCGAAAGTCTCGGGGTCGATATCCGTTACTACGGCATCATTTACGACGCTGTCGATGAGGTGCGGGCGGCCCTTTCGGGCATGCTGGCTCCGGAAAAGCGCGAGCAGGTCATCGGTACGGTGGAAGTTCGTCAGATTTTCCGGATTTCCAAGGTGGGCACGGTATTAGGGTGTATGGTGACCGACGGTTGTGTACGGCGCAATGCCCACGTTCGTGTCCTGCGCAACAATCAGGTGGTTCATACGGGAGAGCTCGATTCGCTCAAGCGTTTCAAGGACGACGTCAAAGAAGTCAAGAGTGGATTCGAGTGTGGTCTTTCCCTCAAGCATTTCGATGATCTGGTCGAAGGTGACCAGCTTGAGATTTTCGAGATTCAGAGCATCGCCCGCACACTGTAAAGGCTGACCCGACGCCGCTTCGTTCTCCTTCCGGCGTCGGTTTTTCCTTTTCAGTCCGGATTCCGTCTGAGCAGACCATTGATGAAAACCTTTTCCCGCAGCGACCGTGTCGCCGAGCAGATTCGTCGTGAATTGGCTGAGCTGATTCGTCTCGAACTAAAGGATCCGCGCGTACGCCTTGTGACGCTTACCGATGTCGAGGTGACCCCTGATTATGCGCACGCCAAGGTTTTCTATACCTCGTTAAGCGATGCCACCCAGCAGGCTGAAATTGCGTCGGGCCTGCGACGTGCCAGCAGTTTTCTGCGTCGTGAGCTAGGGCGGCGTATCAAGATTCACCATCTTCCGGAGCTTCACTTTGTCTATGATGCTTCGGTTGAACGCGGCACGGCACTTTCTCGCTTGATCGATGAGGCCGTGGCCGATCAAGTTCCTGAGGGCGATACGCCGGAATGAGTGCCCCTCGCCGCCCGCCGCGCCGTCGGCTGGATGGCGTCCTCCTGCTCGACAAACCACTGGGCATGAGTTCCAACACAGCCTTGCAGGTCGCAAGACGGCTCTTCAATGCCGCTAAAGCCGGGCACACCGGCACGCTGGACCCCCTGGCTACGGGCCTTCTGCCGCTGTGCTTTGGTGAAGCCACCAAGTTTGCAGGTGAATTGCTCGATGCCGACAAGGCTTACGAAGCCCTCATCCAATTAGGTGTGACCACGACGACGGCGGACGCTGAGGGTGAAGTGCTTGAAACCCGCCCCGTAGAGGTGAGCACAGAGCAGCTGGCCGAAGTGTTGCCGCGTTTTCTGGGTGAGATTCTTCAGGTTCCCCCGATGTATTCCGCCCTCAAACGCGATGGCAAGGCTCTCTACGAATATGCCCGGGTGGGGGTGACAGTAGAACGCCCGCCGCGCCGTGTGACGATCCACGAACTCCGTCTGATCGAGTTTTCGGGGGATCGCCTTTCCATTCATGTCGCCTGTAGCAAGGGCACTTACATTCGCACGCTGGCCGAGGATATCGGTCAGGCCTTGGGCTGTGGCGCACATCTGGCTGCCTTGCGGCGCACCCGCATCGGATCACTGAACCTTTCGCAGGCCGTGACGCTGGAACGCATCGAAGCCGCAGAAGGTGCGGCGCGTGACGCATTGCTCTCCCCCGCGGATTCGCTGTTGGGATGCCTTCCCCATCTTGTGCTAAACGACAGCCAGACACGCCGCTTCCAGCAAGGACAGACCTTGCGTCATCCGGACTGGAAGGATCAAAAAGGCCGCTGCAAGGTCTATGGCTCACGGGGCTTTCATGACTTTCTGGGATTGGCCGAAGCGGATGGATCGGGCTGCCTTCAACCGCGCCGACTCATCGCAGAGGTAAGCGACAATGGCGGCTCCCCTGATTCTTGAGGAATACCCCGAAGACGGGTTATTGGTCCTGACGCTTCAGCGTCCGCCCGTTCATGTTTTGAACATCGCACTGCTTGAAGGTCTCTCCACCTGTCTTGCGCGGGCAGCCAACGCCCCGAGCCTTCGCCTGCTGCTGCTCACGGCGCAGGGGGGGCGTTATTTTTCCGCCGGGGTGGATGTGGCCGAACACGAGGCCGATCAGGTCGGAGTGATGTTGCCTCTGTTTCACAAGGTTATCCAGTGTCTGCGGAATTTCCCGTTGCCCACGGTTGCCGCACTGAATGGCGATGCGCTGGGCGGCGGGCTGGAGCTGGCCCTAGCCTGTGATATGCGCTTGGCGGTTGAAACGGCAAGATTGGGACAGCCGGAAATTCGTCTGGGTGTTTTTGCCCCTGCTGCCGCCATCCTCTTGCCTCGTCTATTGCCGCCTGGGCTGGCCAATGAGCTGCTGATGGGCGGGGGCTTGCTGGAGTCCGCTCTGGCGCAGCAGCATGGTCTTCTGAACCGCGTTTTCAGCCCGGAGCAGTTTCAGGATGGTGTACGAACCTTCGTTCGGCCTTTTCTGGCCCTTTCTGCGGCGGCACAGCGGCAGAACAAGACTGCCCTGCTTGAAGCGAGTGAGCGGTCTTTTGATGAGGCCTTGCGCCATCTCGAAGCCCGCTATCTCGGCCCGTTGATGGCGACACAGGATGCAAACGAAGGGCTGGCCGCCTTTCTGGAAAAGCGTCCTGCCCGCTGGCAGCATCGTTGAGTATGGAGCAGGGAGGGGCATGAAGGTGAGCGAAATGCGATGGACATGGCAGATGACCGCCCCGGGACAACTGGAGAAAATCGTCCTGCCCATGCCGACACTTGCCCCGGGCGAAGTGCTGGTGAAGGTGGAAGGTTGCGGCGTGTGTCATACCGATCTGGGCTTCTTGCAGGGGGATACGCCCACCTTGCAGACTCCACCCCTGACGCTGGGACATGAAATCTCCGGGGTCGTCACGGCCACCGCAGTTGATGTGGCGGGCTGGCTGGGGCGTGAGGTCATTGTCCCGGCGGTGTTGCCTTGCCATCAATGCGAAATTTGTCGCAGCGGACGCAGCAACCGTTGTCTGGCGCAAAAGATGCCGGGGAATTCCCTCGGGATTCATGGCGGCTTTGCCAGCCATCTCCCAGTTCCGGCTCGTGATCTGTGCGTCGTTGAAAGCCGTTTCGGGTTTGCGCTGGCTGAGCTGGCCGTGGTTGCCGATGCGGTCAGCACGCCCTATCAGGCCGCCCGCCGGGCGCGGCTTGCGCCTGGGGATCGCGTTATCGTCATCGGTGCGGGAGGGGGCGTGGGCGGCTTCATGGTGCAAATGGCGAAAGCCTGGGGGGCCGGGGCGGTGGTGGGAATTGACACCCATGCCGGGCGGCTGGCGGCGATTTCGGATTTTGGACTGGATTACGCCCTGCATTCTGCAGGTAAAACGGTTGCGCAGATCAAGACGGAATTCCGGCGGTACTGTGAATCGGCGGGCCTGCCGGCCAATATGGGCTGGAAGATTTTCGAGGTGAGCGGTAGCCCAGGTGGGCAGGAGGTGGCCCTGGCCTTGCTGGGCTTCGTGGGGCTAGTGGTGCAGGTGGGGTATGGTACGTCGGACCTGCGTTTCAACCCTTCCCGGCTGATGGCCCTGGATGCCGAAATCATTGGCACTTGGGGCTGTGCCCCTGAACATTATCCGGCGGTGCGGGATTTATGTCTGGACGGACGCATAGCCCTGAAACCTTTTGTCGAGCTGCGACCAATGGATGACATTATCGAAGTGTTTGACGCGGTCTCGCGGGGCGAAGGCTTGCGCCGGGTGATCCTGACGCCGGAACCCTGACGATCGACGCTGAAATTTTCTGGAGGAAAAAGTATGTCTCTCGATTGGCTACCCCGTGACCAGACCTTGAAAAACCACACTTTGTTTGGCGATGAACATTTTTCAGAAAACTCGCCAGGTGTGTGGTTCGAAAAACGCCCTGTGCTCGACCCGCAAGGACAGCCCGTGGAAGGCTTGTATTCCGCCTGGATTTGGCTCAACAACCCGTCCCAGCACAACGCTTACACGACGGAAATGGTCAAAGGCGTCATTGCCGGATTCCAGCGGGCCTCGGGCGACCGCTCCGTCGTCGCGGCGGTGTTTGCAGCCAAGGGTGATAAAGCCTGGAGCAGTGGCGGCAATACGGCGGAATACGCAGCCTACTATTCCCGCAGGCCGCATGAGTATGGCGAATACATCGACTTGTTCAACCGGATGATCGACGGCATCCTGGAATGCCGCAAGCCGGTAATCTGCCGGGCCAGCGGTATGCGGGTTGCGGGCGGGCAGGAAATCGGCCTGGCGGCGGATCTGACGGTTTCTTCCGACCTGGCCTTGTATGGTCAGGCCGGGCCGCGCCACGGCTCTTCACCCGTCGGCGGTTCGACGGATTTCCTGCCCTGGTTCTTGAGTATCGAGGATGCCATTTATAACTGTGTTTCGTGCGAACTCTGGAGCGCGTACAAGATGAAGCTGAAGGGGATGATCAGCAAGGTTGTACCTGTGCTCCGGGACGAACAGGGTGAATGGCTGCGTAATCCGCTGGTGCGAACGGAGGAATGGCTCGAAGACGGCGAAATTGTTTATGGCGAGTTGATTGCACCGGAGCAACAGGCTGCAGCACGGGCACGGATGGCGCAGTGCAAGGTGGATTTCAGCCGGCTCGATGCGGAAATCGATAAGCTCATCTGGAACTTCACGCATCTGTTTCCGAATTGCTTGCAAACTTCGCTTGACAGCATGCGGGCCAAGAAAAAATTCTTCTGGGACGCATCCAAGCACATGAACCGCCACTGGTTGCAGGCCAATATGAACAACGAAGCCTGGCTGGGCTTCAATGCCTTCAATACCCGCAAGCAGACCGGGCAGGAGACGATTGATTTCATCCGGCTGCGACAGTTGCTGGCACAGGGCGCGCCACTGGATGAAACGCTGATGGAGCAGGTGTTGTCCCGGCCAAAGCCGGGTTCAGAAAATCCCCAGTGACAAACCTGCGGCCAGGGCCGCCCCGAGCTCTTCGGCGGCGGAAAGATCCGCGGTCGTGATGGCTTTTCGAACGATGAGCGGTTCGGCTACGCGCTTCCATCCGTAGCCAGTAGCGATGCGCTCGACCTGGGTCACGGTACCTCGCCCGTCATTTCCGGCACTGACGAAAAGCGCGTAGGGCAAAGCGATGGTCTTGCCTTCGGCGGGGTAGTAGGTGCGGTCGAAAAAATCCTTGAGTGCGCCGGACATGGTGCCGAAGTTTTCCGGCGTGCCAAGGAGGAGTCCGTCGCAAGCGAGCAGATCATCGATCGTCGTGTCGAAGGCGAGTTTCAGGTGGGTGCTCACCCCGGTTTCCTGTTGCGCGCCGCGAAAGACGGCATCGGCCAGTTGCCCTGTGTGACCGCTCTGGGTGTGGTAGACGATCAGCAGCTGCGGATTAGAACGACTCATCGTCGCGCAGATAACGCCATTGGCCTAGGGGGAGCTCGCCCAGACGGATTTTTCCGATGCGCACCCGTTTGAGGCCGGTGACGCGCAAGCCGACGAGTTCGCACATTCGGCGAATCTGGCGTTTGCGGCCTTCGCGCAACACGAAACGGAGTTGATCGTCGTTTTGCCAGCGAACCTGGGCCCGCTTGAGCTTTACGCCGTCGAGACTGAGTCCGTGATTGAGCTTGGCGAGTCCTTCTTCGCTGAGGCTGCCTGACACGCGGACGAGGTATTCCTTCTCGATCGTCGAATCTTCTCCGATGAGCTGTTTGGCGATTCGCCCGTCTTGCGTTAGTACCAGCAGTCCTGTTGAGTCGATGTCGAGTCGTCCTGCAGGAGCCAGACCTTTCAACTGTGCCGGGGAAAATCGCAGGGGAGAGGAGTCGCCTGCAAAACGGGTGGATGCGCCAATGAGGGTCACGGCGGGCTGATAACCCTGTTCTGCCTGACCAGAGACGTAGCCGACCGGTTTGTGTAACAGAAGCGTGACACGGGCCTGCTGCTGGCTGGCGGCTTCACGGCTGAGGGTGATTTTCTGCGTGGGCAGGGCTTTGCTGCCTAACGCAGTTACGCGAACCCCATCCAAGAAAACCCAGCCGCGTTCGATGTAGTCGTCTGCTTCACGACGCGAGCAGAGCCCTTGCTGGGCGAGAAGCTTGGAGATGCGAACGGGTTCCATGAGGGGAGATCGTGGAAAAGCCGGGGTGAGTTTTGATGTTTGCCCCGGCTTTTCTTTGCCTTACTCGGCGCGGGTTTCTACCATTTGCAGCGGTTCGTTGGCGATGACCACGGCGGGGCGAGGTTTGCGCCCGAGCTTGACTGGCGGTTCGCTGATCGTCGGTGCAGCAGGGTGGGTCGCTGTTTCGATCATGACCAGCCCGACTTGTTCCAGCGAGGCCGCAGTTATGGCTGGGGCGGGCTGGGTGACTGGGAGGGGCGTAGGAGCCAGGTCAGCTGGCTTGATCTTGTCCGTCGGAGTGGGTTCCGAGGGGGATGATCCTGAAGATGCCGGTGATGCCAGGGAGGCTGCGACGAGGGGGGCTGATATTTCGGCCGCCTTGTCGGCCTCTAGAGGCGTGGGCAAATCATTTGGGGCCGGAGCTTCCTGCTGGGGTGAAACGAGCTCTGTCGCCGCTGCCATTGTCGTCTGCGGCGAGGAGGGTGCCGGTTCAACGATGGGGGGCAGTGCGAGAGAGGTTTCTACAGGGGCCGCTTCTCGATTTGCTTCGGTCAGCGGACTGCTGTTTGTTTCGCTCGCTTGCGCAGGCGAAGTGGCTGGAGCTGGAGAGTGGTGCTCTACGTTGCCTTCTGCAATGCTTTCTGCAGGTTTTTCGGTGCGTTCGCTACGTTCGCTACGTTCGCCACGTCCACCGCGGCGACCACGACGGCGATTGCCTTCGCGGGAAGCTGCCTCGCCTTGGTTTGGAGCGGCTGCGTCTATCCCTAGCCCTTCCGGCATGACCGTGGTTTCTGCGTGAGCGGATTCACTGACCGAGGCTTGGGCTCGGGGCTCGCGGGTTTGGCGTGGCTCACGGGAATCACGGGGCTCGCGGGGTTGACGAGGCTGGCGGGATTCGCGGTGATCGCGCGAATCCTGGGTTTCAGGATTGCGGTCGTCGCGTTTCTCGCCGCGCTGGCGGGCGGGTTTGGTCGTGGCGTCGATTTTGTCGTTCTTGTCGACGCCGGGAGCGGATTCCGAGGTGGTTTTGATCGGACGAGGTTCGCCACGTTCGCCACGTTCAGTGCGAGCGGCGTTTTCGCCGTTGCGTGATTGACGGCCACGGCCATTTCCGCCATTACCCGTATTTCCACGCCGTGAATCATTGCGCTCCCCACGTTCCCCCCGCCCTTCACGGCGGGGACGTCCAGTCGTGGTGGGTGCCGGTTCGACAGTGGGTGCGGGTTCGGCGGGTTTCGAACCAATCAGCCAGGAAACAATGCGCGAGAAAAGGCCGGTTTGAGGGGAGGGTGTGGCTTGAGTCGGCTGGACAGCGGATTGTGCTGGCTTGGGCTCGACGATGGGAGCAGGCTGGCTGGGCGTGATGCCCTTGACGGCAGCTTCAGGGCGGGCCGGGCGGCCTTCGGTTTGAGCGGAAGGCGGTGTGTAGGCCTCTTCGCTGGGGCTTTCGACCATTTTGTAGCTGGGCAGGACGACATCTTCCTGATTGAGCTGGTCGTGACGCAGACGCACGATGCTGTGCTGCGGTGTTTCCATGTGGATATTGGGGATCAGCACCAGATTGACCTTGTGGCGCAGTTCGATCTTGGCAATATCCGAGCGTTTTTCGTTGAGCAGGAAGGTGGCGACATCAACGGGCATCTGGCAGTGCAAGGCCGCCGTGTTTTCCTTCATGGCCTCTTCTTCAAGGATGCGCAGGATGTGGAGTGCTGAGGACTCGGTCGAGCGGGTGTGGCCCGTGCCATTGCAGCGGGGGCAGGGGATGTAGCTGGTTTCGGCGAGTGTCGGGCGCAGGCGTTGGCGCGAGAGTTCGAGCAGACCGAAGCGGCTGATCTTGCCGGTTTGTACGCGGGCTCGATCAAAACGTAGGGCGTCGCGCAGGCGGTTTTCGACTTCGCGCTGATTGCGCGTGGTTTCCATGTCGATGAAGTCGATGACGATGAGCCCCCCCAGATCGCGCAGGCGCAGTTGTCGGGCGATTTCGTCGGCGGCTTCGCAGTTGGTCTTGAAGGCCGTTTCTTCGATGTCAGCACCCTTGGTGGCCCGGCCGGAGTTCACGTCGACGGAAACCAGAGCTTCGGTGTGGTCGATGACGATGGCTCCACCTGATGGTAGGTTAACCTGACGCGAGTAGGCCGATTCGATTTGATGTTCGATCTGGAAACGGGAGAAGAGTGGCGTGTCGTCACTGTAGCGTTTGACGCGCGCGACATTGCCCGGCATGACATGCGACATGAATTGCTGGGCTTGTTCGAAAACATCTTCGGTGTCAATGAGGATTTCACCGATTTCGGAATGAAAATAATCGCGAATGGCGCGGATGACGAGGCTGGATTCCTGGTAGATCAGGAAGGCCCCATTCTGGGAATGGGCTGCTCCTTCGATGGCGTTCCACAATTGCAGCAGGTAGTTCAAGTCCCATTGGAGTTCTTCAAAAGAGCGGCCGATGCCAGCGGTGCGGGCGATCAGGCTGGTTCCCTGTGGGACTTCGAGGCGGTCCATGATGTCGCGTAGTTCTTGACGCTCCTCGCCTTCGACACGACGCGAGACGCCGCCGCCGCGTGGGTTGTTGGGCATGAGCACCAGATAACGGCCCGCGAGGGAAATATAGGTGGTGAGTGCCGCGCCCTTGTTGCCCCGTTCGTCCTTGTCGACTTGAACGATGAGCTCTTGTCCGACCGCGAGGGCGTCCTGGATACGGGCCTTGGAAGGCTCGACATCCGGTTTGAAATAGGTGCGCGAGACTTCCTTGAAGGGCAGAAAACCGTGCCGTTCGTTGCCGTAGTCGACGAAGGCGGCTTCGAGGCTGGGTTCGATGCGGGTAATGACCGCTTTGTAGATGTTGCTCTTGCGTTGTTCCTTGGTGGCCGATTCGATGTCCAGATCAATCAGTTTCTGACCATCGACGATCGCGACGCGGAGTTCTTCGGCCTGCGTCGCATTGAAAAGCATGCGTTTCATGTTGTCTCCCGCGCGCACGGCACGGGTGGAACCTGTCCTCGGCCCTGTCGCGCACCGGGATGGTGGCGCGGCGATCGGGCGTTTGCATCAGTTGTTATGGTTGTTTCAGGGGCGTGTG
>CAZCOS010000013.1:0-40396 GCA_964500605.1 uncultured Sterolibacterium sp.
GACCCGCATGCCGAGTGGTGTGGGAGGGGCTCGGTCAGGTATCCTGACCGCCCCTATCCCGATGGGGCATGGCATCGTGGGCGTCGCAGAGAGGGTTTGCAGTCTGTTGTCGATGTGCATCAAATTGGTAGACTGTGGCAAGAAAAAATCTTTACAGCTTGAAAACTTGCTGTTAGCATCTAATGTGAATTATATATTTAGAGCCTAACGCAAGATTTATAAAAGGAAATTCCTTTGCAGATCGACTTGTCAATCTTTAACCCCAAGGCCCGGCCCCTGATTGGCGTGGATATCAGTTCCTCGTCCGTCAAAATGGTTGAGTTAGGGGATGCCGGCAAGGGCGTTCATCGTATTGAGCGTTATGCCATTGAGCCGCTCCCGAGAGATGCTGTTGTGGATGGCAATATCGCCAATTTTGATCAGGTTGCCGAGGGGGTGAAGCGGGTCTGGAAGCGACTGGGCTCATCGACCCGTTTTGCTGCGTTGGCCTTGCCAGCGGCGGCGGTGATTACGAAAAAGATTGTTTTGCCTGCCGGTATGCGTGAGCAGGAAATGGAAGTGCAGGTCGAGTCCGAGGCCAGCCAGTACATTCCCTTTGCGCTGGAGGAAGTAAATCTTGATTTCCAGGTGATCGGCCCGGCCCCTTCCAGTCAGGATGAAGTAGAGGTGCTGATCGCAGCCTCACGCAAGGAGAAGGTTGAGGATCGCGTTGCCTGTGCGGAGGCGGCCGGCCTGAAGGCTTTGGTCATGGATGTAGATTCCTACGCCGTTCAATCCGTTTTTGAGCTGCTGGAGCAACAGCTTCCTTCGGGCGGGCAGGATATGTTGATTGCTTTGGTCGACGTCGGGGCTAATGCGATGAATGTGACCATGTTGCGAAACGGTCAAGTGCTCTATACACGCGAGCAGGCCTTCGGCGGCAGTCAATTGACCCAGGAAATCATGCGTGCTTACGGGATGAGCTACGAAGAGGCCGATGCGGCAAAGCGTAATCATTCCCTGCCTGAGAACTATGAATCGGAGTTGCTGCATCCTTTCATGGATAATTTGGCACTGGAAGTGTCCCGTTCCCTGCAAATTTTCTTTACCTCGGGTCAGTCGCAATTCACGCAGGTTGACCAGGTCATTCTGGCGGGAGGGTGTGCCGTGATTCCTGGTCTGGATACGATGGTCAAGACACGGACTCAAATCGAAACCCAGGTGGCCAATCCGTTTGCAAACATGTTGATGTCGCCACGCGTTCGCCCCAAGCAATTGATTGCGGATGCCCCTTCGCTTTTGGTGGCGTGCGGTTTGGCTTTGCGGAGGTTTGATCAGTGATACGCATCAATCTGCTTCCTCATCGCGAGGAAAAACGGGCGGCAAGGCGTCAGCAGTTTTACGCGCTGATGGGCTTGATCGCAGTGTTGGTGGGGCTGATCTGGTTCATGGGTTATGGGGTCATCAACGGCTATATCGGAGCACAGGACAATAAAAACGCTTTTCTGAAATCCCAGATCACCGAGCTCGACAAAAATATCGAGGAAATCAAAGGGCTTAAAGAGCAGACCGACGCCTTGTTGTCACGCAAGCGAGTCATCGAGTCTTTGCAGGCGAATCGCGCCGAGATCGTGCATTTGTTTAATGAATTGGCACGTTCGATTCCAGAGGGGGTTTATCTGAAGTCCATCAAGCAGAAAGAATCCCAGATTAACCTAGTCGGAATGGCACAAAGTAACGCCAGAGTTTCAACCATGATGCGTAATCTGGATGCGTCTGAGCTTCTTGAGCGTCCCGATCTTGTTGAAATTCAATCCGTTAACGTTGGTGCGCATCGGCTGAACCAGTTCTCGATGAATGTGTTTTTTACCCGTCAGACGACAGAAGACGGGAAAAAAGCGGGGTCTTCTTCCGCGAAGGATAAGCCATGAAGTCTCTTTCATTGCCAAAGATTGATTTCAAAGCCATTGCTGAGGATTTCAAAACCCTGGACCCGAAAGATCCGGGGTTGTGGCCGCTCGCACCTCGTATCCTGATTTTGTTGGGTCTGTTTTTGGTTCTATTGTTGGGAGCCTGGTGGTTTGGCTGGAATCCTCAGTTTGACGAGTTGGAGGCAAAACGTCAGGAGGAGGTCAAACTCAAGGATGAGTGGCTGGATAAGAAAAAACAGGCGGTGAATTTGGATGGATATCGCAAACAATTAGCTGAAATCGACCGTTCTTTTGGTGCTTTGTTGCGTCAGCTACCGAATAAGGCCGAAATGGAGTCGATGCTGGTCGATATCAACCAAGCGGGTGTCGGGCGCGGTTTGCAGTTTGAGCTTTTCAAGCCAGGCAGTGAGGCAATGAAGGATTTTTACGCAGAATTGCCCATTACGATCAAGCTGGTCGGGAAATATCACGATTTAGGTGGGTTCGCAGGGGATATTGCGAAGTTGTCGCGTATCGTGACTTTGAATGACATCGATGTGTCCCAGGTCAAGGACGATACGCTGTCCATGACCATGGTTGCGAAGACTTTCCGTTATCTTGACGAGGCCGAAGTCGCGAAACAGAAGAAGGAAAAGGCGGCGAAAGCCAAGAAGGATAATGTCCAAAAAGGTGGGGCAAAATGAGACAGCCTACACTGATTTTGTCATTGATGGCGGCTTTTGCGCTCGCTGCATGTGTGTCAGACGAGCATCAAGACCTCAAGCAATGGATGCAGGATGCGAGCAAGGACATCAAGGGACGTATTCCTCCCTTGCCTGAAATCAAGCCCTTCCCCATCGTTTCTTATGAAACAGCGGATTTGCTGGACCCTTTTAACCCACAAAAAATCTCTTCGGAAAAGAAAAATGCTGGGGGTGGGGCACTCAAGCCGGACATGAATCGCTTCAAGGAGCCACTGGAAGCCTTCCCTCTGGAGTCGCTGAAGATGGTGGGCGTTCTACAGGAAAAAGGCCGATTGAGTGCCATTGTTCAGGCGGATAAGGCGGTGTACACCGTACGTCCTGGTAACTACGTTGGACAGAATTTTGGAAAAATCGTCAAGATTACCGATAGCGAGATTCTGATCAAGGAGCTGATCCAGGACTCCGATGACGAATGGACAGAACGTGAAGCCTCGCTGCAGTTGCAGGAACAGGAGACAAAGAAATGACTTCGATCAAACGATATGGGTTTCAGCTATTGCTGGCTTTGCTGACCGTACCCTCGATGGCTGCAACACAGGCGGCTCCCGCCTCACAGGGGGTGGTGGCGAAAGCAGATGCCGTGGCCGCCAATAGCATTCGCACTCTTGAGGTTCAGCATTCCGATGCAGGAACGATTGTCAAACTTGTCTTGAAACAGGCCTTGTCTGCTCAGCCCGGCAGTTTCAGTATTGCCTCACCGGCGCGTATCGCCTTCGATTTTCCGGGTACGGTCAATGAGCTTGGCAGTAGTGTCCGGCAGATCAATCAAGGGGATTTACGCAGTGCCAATGTGGTGCAGGTCGGAGATCGTACGCGTCTGGTATTGAACCTGGCTAAGCTTGCTCCTTATGAAACACGGGTTGAGGGTGAGGTGGTCTATATCACGTTGGCTGCAGCCGGAGCGGCTACGGGAATCGTTGCGTCCGCATCGCCTGTGACCCGATTTTCTGTTGAGCAGACCCAGCAAGGTGATCATGTCCTGCGCGACATCAATTTCAGGCGTGGCCGGGGTGGGGAAGGTCGCATCATTTTTGATCTTTCAGACCCCAATATCGGTATCGATTTGCAACGGCAGGGAAAAAATCTGCTTGTAAATTTTGGCAAGACGGCCTTGCCAGCTTCGTTGAATCGTCGTTTGGATGTCACGGATTTTGCAACGCCTGTGACATCGGTCCATACCCAATCACAGGGTGGAAACGCACAGGTTTTCATCACGCCACATGGCTTGTGGGATTACAACGCTTACCAAAGCGACAATCAATTTGTCGTCGAGGTTCGCGCAGTGTCTGAAAACAAGAACCAGCTGGTTCAGGGTGGGGAGCCAGGGGCGCATGGCGAGAAGCTTTCCCTGAATTTTCAGAATATCGAAGTTCGTGCCGTATTACAGGTGATCGCAGACTTTACCAACTACAACATCATCACAAGCGATACGGTATCCGGAAATGTCACCTTGCGTTTGAAAGATGTTCCTTGGGACCAGGCTCTGGACATCATTCTCCAGTCCAAAGGGCTGGGAATGCGCAAAAATGGCAATGTGATCTGGATCGCGCCGGACAAGGAGTTGATTGAGCGCGACGAATATCAGTCCCGCTCGCGCCAAGCCTTGACAATCGCAGAGCCCATGCAGACCCAGACTTATAACCTGAGTTATGCCAAAGCAGAGGATGTCGTCAAATTGCTGACGGGTGGTAACACGAAAAGCCTTACTTCAGGAACAAGCGCGGCAGGCGGCGCGTCTGCGGGGCAATCCGGAGCGACTGATGCGGCCCGAAATAATGCTGCAGTCATCAACGCTTCATTCGAACGCGGCGGCTATTTGTCCATGTCTGGTGCGGTAACGCTGGACCCGCGAACCAATCAGATTTTTGTGACGGATTACCCGCAGTTTTTGGAACGCATCAAAAAGCTGATTTCCCAAATCGACAAACCGGTTCAGCAGGTTTTGATCGAAGCGCGTATCGTGAGCGCAGAAGATAATTTTGGTCGCAGTCTGGGGGTTCGTCTGGGTTATAACGACCTGAGTGCAACAATTCCGGGGATGGGGGTGGGCACAAAGCTGCCAGGGACAAAATCCACCTATTCCTCCTTGGGAGGCACGATGGAAGGCGTGTACGCTCAGACCGGACAAGATGTTGGCGGGGGCCGTCCATCCGGTACTCCTCCCACTGTGGCACAAAGCACCTTCGTCAATCTGCCAGCAGTGAATCTGGCGGGGGCTACTCCCAGTACCTTTGCCATCAGTTTGTTCAAGAATGGTCTGGCCAGCTTCATCAACCTTGAATTGCAGGCTGCGGAGACTGATGGACGCGTTAAAAGTATCGCCAGCCCAAGGGTCGTGACCGCGAATGCACTTCAGGCTGAAATTGCGCAGGGGGTGGAAATTCCTTACACCGTCCTGACCGATAAAGGGCCGCAAACCATGTTCAAAAAAGCGGTTTTGAAATTGAATGTTACGCCTCAGATTACGGCTGATGGAACGGTTATCCTGGATCTGGATGTTTCCAACGATGAAGTGGGGGCTGTTTATGCGGACGGTGTGTCGATCAACACCAAGAGCATTAAGACCAAGGTTACCGTTGAAAACGGGGGGACGGTCGTGCTGGGTGGGGTGTATCAACAAAATGAGCAGGAAACGACAAACAAGGTTCCATTGTTGGGTGATCTGCCCGTGGTAGGTCATTTGTTCAAGAGCAATACGCGCACGCAGGCCAGAAAAGAATTGCTCGTCTTCATTACGCCAAAGATTATTGATGATCAGATCCAGGCATCAATGAAGTGAAGTGTGTTTGGGTGTTAAAAATGGCGGGCCTGTCTAAGTTTCACGGTTTCATATCGAAATCAGGATAGTTCCGGGCGATGGTTTGTTTGATGTTTTTGAAAAGGGTGCGTCATGCTGATTTCAGCGATTAAAAAAATGTTTGCCTTGGCCTTTTTGGTCGTAACTTTGGCATTGACAGCTTGTGGGGGCGGTAGCGGAGCCAGCGGCTCTCCAGGTGGTGGAACAGGAACGGGAACAGGTACGGGAACTGGAACAGCATCACCTACAATCTCTTTGACCATGACGGCATCGAGAGGCGGGGCGGATAGTGTGAGTACGATCACCTCTGGTACATCGGCCTACCTGAATGCACTCGTGAAGGATGAAGCGGGTGCTGCCGTCAAGGGGGCTGTTGTGACCTTCACTGTTCCGAACGCGCTATTGGCATCCACACCCGCCGCAGCCAGTGCGCTGACGGATGATCAGGGCAAAGCCTCCATTCAGATTGATGCCGCTGGAACGACGGCTGAAGGGGCGGCTGCAGTGACCGCTGCGGCCACATGGGGGAAGGGCACCACGACTTATAACGTGAGCAGTGCGCCCTTAGGGTTTGCGGTAGGAAGTGCCTCGGTGACGCTGGGCAACATGACGGCTTCACCAGATTCGATCAGTGCTTATGGATCCACAACGATTAGTGTGCCTGTTCTCGTCAATGGGGCACCTGCCGCCGTTCCTATTTCCGTGGCCTTTACTTCGGGTTGTGTCGGTAGTACAAAATCGTCAATAACCAGCCCTGTGACCACGGTGAATGGTGTTGCGACAACCACTTACAAAGATATTGCCACTTGCGCCAGCCGCGATACGATTACGGCTTCGGTTGCGGGAACATCCGCAGTGGCAACGGCAGCGGTTACCGTAGCCGCACCAGTTGCCAATAATGTGCAGTTTGTGGAAGCCAAGCCCAGTGTGATCGGGATTTCTGGGACAGGATTGCCAACGAGTTCCGTCGTTAAATTTCAGGTGGTGGATGCGAACAATAATGGCGTGTCGGGCAAGTTGGTCAATTTCAGTGTGACGCCATCGCTTGCAGCAGGCAGCGTACAGCTGTCTCAAACGAGTGCCAGTAGCGACGGTTCAGGTAATGTGACCGTCTCACTGACTTCCGGAACGGTTCCCACGCCAGTCTGGGTGGTAGCAACGTTGGCGGAGACGCCCACCATCAGCAGCAAATCGACGGCATTGACGGTTACTACAGGTCTGCCGACACAGGATTTCTTTTCGTTGAGTATTTCCACGCACAATATCGAAGGCTGGACAATTGATGGCACACAAACCCAGCTGAATATTATCGCCTCGGACAGACTGGGTAATCCGGTTCCGGATAACACGGCAATCAATTTCGTGACAGAAGGCGGACAAGTTCAAGGAGGGACAGACGGACGTGCAACTTGTAAGACCACAGCAGGCGGCTGCAGTGTGACCTTGAAAAGTGCCAACTCAAGACCGGATGGCGAGGGAGATAATGGTCGCGTGACAGTGCTGGCTTATGCAATGGGGGAAAAGAGCTTCATTGATCAAAATGGCAATAATGCTTGGGATCCCGGTGAGACTTTTTATGATCTGGGTGATCCGTTCATCAATGCCAATGACGCCGTGAATTCAACTTGGGATGCAGGAGAGCAATTCTGGTCATACAACTCGGGTACTTCGCCCTGTCCGGCCAATCCTGCCAGCTATTCAAATGCCCTGAGTAAAGCCAATACCTGTAATGGCTCCATGGTGGGCGATGCGAATCGTGCGTATGTCCGACGGCACGGTGTTGTAATTTTCTCTGGTTCTCACGCGTTTGCCTCTTTGAACCGTTTAGAGACTCCCGGAGGCACGATGACGCAAGAACCTCTGTCTTATGCCATGGAGTCAAGATGCCTAAGGACGTTTGGACTCTGGATCAAGGATGTTAACAATAACCCAATGCCTTTTGGCTCAGAGATTGCAACGGCGAATAATAATGTCACCTTTACCGGGGCCTCAACCGGTAAGCCGATGAAGGCGACCATTACGATCAATAATGAAACCGTGGCGGATGCCACTACAGTGGGCGGGACCTACCATACTTTTACCATCGATGGCGGTTTGGATGATTGCCCTGGGCTTGATCCCAATAAGTATCCAGCTGGCACATTTGATCTCACGGTCAGGACTCCATCGGGTAGAACGACTTCCATCCCAATAACAATTAACTGATCTGAGAATTCTTAACACCAGGACTCGGTGTGAGGCGGAATGCTTCCGCTTCATGCCGGGTTTTTTTTGGCAAAAACAAAGAGACTGGTCGGATTCGCCTTTTAGGTAGCAGACATTTCCTTTTGCCTTGCTGTAAGTAAACTAGGTACGAAACCTTCAGCATGGGTTATCATCGGGGCGTGTATATTTGACATCCCAATGCCATGAATGTTGAAGAACTGATCCGCCTTGCCGAATCACCGGATGTCCTGCTTTCGGAATTCGTCAACCACCTGGTCGATAAAGTGCCTGGAATCGAGCGGGGAATTGCTCGATTCAAGCGCAAGCCGGATGATTTTGAGCTTTTGAATGCCCTGATAGAGGGGCTGCATGACATCGGTGGGCAGGCGGAAAGTTGCCGCCTGGCACTTGGGCAGTGTGTAGTCCGGCCTCTTGAAAAAATCCTTCAGCGCGTACGGCGGGGTGAATTGTTGTTTGCGGAGCTTCATGCGGAGCTCATCCTGCTGGCTCTGGATCGCCTTGAGCTGGCTGTAGAGGCACTGAGCGGCCGTCGTCCTCTTAGTGCGCTAAAGCTCAATGAGCTTGTGAATGGCTTGGATCGGGTAGCAACGACTGATGTTCGCCGGTTTGACCAGGCGGCTGCAGATTTGATTGAAACGGTGACGGGCTTCAAGCCAGTTGTCCCTGTTCAGACTCTGATTGCACCGCCTTCTGCGATTACGCGCAGCTCTGAACAGGTTGCAGCGGACCTCCTTTTCTTCCGCTTGCTGACCAAACAATACGAGGCGCGTTCTCCGCTTTTCAAGGGGCGTCGCCAGCGTTTGTTGCAGCTGGCACTGGACACGAACGATTGTGCGGGGCGGCCGATCGACCCCGTGCAGCTCGAGGCGGCAGTTTATGTTCATGATGTCGGGATGATGTTTCTGCCTGAATCTTTGTGGCTTAAAACCGGGCGGCTGACTGAAGACGAGCGGTTTCAGATGCAGGCGCACCCCACCATGGCTGCAGGTTTGCTCGAGCGCATGCCCGGGTGGACCGCTGCTGCCGAAATGGCCGCCCAGCATCACGAAATGCCGGATGGTGAGGGCTATCCACGCCGTCTCAAGGACGATCAGATTTGCCCGGGAGCCAAGCTCCTGGCCATTGTCGATGCCTTCGAGGCGGTGATGCTTAAACACAGTGATCGCGGAACCTCGCGTTCTATCCTTCGTGCTATCGCGGAAATCAATGCCTGTGACAAGCAGTTTGCGGCGGAGTGGATCGAGCCCTTCAATGTCGTTATCCGCCGGATGCTCGAACAATAAATCAGGAACAGGAATCCCATGGAGCTGGCAGACAAAACCGTTCTGCTTATCGACGATAACACCGAGGTACGCAATTCATTGCGTATTCAACTCCAGGACAGCGGCCTGAGTCGTTGTGTGGCGGTGCGTAACATCCGGGAAGCCATAGTCAAGATACAGGCCCAGAAATTTGACCTGATTGTTTGCGATTACAACTTGGGGCCGGAAGCGGATGGCCAGCAGTTTCTTGAATTGATCCGTCGCAAGCAGATGTTGCCCCTGACCACCGCATTCATGATGGTGACTGGAGAGGTCAGTTATCAACGTGTTTCCACCGCGGCCGAATACTCGCCGGATGATTATCTGCTCAAACCCTTTACGGCTGATAAGCTTGCGACGCGCTTGCGGCGCATCCTCGAAAAAAAGGAAGCCTTGACACCGGTTTATCGCCACATGACGCCACGTGGCGATCGACAAATGGCTATCGAGGCCTGTGACACGCTGTTGAAGGAAAAGAGCGAATACGCTGCAGATATCCTGCGCCTTAAAGGCGAATTGCTACTGCAGAGCGGGAAAATCGATGATGCGTTAGCCTTGTACGATTCGATCCTGGCCCAACGATCCACGCCCTGGGCACTTGTTGGACGCGGTCTGGCCCTGCGGGAAAAGGAAGAGCACGAAGAAGCGACCCGGCAACTGGAAGAAACCATGACCATCTACCCCAATTACCTGGCGGCTTACGATGTTCTGGCGGATGTCCTCGGTGAAACTGATAAAACAGCGGCGCAAGAAGTCATTGAGCGTGCCTTGAAGGTGTCGCCATCGACCCAGCGACAAAGAAATCTGGGGGCATTGGCCTTGGAAAACAAGGATTTTCGACGCGCCGAGATTGCTTATCGTTCGGCTGTTGATCGGGATCGAACCGGTTTTTTCAAAAGTCACGATGATTACGCGGCCTTGTCGCGTTCCTGTGTCGAACAAGGCAAGCATCAGGAGGCCCTGGCCGCTGTCAAGGATATGGGCATGCATTTTTCCCATACGCCCGACCTCAAAGCCCGTCAGGCCGCGCTGGAGTGTCAGGTGCATATTCGTTCGGGTAATCCGGAGGCCGCCGAAGCCGCTTATACCCGTGCCCTGCATTTTCAGCGAGAGGGCGGATTGAGTGCCGAGACCGCCCTGGAAGTTGCGCAATCCTGCTTTGCAATGGGGCAGGATGCCGAAGCGAAGCACATTCTTCAGGCTGTGGCCGAGGATCATCAGGAAAATCCCCAGGTCCTCAAACGGGCATTGGGTGTTTTCGAAGCAGCCGGGCTCGCGGAAGAAGGTGGCGACTTCCTTGCGGCCGCCAGCAAGAACATGGTGCGGCTGAATAATGAAGCCGTTTCCCTCGCACGGGAAGGCGAGCTGGACCATGCAGTGTCCATGCTGGTCGAAGCCGCAGAACGTCTGCGCAACAATGCACAGGTCGCCATCAATGCCGCACAAGCCATCCTCATGCGTATCTCAAGACGGGGCATGGACGTGGAACAATTGGCACTCGCACGTCGATTCATCGAACAGGCAGCAGCAGTCAATCCGGATCATCCCAAGCTTCCTCCCGTCGTCAGCTTCTATGAAAAAGTTGCCCCACCGGATTCTCCGCGCCTTAATCTTGGAGTCTGATGGATTCGCTTCTCGCCCATGTGATTCATGACGCCAAAAATCTTCTGGCGGTCTTGCAAGCGAGTCTGGAACAAGCGCGTCAGGAATACCGGCGCGAAACCGGACGGGATGATTTACCTTCGCTTCAACGTGCCGGGCAGCTGTCGGCTCGCCTGAATGTCCAGTTGCTTGAACTGTTGGCCCTTTATCGTGACTCGAAAGGTGCACTGCAGCTGGCAATTGATGACCATGATCTGGGCGATTTTCTGGACGAGCTCAGGGCGGACTGGGTTTCAAGCGGTGAATTGACGGCGGGTTTCGAAAGCGATGACGAGGCTGCCAGAAAGCTGGGCGTCTGGGCATTTGATGCCTATCAGGTGCGTCTCATCCTGACGGACGCACTACGCAATGCGAACCGACATGCCCGGAACCGCGTTCGCTTCACTGCCAGCCCGCAGCCGGGAAGTGGGTTACGTTTCAGCATCGAGGATGATGGGCCGGGATATGACGAGATCTTGCTGAAAAAGAGCCGGGAAGTGTCGCCTTTGCTGGGTGATGCGGCGCACCCCATGCAAGCCTCGGGCAGCGGGCTCGGGCTCCGGTTTGCCCGGCTCATTGCCGATCATCACGCCGCACCAGGCGGGCGGCGAGGACGGGTCGAACTGGCCAATGATGGCCTAGGGCAAGGCGGAGCAAGATTCACCTTGATCCTGCCCTGACCTGAACTTTGGATTCTGGGGGAGATGAAGTGCGGGTTAATTCAGACCCAGCAGCTCAACCTCAAATACCAGTGTGGCATTGGGAGGAATGACCCCACCCGCACCACGGGGGCCGTAACCCAGATGGGGGGGGATGGTCAGCTTGCGTGTGCCGCCAATCTTCATGCCAACCACGCCCTCATCCCAGCCCGCAATCACTTCCTGGCCACCCAGATGAAACTGAAAGGGGTCGTGACGATCCTTGCTGGAATCGAATTTCCGGCCATCGGTGAGCCAGCCCGTGTAATGGACGGTCACGATCTGGCCGGGGCGAGCTTCCTGGCCTTCTCCGATTTGTACGTCTTCGATGATGAGGCCGCTTGCGGTCGTGGTTTCACTCATGGATTTTCTCCGGTTTGAAAGAGGATGGGGAGCCGTAGGACTCAGGGGTTCTGGTGAAAGGGGGGCAGGTCAAGAGGAGACTTGATCTTCGTTAGGGCAAAAAGACGAGCCGCTTCAGACATCTTAAGCCAGGTCTTTTGCAAGATGCCCTGAAATTTCTCCGGGCTATATTCAGGGTGTCGGTTGATGAAGCCGGAAAGATAATGCTCGATGAAAACCAGACTGGCGACATCTTCGAGCAGCTGGCTTTCTGCGTTGACCTTGATGCCGAGTTTGGCAACGGTTCTTCGTACAACGGAGATCGTTTCGTCGTCATAACCCGTTGCCTGCATCAGTGCGCCTGTCGTGTCGGCATGGAAACGGGAAAGATGGGCGCGCCACTGCTTGTAGCCGAAGGGCGTTTGCGGGTAGTCGCTGCGAGGAATTTCCCAACGTCGGATGTGCTGGGCCCGCACGGCGATATGCACGACCTCCGGTGCGTCGGGTGCAAAGCGCATCAACATTTCACTCATGCGGTGGCTGTAAAGCAATTCAGCGGGAAGGGTTTGGCCTGTCGCCGGGTCGAGCTCCTGGTTCGGGTCTGACGCATTCGCGGCGTCGATCCGGGCGAGGATGTCGAGGTAGCGTGGCGAGGATAGAAACATGGCTTGATGTCCGCTCAGAATTTCTCGAGGGTCGACTTCATTTCACCAAAGGTTCGGGCCATGCACTTGAAGTAGGCGCGATTGGCTTCAAGCGAAAATGGCTTGACGACATAATTGCCGGTAGTGACCGAGGCTTCGAGCGCGCATTGATTGTTCCGATAAAGCTCCCAGTTGCTCCGACTGGTCTTCAGGAACTCCTGCATTTTTGCGTTGCCAGCAAATTTTTCACTGACACGCTTGTATTCCGTTTCGATCCGCTCTTCAAAAAGCTTGAGCAAGGGCCCTCCGCATTGATCGAGCTCGCTGCTGGACTTGGCTTGTTCGACGCAAGCCTGATGTGAAGAAGAATGGGCTGTCGGCTGTGCAGCCGGATCGGAGGCCATGGCTGAGTTGAGCAGGCCGAAAGAAGCGAAAAGCAAAACGGAGTGGCGAAAAAGAAAGGCGGGTTTGAAGGGGGACATGAAAGACTCCTGAAAGGTGTTGCTGGATGAGAATCAGCGGCCGCGCCACTGTCGCAGACCCAGGTAAAAAAGCAGAATGGCGAAAAGGAGGTTGCCCAGACCGCGTTTCCAGATTTCCGGATATTTCAGCGTCAGTCCCAGGGCAGCTAGACCATACAGTGCACTGAATCCCATGAAAATCATGAGTACGACGGGTTTCATGGTGGGGAGCTGCAAGGCCTGACCGAAAAAGCGGTCAATGGAATAAGGTGTGGCCGAGACCTTCATGAGGCGGGTGTTCCGACGGATGAAGTACTGCTTGAGCAGATTGAGCAGGATGAAAACAGTCAGAATGATCTGCCAAGGGACAAGGATCACGACGAGGGTGGTGATGATGAGCATGATGCCAAGCCCCCAGCGTTTCTGCTGTTCAAAGAGGTGATGGAACTGGGCATCGTTTTCGATCACATAACCTTTTCCGGCCAGGCCGTTGGGATAAAAAATCCGGACACCTTCCTCCGTGATCTGGAAAGAGCCTTTGGCAAGAAGGTCAAGATTGGGACGCATGGCGGAAGTTTAGCAATCAGTGGGCGTAATCACGGTATTCCAGCCGATATTTTCCCTCGCCGCGCAAGCGGCCCAGCGAGGCCAGAAGTCGTTCCAGAGATTCATCCTGGGCAGGTCCCTCGGCTTGAGAGTGGACCTGGGCCTCGATGGAGAGGTTCAGTTTCCCGGCATCGGAAAGCTCGCCTTGCCCGGTGAGTTTGAGGCGTCCTTCTGTCGTGGAAAGATTGATGCGCAAGGCCGGGCCTTCCCCTACGATGCGCAGATGATAATTCCCCAGGCTCGGGCCGGTGATTTCTCGGGCCGTGGCCTCTTTCCAGCGCAATTCGGCTTGGCCCTGGCAATCGTGGCGACTCCAGTCGCAGGCAAAGTGTTTACCCTGGACATGAAGCTGCCCGCGCCAGCCGTAGCGGCCCAATGCTCCGGATAATTGTCCGATGAGCTCATCGGCTGGCAGGGTCAGATCAAAATTCTCGACGCGAAGGCCGCGCGCAGTCAGGGTGAAATGCGCTTCTCCCTGCTCTGTTTGCAGGTTGATTTTCAACGCACCTTTCCAGAGGTCCGTAGCGAGCAACTGCCAGCGTAGGCCCTGAACGTTGCGCCAGTCGCCCTGGGTGGGCGAAAGGGTCATCAACATCCCTTCTCCTCGCCAGATGGTGCCTTGTGGCGCAGCCAGTCGCCAACGCTGGTGGCTGAGGGTTTCGACTCGTGGGGCGAGCCAGGCCGCGGGCCACTGGACCAAGGCAGCCAGCGCGAACAGCAGCAGAAAAAGGAGGGCAAGGCCCAGCCGGGAGCGCATGAGACGTGGAGTCGCGGTCAGTTGAGGTCGGGCAGGGCAAACTGGGCATCAAGGCGGACTTTTCCGGGACTGCCTTCGATTGCCTCGATGCGGACGCGCAACAGACGAAGCTGCGCACTACGTTGGAGCGCGGCGGCGGCTTCGACCCAACGGTCAAAGGGAAGGTCCGCTCGTAAACGGAGCAAACGTGGACCTTCGGCCTGAAGCTGTTGGGCTTCGAATTCCAGCCCGGCCTGGTGCAGGAGTGTTGCTGCGGTCGCCTGCAAGGTCGCTGTGCTGGGTGGCGGGGTGATGGCCTGAGCCTGCAGGGCACGCAAGTCGCCTGCCTGTTGCTTGAGCGTTTCGAGCTGCAGGCGGAGCTGGGGAATCTGATGGCGAAGTTTCTGGCGAGATTGATGAGCGGACCACAGCCCTTGGGCCAGTGAAGCCGCAAGGACGAAAGCGGCAAGTCCTGACAAAAAGCGACGTTCCCGGGGAGCGCGGCTGCGCCACCAGATTTTCAGGGAAGCAGGAATCAGTGCATTCATGCCTCACTCCGCACGACAAAGGTGGCTTCGGTTTGGCCATTGCTGGCCGGTTTGGTGTCGCGCAGGATGGCAGTGAGGCCGCGCCGAGAAAGAATCTCACGCAGGCGTTCCGCTTCTGCTGCATCGCGCAGAATGATGACGGCCTCCAGACGACCGTCTTCGTAACTCAGGCTGCGCAGACGGCTTTGGCCGCTACTGGCTTCGGTGAGTGCGGAAAGTAAAGGAAAAAAGTCGGAGCGGCCTAATTGTCCGCGCTCACGACGAAGCTGATCGTATTGCCTTTGCATCTGCAACACGGGATCGACGATGGATTGGGCCTGCGGAAAAGCCGCACGAAACTGGCTGGTCAATTGTTGCCGGAGCTGGTCTTTCTGGCGGGCCAACCAGAACCACTCACCGAAACTGAAAAGGCTATAGAGCAAGAGAGCCAGCAAGGCCAGCAGCAGGGCGGGACGGAATGCACCCCAGCCTTCGTTGGCGCGGCGAGGCGGGGCAAAATCATCCGTCAGGAAATTTCGGGCTTCTTCTCCAGCACTGCGATGGTCGCGCCAGACATACGCGCCGACAAGCCGGACAGGAATCCCCAGCGTCTCTTGCCAGAGGCGGGCCGATTCAGAATCGAAGGAGAGTTCCGGAGATACCTGAAGGGACAACACTTCGGGAAGATTGCCGGAATGCCGGGCTTCTTCCAGCGCAAGCCGGAGGGCAAGGGGAGGGAGGATGGGGGTCGTGGCATCGGCTTCAGGCAGCAGATCGAAGACGAAACCGGCTTCGTCGGCCTGACGCGCGAAGCTGCTGTCGGGAGCGGGTTTGAGACAGAGGGTCCAGGCCGAAGCCTCGGTTCGGGCGGGAAGCTGGAGCTCGCTGACGATGCGATGCGCCACGCGGTTGGCGGCACGCAAGGTCTGGATGAGCGTCTGGAGGCGGGCGCGGGCGATGACCCAAACGGCGGTGGGAATGAGGGTGTTCGTTGCGTTCGCGGTCGGCGTCTGGGTGGATGTCGCGCTGTGACCAATGACGAAGTGTTCGGCGGAAACATCACCCAGCAGGTGTTCTTCGAGGGCGTAGCCAACGGCCTCCGGTGTGCGGGCGCGACCGGATTTGGGCAGGGGCAGGAGGATGGGCAAAGCCTGCTCAGCACTGAGCACCAGCTCCAGCCGGTCCGAGGCGGGCCAGTGGCGCGGCTCGCTGCTGCCCATGTGCAGGCGGGTTCCGCCCTTGCCTAGCAATTCCCACTCACAGTGGATTTGCTGTCCAGGCCATTCGGCGGGGATGAAAAGTCGCAGGAGGGTGCTCATGCAGTCAGGCCGTCCGATTCATTCAAATTTTTGCCAGAGGATGAGAGGCCACTGATTTTCGGGACGCTGAAGCAGGGCCACGACGCGGGATTCGGCGCGATCCATACGGGCATCGACGCGGACGCTGAAGTGCTGGCTGGCCGTGCCGATGCCTTGCAGGTTGGGCGATGCAGCGAGGTCTTGTCGCGCCAGACGCTTTTTGAAATCAGCGACATCGATGAAGGGAATGCGGTCGCGGTCGGCAACGATCTGCTGGATTTCCGGGAGGGGAAAGTCATTGAGAACCGCCGAAATGACCAGTGCGCTGGCCGTGTTGATATTGGCGGGATTATAACCAGGAAGGGCGGTGACATAGGGTCGCAACCGCTCGACGACGCCGGGGGTGTAGCCGCGGACATGCAGGAGATTGTCGACATCGCTTAGCGGACGGCCTGCACTGCGGTAAGGGGGCGTAAGGGCCTGATAGGCGGCATCTTCCATCGCGGCGGATTCGGTGTTGCTGACCCAGTTTGCCAGCGCATCGGCCAGGTCTTCCGGTAGATCAAGCTGACGAAGAAGATGCTGATAGGCCAGCAAGTCGGGCGCGCTGATTTGTCCGTTCTTGACGAGATTGTTCAGATTGAAACGGGATTGCTCATCCTCGATGTCCCCCCCGATTTCTCCACCTTCGGCCGGCATAGGCGGCAGCTTCGTGGCCCAGGGTTCTCCCAGATAGTCGTAGCGGTTCACCCGCCCGTCTTCGGCCAGCACCATTCTTGCCCAGTCGATCCCGGCCAGAGCCAACTGGCGCGTTTGGGCCAATTCACGGCGTGTGGAGACCTGTTGCAGCCAGGCGTCTTCGTGCCAGATCAGGGTTGTGGCCAGCGTGGTGGCCAAAGCCATGATGAGCAGGGCCATGATGAGCGCGGCTCCCTGCGTAGGCCGGCGCGAAGGTATGACGGGGCAAGGAGCGCGGGACGGGATCATGAAGGCAGGGCGAAAAGTCGCCGAAGATGGGTTTTGTCCTGCAGGCGCAGATCGACTTCGAGTGCGCGGGGCAGGCTGTCGTTCATGGAGCCGGTTGGCGGCCAGGTTTCGTGCCAGTTCAGGTTTTCGTCCAGATAGCGGAAATGCAGTGCTTCGACCTTGTCCAGCAGGGTGTGGATTTCAGGTCGGGTGGCCGCGGCACGGTCGAGTGCGGGCCACAGGAGCAGTTCCAGCCGGTTTCCGCGCAGGCGGTAGGCCAGACGAATTTCGTCGCGGCCGGTAACGGATTTGCGTGTGAATTCGAGCGGTGCAGCGTAACCGGGGTCATCATCAGCCAGTGCGGGAAAGGGTAGCCCCTGCCAGGCGGGCAGGATGAGATCGTTGCCGATAGCCGTCGCGCCAGTCGCTGTGCCAATGGCCCGAACAGGGCGGGCGGAAGGCTGGCTGACATCATTGCCCAACCGCGTGAAAAACAGGGAAAGGGCTTGCCAGCGGGTGCTGTCGGCTTGCAGACGGTCGTTACTGCGGATGAGGGTGTCGATGCCGCGGTAAGACAGCGTGGTGATGAGGGCGAGGATGGCGATGGCGACCAGCAATTCCAGCAAGGTCATCCCGGCGCAGTGCACGCGGAAGGTAAGGCGTGATCGCATGATGTTCAGCGGCTGCTGCCTCTGGACAAAAAGCCGGTGAGTTCGGCCAGCACGGCTCCCTGGTCCGGGCCGGTGGTACGGACACGGATTTCGATGCGGCGAAAGCGGGAATTGGGGGTGGTACTGATTTTTTCTTCCCAGTGGAAGGTTTCGCCGCCCTGTTCGGTTTCGCCGCTGCTGCTTCCGACGGGCAGCCAGTCTCGTCGGGCACGATGCTCTGCCAGCCGGTCTTGCGCAACCCAGTCGGCCAGCTGACGCAGGCGGATTTCCTGCATGTTGTTCATGCTGAGCGCACCGACGCGCAGTGCCGCCATCAAGGAAAGGGCGAGAATGGTCAGGGCGACCAGCACTTCCAGCAAGGTAAAGCCGTTCGCCCTTCCTCGGGCTGCGGGGTGGGTGTTCAGCTTCATCAATCCGCCTCCCCGGAGAGGACGCTGATTTGTCCAGTAGGCAGGCCGCGTAGTTCGATCGTTTGCGCGGCAGATTGAGCCTGAATCCCAGCTTCTGCAGATTGAAGCGTGATGCGAAACAAGGGAGGATCCCCGCGCCCGAAGACGAGGAGGCTGCCCGAGGGGAGGGGCTGGTGGTCGATTTCAACGCCCATGATGCGGGTTTCTTCCGTTAATTTCCGGGGGCGAAATATCGGGTCATCCGCGAGCGGAGTCCAGCGCAAAGTGCCTCCCGCGCTTCGGGATTCGGCCGTCAGGAAATCGTATCCGTCCGGGCGGGCAGACCAGGCCAGACGACGTTTTCCGGATTGGGTTTCCGCCACGGCCATTTCGAGCAGCGTGGCCAGGCGGTGGGCTTCGCGCAGGGTGCTTCGGTGGGCGTTTCCGGAAATGGAGAAGGCGACACTGACGCTGAGGATGCCGATGATGACGACGACGACGAGCAGCTCGATTAGCGTGAATCCGCGATCGGATTGACGGAGGTCGGGCATGGATGAAGTCGCAGGGTTAAAGCTGCCAGTTGCCGATATCGGCATCCAGCCCTTCGCCGCCGGGTTGGCCATCAGCGCCGTAGCTGAAGACGTCGATTTCACCGTGCAGACCGGGGTTCAGGTATTGGTAGGGATGGCCCCAAGGGTCTTGCGGCAATTTTTCGACATAGCCTCCGGCTTTCCAGCCTTCGCTGGCGGGGCCGCTGGCGGGTTTGGTGGCGAGGGCTTGCAGGCCCTGTTCGGTCGTGGGGTAACGCTTGTTGTCGAGGCGATAGAGTTTCAGCGCGCTGACGAGCGAGCCGATATCCTGCCGGGCGGCAACGACGCGGGCTTCGTCCGGGCGACTCATGATCTTGGGGACGATCAAGGCGGCGAGAATGCCGAGGATGACAATGACCACCATGATTTCGATCAGGGTGAAACCGGACTGGGTGCGACGGGACAGTGACTGGGACATATCAGATTCCTTTTAGTGCAGGAGCATGTTGATTTCGATGATGGGCATGAGAACGGCCAGGACGATGAGCATGACCACCCCACCCATGAACAGGATGAGCAAGGGCTCGAACAGGCCGAGGGCAATGGCGGTGCGCCGGTCGAGTTCGGATTGCTGCTGGGTGGCGGCACGTTCCAGCATCCGGCCCAGTGTGCCGCTGGCTTCGCCGCTGGCGATCATGTGAACGAGCAGAGGCGGAAAGAGCTGGCCAGTGGATAGGGCGCGATGCAGGGGGCTGCCTTCTCGCACGAGCCGGATGGCCTGTTCCAGCGTCTGACGCAGCATGCGATTACTCAGAACGGCTTTGGCGGTTTCGAGGGCGGTTAGCAGGGGAACGCCGCTATTGACCATGATGGCGAGCGTGCTGGCCAGGCGTGCGCTGTCCAGTGTCCGCAAATGCCGCCCTAGCAGCGGGAGCTTGAGCAGGCGTTGATGCCAGCGTCGCTGAAGGTCTTCGTTACGCTGGAGTGCGGCGCGAAATCCCAGGGGGGCGGCAATGGAGAGCAGGAGTAGCCACCAGCCGTGGCCGCGCAGGAAATCGCTGATGAAAATCAGCCCGCGTGTGAGGAGCGGCAGGGCTTGTTTGCTTTGCCGGAAAACGTCGACGATCTGCGGCACGACGTAGGTGACAAGGCCAATGATGACCAGAACGGCGACGGCACTGACGAGAATCGGGTAGAGCAGGGCTTGCAGTACTTTCTGTCGGGTGGCTTGCCAGGCTTCGAGATGGTCAGCCAGTCGCAGCAATAGCTTGGCCAGCTCGCCGGATTTCTCACCGGCATTGACAACGGCGCGGTAGATCGGCGGAAAGGTGTTGGGATGCAGATTGAGTGCGGCATGAAGGCTGTGGCCTGCAAGCACTTCGGCCCGCACGCTGGCGAGTGTGGTTTTGGCTCCAGCGTGGTCGCTTTGTTCGATCAGTGCGGTGAGGGATTGCTCGATGGTGAGCCCGGCATCGAGCAGCATGGCCCATTGCCGGGTGATGAGACTGAGCACCGAGGCCGGCATGCCTGGTCGCGCAGTTCTCAGGCCGGTGGTGGCCTGGCCGGTGGAAGCTGTGCCGCCGACACCGGTATGGCGGGTAACAGGCGTGACTTCGAGCGGAAAGAGCTTTTGCTCGCGTAAATGGCTACGCGCCAGACGGCTGGTTTCGGCTTCGAGTACGCCGCTGACTTGCTTGCCTTGGGCGTCGAGTGCCAGATAGTTGAAGGCGGCCATGCTGGACGGTCTTCCCTTCCTTCAATCAGTCGCGCGTGGCGCGCAGCAGCTCTTCGAGCGTGGTCTGGCCTTCACGCACCCACCGCAGGCCATCGTCCCGCAGGGGGCGCATCCCGCTTTGGAGCGCGTGATCCCGAAGGTGCTGGTCGCTGGCGTGGTCGTGCATCATGCGACGCAGAGTGTCGTCGACTTCGAGCAGTTCATGGATGCCCATGCGTCCCTGGTAGCCGGTCTGGTTGCAGGCCGGGCAGCCCACGGCACGATAAAGACGCTCCGGTTTGGGCGAGTTGTCCGGAAAGAGGGCCAATTCACTTTCTTCCGGAACGTGGGCCTCGCGGCAGGCCGGGCACAGGCGGCGCACCAGGCGTTGTGCGAGTACGCCTGTCAGGCTGGAGGCCAGCAGGAAGGGTTCGATGCCCATGTCGACGAGGCGGGTGACGGCACTGGTTGTATCGTTGGTGTGCAGCGTGGCGAGAACGAGGTGGCCGGTGAGGCTGGCCTGCACGGCGATCTGGGCGGTTTCGAGGTCGCGGATTTCCCCGATCATGATGACGTCCGGGTCTTGACGGAGGATGGAGCGCAAGGCACGGGCGAAGTCGAGTCCGATCCGGGGGTTGACCTGGGTCTGGCCGATGTGGGGCAGGTCGTATTCGACGGGATCCTCGACGGTCATGATGTTGAGTTTTGCCGAGTCGAGGCGAGCCAGTGCGGCATAGAGGGTGGTGGTCTTGCCGGAACCGGTTGGGCCCGTCACCAGGAAAATGCCGTGAGGGAAATGGATCAGGCGGTCGGTCTGGGCGAGGGTGTCGGCGGCCATGCCCAGGACGTCGAGATCGAGACGGGCCGGGTCTTTGTCGAGCAGACGCATGACGATGCGTTCGCCGTGGCTGGTGGGGATGGTCGAGACGCGCACATCGGTGGGCCGTCCGGCGATGCGGATGGTGATGCGGCCATCTTGTGGCAGGCGTTTTTCGGCGATGTCGAGCTGGGCCATGATCTTGATGCGCGAGGCCATGGCGGCATGAAGCGCGCGGTGCGGGCGGATGACATCGTGCAGGACGCCATCGATGCGAAAGCGCACGGTGGAGTGCTGCTCGAAGGCTTCGACATGGATATCGGAAGCTTGTTCACGGACGGCCTGCGTAAAGAGGGTATTGATCATGCGGATGATGGGAGCGTCATCCTCGCTTTCCAGCAGATCTTCGATGGGCGGCAATTCCTGAACCAGACGGGTCAAATCCATTTCCTGACCGATGTCGTCGGCGACTTCGGCGGCGGTCTGGTCGGCACGGCTGTAGGTTTCCGCCAGAAGACGTTCAAACGTCGTGGCGTCGCAAGGCACCGGACGTAAGGGGCGACCCAGTTGCCGACGTAGTTCACCCAGACCGGCAAGGGCTGATGCCGGGTCGTCGGTGCGGACATGAACCGTGAGCGCGGCGGTGGCCGTCGCGTCATGTGGGGCTTGTGTATCGTGTCCTTCTTGTCCCGTCTGAACGCACCGCTCCTCCGCCAGCACCAGTCCGTGTGTCTTGGCGAAGGCGTAGGGCGGGCGGAAAGGGACGGGGCGGTTGCCGTCGGTGCTCATGGTGTGTCAGGCGTGGCCGTGGCGGACGGAGTCGCGATGTCTGTTGCCGTGGATTCAGGAGGCAGGCGGGCAGCGGAAGCCGTAGCAGTCGTTGCGGCATTGAGGTTTGGCAGGCGTGGTGCATCGGCTTCACCGGACATCATGCGGGCGTCCTGTGCCGCCTTTTTCTGCTCGCCAATGACGTAGTCGTAGCGGTCGCCGGTGAGCTTTTGATAGCCTTCCATGTCGCGGATGATCTTGGGGCGAAGGAAGACCATCAGGTTGGTTTTGGTCCGTTTGCGGGTTTCGTAACGGAACAAGGAGCCGATGACGGGCAGGTCGCCCAGGAGCGGAACCTTGTCTTCTCCGGAGCCGAAGTTGTCCTGGATCAGTCCGCCGATGACGATGGTCGCGCCATCGTCGACCACGACGGAGGTTTCGATGGAACGCTTGTTGGTGCTGGGCCCGGCCGCATTGGAAAGCGTATTTTCCTGAACGCTGGAGGCTTCTTGATAAATTTGAAGGCGAACGAGCCCGCCTTCGGAAATCTGTGGCTTGATCTTCAGCGAGAGGCCAACATCTTTCCGGTCGTAAGTCTGGAAGGGGGTGGCCGTGATGCTGTTGCCAGTCGCCGCGTACTGGCCGGAAACGAAGGGGACGTTGCTGCCGATGACGATCTTGGCTTCTTCGTTGTCGAGCGTGAGCAGGTTGGGAGTAGAAAGGATGTTGGCGTTGGCATCGTTTTCCAGTGCACGAACCAGCAGGCCCAAGCCCGCCGGGCTGGAGATGAGGCCGAGATTGAGACCGGGTGCGAGGCCCAGTGAGCCGGTTGACTTCGCCTTGGCCATGCCTTCGATGATCCCCGTGATATTTCGCCCCCCGGTTCCGAAGCCGACATTACCCAGCGTAGCCCGGTTTCCGGTAGAGGAGAGCGAACCTGCCAGCCACTGAACGCCCAGTTCGCTGGCACGGTCGGAGGTCAGTTCAACAATGAGGGCTTCCACGAGGACTTGCGCCCGACGTTTGTCGAGCATGTCGATGACGCGGCGTAAATTGTTGTAGACCGGTTCGGCGGCGGTAATGATGAGGGCGTTATTGGTTGCATCGGCCTGAATGTAGCCTGCATTGCCACCGCCGCTGGTGGAGGTGGGGGCGTTGGCAGGATTGTTCGTGGCACTGCTGCTGGAGAGATGGGTATTGCCGGTGAGGTTGCCGCTGGTATTTCCGGTGAGGCTTGAGGTTCCTGAGCCAGAAAGTGGAGCAAGCCCTGTGGGCATCGCGCTGGTGTCCCCGGTGATGATGGCGCGCAGGGTCTGGGCGACTTTGGTGGCTTCAGCGTTCTTTAGATAGACGACGTGGATGTTGCCAGCGGTTGCGGTGGGTTGGTCGAGAGAGGCCACCAATGCGCGAAGCTGGGCAAGTTTTGCGGTATTTTCGGAACGGACGATGAGTGCATTGCTGCGGGTGTCGGGCAGGATGGTGACACGCTGAACAATGTTGCCGGTGGTACTGGCCGCCGCGTTGCCAACACTGCCTGCACTACCCTCATGACCGAATATCTTGTTCAGCGTGCTTGCGATGTCGATGGCAGAAGCGTGGTGAATGGGGATGATTTGCGGCTCATCACCGAAGGGCGTATCCAGCGCGGCGATGATTTTTTCAATCCGGGCGATGTTGTCGGCGTAATCGCTGATGACGATGCTGTTGTTGCCGGGATTGGCGTTGATCGGATTATTGGGGGCGATGAGAGGACGGATGATGGGAACCAGCCCCGCCGCTGTCTGGAAGTTCAGCTGGAAGACGCGGGTGACGATCTGGTCACCACTGGCCTTGTCTGCGCGGCCTGGCGTTGGGCCACCGTGGGTCTTGGCATCCGCTTCGGGCATGATGCGAACCACGCCCTTGTTCTCGACGGCGGCAAAGCCTTGCATCCGCAAGGCGGAAAGCAGGAACTGATAGGCCAGCGACTGAGGCACGGGGCGGCTGGAAATGACATTGACCGTGCCCTTGACGCGTGGATCGAGGAGGAAATTTTTGCCCGTAATCTGCGAAACGGCCTTGGTCACGGTCTCGATGTCGGCATTGACGAAATTCAGCGTGACTTTTTCTTCTTCAGCAGCAAGAAGCGGTGCCGGAGCCAGGGGTTGCAAAAGTCCCAGTGAGAGCAGCAAGGCTGGCAGCAAGGCTCGACGGCGGTTTGCCGTTGTCGATCGTTCGCGGGATGGCGTTTGGGTCTTCGTCATCGTCTTCGATGTTCCGTCAATGTGAGGGCGGGAGCGGGATGGGGGGCAGGTTCAAGCAGGGTTCAACGTTTGGTCAGATCAGGAAGCGAGAGTGTCAGGTTCTGGCCGCCGCGCTGGATTTCGACTTCGCGTGGCAAAACCCGTTTCAGGATCGTCCCGGGGGCGAATTCGTCGCCTTCGTGCACGACGAGGGGAGATTTACCTTCAAGTGAAAGCAGGGCGTAGGCAGGCTGGCCCTCCTTTTGCGCAGCAATGACTCCCTGGAGCTTGATGTCTGAAGGGGGGGCGGCGGTGGGCCGTGGCAGCGCGGGCGCGATGCCGAAAGGGTGGCGCGAGACGATGGAAGAGGTGACGCGCTGGAGATCCGTTTCAATGTTTCCGGCAGGCCGAACGGTTACGGGTGCAGTCAAGGACCAGTAAATGCTGGCACAAAGCCAGGCCAGCGCAGCCAGCATCAACAGGCTCGCCAGATGCCCAAGCCAAGGCATCAGCGTGGTGGCTGGGGTCGGGAAAAAGCGGGAGAGGGCCGACAGGGAAGATAAGGAGGACAACGCGCGCATAAGAATGAAGGGGAAGCGTCAGGTCGTCAGAGGCGGGTGGCGAGTATAGCACTCGCCTCTTGTCGGATATTTTTGATTTCATATACATTGTATATTTGCATCGTAGCATCATCCTCGTTCGTGGCACCTCTCAAGCTGTCTTGACCCGTTTTGATCCGTTCGCCACGGACATGCTTTTGTCGCCGGATCACCCAGGCCTTCATCTGGAATGACGCTTTGTTTCAAGGAAAACTTATGTCCAGGATTTCAGAAATCATCAAGGTTGTGACAGCCAATGCGCTGGGTTTGTTTGTTTATGGCGAGCTAGGGGATATCGACAGCAAGCGCGGGGTGACGACAAAGCATACGCTGGCGCAGCAACGCCGGTTTTCGTTCATCAAAAAACTCATCACTCGCATCAATGTCTGGCTGCTCAAGGTGAGCCGGGGGCGGGTCGGTAACAGTTTTCTGGGGCGGCCTGTGCTGTTGCTGACAACCATCGGGCGAAAATCCGGGCAGCCTAGGAGTCAACCGCTGTTCTATGTCCAGGAGGGGGAGAACATCTATCTGGTGGCGTCCAATGGTGGCGACCCGAAAGATCCGGTCTGGTTGATCAATGCAAGAGAAAATCCGGCGGTGACGGTGACTCGAAACGGTGTGGCGCAACCCTATTCTTTTCGTGTCGTCGACGCGGCCGAAAAGGCCGAGTTGTGGCCGAGGCTGACCGAGATTTTTCCGTACTGGCAGGAAGTTTCCGATCGAAGCCATCGGGATTTTCCGGTGGTCGTGCTGGAGCCCGTTCTGGAAACCGCCTCGGACGCTGGGTACGAATCGAAGTAAAGGATGGAGGACTCGCCTCGACAAGAGCCAGCGTGAAGCTTGCTCCTACTGGGCGACGAAATGAAATCCCATTGGATGGAGGGCGGTCTGCCTGTCATTACCCCCCGTTCGCTCGACACAAGGCGTTCCGATATTTCCAGAATGTTCAGGCTTGAAGCAGTAAAATGCGGAAATGAATACTTTTGCTGCCTCTACCGGAACTGAAACCTCGCCTCGGGTACTGACTTCTTATCGAAAATTCTGGGCGCAGCGTTTTGGGGTTGCACCTTTTTTGCCCATGTCGCGGGCTGAGATGGATCAGCTTGGCTGGGATTCCTGCGACATCATTCTGGTCACGGGCGATGCGTATATCGACCATCCCAGCTTTGGTATGGCCTTGGTGGGGCGTGTGCTGGAGGCGCAAGGTTTCCGGGTCGGCATCATCAGCCAGCCGGACTGGCGTTCGGCGGCCGCCTTCAAGACGCTGGGCAAGCCCAATCTGTTCTTCGGCGTGACCGCCGGAAACATGGATTCGATGGTCAATCGTTACACCTCGGATCGGAAAATTCGTACCGATGATGCTTACACGGCCAATGCCGAGCCGAACCGTCGGCCGGATCGTGCCGTGGTGGTGTATTCGCAGCGTTGCCGCGAGGCTTACCCCGATCGCCCCGTCATCATCGGCAGCATCGAGGCCAGCCTGCGCCGCATCGCGCATTACGATTACTGGTCGGACAAGGTGCGCCGCTCCATCCTGCTCGATTCCAAGGCCGATCTGCTGCTCTACGGCAATGCCGAGCGGGCTGTGGTGGAGCTCGCACATCGTTTGGCGAAGGGCGTGCCCATCGCAGAAATCCGTGATCTGCGCGGGACGGCTTTTATGGTTTCTCCGGGCTGGCGGCCGGAAGGCTGGCAGGAGATGGATTCCACGACGGTGGATACGCCTTCGCCTTCCGCCTTGCCGGTTCATGCCGACCCTTATGCGATGACAACGCCGGGCGATCCGGCGAACTGTGCGAGTGCCGAAAATTCGGGCGGGACGGACTCTGCCGCACAGCCCATCCAGGTCCATCATCGCCCGCAGACGGCCGACCGGCTGGCGGCGCGCAAGGTGGCGCGGGCGCACACCGTCATCCGTCTGCCTTCCTTCGAGCAGGTGGCGGAAGACCCGGTGCTTTATGCCCATGCTTCGCGCACTTTTCATCTTGAATCCAACCCCGGCAATGCGCGCGCGCTGGTGCAGGCGCATGGCGAAGGCCCGGGTAAGCGTGATGTCTGGCTGAATCCGCCGCCGATCCCGCTTTCCACACCGGAGATGGACCATGTCTATGGTCTGCCCTATGCCCGCGCGCCGCATCCTTCCTACGGTGACGCGAAGATACCGGCCTGGGAGATGATCCGCTTTTCGATCAACATCATGCGCGGCTGCTTTGGCGGCTGCACCTTCTGTTCGATTCACGAGCATGAAGGCCGCATCATCCAGAGTCGTTCCGAAGAATCCATTCTGCATGAGATCGAGCGGGTGCGTGACAAGACGCCAGGCTTTACCGGGACCATCTCCGATCTGGGCGGGCCGACGGCGAATATGTATCGTCTGGCCTGCAAGAGCAAAGCCATCGAAGCCGCCTGCCGCCGTCTTTCCTGCGTGTTTCCCGATATTTGCGAGAACATGGGGACGGATCACGGCCCCTTGATCCAGCTCTACCGCAAGGCGCGTGCCGTGCCGGGCATCAAGCGCGTCAATATTGGCTCCGGCCTGCGCTACGACCTGGCCATCCGTGACCCGGCCTACATCAAGGAGCTCGTGACGCATCACGTCGGCGGCTATCTGAAGATCGCGCCCGAGCATACCGAGCCGGAAACGCTGTCGAAGATGATGAAACCCTCGATCGCCAACTACGATGAGTTCAAAAAACTCTTCGACAAATTTTCGCGCGAGGCGGGCAAGGAGCAATACCTCATTCCCTACTTCATCGGCGCGCATCCGGGCTCGACGGATGAGGACATGCTGAACCTCGCGCTCTGGTTGAAACGCAACAAGTTCCGTCTCGACCAGGTGCAGAATTTTCTGCCCACGCCCCTGGCATTGGCGACAGCGATGTATCACAGCGGAAAAAATCCCCTGCGTAAGGTGGGCCGGGAGAGTGAAGCGGTCAACACGGTTCGCAACAGCCGCCAGCGACGCATCCACAAAGCCTTCATGCGCTACCACGATCCGGCCAACTGGCCGCTCCTGCGCGAAGCCTTGCGGCAGATGGGGCGGGCCGACCTGATCGGCAGCAGCGCGAAACATCTCGTTCCAGCGTTCCAACCCGTCGGAACGGCAGGAGTTTGCTCCCGCAGCCAGCCCACCCGGGAGAACAAGCCTTTCAATGGAAAGCCTTTGACCAGACCGGGAAAGACCGGCTCCTCTCATGCCGGGGCCAGGGCCAAGGGCAAGCCCGGATCACGCTGACCCCGGCCAATCCATGGCAAGCAACAGGGTTTTGGCGCATAATTCGCGGGTTTGCTGCTGCAGATCGCACGGTAATCGACGCTTTTCACAACCCACTCAAAAGATGGAGCAGGCATGAGCACTTCGCTGATCAAGGTCCCCCAGGGCGGCCAGAAAATTATTCCCGGACAACCGATTCCGGATAATCCCATCATCCCATTCATCGAAGGCGACGGCATCGGTATCGACATTACGCCCGTGATGAAAAAGGTGGTCGATTCGGCGGTCGCCAAAGCCTATGGTGGCAAGCGTCAGATTCACTGGATGGAAATCTATTGCGGCGAAAAATCCACCCGTTTGTATGGTCCGGATGTCTGGCTGCCCGAAGAAACGCTGGCTGCACTCAAGGAATACGTCATCTCCATCAAAGGCCCGCTGACCACGCCGGTTGGCGGCGGCATCCGCTCGCTCAACGTCGCCCTGCGTCAGGAGCTCGATCTCTACGTCTGCCTGCGCCCGGTGCGCTACTTCCAGGGCGTGCCTTCACCGCTCAAGGACCCGTCCAAAACCGACATGGTGATCTTCCGTGAAAACACCGAAGACATCTACTGCGGCGTCGAGTGGCAGGCCGAAACGGATAACGCGAAGAAAGTGGTGAAGTTCCTCACAGAGGAAATGAAAGTCACCAAGATCCGCTTCCCGAACACCTCCGGCATCGGCATCAAGCCGGTCTCGCGCGAAGGCACGGAACGTCTGGTGCGTCAGGCGATTGAATACGCCATCGCCAACAAGCGCAAGTCGGTGACCATTGTCCACAAGGGCAACATCATGAAGTACACCGAAGGTGGCTTCCGTGACTGGGCCTACGCGCTGGCCAAGAAGGAATTCGGCGGCGTCGAGATCGACGGCGGCCCGTGGCTCAAGCTGCCCAACGGCATCATCGTCAAGGACGCCATTGCCGACGCCTTCCTCCAGCAAATCCTGCTGCGCCCGGCGGAATACGATGTCATCGCCACGCTCAACCTCAATGGCGACTACATCTCCGACGCACTGGCCGCACAGGTTGGTGGCATCGGCATCGCCCCGGGTGCGAACCTGTCCGATAACGTCGGCATGTTCGAAGCCACCCACGGCACAGCCCCGAAATACGCCGGCCAGGACAAGGTCAACCCCGGTTCACTCATCCTTTCCGCCGAAATGATGCTGCGTCACATGGGCTGGACGGAAGCCGCTGACCTCATCATTTCCTCGATGGAAGCCGCCATCAAGGACAAGATCGTGACTTACGACTTCGCCCGTCTGATGGAAGGCGCGAAGGAAGTCTCCTGCTCGGCCTTCGGCAATGCCATGGTGGAACGGATGTAATTCCGCCAGATACTCCCGGCCTTGCTTGCATCCAAAGGCCGGTCAAACCGCAAACACGGGCTCCTCAGGGAGCCCGGTTTGTTTTGGGAAGGCTTCATCGTCGATTCCAGGACGGGTTCGATGGCCGTCACAGCACCAACCCTAGGCGGATTGAAATCCTGTTTCAGACATGAACCCGTTCAAGGCGCAAGAAATCGGATTCATGGGCGGCAGCGTGCTGAATTGAAAATTCAGTCCGCTGTGTCGTTGTCTGCCTGAGTTCTACCGAAATCATCTCGACCACGACAGCGGACATGAGCCAGACAAGGATTGCCCAACTGCTGGAAATACAAGAAACCGACTTTCGCCAGATCAAGGCAAAGCTGGCGGATTGTGGCGTGAATGCGCGGGGTTGGCGTTTGTATGCCGACTTTGGCGATTGTATTTTCGAGCCGCTGGATGAAGGCTGGTCCTGGGATGACAAGCCGCATGAGAAGCGGCTAGCCTGTTACGCCAGCTTGCTCAGCCTGCTGGCATCCTGCGAAATGGATGTTTTGCCGCCTTACCGGCTGCTCGCTTCCTTGCCGCACTGGGGGCTGGCCTATACCGGATTGAGCGCGATTCCTGCCGGATTCTTTCGCGCCTTGTGGAAGGCTTGCGATCTGGTTGTATATCAAGCTGCTGGGCGACCAGCGGCCGATCGCGCGCTCGATGCCTTCGTCCGTGAAGACCTGATTCCGGTTGCACGCTGGTATTTCCGTAGCAACCAGCACCTGGACAATAGCCCCGGGTGGCGCAACGCAAGCTGGACGGTCATCCAGAATCGCCACCAGCAGGAAAAAAAGAACAAGGCGGCGATGGCCATCAACGCTGCACGCGAAGAATGGCCCTCCTTCGTTACATTGGTTGAAAGTGATGGCCATCTTATCCAGGCACTGAGCACCGAGGCGGAGCTGGTCGAAGAAGGCAAGGCGATGCGTCATTGTGTCGGCACTTACGCCCAACGCTGTCGGGACGAAATGCTGCGGGTTTATTCGATTCGCGATGCACAAACCGGCAATCGTGTGGCGACCGTTTCCGTTAAAGAAACTTCTCCGGGTGTCTGGTGCATGGAGCAAATCAAAGGGCCGGAGAATGCAGTGATTTCCGCACAGGTCGAAAATGCTGCGAGTGCCGTACTTCACGCTCTCGAAGAAGCCTACACGACGCTGGATCCCGTTCGAAATGCCATGAAAAAGGCACGCAATTCCGGGCTTCGTCAAAACAACACGCTCAAGTACGACGAAGACTTTGTGTTCAATCTTTGATTTTGTCCATGTCGCCTGAAAAAACATTCAAAACTTTGAAATTCCAGAAACGCGTGGCGTTGAGTGGGTACCGGTAGCCGCCGTGCCATCTCCAACCCGCCAAGGACAAGACACCATGACCATCCAGCTCAATCAGGAACAGCAACAAGCCCTCGCCTTCATTCTGGACTTCCTTCAGGATGAGGCGCAGGACGTGCTGATCCTGCGTGGCAGTGCCGGCACGGGCAAGACGACCTTGATTGCCGAAGTGGTGCAGCAGATTCTTTCCATGAACAAAAGCGTTCAGCTCATGGCCCCGACAGCCCGGGCAGCGCGCGTGCTGACCGTGAAGCTCGCGGCACGCGATGACGAGGAAAACAAAGCCTTTTGCAGCACCTTGCACAGCTGCATTTACAGCGAGCCGCAACTGGAGCTCGACGAAGAGAAATCCCGGGAGGAATTCGAATTGCAGGCAGAGGAGGTGCAAGACGAGCTGCACCAATACTTCCCCCTGAAAACCGAAGAGCCTTCCTGGCAGATTGCCATTGTGGATGAAGCCTCCATGCTCGGCGACCTGGAGCAGATGCAGACCACCCTGCAATTTGGTTCCGGCCGGGTGCTGCATGACCTGCTCCGCTACACCCGCATGAGCTCGGCCCGTACAGACGGAGAAATCCGCAGAAAACTCATCTTCGTGGGCGACCACAATCAGCTTCCGCCCGTCAAGGAACCAAGCTCGCCGGCACTGGATGCGGAATATCTTCGCGAGAAATACGGTCTGCAAGTGTGTGAAATCGGCCTGAATCAGGTAATGCGCCAGACGGATGGCAGCCGCATCCTCGATGTGGCAAGCCGTCTGCGTGATGCGCTGGGTTCCGATTGGCGCGTTGCACCGCCCTTGCCTGACGAGGCCGAGGGTCTTAGCTACTTATTATCGAAAGATGCCGTCACCTACTATGTGGGCCTGTACCGGGACCGAAAGGTTACGAGCATCGTCACACACAGCAATGGCAAAGCCTTGGACTACAACACCGCCATTCGCAAGCAGCTTTGGGGCGAAGCCGCACCGGAGCTGGTGCGGGGAGAGCTGCTGCTCATCAACCAGAATTGCCCGCTTTATGGCATGAGCAATGGCGATCTCGTGAAAATCCGCGAGCTTTCACCCCGTTCGGAAAACGTCACGATCCGCCTGCAAAAAGGTGACCCGGTCACCTTGTGCTTTCGGGAAGTCACCCTCGTCTACCGCCAGGCCAGCGGAGAAATCGCCGAAAAGAACTGCAAGATTCTCGAAAATCTGCTGGATCGGGAAGACAACATACTCATGCGTAACGAACGCATCGCGCTCCTCGTGCATTTTTGTAACCGCCACAAGGATCTGGATAAGAAGAGCCGGGCTTTCATGCGTACCCTGATGGACGACCCTTACTACAACGCCCTGCGCGTCAAATACGGCTACGCCATGACCTGCCACAAGGCACAAGGCGGCGAATGGGAAGAAATCATCGTCGATTTGCCGCACTGGTTCGATGGCCGCCACAGCACCACGCACTTTCGCTGGGTCTATACCGCCATCACCCGGGCCAAGAAACGCCTGTGCATGGTTAACGCGGAAAACTTCTTCAGTGGGCCGGATAGCATTCAAGCCAAACTCTGGCGGATTGAAGGGTTGTTCAATCTCTGATATCTCGTGCGTTCTAGTTGGGTGTCTGGGAAGAGAGTCCTGAAACACAGTAGACCAGTCCTGCAAGCCTTGGCAATAACACGGCAGCAGCATTTTTCTGGCTGATGTTTGCTCGCAGTACAAACGGTGTTTATACTTAATTTAAACATTGCATTGGGGACAGACATGGCCGAAGTTATTCTTGACATCAAGCACTGGGGCAACAACCTGGGCGTGCGCTTGCCCGCCGCAGTGGCTCGTGCTGCGCACTTGCATGCCGACCAACGGGTACGCATCATCGTTGAGGGGGAGCACATCATCATCACCCCCCTGCGCGATGAACCCTTGACTCTTGAGCAGCGCCTGGCGCGCTTCGACCCCGAGCGTCACACGGGCGAGGTCATGACCACGGACGAGTGCTTGGGTGCCGAGCAATGGTAAAGCATGCCAAGGCTTGGGCACCCGACCGTCAGGATGTGATCTGGATCGACTGCAACCCGCAACGTGGCCGCGAAATGCGCGATGTGCATCCGTTCCTCGTCCTGTCGCCCAGGGCATTCAACGAACGCACCTCCCTGGTCATCGGTCTGCCCATGACTACGGCGGCCTACAATGCCGACAATCCCTTTGCCGTGTCCGTTGGTGTGGCCAGCGGACGCAAGGCCGGCCAGTGCAGCTACGTGCTGTGTCATCAACCCAAATCCTTCGACTGGCGCCTGCGCGACAGCGCACCTCATCCGATGAAGCGCATTGCCGACGCCCCTTTTGCCAAGGTGCTGACCGTACTCAACCAGATCGTGCAACTCGTCTGAACCAGCAGGCGGTTGTTGCCAGTCAGCTGAGCCTGCTGCCCTTGCCTCCCGCCAGACTTCGCCGCATGCCCTGCCCCAACTGGTCATCAACTGGCACATCACTGAAGCGTGCAACTACAGCTGCCAGTATTGCTATGCCCACTGGAAGCATCGCGGCGCACAGCGAGAACTGATGCACAACGTCCAGAAGGTGCGCGCACTGCTGACGGAGCTTGCCAGTTTCTTCGATCCGGCCAATACACTGAACCCGCTCAGGTGTGAAATGCAGTGGAGCAGTGTGCGGCTGAATCTGGCTGGTGGAGAACCGCTGTTGTATGAACGCCAGGCATTCAACATCATCACCCAGGCGCGAGAACTGGGCTTTGAAGTTTCCATGATTACCAATGGGAGCCGCTTGTCACGGCTTCCTCTGGATGAACTGGCCGGGAATCTTTGTCTGCTGGGCGTTAGTGTGGATTCAGCAGAACGTGCCACCAATCTGGCGATAGGAAGAAAGGATCGACGTGGTCAGGTGCTGGAAATGACGGATCTACAGAACACGCTGTTTCAGATGAAACAGAAGAATCCTGCCATGCGCCTGAAAATCAACACGGTGGTCAATGCCTTGAACCACCAGGAAGACATGAGCCGTCTCATTGAAAGCCTGAATCCGGAACGCTGGAAAGTCTTGCGCATGCTGCCTGTCATCACCACCGATCTGTCTGTCAGTGATGAACAGTTCGATGGATTCGTACACAGGCATCGGCATCTGTCCTCGATCATGTGTGTGGAAAACAGCCAGGATCAGACCGAGTCCTACATCATGATCGACCCACAGGGCCGCTTTTTTCAGAATAGCCGCAAGGCAGGCCTGTCGGGCTATCAGTACAGCCGCCCCATTCTTGAAACCGGAGCCCAATCGGCCTTCACGGCCATGAAATTTACGCCGACACGCTTCATGGCCCGTTACGAACAGGCACAAAAGGCTGCAGCCTGAAACGAGCCGTTTTTCAGCAACATACCCCCATTTTGGAAACCAGAAACCGTAGGTGAAAACCTTCGAGTGTGCGTTTTCCCGGGGCCGGCTGAGCGGGATAGATGATGAATGCAATGATGAAAGACCTGGCCCCGGCCTTACCCGACCGACGAACGCAATCATTCTCCAGGGTCAGCCTGGGTCTTAATCCCTTTGAGATCAGGGCAGCGTTACGACGCAGGTTACGGTGTCGGGCACGTAAAGTTACAAGTCTTAATCCCTTTGAGATCAGGGCAGCGTTACGACAGCGTATGCCGCAGCCTGGCAGTTAGTTTTTTGTCCAAGCATTCCTCAAAGCAGATACAGGGAGGTGACTTGCCTTGTATCCCAGGTTGGGACTATATTGCCCGTATGCGAATCATTGCCGTCAGCTACCTGCGACTTTTCTGGGAATCCAACCCGGATGCCGAGCAGCCCTTGAAGTCATGGGTGGATGAAGTGAAGAAGGCGAACTGGAGCCAGCCATCGGACATCAAGGCGCAGTACCGAAGTGCCAGCACCCTGAAAAACCGCCGGGTCGTCTTCAACATCAAGGGCAATGACTATCGCCTGGTGCTCTCGGTGGGCTATCGCTTCCAGGCTGTCTACGTGAAATTCATTGGCACGCATGCCGAGTACGATCTGATTGACGCTGAGACCGTCGAAATGGAGCCCTGAGATGGAAATTCGCCCAATTCATACCGAAGCCGACTATCACGCGGTTCTGCGCGAGGTATCAGCGTATTTCGAAAACGAGCCAGAGCCAGGTAGTCCGGAAGGAGACCGGTTCGATGTGTTGGTAACGCTGCTTGAAGCCTATGAGGCCAAGCACTTCCCCATTGATCTTCCTGATCCGGTGGAAGCCATCAAGTTCCGCATGGAGCAAGCGGGGCTGTCACCGAAGGATTTGGTGCCAGCCATCGGTCGTCTGAACCGTGTCTATGAAGTCCTGAATCACAAGCGTCCGCTGACCCTCAATATGATCTGGCGACTGCATGAGAAGTTCGGAATCCCTGCCGAGAGCCTGATTCGCCCATCCAAGCTATCCGCTGCTGCTTGAACCCGGAAATCGCAGTTGGAAACCTTCGAGTGTGCGTTTTTCCGGGGCCCATGGGAGGTTTGGCCTCAGCTTGTGCCCCCGGCCCTTTTCTGGGCTTTTTCCTGCAATTCCTTCTGTAGCAGTGCCTCATGCAGCGCGATCAGGCGATGCACACGGTTTTCGAGCTGGGCGGCCTGTTTGCGCACGGCCGGGCTCTGGGTGACGCGTTCGACCAGTTTCAGGTATTTGAAAAAGCCCAGCCGGGGCGCGCCCTTGGGCAGAATGCCCGAAGGATCGAAGTGCGCCCCATACGCCTGCCCGTAGCCCAGACGGGTCAGACGGGTATAGAGCAGACGCTTTCTCAGATGCGGATCATTCCGGCGGGCGGCGGCGATATGGGCACGCTCCACGGCCCCCGTCGCCTTCTCCATGAAACGTGAAATCGTGGAATCCCGGATGCGAACTGCCTGGCCGTCATCGCTCAGACCCAGATAGGAAACGGCCCCGCGGTCGACGATCTGCCAATGCGCATCCAACTGGAAAGACTGCCCATTGCCCTCGGCTGTCGAAAAACGGTAACGGCGCGTCTTGCCATCATGAATTTCCAGCCCCGCTGCGGCCACAGCCTCCTTGACCCGCTCCTCTGCCTGTGCACCCTGCCCGGTGGGCAGGATCACCAGGATATCATCGCTATAGCGGCGATAGCTTCCGCCCAGCGCACCCAACTCCGCCAGCAAAAGCTCATCGGTTGCCAGCATATAAAGATTGGCCAGCACCGTACTGATCGCGATCCCCTGCGGAATCCCCGTCCCTGGCTGAAACGCCCGCCCGGTCAGGCTGCTGACCAGCTCCGGCAAGGGGCGCAGCAAAGGAGCGACCCGCTGGCGAAACGCCTCCGTTGAACAGATACGCGCACCCGTTTGGCCGGTACGACGACGAATCTCACCGCCGAAAATATCGCGCAAGGCCGAGACAGTGATGGCCGGGCTTTGGGTCACCGCCTTGAACACCGCGTAATGATCCTCCGGCATCGAATCGCAACCCAGCACCTCCTTCCACGCCTTTTTCAGCAGCCGATGGCTCAGATGATCGAAAAAACTGCGGATATCGAGGGCCAGAACATCACAAGCCCCGCGCTGGCGGATTTCCTCGAAAGCCTCCAGTGCGAAATGCACATTGCAGCGAGGAGACTCAAAGCGGCGATACGCCAGCACCGCCCGGGAAAGAGCAGGTGCGGCCGCATAGCGCGCCTCCAGCCGTTGCGACAAAATCCCGGCGTAATGCGCGTGGATATGGGCATCGACATGCGCGGCCAGCGCGATGGGTCTGGGCTTGCGCGACCAACGACGCTGCCCGTTTTGTCCGATTTCCGTCTTGCGCGACACCACCATGACCGGGTCCAGGATCAAGGGCCAGAACGCATGACGCGCCACGTTTTGCGGCGCAGACAAAAGGGCCGTCACCTTCTCGCGGGAGAGGGGCCGGTCGAAATGTGCATAAGCCTTGCTGAAGAATGCCGGTTTGCCCTTGTCATCCTTGTCGTCATGGCCAACATCGCTACCATCGCTACCATCGCGCATTGAAAATCCTTCCTCACAAAAAAAGCAGATGGCACCAGCCTGTTGCGGCCGCTGGATGTTGCCACCTTCAGAACCTGCCTTGCGACAGGCTCGGACCACCGAAGTGATCTACAGCCGCCCGAAAAAGCGTGGGCGACCGCCGCAGAAAACAAAGTGTGCTTAAAGATGCTTTAAAGACCCGCGCCGCAAGGCACAGGTAAAACCTCACGAGCCGATTCCCGTGAGTGGGTGAAGCAGGAAACACGCCTTCAATATCACAACGACGAAGATGGCGGGATTTTCAAAAGGATTTTCAAAAAACTCAAAAAAGCAGTCGGTGCGAGGTGCTGCGGATCAGTGATTTGCGTTATCCGGCCATTCCAGCGCGCTACCGTGGAAGGAAGCACCAAGTTTATATCATCTTCGCATGCAGTACCTGGAAGCGACTACCGTATATTGTGTCCCGGCAAGGGCCTTCGAGGAGTTGATGGAAAGGCTCGAAGACCTGGAGCTCAATGCCATTGCCGATGCCCGTTCCAAACAGAAAGAAATCCCGGTGACACTCGATGCGCTTTGATCTGCGCTTCAAGGAAGCCGCACTGGAAGAGTGGCGGCGGCTGGACGGGAGCATTCGCGAGCAATTCAAGAAGAAACTGAACGAGCGTTTGAAAAACCCGCGCTTGCCATCGGCCAAGCTGTCAGGCCACCCGGACCGCTACAAGATCAAGCTCAGAAGTGCGGGTTATCGTCGATGTACGAAGTGCGAGACACCGAAGTGGTCGTGGTGGTGATCGCCGTCGGCAAACGAGAGCGCAACGCGGCCTATGAAGCTGCGGCGAAGCGATGAGCGATCCCTGTATTTTTTATCTACCAAAACATCCCCATCCAAGCCGGGGCATGGGGTGAACGGAGTAAAGAGAGCAGCACGCTGTGTCCCGGATGAAAATCATCCGGCAAACTGCACCAGATTCATGGGATAACACAGCGGCAAGCGTTCGGCGGGCAGCTTGCCGGCGGATTCCTGAAGCACTTCCAACCACACGGCCGGCCCGTTTAGCGGCAGGGCAGGATCGCTGGCGGGTAGTTGACGCAATGCTTTCTGCCATTGTTGCAGGCGTTGCTGGATCAACGGCATCAGATCATTGCGCTCAACCGTGGAGAGATGTTCCAGGAAGGGCAGGGCCTCGATGATGTAATTGCGTTCGATCAGGGCGCGGGCCGTGGCAGCCAGGCGTTCCCGGGCCGCTGCCAGAGCGGCCGAGGCCGCCAGCACACAGGCAGCGGCCGGCATGGCGTGGGTGTCGTGGCTGAGCCAATCGGAGATGCGCCCGTGGTGGGTATTCCAAAGCTGTTGCAGCGTCACCTCATCCTGCCGACGGACGGCAAGGGCGAAACGCCCCATGACCAGATAGGGCAGCGTGGTGCCGCTGTGATCCTGTTCGGCTGCCAGATCGTAATACAGGCTGGCCTCATCATGATGGCCATCGAGCAACTGGGCATGGCCCAGATAGCACAGGGTCTGCGCCGGTGAGCGTTGGTCCCGCATCCGCTCTTGCAGCTTTTGCGATTCTTCCAGCAAAGAGAAAGCCGCAGCGGGATTGGCCTGCTTGATGCGGATTTCCGCCAGCCGCCCCAGCGACTTGAAAAGCTCGCTCTTTTGACCCTCGCGGCGGGCGTGGTCGATGGACAAGGTAGCGTAATGAGCTGCCGCATCCACACAGGAGAGGTCCGAGAGCACATTGGCTACTTCACGTTCCAGCATGGCCTTGCGCAAGGGGTTGTCACCCTGCCTGTTCAGCTCACGCAGATATTCCTGCAGTGCCTCGCCATGATTCCCGGCGTAATAATGCAGCCGGCCGCGCTGATGATGCCAGAGTGGATCCAGCAGCCCGCAGCGTTGTTCCAGATGAGCGGCCCGCTTATCCAGCTCTTGCTGTGCCTGCTGCGCGTCGTCGTAAAGGTGACGCTCCGTCAGGCAATAGATCGACTCCCACCAGTAGGCCAGGGCAAAGGCAGCGGGAGGATGGTGAGCATCGGCAAATTCCTGCCAGAGCGTCTGGCAACTGGCAAAGCCATCCCCTAGCTGGCGCAAGTCATCAAAGCAGGGGCCCAGCAAGGCATAGCCGGATTTCAGCCAGCAAGGCGCAGGCGCACGTTCATCCTGCAAGCTGCGCCGCTCCGCGATGACGCGGTTTGCATCCACCTGCCAGGTCGGGCAGACATCGAAATCGAAAACTTCGTTGTTCCCCTGCAAAAGAGCCAGCGATAGCACATCCGCCAGATCGGCCTCCTCCATCGCCTGCAAGGCAGGCCAGAGTTTTTCCAGGGCGCGCTGCGCTGCATGGGTATTTGAAGCAGGCCCTGCCGCATCCAGCGCAAACCCGCCAGGCTTCAGACGCAAGGCCGAGGCGAGAGCTAGCACGCGGGCATCGAAGCCGGCAGGCAAGGCACGAGGCTTGAGCCAAAGCCGGGAAAACGGATCAGCGGGCAGGCAGGCATCGGCCTTGACGGCCCAAGTCCAGCCCCATTGCGCCAGCCACACCGACCAGCGGGATTTCGGATCAGGCGACTCCCCCGCACGCAGCGCGCGCAACAAGGGCGCAGGCTGGGGAAACTCAAACCACAGCGCGCGGCGCGGCAGATTGGCGATGGGTGGTGGGCAAGAAAGATTAAACCGCGACATGAGCAAGCTCCCGATAGTCCATGGCATGGAAATGCGAAGAAAGCTCCTCGGGGACGAGAAAGCGCGTGCCACCGCCGGATTCGCGAGGCGATAGCGCGGCGGCCAGATCCGCCATGCCCTTCATCGCCGCCACGGCCTGTTTCGCATTTTTTTGAAGCAAAGGGCAGCCGCGCTGTTTGCCGAGAAAACCCTGCAAGCGGTGAGGCGAGATGCAATGGAAATCCTCGGGCTTGGTCATGGAATCTGCCACAAGCGTCCGCTTACATCCTGTGGCGAGGCGGGCGAGTTCCTCGCTCAGGCGGGCAAGGAAGTCACGATAAGGCTCCTGGGTTCGTGGCTTGGATAACTTCTCGCCTGCTTCGCGGGTACGGTGGTGAATATCCGCCTGTGCATTTTCGCTGCGCGGTTCGGCAACCAGATTCAGGCTGTCGCCTGCCGACAGAAAAGGCAGGGCCATGCCCATCAAGCGGGCATAGGCAAGCGCGCGGGCGTGCATGCCATCGCCGGAAGCAGTCAGTCCGGCCGCACCCGCGGTAGCCGTTTCCCCGCCAGCGGCCAGCACCCCCAGGCCGCTTTCCTCCAGCAGCCAGCGCAAATCCAGACGGATGCGCTCCAGCACCGGGTCGTCCTGAGGCGTCTCCAGCGGCACATCACTGGGCCGCATCGGGCGTGCCTTCCAGACATCCAGCAGATGATAGTGAGGGCTGGGCTTATCCAGCTTCAGGGGGATCGGCAGATGCTCGCTGATGGGCGAAGAAAAAACCTCCAGTGCCGTGCGGCTGCCCAGCGGCAGGCCCAAGGCACGATCCCAGGCTTCGGCACTGCCCATCAGCCAGGACAGGCCATTCGACTTACCCGAAAACCGTTGATCGACGATATCCCAATGGCCGGTTTCGTCACCGACTGCAATCCAGAGCGTCACTGCATTTTCCTTTCCAGAACAGGGCGCAAGGCCAAAGGTTTTGTCAAGATTGGATGAAAAACAAATCTACGGAGTTTCTGCTGCCGATTCTAGTGGCAAGGAAGGCAAGGAAGGCAAGGAAGGCAAGAAACACTAGTCGCCTTCATAGGGGCGAATCAACATTCGCCCGCTGATGGGGCTTTTGCGACCACAAGCCCCACCAGCGGGCGGGCCGTCCGGACTCCGGCCTCCATGCCTTGTCATTGCGGGCTCGACCCGCAATCTCTCCTCGTCACCA
>CAZCOS010000014.1:0-36371 GCA_964500605.1 uncultured Sterolibacterium sp.
GGCTGAGGGCGTCAGGGTCGATGGCGCGCACGGCATCCAGCAGGGGGTGCGGTTCGAGGACGGTTTCGGTGGGGCCTTGGAGCAGGGCGGGTTGGGCGAAAAGATCGGCTTGAGGATCCTCCGCGCGTTGGGTGAATTCCTGGTTCTCCAGTGCGACCAGACGGCGTTTTGCATCGCGGATGACGCTGCCAGGAATGCCGGCCAGCGCGGCGACTTGAATACCATAGCTCTGGCTGGCCGGACCTTCTTCGAGAGTATGCAGGAAGACGATGCGCTGGCCGTGTTCGACCGCGTCTAGATGCACATTGGCGCATTCCGGATAATCATGGGCCAGACGGGTCAGCTCGAAGTAATGGGTGGAGAAAAGGCTGAGGGCGCGATTTTTCTCGATGAGATGGCGGGCAATGGAAAAGGCCAGCGCCATGCCGTCGAAAGTCGAAGTGCCGCGTCCGATTTCGTCCATCAGGACCAGGGAACGGTCTGTTGCACCATGGAGAATGGCGGCGGCTTCGGTCATTTCGACCATGAAGGTCGATCGACCCGAGGCCAGGTCGTCCGATGCGCCGATGCGGGTGTAGAGGGCGTCGATCGGCCCGATCAAGGCGGATTTTGCCGGGACGAAGCTGCCGCAATGCGCCAGCAGCACGATAAGGGCCACCTGTCGCATGGTGGTCGATTTGCCGCCCATATTCGGGCCGGTGATGAGCAGCATGCGGCGTGTGCTGGAGAGCTGGATGTCGTTGGCGATGAAGTCCTTGACCTGGGTTTCGACGACCGGGTGACGGCTGGCTTCGAGCTGGATGCCGGGTGTGCGCTGGAACTCAGGGCAGCAGTAATCCAGAAGGCGGGCGGTTTCGGCAAAGGCTGCAAGACCGTCGAGCAGGGCCAGAGCGCGGCTGATGCGCTGCAAGGCCGGAATATGAACGGCGAGCGCGTCGATCAAAGCGTCGTATAGCTGCTTTTCGAGCGCGAGTGCGCGTTCATTGGCGGAAAGGGCCTTGTCTTCGAAGGCTTTCAGTTCGGGGGTGATGTAACGCTCGGCATTCTTCAAGGTCTGGCGACGGCGGTAGTCGTCCGGCACTTTGTCTGTATTGGCGTGGCTGACTTCAATGTAGAAACCATGCACCTTGTTAAATTCGACCTTGAGGGTGGCAATGCCCGTCCGCGCTTTTTCACGCGCTTCGAGTTCGAGGAGAAAGGTTCCGCAGTTGTTTTGCAGGTTGCGTAACTCATCCAGTTGGGCACTGTAACCGTCCTGGATGACCCCTCCATCACGCAATACGGCTGAAGGTTCCGGTCGAATGGCTTCTTGCAGGCAGCGGGCTGCGGCCTCGATTTCCGGGCTTTCCAGGTCTTCCCGGATTTGGACAAGCAGGGGGGCAGCCGCATAAGACAGGGCACGCTGCAGGTCAGGAAGGGCGAGCAGACTGTCCCGCAGGGCGGAAAGATCGCGAGGACGGGCACTTTTCAGGGCAATGCGCGTGGTGATGCGTTCAATGTCGGCCATCGGGCGCAGCGTATCGAGGACGGGATGGCAGCGTTCGGTATCGAGCAGATCGGCAACCGCTTCATGACGCTCTCGCGCCTGGCCCGGATCAGCCAGCGGGTGGTGCAGGCAATGACGCAACCAGCGTGAGCCCATGCTGGTTACGCAGCGGTCAAGCAGTGAAATGAGCGTGGGAGCCGCTTCACCGCGCAGTGTTTCGGTGATCTCCAGATTGCGGCGAGTGGCGGCATCCAGACGCAGGTAATCATGAGTCGATTCCACCTTCAGCCCGGTGAGATGAGCCAGAGCCTGACGCTGTGTCGCGTGGGCGTATTGATACAGAGCACCTGCCGCGCCCAGGGCTAAGGCAAAACCGTCATTCGTTTCCTGATTCTGGTCATCCGGCAGGAATGCCGTCAGGTCGCGGGTTCCAAAGTGCTCAGACAGCTGGCGCGTGGCGGCAGCCGCATCGAAGTGCCAATCTGGCAGGCGGCGCACAACGGCCATCCGCAGAGCTTCCAGTGCTGCGGGCGGGAGTTGCAGTCCATCGGCCATCAACACTTCTGCCGGACGCAAACGTTCAAACTGTGCAGGCAGGGCATCCAGCGGACACTCGAGCGCACGGAATTCCCCATTGGCCAGGTTCAACCAGGCCAGCCCCGCTCTGGAACGTTTGAGACTCAAGGCCAGCAACAGGCTGTCACGCCGGTCATCCAGCAAGGCTGCATCGGTCAGCGTCCCCGGGGTAACGATGCGAACCACGGCACGTTCAACCGGCCCTTTGCTGGTGGCCGGATCACCCGTCTGCTCACAAATGGCCACGGATTCACCCAGCTTCACCAGGCGTGCAAGATAAGCATCCACGGCATGAAAGGGGATGCCCGCCATGGGAATCGGCTGCCCCGCCGATTGGCCCCGTCGTGTCAGGGTAATGTCGAGCAGACGCGCCGCCTTTTCAGCATCCGAATAGAACAGCTCATAAAAATCCCCCATGCGGTAAAAGAGCAGCAGATCAGGGTGCTGCGCCTTCAGCGTCAGGTATTGCTGCATCATCGGCGTGTGACGAGCCAGCTCGACGGCCTGCACATTCGGATTCGGAGATTCCTGTTGTTTCATCGGCGTGAATCTGCGGGTCTGAGAGAAAGATAAATCCAGGAGCACTTTTGCATCCGCATTCGGTTTCGCGTATCAGGCATCACGATGCAAAATTCAAAGCCGCCATTTTCCGATGCCCGACTTGCGCTTGTCCACAAAAACACCCTTGTAGCGCGGTGCAAGCTGGAAATGCGGGAATAAAGAGGAGCAGCCGCCAGACGTTGGCAAATTCGGCATAACGCTGGCCGCCCAGCAGGTCGGCCAGATCGACTTCGAGAAAGCTGGGACGGGTGAGGCTGGCGGCGTCACGCAGCAGGCGCAGTTGCTTGCCGTTGCTGACGATGCCCCAGAGGTGTTCCGGGCTGGCGTTGAGCAGCTCTTGCATGGCCTGGAAGGCGGACTTCTTGCGGCTGCCGCTGCCTTGCACGGCAAGCTGTGCATCGGCCTCATCCAGACCCAAAGTATGTGGGGCCACCAGTACGGGCAGGTTGCCGGCCATGAGGCTGACCGGGTAGCGCAGTGCCCCCACCTGATGCCATTGCGCGGCTTGCAGGGTGGTGTAGCCGAAGGCATCGCGCAGCAGTTCAAGGACGAAGGCGGTGGCAAGCTGGGTAGCATCGAGGTCGGCGCGTTCCAGTTGCGCGGCAAAATGCTGCCATTGGGCGCAGGCGATCTGGAAGGCGCGGCTGTATTCGTCCTTGAGCCTGACACCTTTGGGGATGCCGTAGTCGGCCTCGCTCTGGGTGCTGGCGCGGCCCTGGGCGGCTTTTTCCAGTTGGTCGGGCAGGAACAAGCTGCCTTCGAGCTTGAGGGTGGGCAGATCGAGTGTGGCCTGGGTTTTGCGGATGCGTTTCATGTTATTTGGTGGCCTCGTCGATCACTTCCCAGTAGCCGCCTTTGGTGGGGCCGTGGCGCAGCAGCTTGCCAGTGCGTTTGAGCTGATTCAAGTGGTACTTGACGCCATCAACACTCAAGCCTGTGGCTTGCGCCAGCTCAGGGGTGCTGATGCGTGGATGTTGTTGCAGCATCCGCAGCAAGATTTCTTTGGTGTTTTCTGGGCGTTTCTTTGGTGTTTCTGGGGTAGTTATGCCTGTTTCCAGGGTAGTGCCAGGAGGTTCTTGGGTAGTTTCTAGGGTAGTAACCGGGTTTTTTGGGCTGGTCATTGGGGTAGTAGCAGAGGTTTCTGTACTAGCTGCGGGCGTTTCTCTGATAGTGCCGGTGTTTTCTGTGCCAGTCTCCAGTGCCGATGGCCGTTTGAAGCGGGTGATGAACAGGTTGGCGATTTCAATGAAGCTGGCGGCCAGCGAAACCAGTCCCTGTTTCAGTTCGGCCAGGGATTTTTTCAGATCGACGGTTTCGGTTTCCGTCATGGTGTGTACATGCTCCATCAGAGCGCATCCGGCAGTAGGACATACACACCCATCACATCAACGGGCAGGCAGGGACTGACCTTGTACTGACCGACATCATGGGCAGCGGTGCGCACGCGCTGGTGGTCGGCGAGCAGCGTCTGTGCGCGTTGCTCGGCCAGCGTCTGAAGTTGCTCCGGGTGCGCAGCAAGGAAATCGAGCGCGATGCGGATTTCGCGCTGCACGGCTTCGGGCGGCAGGTTGGCACTGGGCGTGCATTCCAGCAAACGACTGGTGTTTTCATCCGTCAGCCATTGCGGAGTGTTGCGGCCCTGCACGGCCAGGGTCACGGTTTCTTCGGCCATCATCTGGAAGGGTTCGCGGCGGCGTTTATAGCCAAGCTGGTGACGCAGGCGCAGCAGGTAGAGGGTGGTGACGACGTCTACGTCATTGGTCAGCGTGACGGCACAGCGGGCGGCGAATTGGGCCGTGTTGGAACGCTCATTGCCGAGTGCGTCTTCCAGCAAGTGCTGGGCACCAGTCGAGGGCTGCAGCGTTCAGACGCCAGCCGGCAAGCTGGGCGTCAACGGCGTGTTTTTGCACATAGCCGTAGTTTCCAGCCGCTTTGAGCATTGCTTCGATCAGCTCGGCCCACTCGACCTCTTTCCACTGTGCGATCTCACCCGCACAGGTGCTGTCGCGCCAGAACTTTGCAGTTTTGATGTTTCGTAACAAGCGGGAGCGCGCGCCACCCGTCACCAGGTCGGTACGCGGCTTGCCTTTGTATTCCGGGCGTTTGCCGAGGATGAGATAGCGGCCGGTATCGAGTTTCTCGTCAGGCGCGAAGGCCCAGCGTTCATTCAGGTAGGTGTGAGCGTTAGTGCGTGCCTTATCCTGCTCAACCGGGTCAAGATAACGACTTTCCAGGCACAGATGGCGGCGCAGGGTGTCGAACAGCATTTCGTACAGAATGGTTCGCTGCTCCGCTGTCAATTTGTTCAAGGTGCTGTTGGCGGAAAAAATGCTGGCGTCCGCGCAGAAGGCTTCCAGGTCTCGGTATCGAATCTGTAGCAGGCCAAGCTGATCCAGATTCGGGTTGTTAAATCGCCAGCCGCGCCGCAGATCACGCAGCAGCCTATAGGCGATGATGAACCGCAAGGTACGTTGTGCTTCCTGCCGGGCCAGCCCCATGAGCTTGGGCGTGCGCAAGTACTCCACCAAGGTCGCTTCATCAAGCCCTTGGAAGCCAAGGGCCTTGAAGACGCTTTCGGCCAGGTGTTCTTCATCGAGCTGGCCGCCGCTGCCCTGAAGCGCGCCGATCAAACCGGCGCGCAGCGTCAGCAGGAAAATGAAGTCGTTGAAATGTCCGGCCTGTAGCGCAGCGTCTTGCCGGTTGTCGGTAAATCCAAGCAGCTTGCGCGGGTCAGGCTGGCCCGATGCCGGCTCAGGTAGCGCGAACAGTTGCTGCAAGGCTGCCAGCGCAATCATGGTTGTGGCCGAAGAACGGCCTTCGCCGGAAAGGCTGGAGAGGCGGTTGGCATCCTTGCCGTGCGCTTCGTGTGTCGTGCCACAGTTCAGACAGAAGCGGAACTTGCCGGGAATGAACCAGAATTTGGTTCCTGAGCCCGCTTTTCCATCGGCATTGACCGCAAGCAGATAGGGGACGGCATTCTTGTAGGCGGGCTTGACTTTGGGTTCGCTACGGCTGAGGTCGATCCAGGTTTCCGGCAGGTCCTCGAGCTGGCCACCGTATTGCTGACCGGAAACCAGGGGGCACAGGAAGCCATGACTCGCGTCGTCTTCTGTCGCGATATCGTCGATTTCACGCGGGCTGAAGCTGTCTGGTTGCTGTGCGTGCCAGACAGGCAGGTACTCCTGGCCGCAATCGCGGCAGAAATGCGCAGGGTAAAGCAGCACATTCTCTTGCTGTCGCCCTGGTGCGAAACGCTGGGCATCAAGCGTGACATGGCGCTTGCCTCGCTCTTCCAGCGTGGTGAGTACCTTGCCCGGACCACTGATGAACTGGTGCAGCTTGAACGCGAAAGGCGGCCTGCCCTGGGGCGTGCGTAGGTCATGAGCAGCCAGCAGAAAACGCTGCAGGGCGGCCCGGGCGGCTTCAGGCTGGCAGCCTGCGTCTTCGGCAAGGCGGCGGCTGGCCTCTTCCAGCATCATGGGCCTCGCCCGCCTGGGGGGCTCGTCGGCAGGTAGTTCTATACCCAGGTTCAATTCCACCCAGATAGCTAACGGATCATTGCAGAAGGCATCGAAGTCAGCCCAGATATCCTGCTTTCGCACAATGGCGGCCGGTAGTTCTGAGCGAATGGCGTTGACGTCCTTGAGCGGGTTGGTAACCCGTTCCAGGGTCTCGCCGATGACGTCATGCTCGCTGATCCGGGTGCCAAAAAGCGTGCTGGCTACATCTGCCACCACGCGGTTGCGGTCGGCCTGGCTGCCTGTGCTGGACATGGTGGCCGACGTGCCGATGCAGACCAGTTGCTCGGCTTTTAGTCGTTCGCGCAGGCGACGCACCAGCAAGGCAACGTCTGCCCCTTGACGACCACGATAGGTATGCAACTCATCCAGTACCAGGAACTCAAGTCCCTCGCAGTGTTCCACCACACGCCGATCCACTTCGTCGAAGCGCGTGAGGATGTACTCCAGCATCATGAAGTTGGTGAGCAGGATATCGGGCGGATCATCGGCGATGACGCTGCGTTCCGCCTTGCTTTCCTGGCCTGTGTAGCGATTGACGGTGAAGGGGCGAAGCTCTGGCGCATAGCCATGCAGAAACTTGTCGAGCTCTTCGAGCTGGCTGTTGGCCAAGGCATTCATCGGATAGATGACTATGGCCCGGGTACGCACTTTGCCATCGGATTGTTTGGCTTTGAGAATGCGGTCGATGATGGGGATGAAAAAGGATAGGGATTTCCCCGACCCCGTTCCGGTCGTGACCACATAGCTTTGGCGTTGCTGGCCTTTGGCCAGAGCTTCCATTTGGTGCTTGTAAAGATGCAGGGGTTGTGGCGAGCCTTCAGATTTTCCGACCTGGAATATCTCTGCGCAGGCTGCATGCAAGACCCCCTCCGACACCAGTTTCTGCACTGTGCCCTGACGTTGGTAATTCGGGTTGATCTGCACCAGCGGCTCAGTCCAGTAGCGGCCTTGCGCATATTGATGTTCGACCTCGGCTTGGATATCAGGCGCAGCGATGCGAACGAAACTGCGGGAAAAGCTGCCGTACCGTTCGATGAGCTGGTCACGGAATTGGAAAACGTTATCCATGAAGCATCCTTACTGATCCATTTTGACGCGCGTTTGTACTTCCATGGCATGCGCCATCCTCAGATACCTCCTTTTGCTGACTCATCTTGAGGATCTGGTTTCAGGCCATGCGTGCGAGCGTACTCCAGCACCAGAATTTCGATCATCGAAGCTACCGAGCGGCGCTCACGGTCGGCAGCCAGGCGTAACAGCTGCTTGATTTCAGCGGAGGTGCGGATGGATAGGGTTTCGTCTTTCAGGCGCGACATGGCAGCATTCCGTTAGTGGCATCACGCAAATGTACTGCATTTTGCTTTACCTCGCCATGGCTTTCCTCAGGGCATGGCTTTCGTACTTGAGACTGTTCGATGGTGCGGCACTTGGCACAGTGAACCGCTGATTTCATCGGTAAAGACCAGTCACTCCCGGTATGAGCGCACAAACAGCACAAACAGCACAAACAGCAAGCACAAACAAAAACAGCCCCGAAGGGCTGTATTTGCTTTGCGGTGCTTGGCGGAGACGGAGGGATTCGAACCCTCGATGCAGGTTTTGCCCGCATGCTCCCTTAGCAGGGGAGTGCCTTCGACCTCTCGGCCACGTCTCCGGGTGCTGAAACCGCGCATTCTAACCAGTTCGGGTGCTGTGGGTCAAACGGCTGTGCAGGGGGTGGAGAGTGCGTGCACTTCGGCGTGGCGGAAACAGTCCGTGATGTGGTCGTTGACCATGCCGACGGCTTGCATGGTGGCGTAGCAGATGGTGGGGCCGACGAAGCGAAAGCCTCGGGTATGCAGGTCTTTGGAGAGTTTTTCGGAGAGTGGGGTGCTGGCCGGGACATGGGCTAGTGTGGGCCAGTGATTCTGGATGGGCTGGCCGTCTACGAAACGCCAGAGGTAGTGGTCGAAGCTGCCGAATGCTTCCTGTACGTCCAGAAAGCAGCGAGCGTTGAGGCTGGCGGCTTCGATTTTGAGCCGGTTGCGGATGATGCCGGGGTCTTGCAGTAGCCGGGCGCGGTCGGCTTCGGTGTAGCGGGCGATGCGTTGCGGGTTGAAGTCTTCGAAGGCGCGGCGGTAGTTTTCACGTCTTTTAAGGATGGTGATCCAGGAAAGGCCAGCCTGCGCGCCTTCGAGAAGGAGGAATTCAAACAGGCGGCGGTCGTCGTGTAGGGGGACACCCCATTCCTGGTCGTGATAGGCGAGGTAGCTCGGGTCGGGGCCGTTTTTTCCGCCCGTTTCGCACCAGCCACAGCGAAGGTGTTGTTCTGGTTTCATCTGAGGGGGAGAGTGCCGCGTTTCAGGCCGGGTTCCTGGGGGTGGGGTTCGAGCGTGAAGCCGAGTTTTCGGGCGAGGCTCTGGACTCGTTCGTTGTCGTTGAGAAAATCGCCGTGCATGGTTTTCAGCCGGGGGGATTGCTTTGCTGCTTCGACCAGCCTTTCCATCATTTGTCGCGCCAGCCCCTGGCCTTGCCATTTGTCGAGCAGGGCGATGGCAAATTCGCAGGAATGGCCGTCCGGATTGGTGGCGTAGCGCACCTCACCGATCTGGAGGGTTTGGCTGCTGGCCGCATCGATGTGCGTGGCGATGAGTGCCATTTCGTGGTCGTAGTCGATTTGTGTGGTGCGGGCGAGTTGGGCGGGGGAAAGCTCCCGGAGGCTGTTCATGTAGCGGAAGTAGCGGGATTGTGGGCTGAGATGCTGGACGAATTCTTGTTGCAATGAGGCATCTTGCGGGGTGATCGGGCGCAAGGTGAGGCTCTGGCCGTTGCGGGCCTGCAAGGACGTGACGAGCTGGGCCGGATAGGGGTGGATGGCCATGTGGTCGTAAGGTCCTGCGCCGGGCGGCACGGCGGTGAGGCTCAGGCGGACTCGGGTGATGATCCAGTCGGTCGGGGTGGGCTGGCGCAAGTCGATTTCCAGTTCATGAAGCGCGGGCAGTTCGCAGACCATCTCGGAAATTCGCAGCAGGAGCTGTTTGAGTGGGGCAGCATCGAGATATTTTCTGGAAAGACGAGGAGAGGTGCGCAGCAGGTCGTCGATCAGGGCTTCGTTGAGCGGCGGTAGTGTGACGACGGGTGGGAGCTGGGTGTTACGGATGTCGCTGATGCCACCGAGGCTGATCGCTGGGCCGAAAGGTGGTGCGTGGAGGAGAGCGACGCGCAGTGTATGGCCATGCGGCCGGGGTTCGTCGGGCTGCGGGAAGTGCAGGTTGATTCGGAAGCAGGAAAAGAGGGTGCGGATTTGTCCGTCATCGAGTGTGTTGCGGCCTTTGGCGAGCGCATCCTGAAGGAGGGTACGGGCTTTGGCGAGGAGAAGCGGTGGTTCGTCGAGCAGGGTTTCGACGGCAGGAGGGGTGTGGAGCAAAAGCTGCTGGTTGTGGAAGTACTGGCTTAGGTGCGAGAAAAGCTCGACGGCGGATTCCGGAGTGCGCAGGCTCGGGATGGCTGCACCGTTGAACAGCCGACGGGCTTCGGTAACCTGTGTTTCGCCCATCCAGCAGGTGATGAGCGGTTTGCTCGAACGGCGGGCCTGTTCGATCATGAGGCGGGCAGTCTGGCTGGGGTCGCTGGCGGGGTGAGGGGCCAGGAGGGCGAGCAGGCCATCCACCTGATCGTCGTCTTGCAGGAGTTTCAGGGCGGCGACATAGCGGGCCGGGTGAGCGTCCGTTCCCAGATCGATCGGGTTCGCGCGTGGCCAGCCTGCGGGCAAGAGCTTGTCTAGTCCCTGAAGTGTGTCGGGGCTGAGCTGGGCCAGCGGAATATCGGAGCACTCTGCCTGGTCTGCGGCCAGAACACCCAGCCCGCCGCCGTTGGTGAGGATGGCCAGCCGTTTGCCGCGTGGCTGGAAGCGGCTGTTCAAGGACTGGGCTGTTGCAAACATCTGACCCACGTTGTCGAGCCGTACTACTCCGGCGCGGCGAAAGGCGGCGTCAAAAACTGCATCTTGTCCTGGAGTCTGGCCGCTGTGGCGTCGTGCGGCCAGCCCGGCCACCGGACCACGGCCTACTTTGATGAGCAGGACGGGCTTGCTGCGGGAGGCTGTCCGCAAGGCACTCATGAACCGTCGCGCATTTCCATTCCGGAGGCTTTCGATGTACAGGAAAATGCTGTGGGTTTGCGGGTCGTTGGCCAGATAATCCAGGGCTTCGCCAAAGTCGATGTCGCTCGTGTTGCCCAGGGAAATCACGCTGGAAAAACCGACACGATGAGCTTGTGCCCAGTCGAGGACGGCGGTGCAAAGTGCGCCGGATTGGGAAATCAGCCCGATGTGGCCAGCGAAAACCGTGCTGTGGGTATAGGCTAGATGTAGGCCGGATTTGGGACGCAACAGTCCGAGGCTATCCGGTCCCAGCAGTCGCATACCATGCCGCCGCGCACAATCCAGCATGCGCCGTTCGATCGCCGCCTTCTTCGGCACAGACTCTGTCATGGTCGTCGTCAGGGCGATGGCAAAACGGATGCCGCGTCGGCCACAGCTTTCGATGAGCTCCGGCATGTAGCGCAAGGGCGTGCATAGTACCGCCAGATCGGGTTTTTCTTCGGGCAAGTCCTCGAGACGCGCGTAGCAAGACTGTCCAAAGATGCTGTGATGCCGTGGATTGACAAAGAAAATTCGCCCGCCGTAGCCTGCCTCCAGCAGATTGCGCGAAAGGATCGCCCCCACCGAACCTTCGCGCGGCGACGCGCCGACGAGGACGACGGAGCCTGGTTCCATCAACGGGCTGAGATAGTGTCGATCGCAGAGCATGTTGCGGTCACGGTGGAAGGGTCGGTCGAGCGGTCATTTTAGCGGTGAGCTGGCTTTCCCCGGTCTGTTTGCCAACGCACAAGAAGTGGCCAGTGTTGCGTCATCAGGAAGATCGACACTGGAGTCCAGCCACCCTTTTTTTGGCCGGGATTTCGGGCTATCCTCGCCGAATCATGAGCGATTCTTCTATTCAGTCTTGTGCAGTGGGCCAGCCTTCTGCCTGGGTGCGGCGGTTTGCGCCGTTGATTCCTGCCGGGGGGCGGGTGTTGGACCTGGCTTGTGGGTCTGGCCGTCATACCCGTTTTTTGGCCGGGTTGGGGCATTCCGTGGTGGCGGTGGACCGTGATGAGGATGCACTGGCGACTTTGGCCGGGGTTCCGAATGTCCGTACGGTGTGCGCGGATTTGGAGGGTGGCCCGTGGCCTTTCATGTCGGAGGTTTTTTCCGGGATTGTTGTGACGAATTACCTCTGGCGTCCTTTGATGCCGCTTCTGATGGCTGCGGTTGATAAGGGCGGGGTGCTGATTTACGAGACGTTCATGCTGGGAAATGAAGCGTTCGGCAAGCCGTCTAATCCGGCCTTCTTGCTGCGAAAGGATGAGTTGCGATTCATCGTCCGGGAGCATCTGGATATTCTCGCCTTCGAGCAGGGCGAGGTTCAGCAGCCTCGGCCGATGGTGGTCCAGCGGATTTGTGCATCGCGCCTGGCTCCGCTTCGCTTGCCACTTCCTCTTTCGGATTGATCTGGCTTCGAGGCTACGATTCTGGGCGTGAGATTGTTTTTGCTTGGTTTGCCTTGCTTTCCATTTCGCCAAGAATTGTCCGGGCGAGGCTTTCGAGGGTGGGGTCGGTCAGATCGTCGATTCGATAAAGCGGGCTGTTATCTTTTGCAACGCGGTTTTTTTGCTGGGATCGTTGGTAGAGCGGGTCGTAGTGTTGTTCGAGCAACTCGGCAACCAGTTCGGGAAAGCGGCCTTGATGAATCAGCATGGCCCAGTGTTCGAGAACGGCGTTGGCTTGCAGTCCGCGCAGGTGTTCCAGTCTTTCGATCAGCCGGTCGGGTTGTTCGATGAAGTGGGCGTAATCACGCATGAGGTATTCGACACGGGCTTCACGGCGGGCTTCGATTCTGAGCCCGGGGGCGTTGCGGATGGCGTCGAGCAGCGGATCGGGCAGGTGCAGTCGGCCGATGCGTCGGCTTTCGGATTCGACGAAGACGGGGCGGGAAGGGTCGAAACGGCTGAGGACGATAACTAGCCGGGTTTCGAACATTTTTTGGGCGGGTTGAGGGGTGTCGAGCGGTTTGCCGAGGACGGAGCCTTTGTGATGGGCGAGGTGTTCGAGGTGCAGGGTTTGGGCCCCTTGTGCAGCCAGGGTTTCGAGTAATCGGCTTTTTCCGCTGCCGGTGCTGCCGCTGAGAACTTGCCAGCTGAACTGTTTGGGCAGGTGGTCGAGTTGTTCGAGTACCTGCCGCCGCCAGGCTTTGTAGCCGCCGTTGAGTCGGCAGGCGTCCCATCCGATTTGCCGGAGGATGTGGGTGAAGGCCCCGCTGCGCTGTCCACCCCGCCAGCAATAAACGAGTGGTCGCCATTCGCGCGGGCGGTCGGCAAAGTGTTCTTCGAGATGTCGGGCGATGTTTCGGGCAACGAGTGCAGCCCCGATCTTCCTGGCGGCAAAGGGGGATTCCTGCTTGTAGAGCGTACCGACGCGGGCGCGTTCTTCGTCGTCGAGGACGGGGTGGTTGACGGCACCGGGGAGGTGGTCTTCGGCGAATTCGGCGGGGGAACGGACGTCGATTATTTCACTCCATTCACTGCTTTTGCTGAGTGTGCTGCATTCGCTGGGTTCGTTAAACTCGCATAAAGGTGGCAGGCTGGCGGTTCCGGCAGGTTGCGGGCTGTTCATTGAGGGTCTGTCTGGTTTGACGATGAATAAATGAGTGAGTAAAAGAATGAGTGAGCGTGTGGTGATGGAACAGAGGGCGATCCGCTTGACGCGATTTTCCCACGGTGGCGGTTGTGGCTGCAAAATCGCGCCGGGGGTTTTGTCCAGTCTGCTGGCGCAATCTCCGGCGGCGATGCTGCCTTTGCCGCCCGAATTGCTGGTCGGCAGCGAGACGAGCGATGATGCGGCGGTGTATCAGCTGAATCCGCAACAGGCGATTGTGGCGACAACGGATTTTTTCACGCCCATCGTGGATGATCCCCGCGATTTCGGGCGTATCGCGGCGACCAATGCCTTGTCGGACATTTACGCCATGGGGGGCCGGCCACTCTTTGCGCTGGCCATTGTTGGTATGCCGCTGGACAAGCTGCCGCTGACGGTGATCCGGGACATTCTGGCTGGTGGGGAGGAAATATGTACCCGGGCGGGGATTCCCATTGCAGGTGGGCATTCGATTGATACGCTGGAGCCGATTTACGGCTTGGTCGGCATCGGTCTCGTTCATCCGGATCGGGTCAAGCGCAATAGTGCGGCGCGTTCGGGTGATCGTCTGATTTTGGGCAAGCCCTTGGGGGTGGGTGTTCTTTCGGCCGCGCTGAAGAAGGAGCTGCTTTCGGCGCAGGGTTATGCGCGGATGATCGAGCTGACCACACGACTGAATACGCCCGGCCCGCTGCTGGCGGAAGAGGAGGGGGTGCATGCGCTGACCGATGTGACCGGCTTCGGCTTGCTGGGGCATCTGCTGGAGCTGTGCCGGGGGGCGAATCTTTCGGCCAAACTGGCCTTTGAACGCCTGCCGCTGGTTGAGGAGGCCGTTCATCATGCGAAAAACGGTATCGCCACAGGGGCTTCGACCCGAAATTGGCAAAGTTATGGCGAGGAGGTCGAGCTTGCGTCAGGTCTGACGGACTGGCAGCGGACCTTGCTGACGGACCCGCAAACCAGCGGGGGCTTGCTGCTATCTTGCGCGCCGGTAGCGGAAGAGCGGGTTCTAGCCATTTTCAGGAAGGAAGGTTTCACTCCCGCCGTGATCGGAAGCCTGCACCCGCGAGGGGAATCAATGACTTTTGTGAAGGTGGAGCCATGATCCCGGATTGAGGAGAACCTTCATCATGAGCCATGACTTTCAGATCGAACGCGTCACGTTTCCCAGTGGCACAGGGGCCGCAGCCGGGATGTGTACGGCTTATCTTCATCATCCCACGGGAAAAAAAGCGGTTTCACCTGCACCTGTTGTGTTGATGGGTAACGGCCTGGCGACGGAATGGCGGTTTGGCACGGCGGATTTCATTCGCGCTTTTACTGCTTCAGGCTTGGCCACGCTTAATTTCGATTACCGTTACTTTGGCGAATCGTCCGGTATGCCCCGGCAATGGGTCGATTTTTCGAAACAGCGTGAGGATTGGCGAGCTGCTTTGCGCTATCTGCAGTCGCGCGAAGATATCGACTCGGGACGGATCGCGCTTTGGGGAAGCTCGCTGGGCGGAGGACATGCGCTGACGCTGGCGGCGGAACATCCTGAAATCCGGGCCGTGGTGGCGCAAGTCCCGCATCTGGATAGCCGCCGGGCGATGAAAAATGTGCCACTGGGTCGTCTCTTGAAAACCCTGGGTCATGTGCTTTATGACCAGTTATTGGCGCGATTTTTTCCGGGTCATGCACCCCATGCGCTGCCCGTGCTGGCCGAGCCGGGTGAATTGGGGCTGCTGACCCAGCCGGGTTGGAAGGCCCATTATCTGCGACTTATTCCCCCCACTTCATCCTGGCGCAATGCGGTTCCTGCACGCTCGGTTTTCACGGCCGGAAACTACAACCCCGGGGATTGTGCCGGACAACTGAAGATGCCGGTGCTGCTCGTTTATGGTCTGCGTGATCCCGGCATTCCGGTCGATGGCGTGGAGGCCGTCGCGGCGCGTATGGCGGATGTCGAATGCTTCGCTTTTGACGGAGATCATTTCGATGTGTACGAGGGCCCGCTGCATACGTCGATCGTGTTGCGTGAGACTGATTTTTTGTTGGCACGGCTTGGGATATAATCGCCGATTGTAGGGAAAACCTGATTATTCGTTGAGTGAAATGGTTTTTTCCTACGTTTTGTCGGGATTTTTATCGGTATTTGTGCAGCAAAATTTTTCCGGGGAAAAAATGAAGAAACTTTTATGTGCAGCCCTGATTGCTGGGGTGTTTTCGGGGAAACAGGCCCTGGCAGACGATTTTGGGCCAACCCAGCTCAATTTCAGCGGCTTTGGCACGTTAGGTGCGACGCACAGTGATACACGTGAAGCAGACGTCAAGGAATCCATCGTATTCCCGAGTGGCGCGGGGGCCAGCAAGGCAACGTCTGCCGGAATTGATACTCGTCTGGGCTTGCAGGCTTCAGCAAAGATCAACAAGCAAATGAGCGGGATTGTCCAGGTGGTCGTTGACCGCCGCTGGGATAACACCTACACGCCCCAGATTGAATGGGCCAATCTGAAGTACGAAATCAATCAGGATTCGTATGTCCGGGCCGGCCGTGTGGTGGCCCCGGTATTCATGTATTCGGAATCACGGAATGTCGGTTATGCATTAACCCAGACACGCACTCCTTACGAAGTTTATTCGCTGAATCCGGTAACCCATCTGGACGGGGTGGATGTGGGTGGGCGACTCGAACTGGGTGGTGGGACGTTGTCGTCGCAGGTCACGGGGGGACGTGCCAAGCTGCGTTTGTCGGTTCCCGTTGAGGTGAGTGGCTCGGCGGTCATGTTCAACACGACTTATGAGATTGAACACTCGACCTTCCGCTTCGGTTACAGCAAATATCGTCTGGATTTCATGGGGGTCGATAAGATTGGAACGTATTTCGACCTGTATCAGCAGGCCGTGACCGGGGCGGGCAATCTCATTCAGTATCCGCCAGAAACAGCCAATGCGAAATTTTCAAATGTTCCGGGTCGGATCATGGGGGTAGGGTATGCGTATGACAACGGTAGCTGGCTGGCGCAAGGCGAGTTTGTAAGCCGTCGTGCCCCAGGGGTCGTTGTTCAGGATGCCAATGCCTGGTATGCAATGGGCGGCTTTCGTGTTGGGAAGTTCACACCTTATATTGGTTATTCTGTGATCAAGTCCAAGGAACCCCCGCCCCATCCACCCGCAGTGGGGGCGGGTGGAATGAGCAATATGGCGGCGTTTTTGATCAACATGATTGATGCGGACTACAACGAGCACAATGAACAGAGCCGGATTTCATTGGGTACGCGTTATGATTTTTATCGAAACCTGGCCTTAAAGGTTCAGTTCGACCACATCCGCAAGCCCGCCTCACCCGCCGTGAATAACGGGCTGTTTTCAGGTACTTCTCTAGGCTTTGCCGCAGGGAGTCAGTCCGTGAATTTGCTGACAGTCAATCTCGATTTCGTATTCTGATTCAGGGGAGGTAACCATGTGCAAGTTGAAAATGAGCCTGCCCGTGTTCTGGATGGGCTTGACGATCTTGCTGCCCGTTTCGGCCTGGGCGCAGTCGGTGGCAGTGATCGTAAATCCGAAAAATTCATCGGCCATTACGCAGGAGCAGATTTCCGGGATTTTTCTTGGGAAAACCAATGAGCTGACCGGGCTGGACCTGCCGGATGGCAATCCGGTGCGTGATGCCTTTTATCACAAGGTCACCGGCAAGGATGGCGCGCAGCTCAAGGCTTATTGGGCCAAGCTGGTCTTCACCGGCAAGGCGCAGCCTTTGAAGGAATTGGGCAGCGATGCTGAAGTGAAGAAATTCGTCGCGTCAAATCCAACGGCCATCGGCTACATCGACAAAAGCGCGGTGGATGGCTCGGTGAAGGTGGTGCTGTCACCTTGATGTCTTGATCTGTGACCGTCCAGAGCGGGTGTCGGGGGGATGCGTAGTTTGAGCATGCCCCCTTTTTTTTGGGGGGGGCTGAAATCCGAAAGCGGTCAGTGATGCACTGTCCCCTAGGGCCGGTGAGGAGTGATCGGGCCCTCGTTTTTTGGGATTATCGTTCGACGTGCCGTAACGAGAGATCGACCGCCTTGACGTCTTTGGTCAGGCTGCCGATGGAGATGCGATGAACGCCGGTTTCGGCGATGGCGCGTACCCGTTCGATGTTTACGCCACCGGAGACTTCCAGTTCGGCACGGCCAGCGTTGATGACGACGGCTTCGCGGAGTTGTTCCGGTGTCATGTTGTCGAGCAGCACCATGGCTGCGCCGCATTCGAGGGCTTCGACGAGCTGCGCGATGGTTTCGACCTCGATCTGGACGAACACATGGCCTGCGGCCAGCTTTCTGGCCTGGTTGAGTGCCTGGGCTACGCCGCTTGCGGCGATGATATGGTTTTCCTTGATGAGGATGCCGTCGTAGAGGCCCAGGCGGTGGTTGTGGCCGCCGCCGGTCTTGACTGCGTATTTTTGCGCCAGCCGCAGGCCAGGCAGGGTTTTGCGCGTGTCGACGATCTTGCAGTCCGTCCCTTCGACGAGGTCGACGAACAGACGGGTGAGGCTGGCTGTGCCGGAGAGAAGTTGCAGGAAGTTCAGGGCGGTGCGCTCTGCGGTCAGCAGGGCACGGGTGTTGGCGGTGATTTCACAGAGCGTTTGTCCGGCGGTGACGCGGTCGCCGTCGCGCGCCTGCCAGTGGATGCTCGATTGGGGATCAAGTCGCTGAAAACAGGCTTCGAACCAGGCTGTTCCACAGAGCACAGCATCTTCGCGGGTGATGACCAGGCCACGGCTTTGCTGGCTGGCCGGGATGAGCTGGGCGGTCAGGTCACCGCTGCCGATATCTTCGGCCAGAGCGGCGAGTACATTGCGTTCGATTTCGGCAGCGAGTCGGATATTCATGGTGAGAGAGGCTCTTGAAAGGGCGAAAATTCTATCATTCGAGGGAAGCGTGGCCGCGGGGGATTTGGGGGCTCGTTGTTTCGTGGCCTTTGCTTTCGTTGTTTTGGGTGACCCATTCGTTGAGCAGGCGACGCGCCGGGTCGATGAGTTCTCCTGCGCGCAGGCCGATGGGGCCGATTCCGGCTGCGACGCAGGCATCGGCAGCGGCGCCGTGCAGATGGGTGGCGGCCATCAGGGCTTCGGCCGCAGGCCAGCCTTGGGCAAGTAGTGAGATCGCCATGCCAGTGAGCACATCTCCCGTTCCTGCAGTAGCCAGCCCGGGGTTGCCGCTGGTATTGATGGACCAGGGTTGGGTTTCATCAGGGTGGGCGATGATGCTTCCGCAGCCCTTCAGAAGAACGTGGGCTTGGGCGCGTCTTGCCAGTTCTTGCGTCTGCGCGAGGCGATTGGACTGGATTTGCTGCGTGCTGGTGCCCAGCAATCGGGCTGCTTCCGTCGGGTGGGGTGTGAGCAGTGTTTCGGCACGGCGTCTTTGGAGTAGATCGGGCCACTCCGGCAATGTGGCCAGCAGGTTGAGGGCATCGGCATCCAGAAGGAGGGGGCATTCGGCCTGAAGGGCACGGTGCAAAAGTTCGAGTGCCGACGTGCTTTGCCCAAGACCTGGCCCGATGGCGAGGGCATCGAGGAGGCCGGTGGGAGACAAGATTTCTCCCGCCTCGCGCAGCATGAGTTCGGGCTGTTGAAGGTCGAGCGTAAGTCGGTCGAGCAGACCAACGAAAACCCGCCCGGCTCCAAGCGACAAGGCGGCGCGACCCGCCAGCAAGGCCGCACCTGCCATGCCGGGACTGCCGCCGATCAGCCCTGCGTTCCCATGGCTGCCTTTGTGTGAATTTTGGGCGCGGTGGCGAAACTGTTTGGCGAACAGGGCTGGGGAGAGCGTTTTCCCATCCTGAATCTGGGCGATCGAGGGGGCCAGGTCGAGATCGTGAATAGTGATAGCCCCACAATAGTCAGGCCCGTCGTTAGTTAGCAGGCCGGGTTTGAGGGCGATAAAGGTGGCTGTGTGGCTGGCCCGGACGGCAATTCCTGGCACGTTCCCTGTTTCGGAATCGAGTCCGCTGGGCAGGTCGAGTGCAAGAACCGGGCATTGCAGCGCGTTGATTTGCGCGATGAGATGGGCAGCTTTCCCCTCGGGGGCGCGTTTGAGGCCGATGCCGAAGAGACCGTCGATAATGAGTGGATAGGGCAGGCCCGGGGAGCCGGGCAAAGTGGGGATTGCGTCGATCAGGCTTCCTCCCGCCGCCAGCCAGGCTTCGCAGGCGAGTCGGGCATCGGGGGGTAAACGGTGTTGCTCACCGGCAAAGACCAAAATGGGGCGGTAACCCGCCTGTTGGAGTCGACGCGCGACAACAAAGGCATCCCCCCCATTGTTGCCCGGCCCGGCAATGACCAGAGGAGGGCGGTCGACCGACCGTCCGGAACAGGCCATTAGTTCGAGTGCCACATGAGACGCTGCCAGGCCGGCTCTTTCCATCAGGGGCGGCTCGTCCCTGGCGTGCTGCTGTTCGAGCAGACGCAGGGCCGCATGGCGAAGAATGGTACTGGAAGAAGGCATGGCCGCTGAGGCTTACTTTCTGGAAGGGGGCCGCGCATCAAAATGATAAAGGGTGTCGTTCAGGTGACGGGTGACTTCACGCACTTCTTCTTCCGTCCATTCCTTGGCGACATGGTCTTTCCAGCGTTTGACTTCGGTGTGGAGCTGCTGGAAATTCGTGACCAGTTTCCGGGCCCGCCAGTGCACTTCGCGAGTGTGGCAGTCGTTGCAATGCGTGGTATAGAGCATCTCCCCACGGGGTGCCAAAGTGCTTGGGACAGGGTGGGATGTGTTGTCCGCTAGGGCCGAGCTGCCTGCGAGGAACAGAACGAGTGGAAGGCGTTTGATGCAGTGCTTGGATGCCATGGCTTTTTCCGGGGCGAGGGGCTGGATTTTTTGTATCGTGGAGTGTGCCAGCGGGATATCTTTTCGGGATAATGCGCACTTCATTTGCAAAAACATGGCTCGGCGCATCCTGTGAGAACTCGTGAAATAATTGGCTTTGCGGGCTTTCACGGGAGATAAAGATGCCTGTCGGGTATGATAGCATCCCGAGCTGATCTGTCCGATGCGTCCTGTTTTTCCGGTCTTCCTGCATAGGATTTCTGGAAGAAGAAATAGTGTGTTTGCTTTGTTTTGTCGGGTTTGATGTCGATTGAACTGGCGGTTTTAAGCAATCGGTTTTAAGCAATTCGAATCCACTGTCCGGTAACTAAAAATAATAAAACCTGGCTTTCTTGAGGGGGGGCTGACAAAGGCCCCCCGATCGTGTGGTGAGAGGGGAGGGCGGAATGCAATATGCAGAGCCAGAATTGGAAAGCATTTTTTTGCAGCGGGCTGGGTCCGCAGCACCAGTCGTTGTGACCATTGTGACCAGTTTGTTTACTTTGCTTGTTGTGAGTCCAGTTCGGGCTGAATGTATTTGACCCTTGGGTCAATATTCTCGCCTGCACTCACTTCTTTCGCATTCCCACGCAGAATGATTGGCTTTTGTTCTTCCTCGTCCCAGAAAGCGGTCGGGAGTTGGGGGATGGGAGAATCTCTTTTGGCCTTGAATCCGTAACGGCTTTCTTCTGAATGATCTTATGACGCTGATTGATGTCATCCGTAATGCGGCGAATCTAACGCCGGATCGTCTGATTGTTTTTGCGCAGCGCGACGGTAATGATGTCGTTTGCAGCTATGCAGAACTCTACCAGCGAGCACGCCGGGCTTTGTCGGTTCTGCAGACCCAGGGGGTCGAGGTGGGGCAAAGGGTGGTGGTTCAGTGCCAGACCTCACAGCGTCAGATCGAGCTTTTCTGGGCCTGCGTGCTGGGGGGCATGGTTCCTGTTTTGTTGCCCAAGGTCGCAACGTGGATTCGGGAATCGGACGCTTCACGCAAACTTGATGGTGTGACACGGGTTCTGGGTGGCCCACTCGTGGTGGTCGATGCAGATCAGGCATCAGCTTATGCGGAGGGTGTCGCCAGCCCGCTGAAAAACGGCTGCCGATGGCTGGTGGATGACCCGATGGCGGGGTATGCCGAGACCGCGAAGATTTACGAAGCAACGGAAGACGACCTCGTTTATCTGCAGTTTTCCTCCGGTTCGACGGGTTTGCCCAAAGGAGTGCGTCTGACGCACCGCAATCTTTTTTGCAACGTCAAGGAAATCGCCGATACCGTCAAAGCCTTGCCCAGTGAATCAACGCTGAGCTGGATGCCCTACTATCACGACATGGGGCTGATTGCCTTCCATCTTGTTCCGCTGTATCGGGGAATGGGGCAGATCAAGCTGGATGCGGCTGAATTCATTGCAGAACCGATGTTCTGGCTGCGCCAGATCGCCCGTCATCACGCCGAAGTCATCAGCTCCCCCAATTTCGGCTTGCAACATGTGCTGGATCGGGTGACGCCTTCGATGTTGTCGGATATTGACCTCTCCTGTGTTCGCTTGCTGTGCAACGGGGCTGAGCCAATTTCCGCAAATGTCATGCGACGTTTTTGCGATTTGCTCGAGCCAGCCGGTTTCCCCCGTACAGCCATGTTCCCGGTTTATGGCATGGCTGAGGCCTGTGTGGCAGTGACCTTTAGCCCAATCGAAACCGAGCCTTTGGTTCATCGTCTTGATCGTGAACGTTTGGCCTCTGACGCGCTGGCTCTTCCTTTCACCCAGGAATCACAGCTGATCGAATACGTCGATGTGGGCTACCCCCTCCCTTCCGTCGAAGTGCGGGTCATGGGTGAAGGAGGAGAGGTCTTGCCCGATGCCAGGGTGGGTGAAGTTCAGATCCGTGGCACGAACGTCACCTCGGGCTACGAAGGACTGGGAGATGTCAATCGCGGTCTTTTTACTGAAGATGGCTGGTTGAGAACGGGGGACCTGGGCTTCATTCTGCAAGGGCGTCTGACCATTGCCGGGCGGCTCAAGGATGTGATTTTCGTCAGCGGTCGCAATGTTATGGCCGCCGACGTCGAGCGGGCCCTGACCGAAAAATTTGATCTGAAAGAAGGCGGTATTGCGGCCTGTGCTTCGGTGGACCCGGTCACCGGGCAGGATCGTGTCGTGATTTTCGTGGCCTCGCGTCGCCGGAGTGACGGCGTTCGTCGCAAGACCGATTTCTGGATCTGGGCCCATGAAATTCGCCAGGCGGCAGAAGAATATCTCGCTCATCCGGTCGATTGCGTTCTGGCCCTGCCGCGTTTGCCGCGCACCTCCAGCGGAAAGCTGCAGCGTTACCAGCTGGCTCAGGAATGGGCGAGCGGTCTTTATGAGGACAAGCGTCTGGAATTCGAGGCTCACGACCCCCGTCGACTGGCGCGGGCCGAAAAAACCGAAGCCAGTGTGGCCCCATCAAAAGCCGCCCCGAGTGTTTCTCCCGATCAGGCCGAAGAGGCCCTGCGTGGAATCTGGGCGCAGGTACTGCGCTGCCCGGAATATGCTATCGGGCCCGATGTTCCCTTTACCGAACTGGGCGGCACCTCGGTCAAGGCCATCGAAATGCTGGCGCGTGTCGAGGAGCGTTTCGGGCGGGTGCTAGGCTACCCCATGCTCATCGAATGCAGGACGATACGCGACATCATCACCTATGTCGCCCGTCATGCTCAGGGTGGAACGGAGAGTCAGCCCGGACAGGGGGGCGCGTCCCAGGCCGATACGACGGTCAGTGCCCAGACACGCATTGCCGTCATTGGTCTTTCGGGCCGTTTCCCTGGAGGACAGACCCTGGATGAATTCTGGGCCACGCTTTCCGAAGGCCGCTGCGTGGTCGAGCCCGTCCCCAAGTCGCGCTGGCAAAGCCGAAAAGGGCAGTACGCCATGGGGCTGCTGCCGGAAATTGATCACTTCGCCGCTGGGTTTTTCGGCATTCCAGCTGAAGAAGCCGTCATCATGGACCCCCAGCAGCGGCTCATGCTGGAAGTGGCTTATGCCGCCCTGGAAGACGCGGGCTATACGGGTGGAAGGCTGGATGCACGCCGTTCGGTGGGTATTTTCCTGGGGGTCAGCAGTAATAATTACATGGAGGAAATCCATCAACGTCGCGCAACGGAAGCGCGTGAGGTTCGTCACGCCCTGCTTTTGCCCTCCAATCTGCTCAATATCGTAGCCGCCCGTATTTCCCATGCCCTGAATCTCAAGGGTCCCGCGCTGACGCTGGATACAGCCTGCTCTTCCTCTCTCGTGGCCTTGCAGCAGGCCTGTAATGAACTCTTGCTGGGGCATTGCGACCTGGCTCTGGCAGGGGGCGTCAACCTCCTGCCTACGCCCTCGGCGCACGAACTGCTCGCACAGGCTGGCGCACTCTCAGTCGATGGTGTCTGCCGGACTTTCGACGCGGATGCCAATGGCACGGTTCCGGGTGAAGGTCTGGGACTGGTGGTTCTGAAACGGCTGGATCGCGCGCTGGCTGACGGAGACCGGGTCGATGCCGTCATTACCGCCGTGGCGGTCAATAACGATGGGCGTTCCATCGGCATCATGGCACCGACCCCGGAGGGACAGGAAGCCGTCCTGCGTCGTGCTCTCCAGATGGCGGCCATCGAGCCTTCAAAAATCAGCTATGTCGAAGCGCACGGAACAGGAACACCCATCGGCGACCCCATTGAGGTTCGCGCGCTCTCACGCGCCTTTGGCAATCTGGGGCCAGAACATTGCGGCATTGGCAGCGTCAAGACCAATATCGGCCACTTACTTGCGGCGGCGGGTGTGGCCGGTCTCATCAAGGTCATCCTGTCGCTGCGCCACGAACGCATTCCCCCGACGCTTCACCTTTCCAGGCCGCATCCCTTGGTGCGCTTCGAAAAAACGCCTTTCTATCCGGTTACCGAAGCGCGGCCCTGGCCGCGTGGCGAGACCGCTCGTTACGCCGGGGTCAGCTCCTTCGGCTTTGGCGGTACGAACGCCCATGTGATCCTTCAGGATTTCCCCCGGCCAGTCGAGCTTCACCCCTCGCAAGGTGATGTGCCTCAAATCCTCACGCTTTCTGCCCACAACGAAGACGAGCTGTCGACCCTTCGGGCTGATCTGCTCAACCATCTTCGGCTTCATCCCGCCATCTCGCTGGCCAATCTTTGTTACACCCGTGCCGCAGGCCGGGCCGCTTTCGCGCGGCGTGAGCATTACATCGTCAATACCCTGGAAGATGCCCTGCGGCAGCTCGAAGCCGGTCAGCCCCTCCGGCCTGCCGTCATCAGCAAACCGCAGATTGCCTTCCTCTTCAGTGGGCAAGGCTCGCAACATGTGGGCATGGGGCGCGTGCTTCATCGCGGCCACGCACGTTTTGCCGAAGAATTCGATCGCTGTGCCGCGATCGTTCGCCAACTGCAACCGGCACTGCGCGATCTGCGCGAAGTCATGCTGGGCGACGAAACGAAATCTTCTTCTACCGAAGACTGGCTATCCGATGCCGAATATGCCCATCCGGTATTCTTTGCCCTGGAGTACGCGCTGGCCCGTTTGTGGCAGGCACTGGGCGTTCAACCTGCCGTTGTAGCCGGACACAGCCTTGGCGAGTATGCCGCCGCCTGCGTGGCGGGGGTGTTCGAGCTCGAGGAAGCCCTGCAACTCGTTTTGCATCGCGCACGCCTCATCAAGACCGTACCCGAAGGCAGCATGCTCAGCATCGCCTTGAGTGAAGCCGAAGTCCGTGCGAGGCTGGACGAAAGCGGCCTCGAACTTGATCTGGCTGCCGTCAATGGAAAAGATCAATGCGTGGTGGCCGGGCCGCCTGCTGCCGTTCAGACCTTCCGTCAGCAGCTTTCCGAACGGCGCATTGCCGCCATCGTCCTGCCGATTGGCTATGCCTACCACTCGCGCCAGATGCAGGGCGTGGTTGAATCCTTCTCGCAAAGCCTTTCGAAAATCGCTTTCAAAGCTCCGCGCATTCCCTTCGAAGCCAGCATCGACACCCCGCATGCTGTCGATACACCCGCCTACTGGCAGGAACACCTGTTGCGCCCCGTTCGCTTTGCCGACGCGATCCAGCGTCTGGCTGATCGCAATCCCCATGCCCTGCTCGAAATCGGCCCCGGCGAGTCCCTTTCGCAACTGGCGCGTCGCGAGCTGGGGCAACGAGGCGGCATTCAGATTCTCGCCTCGCAAACCACTAAAGCAGAACGCAATCCCGGCCAGCTCCTGAGTGCCCTGGGACAACTCTGGCAACTCGGTGTCGCCATCGACTGGACGGTGCTGTATTCCGGCCCGGGCGGACGTCCGCTGGCGCACATCGTGCCCTTGCCCACCTATCCGATGACGCGTAGCCGTTACTGGCTTTCCGCGCCGGTATCGACCCCCACGGGAGGGGCTGCGCCAGCAAGAGTCTGGGATACGCCGGGACGTCCCCCGGAAAACTGGTCTTACACCTGCGTCTGGCGTGAGAAAACCTTTGCTGCGCCTCCAGCCTCCCGCTTACCCAAAGCCGTTGGGCTGTTCGTGGAGCCGGGTGCGTTGCCGGATTGGATACTCGACCTCATCGAACAACTCAAGACACAGGGCTGCAAGCCGATCCTGGCCCCCTTGCCTTCACCAATCACGGCAGAAGAAGCCGGGCTTCAGGAACAGGCAAACCTCGTTCAGCAGCTACTTGAACAGCTACGAGATCAACTTGCTTCTGATACGCCATCCGGAAAACTTGTCCTGTGCGATTTGCGTGCTGTCTGGAACAGCTCCGGGAAAAATCGTGGCGAGGCGAATGAAGCGGAGGACTCATTTGCTGCTGACCTCACCGGCTCCCTGGCCAGACTGCAGTGCGTGTTCAAAGCCATCGAAACCCTCGAATCCCTCGAGTCCTCTGGCTCCCTCGATCGGTCCATTCGCCTTCTGCTGATTAACCCATCCGATGCAAGCGACATCGGAGTCGAAACTTCATCGCCGATCCTTTCGCCCTCCGCTGCAGCCCTGCAAGCCTGGGCCCGTTCCCGTGCGGCCGAATTCGAAGGCCTGGCCCTGCAGTGGGTCGAGCTCGAAGGGGCGGGAGCCGCAAATTCTCCCGGCTTGCTGAATGTGCTGGCAGAAGAGGCCGGAGCTTCGACAGCCCCTTGGGCTCTAACCGTTCTACGCGCATCGGGCTGCTGGCAGGCTGTGTTTGAGCCGATTCCTGAAGCAGAAGGCATTCCTTCACAGGGTTTGCGTGACGAAGGTCGCTATCTGCTTGCGGGCAAGCCGGATGAGCTGCTTCTCCTCCTTGCGGCGCATCTGCTCCGACATCACCGTGCCCGTCTTTTCCTGTTGGTGGATGAACCTCCCCCTGCCGACTCATCCGTTGGCAGAACGCTCGCCCGTTTGCAGGACGAACATCCTTCGCTCACCCTCCTGACGGCGGGCAGCACCGATGCGGAATGTTCCCGCCAGCTTGAGTCCTGCAAGGCAGAAGGCCCGCTGGATGGAATCCTCCTCGCACCGTCCGTTTCATCCGCTTCATCTGCTTCATCCACTTCATCCATTTCGGTAACCTCCTCCGGATTCGCGGCGACAACGCCACCAGAAATTCTGGCGGCTTTGCGCCTGTTGTCTGAAGGGCTCCATCGAATCGGCTCCCCGCTTTCCGGCCTGGCCGCCCGCCTTCTCCTGACGATTGTCCCGCTGCGTGGGCTGACCGGCGAAGCGGGTGCGGCGGTTTCTTCGGCTGCCTGTGGCTATGCGGCCGCGTTGTCTCATCGCCTGAATATCCAGAATCAGCAGTCCGTCACCCTTTACTGGGGTGAGCCTGCCAGCGTGGAACGGCCTTCTAGCTCCGGGCTCGCCCCCCTGCCGACGCGCCGTGCGCTGACCTTGCTGAACGCGGCATTGGCGTCGGTACTGGCCAACGGACAGGACCGTCTTGTCCTTGCCAACCCCGAAACGGGACACTTTGCTGCATTCGGTTTCGAACGTGCGTTGGCCGCCCAGCTTCTTCCGTTCGGAGAAATGGATCGTGCCATCCGGGACGAAGGCCACACCGCTTTTGCCGCCCTGCGCGAAACCTTCCATCAAGCCGAGAAACTGAATCGTGATCTGGAAAGGCTGTGCGCACTTCTGGCTGCACAATTCCTTCAGGATGCGCTCTCTTCAGGTGAATTCCAGACCCTTGCCGAAATCGCGCAGTGGCTCCTTGTTCCATCCGAACGTCAGGGGCAGCTTGCTGCCGCACTCGACTGGCTGGTGGAAGAAAACCTGCTGAAGCGGGAAGGTGACCGCTATCGTGCCTGTCACCGCATTCTGCCGCTTTCATCGACGCAAGAGGCAGCGGATCCGCAGGCGGAGAGCGTCATCCTCCTGAAGAAACTTTCCGCAACGGATACATTTGCCGCACCGCTTGCCCGCCTCATCCAGCATGGTCTGGCGCAATGGCCTGCCAGCCTGCGCGGTGACCGGGCGGGTGTGCTGGCCCATCTTCAGGACGCCCCGGAGCTCGGCCCGCTGTGGGACGATTTCCGAGCCCACCATCCTGCCTTTGTGCTTTCCCGGCATTTCATCACCCGCTTCATGCAGAAGCAGGCCAGTGAGCAGCCTGCCCGATTGCGTGGCCAGAAACTGCGCATCTTGGAAATCGGAGCCGGTGGCGGCGTGCTGACTGCCCATCTGCTGAAAGAACTCGCTGGACAGATCGACGTCTATCACGCCACCGATGCCAGCCTGGCCGCGCTCGAGCGGCTTTCTGCCCGTCTTGGTCCTTCGCACCCACAGCTTCTCACCAGTGTGCTGGATTTGCAAAACGATGCGACGGCACAGGGTTTGCCGGTAGAGGGCTTTGACGTCGTCATTGCACCCAATGGCATCCGTACCGCCGCAAGCTGGGCCATTCTCCTGGTTCGCGGTCTGTTGAGGCCGGGTGGACATTTCCTCCTGGTCGAACCCGTTCGCCCTCTGCGTGTGGCCGAAGCAACCCTGGGGGTGCTGGAAGACTGGTGGATGCTGACCGATGCCCGCCAGCGACGCGCTTATCCCCTGCTCAACACCCACGAATGGCGAGGCACGCTGGCCGATGAAGGCTTCGGCGTAGCCCTTCAGCCCTTGACCCTGACTCCATCCGCCCGCACGGCAGAGGAGGAGGGAGGGCGCGGGTTGGATTGGGTTTTGCTGCTGGCCGTTGCACCGGGTGGAACCGCCGATTTGCCGCCGCCTTCGGGCGATGAGGGAGAAAACCAGACCGATCCGAACTTGAGTCGTCTTGAGCGTGTCACGCTGCAGATCGAGCGTGCCTTGAGCAGTGCCGGTGTGGCGGTTACGGACGCTCAACAATCCTTCTCCGAGCTTGGGCTGGATTCCCTGACGGCCCTGAAGGTGGGCAATCTTCTCCAGCAAAGCCTGGGGCTCACCCTTTCGCCTTCCCTTTTGTTCGAACACGATACGGTGCAACGCCTCGCCCTTTTTCTCTGCGAGGAAGAGGCCGCGCTCAGTGTGATCGAATCCCGCATTCAGCCCATTTCTCCGGTTATCTCACCGTCTGCGGGCACGCCGGTGGCGGATTACCCGCTGTCCCATGCCCAGCAGCGGCTGTGGTTCCTCGAACAGCTTGCGCCGGAAGGCGGCAGCGCACTCTACAACGTCCCCACGGCGGTTCGGCTGCTCGGGCCACTTGATCCCACTGTGCTGGAGCGGGTGTTCAACGAGATCGTGGCACGTCACGAAACCCTTCGCACAACCTTTCACACCTTCGACGGTCAGCCCCGCCAGCAGATTGCAGAAGTGGGGGCGGCTCGCATCCCCCTCCCGCTACGCGACCTGAGCCGCCTCAAGCCCGCAAAACAGAAGGCGGAGGTTCACACGCTCGCCACGGCGCACGCCCAGCAGCCTTTCGACATTGCCACCGGGCCGCTGATCCGGGTTGAGCTGCTTCGTCTTGCCGAAAAGGAACATGTGCTCTTGCTCAACATGCACCACATCATTTCGGACGGCTGGTCCCTGAATGTGCTGGTGCGCGAAGTGGCGGCCCTCTATGCTGCTTTCCGGGCGGGCCAAGCCTCGCCCCTGCCGCCGCTGGCAGTGCAGTACAAGGATTTTGGCCAGTGGCAGCGCGAATGGCTTTCCGGTGCTGTGCTGGAGCGGCAGCTGAATTACTGGTCGCAACAGTTGAAGGATGCTCCCGCCTGCCTCGAATTGCCGACCGACCGCCCCCGTCCTCCTGTCCAGACCCATCGCGGGGCGCGCCTGTCCTTTCAGCTTGATGCCGACCTCACGCAAGCCCTGCAAACGCTCGCCCGCCGGGAGGGAGCCACGCTGTTCATGGTGCTGCTGTCCGGCTTCCAGCTATTGCTCTCGCGTTACAGCGGACAGACCGATCTGTGTGTGGGCACGCCAGTTGCCAACCGGAATCGTGCCGAAATCGAAGGACTGATCGGCTTTTTCGTGAATACGCTCGTCATGCGGGCTCATGTCGCCCCTGAAGAAGCCTTTAGCGGCCTGCTGGCCCGGACGCGTGAAGTCGCCCTGGCGGGCTTTGCCCATCAAGACTTGCCCTTTGAACAGGTGGTCGAAGCGGTCCAGCCGGTTCGCAACCTCAGCCACAGCCCGCTATTTCAGGTGCTCTTCGTCCTCCAGAATGCCCCGCAACAGGATTTGCAGGCGGTGGATTTACGCTTTGAGCCTGTCGAAGCCGATCCAGGCATCGCGCAGTTCGATCTCACCCTCAGCATGCAGGAAACGGCTCCAGGCAGTCGCTCCGGGCTCTCCGCCTTCTTCGAATACAACACCGATCTTTTCGATGCCTCGACCCTTCAGGAAATGGCCGGGCATTTCGAACGGCTGCTTCGGGCCGTGGCCGCCCAGCCGCAGATTCCCGTTGGAAAGATCGAACTGCTTTCCGAAGCCCAGCGTCGGCAGATGCTCGAAGTCTGGAACGACACGCAGACCCATTTCCCACAGGAACAGGCTTTTCACGCGCTTTTCGAGACCTGGGCAAAACGCCAGCCCAAAGCTTTGGCCCTTACATTCGGTGAGGAACACCTCAGCTACGCCGAGCTCAATACACGGGCCAACCAGCTTGCGCGTCATCTGCACACGCTGTGCCCCGAGCTCGCACCGGGGCAAATCGTTGCCCTCTGCCTTGAACGCAGTCTGGACATGATCGTGGCCATGCTGGCCGTGCAGAAGGCCGGAGTCGCCTACCTGCCGGTCGATCCGGCCTATCCACAGGATCGCATCGCCCACATGCTCCAGGACGCCGCACCGAAACTGCTGCTGACCCACAGCAGCCTGCGTGCCGTCCTCCCCGGCGAGATTCCGGCGTGCGTTCGTCCCGTCGAGCTTGATCGCGAAGCCGCGGCCCTTGCCGGGCAAGCCGGAACCAATCTCAAAAAACCCGTCGTCACACCCGATGATCTGGCTTATGTCATCTACACCTCCGGCTCGACGGGGCTGCCCAAGGGCGTGTTACTGCACCATCGCGGCCTGTGCAACCTCGCCCACTGGCAAGGCCAGTACTTCGACGTTCAACCCGGCAGCCGCGTGCTGCAGTTCGCCTCTTTCAGTTTCGATGCCTGCACCTGGGAGCTGGCCATGGCACTGGGCAACGGGGCCAGTCTTCATCTTGCTCCGCGCGAAGCACTGATGCCGGGTGCGCCCTTGCGCGAAGTCATCGAAACCCGACGGATCACCCACGCCACGCTCCCGCCGGTTGCCGTGGCGGTCTGGTCGGAAGAAGTCCGCCTGGAAGGTCTGACCCATCTCATCGTGGCCGGAGAAGCCTGTCCTGCCACCATGGCCCGGCAATGGTCGCGCGAGCGGAAGTTTTACAACGCCTACGGCCCGACCGAAACGACGGTCTGCGCGACGGTCCACGCCTGCCGCGCAGAAGACCCGCTGGCTTCGCCACCCATCGGGCAGCCGATTGCTAACACGCAGGTCTATGTGCTCGACACGAACCAGCAGCCCGTACCCGTCGGGGTCGTGGGCGAAATCTACATCGGGGGAACCGGGGTTGCGCTGGGTTATCTGAATCGCCCCGAACTCACCGCGGAACGCTTCATTCCTGATCCCTTCAGCCAGCGGCCTGGCGCGCGTCTTTATCGGACGGGCGACCTGGGGAGGTGGAATGCGCGGGGCGAGCTGGAATACCTGGGGCGCAACGACCATCAGGTCAAGTTGCGAGGCTTTCGCATCGAGCTGGGTGAAATCGAAACGAAACTCCAGTCCTCCCCGGGGGTGCGCGATGCTGCCGTGCTGGTGCGTGAAGACCGGCCCGGCGAAAAGCGGCTGGTCGCTTACCTGACCGCAAGAGACGAGCGTTTCACACTGGAAGAAGTCAAAGCCCATCTACGCTCCACCCTGCCGGATTACATGCAGCCCGCGGCCTGGGTCGTGCTCGAGGATTTTCCGCTTACCCCCAACGGCAAGCTGGATCGCAAAGCCCTGCCGGCTCCCTCGCAAGGCGGTGGCCGCACACGGGAATATCACCCTCCGGAAGGCGAGCTGGAAGAAACGCTGGTCGGCATCTGGCAAACCCTCCTTCAGGTTGAAACCGTCGGCCGACATGACGATTTTTTCGATCTGGGCGGCCATTCCCTCCTCATCGTTCAGATGCTCGAACGTCTGCGTGAAGCGGGCCTGAATACCGATGTCCGCACCGTCTTCACCCATCCGACACCGGCGCAGCTGGCGGCCGCATTAAGTGGCTCTGCGGGCGATGGCGGTGCTGCACAAGCCGCCGCTGCCGCATTTGTTGCCCCCCCCAATCTCATTCCCGAAGGCTGCACGGCCATCACGCCCGATCTGCTCAGTCTGGCTACGCTCACGCAGCGCGAGATTGACCACATCGTTGCCGCCGTTCCCGGCGGAGCCGCGAATGTGCAAGACATCTACCCTCTGGCCCCGCTTCAGGAAGGCATCCTCTTCCACCACCTCATGAGCCGGGAAGGGGATGCTTACATCCTCCCCATCCTCATCCGCGTGGAAAGCGCGGCACGCAAGGACGCCTTCCTTTCCGCCTTGCAGGCCATCATCGACCGCCACGACATTCTTCGCACGGCCCTGCACTGGGAAGGCTTGTCGCGCCCGATGCAGGTCGTCCTGCGCCGGGCGGCACTGCCGGTCGAGATCGTGGAGGTTTCGGCGGGTGAATCCGCAGAAGCCAGCCTGCGAGAACGCATGGCACCCCGCCACAGCCGCATGGATCTACGCGATGCACCGCTGGTGCGTGTGCTGTCCGCCGAAGAAGCACCAACCGGCGAGCATCTCCTTCTGCTGCAACTGCATCACATCATCAGTGACCACGTCTCGCTGGAAATCATCCTGAACGAAGTGCTGGCCACGATGCAGGCACGCGCTGGCCACTCCGCCACACTCCCCGAGCCGATGCCCTACCGGGGTTTTGTTGCCCAGGCCCTCGCACAGGAAGCCCAGGGGCAGAATCAGGCCGCTGAAGCCTTCTTCCGCAGCCGCCTGGCCGAAGTGGATGAGCCCACGGCCCCCTTCGGGCTGCTCGATGTCCATGGCGATGGCGGAGAAATCGAAGAAGCCCGCCTGACGCTCGATGACCGGCTGGCCCGCCGTCTGCGACAGCTTGCCCGACAGTCGCGCGTAAGCTCGGCCACGCTCTTTCATGCCGCACTGGCCCTGCTGCTGGCCAAAGCGAGCGGACGGGATGAGGTCGTCTTCGGTAGCGTTCTCTCCGGACGTCTGCAAAGCACCGCCGGCGCCGACCGGATGCTCGGCCTGTTCATCAACACCTTGCCGCTACGCCTTTCCCTGCAAGGCCAGAGCGTGCAGCAGGTCATCCAGCACGTTCACCAGGAGCTCATCGCGCTGCTGCGTTTTGAGCAAGCTCCCCTGTCGCTCGTGCAACGCTGCGCCGGTCTGCCTGCCGCAACCCCCCTGTTTACGGCCATGCTCAACTACCGCCATAGCTCGGCAGAAGGGCATCAGGGCGCAGGGCTGAACCAAGTCTCCGGTTTGCGCATTCTCGATAGCCAGGAACGTACCAACTACCCCTTTACCTTCAACGTCGACGACCTGGGGGAGGAGGGGGGCGGTTATGCCCTCGTCACCCAGACCGACCGTCGCGTTCCCGCGCAGCGGGTCAATGCCCTCCTGACCACGGCCCTGCGATCCCTGGCCGACGCGCTGGAGCAGGCCCCGGAAGTGCCCCTGCTCGCGCTCGATATTCTTCCCGAAGCCGAACGTCGTCTGCTGCTTGAAGGCTTTCCCCGCCAACCTTCCTCCCTGCCGGACGATCTGGCCGAAGGCAACGAGGGCCGTCTGCTGCACCGGGATGTCGAAGCCCGGGCAGCACAACGTCCCGACGCCATTGCCGTCACCTGCGAAGGCTTCAGCCTCACCTATGGCGAACTCGATCGCCGGGCCAATCAACTCGCCCATCACCTGATTGCCCAAGGCGTAAGGCCGGATGATCTCGTCGCTCTGTGCATAAGTCGCAGCCTGGACATGATCGTTGCCCTCCTGGGCATCCTCAAGTCCGGTGCAGCCTATCTGCCCATCGACCCTGCCTACCCGGCAGATCGCATCGCCTACACCCTTTCCGATGCCCGCCCCAAGGTCGTGCTGACGCAGCTCGCACTCGCCGCCACCCTTCCAGCGAATGAGGCGGATGTTCCCCGTCTGTACCTTGATGCCCCCAAGGAAGTCCGCGCCATCGCCCGGCGTCCGCAAACGGCTCCCGCCCCGGCGGGGCTGCATCCTGGCTGTCTGGCCTACGTCATTTATACCTCCGGTTCAACAGGTCGTCCCAAGGGCGTGATGATCGAACACCGCAATGTCAGCCGCCTGTTCGATGCCACGCAAGCGGGCTTCCATTTCGATGCACGCGATGTCTGGACGCTCTTTCATTCCTTCGCCTTTGATTTTTCAGTCTGGGAAATCTGGGGAGCGTTGATCTACGGCGGCCGCCTTGTGGTCGTGCCGCAAGACACCACGCGCTCTCCGCAGGCTTTTTATCGTCTCCTGTGCGAAGAACAGGTCACCATCCTCAACCAGACCCCCAGTGCCTTCCGGCAGCTCATCGCGGCCCAGGCCGAGCTTTGCGAAGAAAACGCATCGCTTGCCCAAACAGCCACAGCGGTCGGGCAGGGCAGGGCGGCGGGTTTGGAGCACAAGCTGCGTGCCGTCATCTTTGGCGGCGAAGCCCTGGAAATGCACAGTCTGCGGCCCTGGATCGCCCGCAATGGCATCGAAAAGCCTCGCCTCATCAATATGTACGGCATCACCGAAACCACGGTGCATGTCACCTACCGGCAGCTCTCGGTGGAAGATATCGAAGCCGGGCAAGGCAGCAATGTCGGCCAGACCATTCCCGATCTGAGCGTCTACTTGCTCGACGAAAGGCAGCAGCCCGTGCCTATCGGCGTGAGCGGCGAAATTTACGTCGGCGGGGCCGGTCTTGCCCGGGGTTATCTGCACCGCCCCGAGCTGACCGCCGAACGCTTCATCCCCAGCCCCTTCGTGGCAGGCCAGCGGCTTTACAAATCCGGCGATCTGGCCCGGTGGCAGGCCGATGGCACGCTCGAATACCTGGGTCGTAACGATCACCAGGTGAAAATCCGCGGATTCCGCATCGAACTGGGCGAAATCGAAGCCCGTCTGACCGCCGACCCCCTCCTGCGCGATGCCGTCGTTGTCGCTGTCGACGGCGGGCGTGGCGAAGGGCAGGGCGACAAACGCCTGGTCGCCTATCTGACCACGAAATCCGGAAATGCCCGTCTCGAATCCGCCGAACTCGACAGCCTCAAAAACCGCCTGCGTGCCTCCTTGCCGGAATACATGGTGCCCAGTGCTTTCGTCGTGCTCGATCGCATTCCCCTGACGGCCAATGGCAAGCTCAACACCCGCGCCCTGCCCGCGCCGGAGCGGGAAGCCTACCTCACCCAGGATTACGAGGCCCCGCAAGGCGAAATCGAAACCCGCGTAGCCGCCATCTGGCAGACCGTCTTGCAGATCGAAGAGGGTGGAAAAGTAGGCCGCCACGACAGCTTCTTTGATCTGGGCGGACATTCCCTCCTCATCATCCCGCTGCTCGAACGCCTGCGTGAAGCCGGTATTGCCGTCGAAGCACGCAATATCTTCGAATATCCCACGCCCGCCCTGCTGGCGGCAGCCGTGGCCGAAGGCGCGGCGACGGGGGCGGCCCTGGCCGGCCCGGCCTTTGAAGTGCCCCCCAATCTCATCCCCGAAGACTGCCGTGCCATCACGCCCGATCTGCTGCCGCTCGTCGCGTTGCGCCAAACGGAAATCGATCACATCGTCGCACAAGTCCCCGGCGGCGTAGGCAATGTGCAGGATATTTATCCACTCGCACCCCTCCAGGAAGGCATTCTCTTTCACCATCAACTTGCCACAGAAGGTGATGCCTACATCCTGCCGACCCTCCTGAAACTCGAATCGGAAGCGCAGCTCGATGCCTTCATTGCCGCCTTGCAGAAGGTCGTCCATCGTCACGACATCCTCCGCAGTGCCATGTTCTGGCGCGGGTTGGATCGTCCTGTGCAGGTCGTCCATCGTGAAGTCACACTACCGGTCGAAACCTTCACCCTTGACGCCCGAAAGGACACCCGCGCCCAGCTCGATGAACGCATCGACCCGAAAGGCCTGCGCATCGACCTCCAACAGGCCCCGCTACTGCGCCTTCAAAAGGCCAAAGACCCGCATTCGGAGGGCTTCTATCTCGTCCTGTTGCTGCACCACATCGTCAGTGACCACGTTTCGCTGGAAATCCTGGTTTCTGAAGTCTTTGCCGTCCTGGCCGGACAGGAATCGCAACTTTCCGCCCCCGTGCCTTATCGCGGTTTCGTGGCCCAGGCCCTGGCGCAGCTCGGACAAAACGATGCCGAATCCTACTTCCGTGAGCGGCTGGCCGACGTAGAAGAACCCACCGCACCCTTTGGCCTGCTCGATGTGCACGGCGACGGCAGCGGGCTTGAAGAAACCCGCGCCGAACTACCCGGCCCACTTGCCACCACACTGCGCCGTGTTGCGCGTTCGCGGCAAGTCAGTGTGGCTGCCCTGTTCCATGCGGCCTGGGCAATGCTGCTTTCGCAGTGCAGCGGGCGGGACGATGTCGTATTCGGCAGCGTTCTATCAGGTCGCCTCCAGGGAACAGCCGGCGCAGACCGCATGTTGGGCATGTTCATCAATACCCTCCCTTTGCGCCTCAATCTTGGCGGCGTGGAAGGAAGTGTGGAAGGAAACGTGGAAGAGGGAGTGGGCCCGGGAGAAATGGGCGTCACGGTGCAAGGCTTCGTCGAACACACCCACCGCGAACTCATCGGCCTTCTGCGTCACGAACAGGCTTCCCTCGCGCTCGCGCAGCGTGCCAGCAGCGTGGCGGCGACGATGCCTCTCTTTACGGCTGTCCTCAACTTCCGCCACAGCGCGCTAGGCGAGCCTCCGATCGAGACCGGGATCACGCTGATTGCCAGCCACGAACGCACCAACTATCCCTTCACGCTCTCCGTCGATGACCTGAGCCAAGGCTTTGCCCTGACCGCCCAGACCGTAAGCTGGGTGGGTTCTTCACGCATCGTGGCCTGGATGGAAGAAGCCCTGCGCGCTCTGGTCGATGCACTGGAAAACCAGCCCGGCACCCGGATGTCGGCCTTGTCCATCCTCACCCCCCCCGAACGCCACCACCTCCTCAACACCCTCAACCCCACGCCGCG
>CAZCOS010000015.1:0-34418 GCA_964500605.1 uncultured Sterolibacterium sp.
CAGCAGCTGTTCGATCGTCGCTGATGAGGTGTGGTTTGCTTTCACTGGAAATCCCCTGGTGGTGTTGAATTGAGCTGAAGCCTGGTTGGATCGTGAACCCATGTAAATCGATGTGGATCAATGTATATCAATCCAAATCCTCAGCCAGATTGAAGCGATGGAAAAGGCGGTTCGCGCCCAGGCTTCAGTCTGAAAATTGTGCGGAAGGATGTTAACACGCACGATTTTTGAGGAACGTAGTGTTTCCCCACATTGGGTATGCACGCGTTGGTGATCGGGTTTTTTGGGGAGTTACACAGACTTTCCGGGGTCGCTGGGAGGGGGGAGTCTGGAGAGCACTTCGATGAGGGCTTGGGCGGATGGAAGGAGTGATTCGATGGATTCAAACAGAAAGTGTTCGAAATGCTGGGCAACTTCGGGGGTTAGGTAAATGTGACCTTTTTCGTTTTTGTAAACCCAGCCTTTTTTAATGAGCATGTCGATTTTCCGCCGCACGGTTTCGCGCGGGATGCCGGTCGCGTCGCTGATGGAGAGTGCGTTGCACGGGCGAAGCAGACGGAGGTGTTCCGAGACGTCGGTGAGGACGTCTTCGGAGGCGGTGGCGTCTTTTTCAGCATCGAAAAAATAGCTGACGTTGCGGGTTCCGATTTCACCCAGAACGATGTTGAGCAGCATGTCTCCACCGAATTCACGATAGATGCTGCGCATATAGGGCACAGTAAAGCGGGAGAACAGGTAGGCTGCCCGGAAATAGTGCTGCTCAAATTCTTTTCGATCGATCGTCATTGCAGGTCGTGCGAGGCGCGATGGAGGGGGGCAAAGAGGGCTGCAGGATTTATAGCATTACCTCGAGCCCTTCGCGTGCCAGGTGGACGCGGAGTTCGCCGAGATTGGCTGCGTGACGGGAAAGAGCTTCGTGGAAGACGGTTTCTAATTCTTCGTCGCTGCGCGTGGGTTCGTGGTGAGTGCAATAGAGTTGTTTGGCTCCGACACGAATGGCCATTTCGATCGAGGAGTCGAAGTGGCCGTGCCCCCAGCCTTTTTTGCCTTCGAATTCTTGTCGGGTGTAAGAGGAGTCGACAACGAGGATATCTACACCTTGCATGGCTCGGTCCAGTTCAGCCTGCTTTTCTTCCATCAGGGTCTGATATTCGTTGAATCCGGTATCAGTAGGGTCGTAAATGTTGGTGTAAGGCTCGTGGTCGCCTGTGAAGAAAATGGATTTTCCGTTGCAATCCACGCGATAACCGAAATTGGTGACCGGGTGGTTCATGACGGAGGCGTGTACAGTGGCATCGCCGAGTGTGACAGGTAACCCAGGTTGCATGTTCTGATATTCGATACCCGCTTTCATTTCGGCTTCGCGGACCGGGAAGTAGCTGTACTGGAGTTGAACGGACATGACGCGGTCGATCCCTTCGCCCGAGATGATGTCTTCCGCACCGTGGATGCGCAAGGTGTTGCCGGGAATGAAGAGTGGTGTGAAAAAAGGTAGCCCGTGAATGTGGTCCCAATGGGTGTGCGTGATGAAGACGTTGGCTTCGACAGGGAGTTCGCGCAGTAGTTGCTGAGCAAGGGCAAAAATGCCCGTCCCGGCATCGAGAATGATCAACTTGCCTTCATCGCTACGGATTTCGATGCAGGTAGTGTTTCCACCATAGCGGACGGTGAGCGGGCCCGGAGAGGGGATGGAACCACGCACACCCCAGAATTTGAGCTTCACTTCATGCCTCCTGTCTGAGCAAAGGTGCGTGCGTCATTGATGAGCTTTTCCACGTCGCCAATTTCAGTCATGATTTTGTCGAGACTCGTTCCAAAGCGTTCCGGCAAGGTCAATCCGCTATCGGCACTAATGTTGCCCATGGAATCATAGCCAATTTTTTCGCCAATCAGGTCTGCAACAAACAGACACTCATTCAGCGAAGAATGAGCTGGATTGTCGTGGTGATTGGCGATGCACTCGACCATGGAGGCCGGGAATTGCCATCGTTCGACCAGCATTGCGCCGACGATGGTGTGGTCAGCACCGATGATTTCTTCTTCGGCACGGTGCAAGGAAATGTGTTCAATGGCAGATTTTTCGAGAGCACGACGGAAGTCTTGTGCCTTATAGAGTGCAAAGACGACTTTTCCGAAATCGTGCAGCAAGCCTGCGATGTAGCAGTCCGTCGGATCCAGTTCGGGGGCGTATTTTGCCCCGAGGATGCGCGTGGTATTCGCAGCGATTAGTGAAGACATGAGGTAGTGCTGGACATCAAAACCGGCGGCGTTGCGGGCGGGGAGCATGCCCATGGTCGAGAAGGAAAGGGCCAGGTTTTTCAGCGTATTGACGCCGAGATAGATGACCGATTGATTGACCGAGGTGATCTTGTTGGGCAGGCCATAGTAGGCCGAATTGATGATCTTGAGCACCTTGATGGTGATAACCGGGTCTTTCTCGATGACGGCAACCAAGTCCTTGGGGCGGCAGTTGATGTCACGGGTCAGTTCAAGGATGCGCTGTACGCTTTTGGGGAACGCAGGCATGCGTTCGACAGCACTGTACAGCTCCTTTTTTAACTGCTCAGAAATTTGCCCCATCGATGCTCACCAGAATGCAATTTGGCCGCATTATATGCGCCGAGTTCTCGCAAAGTTCATTTTTGGAAGTAAGTGCCGAAGTCTATTTTGGGCGAATTTTGCTTTGCTCATCCTGGAGATTTCCTTTATTCTTCGCGCCTTGTCGTTGGCTGGACAAGCCATCACGGAAGCGTGGCAGAGTGGTCGATTGCACCGGTCTTGAAAACCGGCAACGGGCAACCGTTCGTGAGTTCGAATCTCACCGCTTCCGCCAGAAAATGAACTTTTTTTGGGTGCGCGACCACTAATTTCCGATTCAGTGAAATTTAACTGGAGGTCTTTCTCATGCAGCCTGATCCCTTGATGTACGGTAAAGCTTCGACAACGAACCTTTCCGCGTTGTCGCAGAATCGCGTCTTGCGTAACACCTACGCTTTATTGGCTCTGTCTATGGTGCCGACCGTGCTGGGTGCGTTTGTGGGTGTCAAGGCCGGATTTTCCCTGTTGCCTGGCAGCCCTTTTCTGAGTGCCTTGTTGTTCCTGGGTATTGCCTTCGGCTTCATGTGGGGGATTGCGCGCAATAAAGATAGTGGTTTGGGGGTCGCGCTGCTGCTGGGTTTCACCTTTTTCATGGGCTTGATGTTGTCCAACATCCTCCGGGTTGCCTTGGGCTTTTCCAATGGCGGCATGTTGATTGCCCTGGCGGCGGGTGGAACGGGTACGATTTTCGCTGTGCTGGCAAGTGTGGCTGCGACCACAAAACGTGATTTCAGCGGAATGGGAAAGTTCCTGCTGGCGGGAGTGATCCTTCTGATTGTTGCCAGCCTGGCCAATATTTTTCTGCATATTCCGGCCTTGTCCTTGGCGGTCTCGGCACTGGCGGTCATGATCTTTTCGGCTTATGTGCTGTATGACATCAACCGGATTGTTCACGGAGGCGAAACGAATTACATCCTGGCCACCTTGTCGGTCTATCTGGATGTTTACAATATTTTCGTCAATCTCCTGAACTTGCTCATGATGTTGTCGGGCGAGCGTGACTGAAATATCCCGCAAAACCCAATCCCGGAAAAAACTCGGCGGGGGCGTGTCCATGCGTGAATGTCGTGTTCGATGTTTCAGTACCGAAGGCCTTCATGACATGGCCTACACGGAATGGGGCGATCCGGCGAATCCCAGGGTGCTGCTTTGCGTTCATGGCCTGACGCGCAGTGGCCGGGATTTTGATGATCTGGCTGCCGCACTGTCTGCTGATTATCGGGTGATCTGCCCTGATGTGGTTGGACGTGGTCAAAGCGATTGGCTCACGGACAAATCGCTTTATTCAATGCCACAATATGTTTCGGACATGGTCACCCTGATTGCTCGCCTTGGCATCCAGCAGGTGGATTGGCTGGGAACCTCCATGGGGGGCTTGATCGGCATGTTTCTTGCCACTTTGTCTAAAACCCCCGTTCGTCGTTTGATCCTGAATGATGTCGGTCCGGTCCTTACGGCCGTTTCGCTCAAGCGGATTGGTGAGTATGTGGGTCGCGATCCACGTTTTGAATCCATGGATGATGCCATTGCTTTCGTTCGGCAGGTCAGTGCGACTTTCGGGCCGCATAGTGAGGCTCAGTGGCGAAAATTGACCGAAAACGTCGTGCGCGTGGCCGCAGACGGAAAAATCGAGTTTTGTTACGACCCGGGGATTGCCGACTTGTATCGTCAAACTGCTGGAAGTGGCGAGGATATTGAACTCTGGCCTTTTTACGACCAGATTCAGTGCCCGACCTTACTATTGCGTGGTGAAGAATCCGATTTGTTGCGTCGCGACACCGCCCTGGAGATGACGCAACGTGGCCCTCGTGCCGGGCTCATCAACGTCAAAGGCGTGGGGCACGCACCGATGTTCATGCAGACTAGCCAGATTGCGATGGTGAGGGACTGGTTGCTGGCCTCGACATAGGCCGATCGATCTTCGCTTTCCCGCTTTCCAGTTTTTTATTGCAGTAGTAAAACCCCGACAAAATACCTGGGTGTCTGGCCTGTATCCGGGAGTGGGAAAAGCAGTACAAACCCCACCCACCAAAGTCATTCCGATGGATCCGGCACGATGAAGATTAATTTTGCATCTGAGCCGCGGACGTCCGTAAAGGCTGCCCCTACGGACGGGTGATTCAAACATCATCGAGCAGGGTCAGTGCTACCCAAGCTACCAAAGCTGGGTGGAATTCCTGATCTTGAGGTTGACGACGTAGACCATTAGCGGCGCATCCAGATAGTGCCATTGATCGCTGAGGGTCGGACTACAAGTACCGTAAGGGCAACCCCAGTTCTTCGTGCTCTTGATGGCCATAGTGTAGGTGCAGGTTTCCTGGTCTGCGAACAGGGGATTCCCCACGTTATCGTTGGGGGGTGGGGCACATGAGATCGTGCCACCGGAGCCGCAGGCTGGGCGATAACTGTTCGCATAGAGAGGCGGCATGGTCAAATTGGGATCGCAGGCCACTATTCCACTGAACGTGGTGGGATCAACAAGTCGTCCGATTCCGATGAATTTTTCTCTTGGGTCTATCGAGAAACCAGCTGGGGTTTCAATTTCAAAGCGGTATTGCCCCAGGGTTCCCGTTCCGGAGCCTGAACCTGAACCAGACCCTGTTCCTGTAACCAGTCGCCAGCGAGGGATGGGGTCTATCCCCCGTATCGCACAGACCAGTAGTTCGCCCTTGCTGTCCTTGGTGATGCTACCCACTCCATGGCCATTTGTATTACAGACGGCATTGTCAACGTGTGCAGGGTTGTTGTAACCCAAGCGCATTACACCGGAATCGTCAATACCGAGTGGATCCCAACGCCAGCCGATATCCCATGTAAAGCCACCCATCGGGATTTTGATGTTGGCGCAGGTGTAAGCGCGAGGACCAACCCCGTTTGCAGGATATTTGACGATGCGGGTCTGCCATGAATTTGTGGTGGCATTGCAAGGTAGTGCGGTTAGATCGGTAAATGTATTGACAGGAGCTTCCCAATGCACGTTTTTGCCGGTAATGACGCGCCAGTAGTTCAAACCGTCTGACGGGTTTTTCGTACAGGTCAGGAGATTGCCGTCTGCATCTTTTGCCAGGGTGCCGGGCACGACGCTACGCCCGGGGCCAGGTACTTTCAGGGGGCTGCCTGCCGTTGGGGTGTCATCACAAGGTGTGTCTGCGCTCCGGACAATTTCGATGGCGATCGAGGCTCCGGGAATGAGAATGGTCTTGCTAGGATCACTGGGGTCGGGCTGGGTACTGTCCGCCTTGAAGCGCAGGTCTGTCTGCATCCTGTTCAGTTCGGGGTGGCCGGGAACTTCGTCGCGGTAGAGGAAGGCGGATGAGGTGTCATTGGCAAACCACAATGCCATGAGCGGGCGTCCCTTTGTGAGGTTGACGGCTCCGGCCGCACCTGAGCAATTTGTGGCGGACTTGTTCTGAAAATTGCTGCCCACGGGGTCGGTGGAAAAATCGAACTGCCATTTGCTCATGGTTCCGCGGGCCAGAGAGGTTAGCCCTGTTGCTATGTCCTTATCTTTGTCGTAAATGCCACCTCCTGCAGCACCCAGGCTGGCGGTGAGTAGAGAAAGATCGATGTCATTGATCGGGTCACCGCCTTCAGTCACGATCAATGTATAGATTTCATTGGGTTTGGGTTGAAGAATGAGCGCGCAGATGGTTTGTCCGTAGGAATTGACCGGATCAAAATTCAATGGAAGGTAGCGCGTCGGAGAAACCGGACCGGACGGAAGGCCAGAGGGAGTGGTGCGCAGAATGTTGGCGGTTAGCACGGCCGGGATGGTTGCGGTTGCGGTCGGGACGCCATGAGTGTTAGCGACGGTCAGATCGTTGTAATTGTCTTTGATGTATGCCTGAACGGCGTCAGCAAAGACTTTCATGTGCTGGGCCGTCGCGGTACTGTGTACACGTTCGGTGTGGTTGTCGAGAAGATAGACAGCACTGGCGATAACGAGTCCCATGATGCTAATGGAAAGCGTGAGCTCAAGCAGGGTAATCCCCGATTGAAACATGCGGTAAGGCCGGAGGAGGGCGGGAGATCGCATCATGATGGTGCTCCGGAATTGACGAAAAATTAGTTTCCGATGATGACCAGGGCCCCTTCAGGGATGGCCGTCGCGGGAGGGATGGGAAATACTCCACCGGTGTGGGGCGGTGTATTCAGTTTGTACAACGTGGTGACCGTGCCGTCATGCTGCTTGATTCCGAACATCAGGCTGCGCCCGTTACGATTGGCAATCGCATCAATTACCCCATGAGGCAGGTCGCTGGCTGGAATGTTCGAAAAGGTATACAAACGCCCTTCCTCAATGAAATTGTTCCATAAACCGGTTGTTAATGGTGCTGTTCCGGTTTGCATGGGGGTATAGCCTAAGGGAAAGTAGCCCGTGGGCCGTTGCGGGAGAGGCGCGCTCAATGCGGCATCCGGAATGGGACCGTGATGATTGGGGTGGTCATTCTGATAGGCGACCAGTGCGCTTCGATAGGTCCAGAAATTGGCGGCGTGAACATCGTCCTGTGTTTGGCGCAGGAGCTGAATGTCGGCGGGTTGGGCAAAAGCCATCCATAGCGCAACCAGCACGGCAGCCAGCATGGAAAGAACGAGTGGATACATGGAAGTCGTTACCCTCGCATCATCATCTGATTCAACTGTAGCATGACATCGTTTTCGATTTGATCAAAGCGTCGTTGTCGGATGGTGTTGCGAACCCCTTTGGAGGTGTATTCACGGGAATGGTCATTTTCACCAACCCACAGAAATTGTAGTCTGGGGCGTTTCGTTCCATTTCCGTCGATTTCAAGACGTTGGTGCAAGACGGCCGTCAAACCGTTTGCAAGCAGACTGGCGATATCTTCTGCGCTACCTGCGGTTGCATTGGCCAGCGAATACAGGCGTTCAATGGCCATGGTGACGCTTCCTGCGTGGGTGGTGCAGATGACCAGACGTCCGTTGATGGAAGCGCGCAAAGCTTCGGTGGCAGCTTCACCATCCCGAACTTCACCCAGAAAGATGACGGAAGGCGACCATCGGGCTGCCTTGCGGATTTCTTCACCGAATCCACCCTGTTCAACCCAGGTCTGGTAACAGATGCCGTGACCATGGTGGCCTTCCAGTGGCATCTCCGGCGGGTCTTCGACCGTGATGCCGACCCCGCCATAGCGGGCGAGACGGGCGGTCAATAAGCTGGAGGCCGTTGTGGTTTTTCCCTGTCCGAATGCGCCTGCAACGACAATCAGTCCCGTGATATCCGGTGTCATCAACTTGTCGACGTGGCGCGGATGGATGCCCAGTGTGTTGATGTCGGGCACTTTGGGAGGAAATCGGCGCAGGACATAAACCGTTTCCGCGATGCTGATCAGCATCGAAACGCGAAAAGAAATTCCCTCGTGACGAACGGTGAATTCATTACGTTGTGTGCTGGCGTGAAGGGCTTCACATTTTTCGCGTAAAACATCCAGCACTTCACGATATTCCGGGGGGGCTGGATGAGGATCAATGGTTTGTGGAATGCCAGCAAAGAAATGGCCACTTTCGCCAAGGTAAATGGCAAAAAACTCGAGTTCATTGAGCTTGGCCATGAGGGTTTAGGTCGTCGCGAAAAGGATTTCAAAAAAGGAAACGGCAGTTGTGGCCTCAACCACAGTCTGCCATTTCCTGTTTCGGGTAAGTGGCCAGAAGGCCGGAGAAGAGAATTAGTTGACGGTTGTCCAGATGATGGTTGTCCCCGCAGCGGCTGTGCTGCAGCTGGTATTGGCTTGAGCGGGCGTGACTGGGAAGGTTGTGTATGCAGTTCCTCCGACACTCACTTGCGTCCAGCCTGTATTTGCATTGGTCACCAATTGGGTGCAGATATCTACCGGAACGGCAGACAATTGGATGGTGAAATTGGGGGCGGGAGCTGCCGTCGGGGCGATGGTCAATGCCCCACCCCAAGGGGCACGGAAGCCACCGGCAGCACTAATAAAGATCAAGTCAGTCGGGACTTTTCGGGCGTTATTGAGTTGAGTATGAACTGCGCCCCCTCCTGCAGCTGTGTAGCCTCCCTGTCCAAGATAAAGTTGTTGAACAGCCGAGCGGATTGCAGTAATGTCCTTGAGCATGGTGACGGAGGTGTTGCTGGATTGCGCACTGTTGAATAGGGCCAGCGCGCCCACTACGACGGCCGCGATGATCGCCAGTGCCGCAATGATTTCCATCAGGGTCATGCCGGCCTGCTTGCGGATGGAAAGCAGGGTCTTCTTCAACTGCTGGGTTGACTTCGACTTCATGTGCTAACTCCTGTGTGATGGTGATAGGTAAAGATAAAACTCATACTTCAATGTGACATCATTTGCTGCATCGCCTGCGACATTTGCAACTCCATGGCGATCATGCCGCTGACCATGAAGGCGATGAGCCCCCCTACAAGAAGAAGGCAAAGACCGAACACCACCTTCATTCTTGATTCGATTTGCTCGACAGCTTCATCGAGCCATTCACGCCCCAACATCGATAGAGATTCCTCAAACCCCGAAAGTGAGGAGTAAACCCCCAGGTCTTCGATGATTTCTCGATCAGGGAATTCCAGCCCCGAGCGCGCGAGTGCCTCACCCATGTTGCGACCTGAACGCATTCCGGACAAACAGGTTGTGATGCGCCTTTTTAGCCACGGCCCCGCATGAGCCGCTAATTGTTCCAGTGCGACCTCAATACGCAACCCCGCTTCAACCATGGCGGCCAGGGCGATCAACCAGGTCCCTCCCTGAACGATGCGATAGATGCTGTATGGCGCGTAGCGATCCAGACGGACGCGTATCGTACCATCAAATCGTGACAGTGTCATGAAAAAAAGAGTGATGAATCCGGGAATGATCAAGGCCATTAACCACAGCCAGTTTCTTGCGAAATCGCTCAGGAGGATCATCCATCTGGCCAGTCCGGTCCATTGGGCACCCTGAATGGCTTGTGTAAAAGCGGGAACAATCTTGAACCCGAAGAGGAACAGTACCCCAAAGGCCATGACAAGCAGAACGGCAGGATAAGCCAGGCCGGAATAGACCGCTCCCGTGATCCGCTTGCGCGCTTCCATGATGCGGGCCGCGGAATACAGGGCGGCTTCAAGTGCGCCGGATTGTTCGCCGGCAGAGATCAGCATCATTTCTTCGACGGTGACCCAGCCTTGCATTGCTTTTGAAAGGCGGGCACCATTCCGGATGGCCTTGATCCAGGCCGTCAAGGCAATGGTTTCGGGCTCTTTTTCTCCACCTGATGCCACGCGACGGTTCCGGATGGATTCGAGCGCTTGAAGAATCTGTACTCCGTTACCGATGAGTTTGGCCAGTTTGAGCCAGAGTCTGCGGCGGGTGGCCTGATCGACCTGTTTGAACCAGAATCTTCCAAAACTGGCTTCAAAGGTACTGACGGAGACGGTTTTCATCAGTTTTGGTGGCCAGGCGGTTAGTGAAGATTGTGCAGGGCGTCATCACTTTTGATGAGCCGTCCGACGGTTGTTTCGGCCTGGAAGGGGTCTACAACGCCCTGAATGACTTTGAGCAGGGCGTGATCGCGCATGGTCAGGCCACGCAATTCGTTGCGCCAGTAGTTCATGGCACCAAGTTTGTCGTGCTTGCGAATGAAGGTGAGAAGCTTGTCGTCGGTCAGGACGGTTTCTGCGACGACGGTTCTGCCGACGATGCCCGTATCCCGGCAATTTTCACAGCCGTTACCCAGTACATAGACCTTTTCCAGTTCTGCCACACTCATGATGCGTTGCAGATCGCTTTGAGAGTAACGGTCCAAGACGCTGTTAATTGGAATTTTGCATTGGGGGCAAAGCACTTTCAGCAATCTTTGACAGATGAGCCCGGTGATGATGGAGGCGTCAGCCAGGAGTTCGATCGGTACCCCCAGGTCGATCAGACGGTCGAGAATGGCCATGGCATTGTTGGCATGCACGGTGGTCCAGACCTGGTGGCCTGTCATGGCTGCTTGCACTGCCAGACGAGCGGAGGGGGTGTCGCGAACTTCACCGATCATGATGACGTCCGGGTCAAGACGCATGGCGGATTTGATGGCAACCTGAAAGGCTTTAGAGCGTTCTTCTTCGGTCTGGGCATTGGTGACCGGCGTTTGCACTGCCCCCATAATCGGATACTCTGGCGGGTCCTCGACGGTGATGACGTGTTTTCGTCCTGCCTCTTCCCGGATGATGGAAGCCAGGACACGCTGCAGGGTGGTCGATTTACCACTGCCGGTGGGGCCGCCGATGACGATGATGCCGGTGGGGCATTTTTTCATCAGCTCGAGATTGTCGGATTGCTCGCCGCTAAACCCCAGGGAGCGCAGGTCAAGATCGTCTGCCGTATCGTTGTAGAGCAGTCGCATGACGAATAGAAAGCCATCGGTTTTTGGACTGGTGGCAATACGGATGCCGTCGATGCCTTCCGGTAGCTTGTTTCGGTCGGAGATGCGGGCATCCTGGCGTGAAAGGGGTTCGAACGTGGAGTCGCCAATATCCGCCATGGATTGATAAATGGCGGTGCAAAGTTTGTCGCCCGTATCGTAGGAGTGTTCTTCGATGAATTCGAGATCGTTTTGAATTCGGAAATAAATCTGGGTGTTATGACGGTTATCAACCCGGATGTGGATGTCGGAGGCGCGCAGGCGAGTGGCTTTCCGGAAGAGGTTTTTGGCCATGTCCTGCATTTCGGAGAAGGATGTGCTGCGCCGGAGGGGCTGTGCATCCTCGTACATCTCGGCAATGACCCGCATGTCGACTTGCAGGACGCGGTGTGCCACGTTGAGCCGCTTGAGTCGTCCGATGAAGGCATTGACTGAAGGATCGAAGACGTGGGATTTCGAGATCAACAAGCGACCATCGTCGAGCAGACAGAGCTTCTGGCGCAAGGCTGCGTCGACGGAAAATTTCCCGGAGGCCCCGGTCAGAGGGATGCCTTGCTTGGGAGTGGGTGTAGAAGGGTCCGCCATGGGTTCATCTTCCCATGATGCTGAGAGGCGGGACAGCGGTGACGGGCGACGGAGCGGGTGGGGGTTCGTAGCCGTAATTCAGCCGAACACGCTCGTTGCCTCGTGAAATGTGGACGGCATCGACTCCGATTCTGGAAACGAGCCATCCTCCGGGGATTTTGTCGCCTTGCTTGACGTTCTGCTGCTGGCCACTGCCAAACGCCAATGTGGCCACCATTTTTCCATCCGCGCCTTCAATGGAGCGGACGACGGGGTGACGTACGCGATCGATATTGAGCGCGTCGGCATTGGTCGTCCGGTCGATTTCGGCCTGTTTGGCAGCGATTTGCGAGCGCAGTTCGAGTTCCTGCTTTTTGGCCGTCAGCACGGCGATGGATTCATTGATGCGCTGTAATTGCTCGGGAATGCTTTCCTGCGCGAGAACGGAGGAAGAGAAAGCGGCATGGGTGCCGAATACCAGAATCAGGATGAAGTATTTAGGGCTGAACATATTGATTTCCTTCCATGGACCATTTCATTGCACCACTTTCGTTGAAGGATAAGTGTATCTGTGTGATTCGCAGGCCATTGGTGTCGAGGTGGGCAATGAGAGATGATGGGGTGAGCGAGGTGTTGACCAGTGCCCAGTTCAATCCTTTCCAGCTCTCGTCTTTGGTGAGAGCTTGCCCCAGGACTGTCCCTGTCTGAGGGTCCTTGAGTTGTAATTCCAGACCATAACGCTGGGCGTTGCTCAGAAAAGAGATTCTGCGATCCTGTTCCTTGGGAAGAACGTCATCTTTCTGGGGAGGGCCAAGCTCAAGAGGGATTTCGAGTGTGGCCTGATTCCCATCTGGTGAAATGACAACCTGGGGTTCGAAGGCCAGAATCTGTTCCAGTGTGCCTGTGTCGCGCCGTAGCCATTTGACGGTCAGAACGCGCTCCTTGCAGTAGAGTCCCGCGGGGTCCCAGTTTCCGGGCCAGAGAGTTTTGAGGGCAAAGATAGCCGATTCGCAGCTTTGTGCATACTGCGCAGCGGAAGGGAGTTTCTTCCAGGGTTGTTCTTCTTTGATGGCGGCACGAGCGGCCTGTTCTTCGGCTTCCAACCGGGCCAGTTCTTCGAGTTGTTTCTGGATTTGATATTTTGTCCAGAAGTGATACCCCGTTAGCCCGGCGGCCAGGATGCCAATGATGATGTAGAAAGCCAGGTTGTCTTGAAAAAAATCAAGCCAGGGATTGCGGACAGGGCGAACTTCCCACCATTTTTTGAAGCTGAACTTGTCGCCGTGTCGTGGGAGCAAGTCTTCAAAGCTGCGCTCGATGCTGTCGGAAATACCCCAGTATTCGGGGGCAAAGACCGTTTGCCACTCGGTGAGTGAGCGGTCTGTCATCATGCGATTTCGGACGACCTCTTCCGTGGCGAGCAGGTCGCCATCGTGCAGCAGGACGCCTTCCCGTTGGGCGACATAAATCCACAAGCCGTTTGGAGCCCGCATGGCACACAAGAAGCTGCGGTCGCGATTGGCCACTTCCAGTGATTTGGAAACCATGGCGGCGACGGAGAGCATTCCGGCCTTGATGCCATCCGTAGTCGCACCAAATCCGGCTTGTGGAATGCCGGAGGTGCGTTGAACGGCCAGATCAAAGCCTTGTTCCTCGGACATTTTGTGCAGCTCGGCTTTGCGTAGCTTTGAGGTTGTTCCAGGCAAAGGCTGCCAGAACAGGCCCGATACGAAAACTCGTTTGCCAAACTCGAAGGTTTGAGCGGGCGAGGCCGACATGTCCGATGGATCGAACGATGTGACGGGTTCTTTATCAAAATCCATCGGTTCAATCAGTCGTGACAGGCTGGATCAGGATGACCAGGACGCTGCGGTTGCGATTTCCCTTGACACCGCCGCCCAAGGTGGGATTTCTGGCATTTCCTACACCACGCGTGTCAGCATCGGAGGCACTTTGCTCGAATCCGGTCATGACCAAGGTGTCGCCCGAGTGGAGTAGAACGCGCTGCATGAAATTACGGGTGTCGACGTCAGGAGCCTGGATGGTTGAGTTGTTGGAGTTGACCGAGTAGATCCCGAGTAAGGAGGAAATATCGACGGCGAATTGCAGCATGAGTTGTCCTCGGTCCAGAATGTGGGGAACGATGGACATGGAGAAACCGGTAGTGAGTGTGCCAGGCTGCAACGTGGTGGTTGAACCCACACCGGAGGTTTGTGTGGTGGTTGATGAGGCAAGATAAGTGGTCTGACGGCCAACTTGCAGGGGGGCAGATTGGTTGTTGAGTGTTGTCAGTGAGGCCGATGTGACTTGTGAGACGTGGCCTTGGGTGGATAGCGCATTGATAAAGGCTTGCGATCCAGCCCATGAACCGATGCTGGCACCAGTCAGTGGCCCATTTGGATTCTGGTTCACCCGGCCGGCCGAGGAAAGGACGTTCAATGTCAGCGTCGGATTGTTGGTGGAGGAGGGGTCAAAAGCATTCTTGAAAGAAAACCCTGCATTGCCAGCAAGGGAGCGATAGACAATATCCCAGTTGATTCCGTATTGCTCGGAGTTTTTCAGTTCAACCGACAGTACCCGAACATTGACTACGACCTGCTTGCTGAGAGAGGCATTTTGCTGTTCGATGTATTTTTCGACACGCGCCAGGACTTCAGGGGTATCGGTGACGGTGACGGTTCCTGTGGCTGCAGTGACGCTAACGGAGGCACCTTTCTTGGAAAGCATGCCTTTGATGGATTCAAGTATGCCATCCCAGACCGAGAGTTTTGAGTCAACTTGAATTTTCTGTTTGGTCTCGGAAGATGCCGAGTTACCTGTTGAGCCAGAGCCGGAACTTCCACCGCTGGAATTCCCCCCGGTCGTGTTGGAGACCATATTGGTCATCGTCGTTTCGCCAGGCAGGGCCATCAGGCGGAAGGTTCGTGTGGCAAAGCGGTAGAAGCGGATGCCGTCGCCATTCCATTCCCAATGCACACCAAAGCGCGCAGCCGCAACATCCAGAAAACCGGAGAGGGGGCCATCGTAGCTTAATGGAACAGCGTTCTGGATCGAGTTGGCCATGAAAGCCATGGGGTTCATGCCGGGCATGCCCAAGGGGACTTGCGGGCTTGCGGCGGGCTGTTGGGCTGCGGATGTGTTTTGTTCTTCTGGCAAGGCTTCGGGGGCAATGGTGACGGGGATTCCCATCAGGAGTGTTACTCGCTCTGCAACTTCTCGAAGCGTACGAAACTCCCGGTTAACCGAGAGACGTCGATTTGCAACCTTGTAGGCTGCAGATTGCAGCTCTCCTTCACGCGCCTTGCGTACAGGAAGCCAGATTCCATCGATGTTTTCGGAAAGAGGGCGAGAGGGCTTTGTTTCGGCGGTACGTTCCAGCTTCTGTAGTAATTTCGAGGCTTCTTCGTTCGTGCTATCGACTTCCTTTTGCATGGGCTTGACGCGTTTTGTCGAGCAGGCGGTCGTTAGAAGCAGGGATGCTGCCAGGAGCGGAGTCACCAAAAGGAGAGTTTTTCGGTTCATTCTCATTATTGCTTACCTTCTGACCATGATGCGCAGCATGCGGTTGGTGGTGTAGAACTGTGCCTGAATTTCATTGCCGCTACGATTGAGCGCTTCGATGACTTTATTGACGGCACCCGCGAAGGTATCGTTGAGATCAAGGTCAGCCAATGCAACGAGATCTGCAGGTTCCCAGGAGATTTGCCAGCCTACCGTGCGTGCCCAGCGACTGAAGGCATCCGAGACGCGTTCCCCGGCGCGCAGCTGCCAGGATTGGATGCTTTCGGCATTGCTTGAGGATGTTGGGGGGGCGTTCTCAAGCGGAGCTTGCAGCATTGGAGCGGGCGCGTACTGTGATCCGGCCAAGGGAGGCTCTGGCTGAATTGCGGGGGGAGGTGGCTCGGGAGCGGAGGGTGTCGCTGGGGCCGGAGTCGGCTCTGGGGCAGGCTCGGGCATAGAAGGAGGGATTGGGGCGGGTTCAGGGGCTGGGCTCGGGGTTGGTGCTTCGATGGAGGTTTGTGCCGCAGAGGTTTCCGGAAGACTCGATGCGCTTGAGGGGGCTGTCGGTGAGTCGGTGTGAATCTCAACAGCCTGGACGCTAGCCGCTTCGTTTGCAGGGTCCTTGGGGATTTCGGGAGCTTCGGATGTCGTTTCAGGAGCTTGCGGGGCGGGTGTTGCCGCGCTGGCCGATTCGGATGTGGCCGGTACGCCTGAGGAGGGGGCGCGTTTCAGAGTAGCGACCTGGGCCTGGACGACCGTTGAGGCCAGGAGTAGTCCGGCCAGCAGCGTGGATGTCCGTAATCTCGATGATCCCTTCAATTTGATTTCTCCTGTTTGCTGCTGGAATGATTGTTTGTTGCTGATTCAGGCGAGATGGCATTCAGCCCGAAAGCCGTAGCGTGGAGTGAATGAGACTTCAGCGTGGAAAAGGAGGGAGGATTGGGTTGGTGAGGTGGGGGCGTTATTGGCAAAGTGCGATGCACGGATATGGGGTGCGCGCATTGAGGCTGCCACAGAGCCAGCCACAGAGCCAACCTTGCACAGCGGCCATTGCGTTATTTGCGACATTCCCCTTCTCCTTCCTGTCGGGCACTAAAGTCGCCCCCGCGACTCGGAGGCTCTGATGCGCTCTTATGAATGTTTTTGTGGCCGGATGTGTGTCGTTTGATGGCTTGTTCGTATATTGCGACTCAGCTTAACCGCGCAAGTATAAAGAAAAAAGAAAAAGTCGGCGGAGGGGAGTGGGGAGATTTTTGGAGGGGCTGTTTTCGATTTCAAAAAAAATCATCGCCAGACCAGTACCGGAATTTTTGAATGGGTCAGGACTTTCTGGGTTTCACTACCGAGCAGGAAGCCGCTGATGCCACGACGCCCGTGGGAGGCCATGAAAATCAGGTCGCACCCTGCGTGTGTGGCGGCATCAATGATGGCGAGGTAGACCAGGTCGCTCGCGAGTGTATGGGTGGCACAGGTGACACCCGCTTGGGTGGCTTGTGCCTGGGCATTGGCCAGAATGCTCTTTGCCTGGGTATCGGTCAGTTCGGCAAATTTGTCGGGTGTGGTGGGATCGAAGAGCGCGCCTTCCCCGTAGAAAGCGATGGGATAGTCTGGTTGGACATGAAAGAAAGTGATTTTTGCCCCAGTTTCGTGAGCGAATTCGACGGCGTGGTGGATGGCGATGCCGGAAAGTTCCGAGCCATCGACAGGAACCAGGATGTGCTTGAACATGGTGATCTCCTGACAGAAAGAGAGGGGGGAGGCACAAGGGCGGCGTGCGATTATAATTGCACGTTTCCACATTGCCGGGCCACTGTGTCAGTACGGCGAGATTTCATCACACATCATGAATACGCATAAAGACCGTTTGAATCCTCCCTCCGCCATGACGCCCCAGAAAGCCTGGAGCGCGATGAATCAGGCAGTGGAAAGCCGCATTGATCCCATCGGTGTGGCAACCCCGCTCTTGCATGCATACGCTGCGTGGATGCTGCATCCGCAGGAGCTTTCCGAGGCGATGGGGAAATTCTCAACGGATGCGATGACACTGACCTGGCATTCCTGGTTGCGCATGATGGGGATGCAAGGCGATGAAATCGTGCGGCCTCATTCTGACGATTCGCGCTTCAGTGACCCGGTCTGGCGTGAAGCAGCGAGCTGGAGCGTGGCCAAGCAATGGTATCTGCTGTTGACCCGCCAGACGCAGGACATGCTTTATGACACACCCGGGCTGGCCAGTCATCAGCGTCGCCGTGCTGCTTTCTGGTGGCGTGAGTGGCTGAATGCCATGTCGCCGACCAATTTCCTCTGGACCAATCCGGTTGCGCTGAGAAAGGCGGCCGAAACCAATGGAAAAAGCCTCGTGCAAGGCATACAGAATTTTCTGGCGGACGTGGATGCCGGAACGGTTCGTATGACGAATCCGGACGATTTCATGGTCGGGAAGAATCTGGCCGTCACGCCGGGTAAAGTGGTTTTCCGTAACCGTCTGCTGGAAGTGCTGCATTACACTCCGACGGTGGCAAAGAATTATGAAAAGCCCGTCGTGATTGTGACGGCCTGGATCAACAAGCACTACATTCTGGACATGACCCCCGCCAAGAGCATGGTCAAGTATCTGCTCGATCAAGGGTTCAGCGTGTTCATCACGAGCTGGAAGAATCCCGATGAGAGTATGCGCGATGTGACTTTTGACGATTACCTGACCGAAGGAATCGACAAGATCATCGAAGTCGCACGCCACATCAGCGGCTCGGAGCAGGTCAATGCCGTGGGTTATTGCATCGGCGGCGCGGCACTGACAACCTATATGGCCTGGGCCAATCGACGTTATCCAGCGCAGAAGATGCCCGTGTCGAGCGTCACGCTGCTGACTGCACTGGTGGATTACCGCAAGCCGGGCGATATCGAGATATTCTTGGACGAGAGCACGATCCAGTGGCTTTCACGCAGCATGGCGGCCAAGGGCTTCCTGGAGGGTCGTGAAATGGCGGCTGCTTTCCGTATGTTGCGTTCAAACACCCTGATCTGGCACTACATCGTGCGGGGTTACCTCTATGGTGAAACGCCTCCTCCCTTTGATGTGCTGTATTGGAACATGGACACGACCCGTATGCCGGCTTCGATGCACAGCTGGTATTTGCGCGAGTTTTACATGAACAACCATCTCATCAAGCGTGACGCGCTGACTATTGCGGGTGAAAAAATTGATCTGGAAAGGATCACCCAGCCGGTTTATGCCGTGGGTGCGGCCGATGACCATATCGCTCCTTGGCAACAGACCTTTGCGGTCAATAACCACGTTTCGGGCCCGAAGCGTTATGTACTTTCCAGTTCCGGACACATCCTGGGGATCGTCAATCCGCCGGTTAACCCTCCGAAACGCGAGTGCTGGGTCGGGACCGCCGAACGGCACGATACGCCGGACAGCTGGCGTGGGCGAGCCGAACATCAGGCCGGATCGTGGTGGGAAGACTGGATGGCCTGGCTCAAGCCGCAGGCGGGCAAGCTCGTCAAGGCTGGCCCGGTTGCAACGGAGGATTACCCGGAACTGGGTGATGCGCCGGGAGGCTATGTCCTGGAGTCCTGAGCGACGGGTTTTTCGATTGACGGGCATCAAGGCAGGGAGCGATGGGCTTGGTTAGACTCGCACCCTGCTGATGTTTCAGCTCTTTTCCATCTTCTTCAGCCAGAGGTTGATATGCCCGGAATTCGTGAAGTCCTCCCGCCGCACCACACCCATTGCGACGACCTGTTTTCTGCCGCCGAGGCAGCCGCACAAAAGGGCGACTGGGCGGAATGTGCCGTGCAACACAAAGCGTTTGCCGATGCCCTTGAAGCTCACCTTTCGGGGGAGGAAACCATCCTGTTCCCCGCTTTCGAAAACGCCACGGGCATGCGTCACGGTCCGACCCAGATGATGCGTCTGGAACATGAACAAATGCGTGAGCTTGTCAAGCAGATGGGCGCGGCCCAAACTGCGCAGGATGGCGAAGCCTATGCCGGGGCAGCCGAAACCTTGCTGATTCTCATGCAACAGCACAACATGAAAGAAGAAAACATCCTTTACCCCATGTGCGATCAATCTTTGGCAGGTGAGGTCGAAACCCTCTGCGCCCAGCTTCTGGCGCATATCGGACACTGAAGGTTCGCCCGTGCAAGAAACCCCGTACATCATCGACGGTCGGGAACTCCAGCCACCAGAGCCGCTTGAACGGACGCTTGCTGCACTGGATGAACTTCCGGATGGAGAGGAGCTCCTGCTCCTCCTGCATTGCGAGCCGCACCCCCTGTATTCCGTATTGAAGCGCAATGGCTACCAGTACACCTCGCAATATCGACCGGATGGAACTAATGAAATCCGTATCCGGAAAATCTGATCGAGCCTGAGGCCTTACGGTTCCGGTTCGCTTTTTCTCGTCAGTGGCCGCTGCCTTGAATCCGGTTTGCCTGTTGACACGACGACCATGCACCCCAAGCTCTCCTTTGAACAGGCCCCACCGATTTCGGTGCCTTTCCGGTTTTTTCTGACGGCTCCCCTCTTCGGAATGGCCGCCGGCACTCTGCTGGCTTTGAAAGGAGGAGGAGACTGGGGCACGCGCTGGAATGGCGATGTGCTGGTTTTTACGCACTTGCTGGCCGCAGGGTTCATGCTCCAGGCCATGAGTGGTGCGCTGCTGCAATTCGTCCCTGTCGCAACGGGAGGCAATATCTGGCGGCCCAGATGGGTTGCCCATTGGCTTCACCCCTTGCTGATTCTGGCCACCCTCTTGCTGGTGAGTGCCTTCGGGCTATCTGCACGATCATGGTTCATGCCTGCGGGCGGACTCTTTCTTGCGGCTTTGCTTCCTTTTTTGTGGGTCAGCGGATGGGCAATGTTCCATACCCCGGCGCAAGGCGCGACCCTCCCGGTTTTGCGACTGGCACTGCTGGGCTTGTTGCTGACCCTTTCCTTGGGCGTTCTTCTGCTGGGTGTGTTGGCGGGACATTGGGGCTCCGGTTTCCCGGAGGGCTGGAGTCTGCCTGTGTTAGTCAATATCCACGCGGCCTGGGGGCTGGGTGCTTGGGCCTTGATGCTTGTGATGGGCGTGTCCTATCTGGTCGTCCCCATGTTTCAGCTGACACCGGCCTATCCCGTTTGGGTGGCTCGCAATATCCCTCGTCTGCTTCTGGCCGTGCTGGTTTTGTGGGCCTTGCTCCCCTTTTATAGTGCTGCGCCGCCCATCATTGGGATCGTCATTCAGGCCGTGGGCTTGGGCCTTATGGTGACTTATGCGGGGGTCACCCTCTGGCTGCAAAAAAGACGACGGCGCAAGGTGACGGACATCACCCTCATCTACTGGCGTGTGGCAATGGCGGCCTTGCTAGCCGTGTTCTTTTTCTGGGTAGCTCTTCGGATTGTACCGTCCTGGGGAGAACATCCACGCGCACTGCTCGGGCCGGGCATTCTGATACTCATGGGCGGGTTCGTTTCCGCGATCAACGGCATGCTCTACAAAATTGTGCCCTTCCTGATCTGGCTGCACTGGCAGCAACTTGGGCAGATGAAGACCCTGCCGCCGAACATGAAGCAGATCATTGCCGAGAAGGACATGCGTGGCCAGTTAGTCACCCATCTCCTGGCCACGCTGTTACTGCTGGCCATGCTGGTCTGGCCTTTACTTGCGCACCTGGCGGGGTTGGCCGTGGTGGTCTCTTTTGCCTGGCTGGAATGGAATCTCATTCGAGCGGTGCGGCTTTACCAAGATTTCAGGAAGCAGGTCCTCGCCGCAAGGTCTGTGGAGCCGGTGGCATCAGTCTGACCAAAGCCTTGATTGATCCGTCGCGGCTCTCAACCTTGCAGATCAAATTGCCTCAGACGGCGTACATCGTGGACAGTGATCTGTTTGCCATGAACGGTGATGAGATTGGCCGAGGCCAGGTCATGAAAAACCCGCGAAAGAGTTTCCGGGGTCAGGCTCAGGCGCGAGGCGATGACTTGCTTGGAGGTCGGCAGGGCGACGATGACATCCGTTTCGCTGCCTTCTTCTTCCATCGTCTGTTGCAAGAGGAAGCCGATGACCCGCTGAGTGGTCGAACGCAAGGAATAGGACTCGACATCCTGCACGAGTGTGTGCAGACGCATGGACAGACCGGCCAGCATACGCCGGGCGAAGGAATTGTCCTCTTCCAGCAGGTCGAAGATGGCATGACGGGCAATGTGAAGGAGCAGGGTGTCAGCAAGTGCTTCGGAAAAAACGGGATAAGGGCGATCCATGAACATGGCAGCCTCACCGAAGCTTTGATTCGGGCCAAGGATGTTGATGACTTTTTCGTTGCCTTGGCTAGAGGGAAAGGCCAGCTTGATCTGGCCGAAAATGACGACGAAAAACCCGCGCGGCGCATCGCCCTTCTGGAACAGCATTTCGCCTTTTTGGAGGCGTTTTTCCCGGGTGTGGGTGGCAATCTGTTCAATGGATTCGCGGGCCACTTCGCCAAACAGGGGGAGTCGGGCGAGAATGGCAGGGATGTCTTGGATGTCTTGTCTTGGATTCAGCATGGTTCAGCCTCAAAGGATAGGAAAAACATAGCATGAATTTCACGGAAAACTGGGTCGTTACATGAATCTTTATCTGGCGATCAAACATCTTCACGTCACCTGCGTCGTTCTGAGCGGTCTGGGATTTTTTGCGCGTGGTTTGCTGATGCTGCGGGATTCCCCCTTGTTGAAGCATCGCCTGACCCGGGTTTTGCCGCACGTCAACGACACGATCCTTCTGACAGCCGCGCTGACGCTCGCTTTCATGAGCGGGCAACTCCCCTTCGTGGTGCCCTGGGTGACGGCCAAGGTGTTCGGCCTGCTGGTCTATATCGTTCTGGGTTCGCTGGCCCTGAAGGCAGGGCGCAGCAAGAAAATTCGCCTGTTGGCCTGGCTTGCGGCCCTGTTGACGCTGGCCTACATCATCTCTGTGGCTTACGCCCGCGACCCGATGGGCTTTCTGCGGCTCATGCTGGCCTGACCTTATACTGGCGGGCTTCGTGCAGGCTGCAGCTTGCAATCCCTAGTCCATTCCTCTGCTTTTCTGAATCGGATCACGATATGGAAACCACCCAGACCCCTACGCTTCCTTCCGGCCTCAATGCTGACCCGCAAGAGCTCGGAAAATTTGCCGAGCTTGCTCATCGCTGGTGGGATGCCACCTCAGAGTTCAAGCCGCTGCACGACATCAATCCCTTGCGTCTGGGCTGGATTGAAGCCGCCTGCGGCGGTCTTTCGGGAAAAAAGGTGCTGGATGTAGGCTGTGGCGGCGGCATTCTTTCGGAGAGCCTGGCTGAGCGGGGCGCGCAGGTGATGGGGATCGATCTGGGTGAGCGGGCATTGGGCGTGGCACGTCTGCATTTGCTGGAAAGCGGGCAACAGGTGGAATATCGCCTGGTCGCTGCTGAAAGCCTTGCCGAAGAAATGCCGGGACGCTTCGATGTCGTGACCTGCATGGAAATGCTGGAACATGTTCCTGACCCGGCCAGCACGGTGCGAGCTTGCGCTGCTCTGGTCAAGCCGGGCGGGCAGGTCTTTTTCTCGACCCTGAACCGGAATTTGCGGGCTTATCTGCTGGCCGTGGTGGGGGCGGAATATGTGTTGAATCTCCTGCCGCGTGGAACACATGATTACGCCCGCTTCCTGCGTCCGGCGGAGTTGTCGCGCCTGTGTCGTCAGGCCGGGCTGGAGGTCGAAGAAATCATGGGTATGACCTACAAGCCCTTGAGCAAGACTTACCATCTGGACTCGGATACACGGGTCAATTATTTGCTGAGGGCGCGCGCGTCGCAGCCGGAGCGGGACGCATGAAACCGCAAGCCGTTCTTTTCGATCTCGATGGCACGCTTGCCGATACTGCTCCGGATCTGGCGGCGGCACTGAATGCCGTGTTGCGGGAACGGGGTACGGTTCCTTTGCCGCTGGCCACGTTGCGCCCGCATACTTCGAATGGTGCGCGCGGCTTGCTGGGGGTGGGGCTGGGCATCACACCGAACGATGAGGGTTTCGGGGAGCTCGTTTTGCGTTTCCTGCATCATTACGAAGCGGATGTTTGCACCCATTCGACTCTTTTCCCGGGCATTCCAGAATTACTGGATTACCTCGAGAAACAGGAGATTCCCTGGGGCGTGGTGACTAACAAGCATCATCGTTTTACTGTTCCCGTCCTCAAAGGGCTGGGCTTGCACGACCGCTGCGCCTGCATTGTCAGTGGCGACACGGCCACCCGCCCCAAGCCTGATCCCGCGCCCATCCTTCTGGGGTGCGAACAGGCGGGTGTGCGGCCGGAACAGGTGATCTATGTCGGCGATGACGAACGCGATGTTCTGGCCGGCCGTGCGGCGGGGGCGCGCACCGTGGCCGTTTCCTGGGGCTATCTCGGGGTCGAAGTGCCTATCCAGGACTGGGGGGCGGATGCCATCATCGACACGCCGGAGCAGCTTATCGACCTGATAAAAGCAGCATCATGACCGTGCTCGCTTCCAAAACAATGCCGAATCACTCTGGCTCGCCCGGTCCAACACGCAGCATTCTCGGAGCGATCAGCCTCACGCACGCCATCAACGACATGATGCAGTCTGTGCTGATGGCCTTGTATCCACTCCTGCAAGGTCGTTTTCGCCTCAGCTTTGTCCAGATCGGCCTGATTACGCTGGTCTTCCAGTTTTCTGCCTCCCTGCTTCAGCCCGTGGTCGGGCATTACACCGACCGGCATCCCCGTCCTTATTCCCTGCCGATGGGCATGGGCTCGACCATGGCGGGTCTGATCCTGCTGGCACTGGCCTGGGATTATTCGATCGTTCTGGTGGCGGCTGCACTGGTCGGTGTGGGTTCCTCGGTATTTCATCCGGAGGCTTCACGCATCGCTCGTCTGGCCTCGGCGGGCCGACATGGACTGGCCCAGTCGATATTCCAGATGGGCGGAACCCTCGGAACGGCGATCGGGCCGCTGCTTGCGGCAGCCCTCATCCTTCCGCTTGGACAAAGCAGCGTGCTATTCGTCAGCCTCATCGCGCTAGCCGGTATGGCCATTCTCCTGCATGTGAGTCGCTGGTCTGTTTCCCACATGCGCAGTGCCGTGGGGCGGGCGGCTCTCGCCGCGCACGACAACGGACTTTCGGCCAGACAGGTGCGCCTGAGCCTTTTCCTGCTCGTGGTGCTGCTGTTCTCGAAATTCGCCTATGTCGCCAGCTTGAGCAGCTACTTCATCTTTTATCTGATGGCGCATTTTTCACTCTCGGCGCAATCCGCCCAGTACTGTCTCTTCGTCTTTCTGTTCGGCACAGCTCTCGGGACGCTGGTCGGCGGGCCGATTGGGGACCGAATCGGGCGGCAACGCATCATTCTCATTTCTATCCTGGGCTCTGCGCCTTTCACCCTTCTGTTGCCCCATGTCGGCCTGGTCGCCACGATCATTCTGGTTTTTTTCATCGGAGCGGTTATGGCCTCCGCCTTCCCGGCCATCGTGGTCTATGGGCAGGAGCTCATGCCCGGCAAGACGGGAGCCATCTCCGGCCTTTTTTTCGGGCTGGCCTTTGGCTTTGGTGGTCTGGGTGCAGCGGCGATCGGAACGCTTGCTGACTACTACAGCATCGAATACGTTTATCAACTCTGTGCCTGGTTGCCCGTGCTGGGTTTGGCCGCGCTGGGCTTGCCGGACATGAGACGCCGGAATGCCTGAAATTCTGGTCATTCTGGCCATCGTGCTGGTGCTGCTGGGTGTGGCCGGAACGGTGCTGCCCTTTCTGCCCGGAACCCTGCTGGTTTTTGCCGGCTTGTGGCTGCTTGCCTGGCAGGATGCCTATGCTCGCGTCGGGATGGGGACGCTGGGCGTGCTGGGCGGTTTGGTCGTCCTGAGCTGGCTGGTCGATCACTTCGCCGCAATGCTGGGAGTCCAGCGTATCGGAGCCAGCCGACAGGCGGTGGTCGGTGCGTTTCTGGGCGGCGTGTTCGGGATATTCGGCGGTTTGCCTGGAGTCATTCTTGGTCCTGCGCTGGGGGCCATGGTGGGAGAATGGCTGGCCGGTCGCAGCCATGGTCAGGCCACACGCGCCGGTGTGGTTGCTGGCCTTTCTTTTATTCTCGCGACGGTTTTCAAGCTGGGATTGGTTTTTGCCATGCTGGGCATTTTCACCCTCTTCTGGTGGAGGGGGTGAAATGCGTGAAATGCGTCATAGAAATCGCATAAGCAGGCCCAGCAGCAGGGAAAGCAGGACGGTGGTTGCAAAAGGAAAGTGGTATTCCTGACCCCGCCAGCGTACCCGCACATCTCCCGGCAGGCGACCAAGCGGCAGCCTTGACGACAGACGCGGCAGGGCGACCCCCATGATGAAAACAATGATGAAGATGGCTACCAGCCACTTGAACATGAACAGTAAAATCCAACGAATGAAAAACGACCATGATAATCGCCCTGGCCGGGGAGGCACACGATGACGGCGCGACAAAACTCCGGTGAATTGGAACTAATCGTTCGCCCCGCCCGGCCGGATGTTCCGGTAAAGCCCACGCCTTTGCTTTTCTTGCATGGAGCTTACACGGCGGCCTGGTGCTGGGATGAATATTTTCTCGACTGGTTTGCGGCTCAAGGCTATACAAGTTATGCCCTCAGTTTTTCCGGTCACGGTGGCAGCCGTGGGCGAGGGCGGCTCGACAGCCTCAGCATCGATGATTATGTGAGTGATGTTGTCGAGGCGGTGGCGACCTTGCCCGCTGCGCCTGTCATGATCGGGCATTCCATGGGGGGCTTCGTGTTGCAGAAATATCTGGAACACCATGTCCTGCCGGGGGCGGTGCTGTTGTGCGCTGTGCCGCCGCAAGGCTTGATGTCCTCCATGTTCGGCCTGATGTTTCAGAAGCCCGGCCTGCTGGCGGACTTGAATCGCCTGATGACCGGTCACCGGGTTTCGACGGAGACCTTGCGCGATGCCTTGTTCGCCCAGTCGATGAAGGAAGCAGACCTGCTGCGTTACCTGAGCAAGGCTCAGGGTGAGTCGAACCGTGCCATCTGGGACATGACGCTGTTCAATCTGCCGCGCCCGTCTCATGTTCGCAAAACGCCGCTGCTGGTGCTGGGTGCGGAGCACGATGCCCTGATTCCGGCTTCACAGGTGCGGATGACGGCCACGAGCTATGGCGTGGGAGCCGAAATTTTCCCCGGCATGGGGCACGGGCTGATGCTGGAGCCGGACTGGCCCATGGTGGCACAGCGTATCCGGGACTGGCTGTTGGAGCGGGGGCTTTGACATGATCGTTATTTTTCAGTCCAAGGCCAGCGGCGATGTCATCATGTTCGGTGGCGTGGCCTACGAAATGATGAAAATCATGGGCAAGGAGGCGAGTCCAAAAGGCATCGTGACGGTCGAGCAACTCCCGGATGCCATTGCCCGTTTGCGCGCCGCTGTGGTTGCAGACAAGGAGGCCCATGCACGGCAATGGGAAAAACTCGATGAAATGCGTGAATCCGGCGAGGCAAGCAACGATGAGATGGCGCAAACTGGCCAGCAGGGCATCAGCCTGACGCAACGCGCCGTCCCTTTGCTGGAGCTGCTGGAACACTCCTTGAGGAAAAAAGTGCCCGTGGTGTGGGGCGTGTGAATTTCGCAGCAATGGATCGGGTTGGCATTTTTTGAATGCCAGAAAGGGCAGGGCATGAGCAGCCAGTTTCAATTGATGCGCGAACGTCGTTTTCGCCCCTTTTTCTTTACGCAGTTTCTTGGGGCCTTCAACGACAATGTTTTCAAGACTGCCCTGATTACGCTGGTGACTTTCCGGGCCGGGCAGCTCACGCAGATGGATGGCAAAACACTGGCGACCCTTCTGCCAGGGCTGTTCATCCTGCCTTTTTTCCTGTTCTCGGCCACTTGCGGGCAACTGGCCGACAAATACGAAAAATCCATGCTGGCCCGGCGCGTGAAGCTCTTTGAAATCGGTGTCATGCTCTTTGCCGCCTGGGGCTTTCTGGCGCAGCTGCTCTGGCCGTTGGTCGTCGCTCTTTTTTTGATGGGCGTGCATTCAACCCTCTTTGGGCCAGTCAAATACGCCTATCTGCCTCAGCAGCTCAGGAAAGACGAGTTGATCGGCGGTAACGGCATGATCGAGATGGGAACCTTCGTCGCCATTTTGCTGGGCGAAGTGCTGGGGGCATGGCTTGCGACCGCGCCGGGGGGGCATACCCTGACAGCCTTTACCGTCGTCGGCCTGGCCGTGATGGGTTATGGCGTCAGCCGGGGCATTCCACTGACGCCGCCGGTGGACCCGCAACTGCGGATCAACTGGAACCCTCTGACGGAAACCTGGCGCAACCTTGCCGCCATCCGGACGAATCGCACGGTCTGGCTCTCTATTCTGGGCATTTCCTGGTTCTGGTTCTACGGCGCGACCGTCCTGGCGCAGTTTCCAAACTATGCCCGAGAAGTGTTAGGCGGCGATGAAACTGTCTTCATTCTCCTGCTGACCGTATTTTCATTTGGCGTGGGAGCAGGCTCCCTGCTGTGTGAGCGGCTCTCCGCAAGACAGGTTGAGATCGGTCTGGTACCTTTCGGTGCAATCGGTCTGACGCTGTTTGGCATCGATCTCTATCTTGCCAGTGCGTCCTTTCCTCCGGTGGGGTCTTCTTCTGCAGCTTTGCTGGATTTCCGGGCTTTTCTTTCCGGGGGCTTGCAGCCTCTGAGAGTGCTTGCCGACATTGCTTTGCTCGGTCTGTTCGGAGGTTTTTACATCGTACCGATGTACGCGCTGATCCAGACCCGCAGCGAAACCAGTCATCAATCCCGTGTCATTGCAGCGAACAACATCATGAATGCCCTGTTCATGGTTGCCTCTGCAGGGGTTTCCATGCTGCTGTTCGGATTCGGTCTGAGCATTCCGGAGCTTTTCCTGGTCACGGCCCTGTTCAATGCGCTGGTCGCTCTCTATATCTACACGCTGGTACCGGAATACCTGCTGCGTTTCGTTTTCTGGGGGCTGATGCATACTTTTTATCGTCTAAAGAAGGAGGGGATCGAGCACATTCCCGAAGAAGGCCCAGCCCTGCTGACCTGCAATCATGTCAGTTTCATCGATGCACTCATCATTGCAGCGGTCTGCCCCCGGCCCATCCGCTTCATCATGGATCATCGCATCTACCGGATTCCCTTCCTTAACCTGATTTTCCGGGCAGGACGCACCATTCCGATTGCCCCGGTGAAAGAGGATCCGGCCTGTCTGGAGGCGGCTTACGCGCAGATTGCCCAGGCTTTGAACGAGGGGGATCTGGTCTGCATCTTTCCCGAAGGAGGCATTACCCGATCCGGTGAAATCATGCCTTTCAAGGGCGGCGTGACCCGCATCCTCGAAACGACACCCGTGCCGGTGATCCCAATGGCCTTGCGCGGGCTCTGGCGCAGCTTCTTTTCCCGTCAGGATGGCCCGGCGATGACGCGCTGGGAACGGCTGCGTCCCTTCCGCGCCGTTCGGCTCGTTGTGGCCCCACCCTGGTCGCCGCAAGAAGCCACACCCGACCGCTTGCACGAGAAAATCGCCAGCTTGCGTGGAAAAGCACGTTGAACATTGCAGACTCCCTTTCTTTCCTTCTGATCATCATGTCCCTTGCCGTTCTCCGATCTCGTGCCATTGCGGGGATGGATGCTCCCGAAGTCATCGTCGAGGTGCATCTGGCAGCCGGCCTGCCCGCTTTCACGCTGGTGGGCCTGCCCGATACGGAAGTGAAGGAAGCGCGAGATCGGGTTCGCGCGGCCATCCAGAACTGCCACTTCGAGTTTCCCCAACGGCGGATCACGGTTAACCTCGCTCCGGCTGATTTGCCCAAGGAATCCGGGCGGTTTGACCTGCCCATCGCGCTGGGCATCCTGATTGCATCCGGGCAGATCAGGGGCCAGGGGTTGGCGGATTACGAATTCGCCGGAGAGCTGGCATTGGGGGGCGATTTACGGCCGATACGCGGTGCACTGGCGATGGTGGCAGCGATGCAGGCCCAGCCCGCTGCTGCCGGGCGCATTTGCATTCTTCCCGAGGAGAGCGCGCCCGAGGCGGCATTGGTGCGCTCGGCCACCATTCTGCCCGCCCGCAACCTGCTGGAAGTTTGTGCCCATTTGAATGGACAACAGGCCATTGCTCCTTTTTCCGGCACAAGCGTCGTGACGACGATCCACTATCCAGATCTGGCGGAGGTCAAGGGGCAGTCGCAAGCTCGACGCGCGCTGGAAGTCGCCGCGGCGGGCCAGCACAGCCTGCTCATGTCTGGCCCGCCGGGGACGGGAAAATCCATGCTGGCCAGCCGTTTCGCGGGCATTCTTCCGCCGATGAGCGAGACGGAAGCCCTGGAATCCGCCGCGGTGCATTCGCTGGCGGGCCGCTTTCGCATTGAACACTGGGGGCAGCGTCCTTTCCGTTCGCCGCATCATTCGGCCTCCGGTCCGGCTCTGGTGGGAGGGGGCGGGGTCCCGCAGCCAGGTGAAATTTCCCTCGCGCATCATGGCGTCCTGTTTCTCGACGAGCTGACGGAATTTGACCGGCGGGTGCTGGAAGCCTTGCGCGAGCCGCTGGAAACGGGTCACATCTGCATTGCCCGTGCAGCGCGAAGGGCGGATTTCCCGGCGCGTTTTCAGCTTGTAGCGGCGATGAACCCTTGCCCCTGTGGATGGCTGGGGCATCCCAACGGCAAATGCCGCTGTACGCCCGATCAAGTCAGCCGCTATCGCGCCAAGCTCTCCGGGCCGCTACTTGATCGTATCGACCTGATGATCGAAGTTTCCTCGCTTTCGGATACCGAACTGCAAACCCGGGAACAAGGCGAGTCCAGTGTCAGTGTGCGGGAACGGGTGGTCGAGGCCAGGGGGCGACAGATGCGGCGTCAGGGCAAGGCCAACGCGCTCTTGGGGCCCTCAGAAATTGACGAATACTGTATCCCGGATGATGCGGGTGCGAAGATGCTCCAGCAGGCCATTGCACGGCTTTCTCTTTCGGCGCGCGCTTATCACCGTATCCTCAAGGTCGCGCGTAGCTGTGCCGATCTGGCCGGAAGCGCAAACGTGCTGGCTTCCCATATTGCCGAAGCAGTGCAATATCGGCGTGGTGTGGATTGATCGTCAGCGGTAAACCCTTTGAATAGCAAGGCTTTGTCGCTTGCCCCGCGTGTTAAGATTGCCGGTTCATTTCTCGTCAGACCATCGCCATGCAGCCCGACCGTACCCAGGAACTTCGTCGCCTTCTCAGCCAACGTATTTTGATCCTCGATGGTGCGATGGGGACGATGATTCAGCGGCACGCGCTGACGGAAGCGGATTATCGAGGCACGCGCTTTGCAGATCATCCGAAGGATCTGAAGGGGAATAACGACCTGTTGCTCCTGACGCAGCCGGAAGTCATTTTGGGTATTCATGAAGATTACCTAGCTGCCGGTGCAGATATTCTCGAAACCAATACCTTTAATTCGACGGCCATTTCGCAGGCGGATTACGGGCTGGAGTCGCTGGTCTACGAATTGAATCTGGCCGGAGCGAAACTCGCACGCGAGGCCTGCGATCGGGCAACGGCGCACACGCCGGACAAACCGCGTTTCGTGGCGGGTGTTCTCGGGCCCACCTCACGCACTGCGTCGATTTCGCCTGATGTGAATGACCCGGGCTTTCGTAATGTGCAGTTCGACGAGCTGGTGAATGATTATTTGTTTGCCATTCAGGGCTTGACGGATGGAGGGGCCGACTTGCTGCTGGTCGAAACAATTTTCGACACGCTCAATGCCAAGGCGGCCCTGTTTGCCATCGACCAATTCTTCGAGCAGTCGGGCCGCCGCTGGCCGGTAATGATTTCCGGCACCATCACCGATGCTTCGGGCCGCACGCTTTCCGGCCAGACGGCCGAAGCCTTCTGGAATTCGCTGCGCCATGCCCAGCCGCTGACTTTTGGCCTGAATTGCGCGCTGGGTGCGTCCGAACTTCGTCAGTATGTCGCCGAGCTTTCTTCGCTTTGCGATTGCTTCGTTTCGGCGCATCCCAATGCCGGGCTGCCCAATGCCTTCGGCGGTTACGATGAAACGCCGGAAGCCCTGGCGTCCGCCATCCGGGAGTGGGCTGAAGCGGGCATCATCAACGTCGCGGGAGGTTGTTGTGGAACCACCCCCGACCATATTCGAGCCATCGCCCATGCCTTGGCGGATTGCCCGCCACGCCGCCCGCCAGGCCTGCCGCAGGAGTTGCGCCTTTCCGGGCTGGAGCCCTTCAACGTGGGCGCGCGTTCCCTGTTTGTCAATGTGGGCGAAAGGACGAACGTCACGGGTTCCAAGGCCTTTGCACGTTTGATCCTCAATGGGGAATACGCCAAGGCCGTTGATGTGGCGCGCAGTCAGGTGGAAGCCGGGGCGCAAGTCATTGACATCAACATGGATGAAGCCATGCTCGATGCCAAGGCCGCCATGGTGAAATTCCTCAATCTCATCGCGAGTGAGCCGGATATTGCGCGGGTTCCGGTGATGATCGATTCGTCGAAATGGGAGGTGCTGGAAGCTGGACTGAAATGTCTGCAAGGTAAGGGCATCGTCAATTCGATTTCACTCAAGGAGGGGGTTGAGCCTTTCTTGCAGCAGGCACGGTTGATTCGCCGTTATGGCGCGGCGGCCATCGTCATGGCGTTTGATGAACAGGGACAGGCCGATACCTTCGAGCGCAAGGCCGACATCTGCCAGCGGGCCTACCGCCTTTTGACGAACATCGGGTTCCCACCGGAAGACATCATTTTTGACCCCAATGTGTTCGCCATTGCGACCGGGATCGAGGAGCATAACAATTACGCCGTTGACTTCATTGAAGCCGCACGGTGGATTCGCGTCCATCTGCCTTTTGCCGGAATTTCGGGCGGTATTTCCAATGTTTCCTTCTCCTTCCGGGGCAACGACCCGGTGCGGGAAGCGATTCACACGGTTTTTCTCTATCACGCCATCCAGGCCGGTTTGACCATGGGCATCGTCAATGCCGGGCAGCTGGGCGTTTATGACGAACTTGATCCAATCTTGCGGGAGAAGGTCGAAGCGGTCGTTCTTAATAAAAGCCCCGAGGCAGGCGAACAGCTTGTTGAGATGGCTCAGACCGTCAAGGGTGTCGCCAAGGAGCAGGTTGTCGATCTGGCCTGGCGCAAAGAGCCGGTGAACGAGCGACTGGCTCATGCACTGGTTAAGGGCATTACGGAATTCGTCGTCGAAGATACCGAAGAAGCGCGGCAGCAGGCGGATGCGCGCGGTGACAAGCCGCTATCCGTGATTGAAGGGCCGCTGATGGAGGGCATGAACCGCGTGGGCGACCTGTTCGGTGCGGGGAAAATGTTCCTGCCACAGGTGGTGAAGTCAGCACGCGTCATGAAACAGGCCGTGGCGCATCTGCTGCCCTTTATCGAGGCCGAGAAACTGCGTTCTGGGGCGGTGGCTAAGGGCCGCGTCATTATGGCGACGGTCAAGGGGGATGTGCATGACATCGGGAAAAATATCGTCGGTGTCGTTCTGGGCTGCAATGGTTATGAAGTATTCGATCTGGGTGTTATGGTGCCAGCAGACAAAATCCTCGCCGCAGCGAAGGAACACAATGCAGACATCATTGGTTTGTCGGGCCTGATCACCCCTTCGCTGGAAGAGATGGCGCATGTTGCTGCCGAGATGGAACGTCAGGGATTCGATATCCCTCTCCTGATCGGTGGGGCGACGACCAGCCGCGCCCATACCGCCATTAAGATTGCACCCAACTATCGTCAGCCAGCGGTTTATGTGCCGGATGCCTCCCGGGCCGTTGGCGTGGTCTCCAGACTTTTGTCGGAAACTCAGGCCGAAGAATTCAAGGCCGAGGTCGCGGCGGATTATGAAAAACTGCGCGTCCAGCACGCCAACAAGAAAGGTGTGGCCCTCGTAACCCTGGAGGAAGCGCGTGCCAATCGCCCTGTTCTGGAGTACGCACCGGTCAAACCGCGTCAAACGGGAATCACAGCCTTGCGAGAGATCAGCCTGGCTGAACTCGTCGACTTCATCGACTGGAGCCCTTATTTCCAGACCTGGGACCTTTCCGGAAGCTATCCGGGTATTCTGGATGATGCCAAGGTAGGTCCCGAAGTGGCCGAGCAAGCGCGCCAGGTTTTCAATGATGCCCAGGCGATGCTGCGACAGATCGTCGATGAAAAGTGGCTGACGGCCAATGCCTGCTTCGGCCTTTTTCCGGCCAATGCCGTGGGAGATGATGTCGTCGTTTATGACGATGAAACGCGCACGACGCAACGTGCAACGCTGTATGGTCTGCGTCAGCAGCAAAAAAGGCCGGATGGCAAGCCGAACCAGTGTCTTTCTGACTACATCGCGCCGATTGGTACGCCTGACTGGATCGGTGCATTCGCTTGCACAGCAGGAATCGGTATCGAGCGCAAGCTGTCGGAATTCATGGCTGCACATGACGATTACCACGCCATCATGCTGAAATCCCTAGCTGATCGCCTCGCCGAAGCCTGTGCGGAATGGCTGCATCGGCGTGTGCGTCGTGAAGATTGGGGCTATGCTGCCCAGGAAGACCTGACGCTGGAAGCCATGATCCGCGAGGAATATCAAGGTATTCGTCCGGCGGCAGGTTATCCGGCCTGCCCGGATCACACGGAAAAAGGCACTTTATTCGCGCTCATCGATGCAAGGACTCACACGGACATGGCCCTGACGGAGAGCTTTGCCATGATGCCGGCCGCAGCAGTGTCCGGCCTTTATTTTGCGCATCCGGAGTCACATTACTTTGCTATCAGCAAGATCGGTAACGATCAACTAGAAGACTGGGCGAAGCGCAAGGGCATGGATCTGGATACCGCCCGGCGATGGCTGGCTCCCATTCTTTGATATCCGCAATTCAGAGCAGAGTGTTTCGGGAGGCGGTCATGAAAAATGTGCCGCAATTTGCAAGCAAGCGCATTTATGAGCCGGTTTCCGAAGCCGACGGACAGCGCGTGTTGATCGACCGGCTCTGGCCGCGTGGCATCAGCAAGGATAAAGCCGCCATCGCTCTTTGGCTTAAGGAAGTAACGCCTTCCACAGCACTGCGCCAGTGGCTTCATAGCGAACCGGAAGGCCTGGGTGAATTTGCACGTCGATACCGACTGGAACTGGATCAGCAGCCAGAGGCTGTGCAGCAACTACTCGATATGGCACGAACCGGACCGGTGACGTTAATCTCCGCGGTCAAGGATTTTGATCGCAGCCATGTCCGGGTGTTACTGGAGTACCTTCAGGATACTTTGAACGCACGGAAAAAATAATTTTGAAAATCGTTGCGTGCATCACAATGACTTGCTAGAATCTCGTTTTCTTCAGGCGCGTAGCTCAGCTGGTTAGAGCACCACCTTGACATGGTGGGGG
>CAZCOS010000016.1:0-33919 GCA_964500605.1 uncultured Sterolibacterium sp.
CATGGGCAGCGGCGGGTAGTGGTCGTGACGCGCGGGAGCGGGGGCGGTGTTCATGCGTTTCTCCAGTGCGAAGAAAGGTATGGCGTGATTCTGCCCGGATGTTCCTGAACGGAAGCTGAACCGGAATGGGGAATTGCCGTGCCCAGCTCACGGCCACGGGACTTTTTTAGCTCGATATGGATAGCCAGCACTGGGCATCAGGTGTCAGGTACCTGATGCTTGATCCCGGCTTCAGACCTGCAGGGTGGCGAGCAGGTCTTGTTCCAGACGAAGGCGTCTGGCGGGGTGGGAGAGGGGTTCGCCACTGATGAGGAAGGTGTCTTCGGCGCGCTCGCCCAGCGTGGCGATTTTGGCGGTGTGCAAGGTGATTTCGTGTTGCGAGAGGGTCAGGGCGATGGCGTAGAGCAGCCCGGGTCGGTCTGCTGCGACGATGGACATGATGTGATATCGCCCGCTGCTGTCTGGATGCAGCGTGATTTCCGGGGTGATCGGGAAGTGGCGTAGTTGCCGTGACAGGCGAGTTTTTTGGGGGGGGTCAAGGGGTGGGCGGTGCTGGAGATGGGCGGGCAGTTCGTGCTCGATCAGGCCCAGCATGTCACGGTAGGGCAGTTGCCGTCCGGGGTCGTTCAGGATGAAGCTGTCCAGGGCGTAGCTGTTGTGGGTTGTGTGGATGCGAGCATCGACGATGGAGTAGCCCAGACGGCTGAAGAAGCCGCATAGCCTTGCAAAGAGTTGGGGCTGGTCTGGGACGAAGACCATGACTTGCAAGCCTTCATTGAAGGGGGTGAGTCGGGCTTTGACGACGATCTGGTCGGCATCGGGCCGGTGGTAGAGGATGCGGGTGTGCCAGGCAATTTCGTCTGCATCGTGGCGCATGAAATAGGCGGTATCGAGGTGTTGCCAAAACGCGTTTTCTACACCGGGGCGCAGGCCGTGAAGACGAAGGAGCCGTCGGGCTTCTTCCAGGCGGGCATCGATCCCTTGCTTGTCGTGCGGGGTGGCACCAATCAGGTGTTGGCGGGTGCTGAGGAAAAGGTATTCGAGTAGCTTGGCTTTCCAGTTGTTCCAGACATTCGGGCCGGTTCCCCGGATGTCGGCAACGGTGAGGAGGTAAAGACCCACGAGCTGACGCTCGTTTTTTACGCAGGCGGCGAAGGCGGCGATTACGTCCGGATCGGCCAGGTCCTGTTTCTGGGCGACGGAGGAGAGTGTCAGGTGTTGTTCGACGAGAAAGCAGACCAGCCCGGTGTCTTCTTCCGTGAGTGCGTGTTCTTCGCAGAATCGGCGGGCTTCGATCATGCCCAGCTGGGAGTGGTCGCCCCCGCGCCCCTTTGCGATGTCGTGGAAGAGGGCGGCGATGTAGAGCAGCCAGTGGCGATCAAAGCCGGCGATCAGCTGGGTGCAAAGCGGGTCTTCGTGGGCAAACTCGGGCATGGTGAATCGACGCAGGTTGCGGATGACCTGCATGATGTGTTGGTCGACCGTGTAGGCGTGGAACAGGTCGTGCTGCATGAGGCCGACGATCTTGCCGAAGACAGGGAGGTAGTGCCCCAGAATGTCGTAATGGTTCATTCGACGCAGTTCATGCACGATGCCGCGCTTTTGCTGGAAAAGTGTAATGAAAAGGGCGCGGTTTTCCGGGGTACGTCGAAATGTTGGGTTGATGAGGTGGCGGGCGCGCCAGAGGGCGCGAAGGGTGCGGGCCGTCATGCCCTTCAGTTCGGAACGCTGCTGAAGGAGAAGAAAGCTTTGCAGGATGGCAGTGGGCCGTTGCTGAAACAGGCTTTTGTCCCGGATATCCAGCAGTTCTCGCTGCATCTGGAAGTGAGCGTCGATGTAGATGGGTGCGCCTTGCGGGGAGGGGGAGAGGTGTTCACCGAGTCCCTGGAGGAGGAGGGTGTTGAGCTGGTTGATCCGCTTTGCGTTCCGGTAATAACGTTGCATCAGTCGTTCCGAGGCACGTCGGCTGGTGCTGGGGGTTAGACCGAAGTCGGCGGCAAGGGCTTCCTGGTGGTCGAACAGGATGCGGTCTTCGCGCCGTCCTGCACGGTAGTGCAGCCGGATGCGGATATGCTGAAGAAGTCGCTCGCAGCGAGTCAGTTGTGCGGCTTCGTCTGCGGTTATCAGGCCGTTTTTCGCCAGTTCCGCCCAGTTCCTTCCCAGACGGGCGGCCTGGGCGAGCCAGAGGATCATTTGCAGATCGCGCAGCCCACCAGGGCTTTCCTTGCAGTTGGGTTCGAGGCTGAAAGCGGTGTCGTCGTGGCGGGTGTGGCGTTCTTGCTGCTCCAGTCGCTTGGCCTTGTAAAAGACGGAAGGGTTCAGGCAGGCTTGCATGGCATGGCTGAACTCCGAAAAGGCACGGCGACTGCCCGTGAGCAGGCGGGTTTCAAGCAGATTGGTCTGGATGGTGATGTCGCTGGAGGCGGCTTCCCGGCACTGCGCGAGGGTGCGAATGCTGTGTCCCACGTCCAGCCCCACATCCCAGAGCACGCCGATCAGGGCAGTGATCTTTTCGTCGTGCTGCTGCTCGGCGTTTTCGGGCTGGAGGATGAGCAGGTCGATGTCGGAAGCTGGGTAAAGCTCGCCCCGACCATATCCGCCCACGGCCAGCAGGGCGAAACTGGAGGGAAATCCGAAGCCTTGCCATATTTCTGAAAGCAGCCCATCTACCAGTGCGCTGCGGCCATGGAGCATGGCCTGGGCGTGGGCGTGTCGCTCGTAACGGCTGCGTAGCAGAGCCTGCCCATCCAGCAGGCGACGGCGTAGATCTTGAATCTGTACGGTGCTTGGAACAGGGGAGGCAGGTGTCATCAGATTTTCAGGAAATGAATTCGGGCGGAGGGGGTGCCCCGGGTGAGAGGGTGAGGATTTCGTAGCCGGTCTGGGTGACGAGGAGGGTGTGTTCCCATTGTGCTGAGAGGCTGCGGTCGCGCGTGACGATGGTCCAGCCATCGTTGAGTTCGGAAATGGCTGCTTTTCCGGCGTTGATCATCGGTTCGATGGTGAAGATCATGCCGGGTTCGAGGGTGATGCCTGTTCCGGCTTTGCCGTAGTGCATGACCTGTGGGTCCTCGTGGAATTTCTGGCCGATGCCGTGGCCACAAAATTCGCGCACCACGGAAAAGCCGTTCGTTTCGGCATGTTTCTGGATGGCCGCGCCGATATCACCCAGCCGGGCACCGGGCTTGACCTTGTTGATGCCGATCCAAAGGCATTCGTAAGTGACCTTGCATAGCCGTCGGGCGAGAATGGAGCCAGCCGCTTCTCCGCCCACGATGAACATGCGGCTGCTGTCGCCGTGAAATCCGTCTTTGATGGTCGTGACATCCAGATTGAAGATGTCTCCCTTTTTCAGTGGCCGGTCATTCGGGATGCCGTGGCAGACCTGGTGGTTGATCGAGGTACAGATGGATTTGGGGAAGGGCGTATAGCCGTTTGGCGCGTAGTTGAGCGGCGCAGGAATGCAGCCTTGCACGTCGACCATGTAGTTATGGCACAGACGGTCGAGCTCCTCGGTTGTGACGCCGGGCTGGACGAAGGGTGTGATGTAGTCGAGCACCTCGCCGCAAAGTCTTCCGGCGATACGCATTTTTTCGATTTCTTCGGCGGTTTTCAGGGTGATGCTCATGGAGAAGGCCGGTCGGGTGAGAAAGAGGCGAATTCTACCTTGTCGAGTGAGGTTGCCCGGCGTTGAAAGTGCGTATTGTTGCGAGCAGTTATTTCGGTTTGGCGGATACCATGGCCCCGGCAAACCAGCGGTTGAAATGTTCGCGTTGTTCCAAGGTCATGTGTAGCCCGGCCTTGCTGCGTCGCCAGAGGATGTCTTCGCTTTGACATGCCCATTCGTGGCGAACGAAGTAATCGACTTCGCGCTCATGGAGCCCGCCACCGAAGTCTTGCCCCAGGTCATCCAGATTGCTGGCGTTGCCCAGTACGATCGGCGTCTGGTTGCCGTGCCGCTGTGCGAGTTGTTTCAGAAGCGGAGAGGGTAGCGCGGGATATTGCTGGGTGAGGGTGTCGAGCAGCACGGGCCAGCTTTCAAAATCTCCGCCGGGCAAGGGTTGCTGATCAGTCCAGCAGCCAGGCAGTCTCGGGAAAATGGGAGCCAGCTTTTCCAGTACCGATTCGGCCAGCCGCCGATGGGTGGTCAGTTTCCCGCCGAACACGGAAAGCAGGGCGGGCTGGCCGGGTTCTGCTTCCAGATGCAGGACATAGTCGCGCGTTAGTGCCGAAGGGGTTGCGTGGCCGTCTTCGTAGAGGGGGCGTAATCCGGCGTAGTACCAGCAGACATCGGCTGGACCGATCTGTTTCTGGAAAAAACGATTGACGGCCCGGCAGAGGTAGTCGATTTCTTCAGGGCTGGCGTGTGGCGGGGAAAATCGGTCGACGGGGATTTCGGTTGTACCGATGAGACTGAATTTTTCCTCAAAGGGAAGGACGAAAATAACCCGTCCGTCATCGTTTTGCAGGAGCCATCCTTGACCGGTTTCATCCATCCTTGGGACGACAATATGGCTTCCCTTGACCAGACGTACGGAGGGACGAGGTGGGGGAGCAGGACTTTGGCAACAGGCGAGTGCTTCGGCCACCCAGGGGCCAGCGGCATTGACGACGACGCGTGCGAGAAGGGCGGTTTGTTGCTCGTCTTTTTCGAGGGTGATCCGCCAGATATTCTTGTCTTGTACCAGGATGGGTTCGGCCTGAAGAAATCGCGTATGAGGCCGGATTTGCGCGCTAAGGAGTGCCGCTGATTTTGCTGTGGCGAGCGTCAGTCTTGCGTCATCGTCCAGCAAATCGGCGTACACAAAGCCGCGTTGGTAAGCGGGCTTCAGCGTGTCGGCATAGGGCGCGGCGTGAAGATCAATCTGACGGGAACGCGGCAAGGTTGAGTTTTCGCGCCAGCGTCCGAGTGTGTCATAGAGCAGCAGCCCCAAGCGAATCATCCAGGCCGGGCGCAGGTTCGGGACGTGGGGCATGGCAATTGAAAGCGGCCGGGCTAGGTGAGGCGCGATGCGTAACATCACTTCCCGTTCGGCCAGTGCCTGCGCAACGAGGCGGAATTCGTAATGTTCGAGATAGCGTAAGCCACCGTGGATCATCTTGCTGCTGGCTGAAGAGGTCGCACCACCGATGTCGCCCTGTTCACACAGCACAACTGAGAGCCCACGTCCAGCGGCATCACGGGCAATGGCCGTACCATTGATGCCGCCACCGATGATCAGGAGGTCAACGATCGGGAAATCACGCGAGGTTTCCATGGGGCAGAGGTTGATGTCGTTGGAAGGTCAGTAGATCATGAGCATCCGGAAGGGTCAAATCCCGCAATTTTTGAGTGATTTTTTGTGAAAAATACATGCCGATGCGTTGCCAGTCCCGCAAAAGCAAGGTTAGAATCGCCGCGCCATCACCTTGTTGGGTGGTTTCACTGGCACTTCTAGCATTTCTAGCACTTCCAGCGTTGGACCGAGATTTCAATTACACAAAGAGGAACGTTCATGAACAAGTCTGAACTCATCGAAGTTGCAGCAAAAGAAGCTGAAATCAGCAAGGCAGCAGCCGGTAATGCACTGGATGCCATTCTGGCCGCCATCACCAAGGCCGTGGCCAAGGGCGATACGGTCACACTGATCGGTTTCGGCACTTTCGGTTCTTCCAAGCGTGCCGCCCGCACGGGCCGCAACCCGGCTACAGGCAAGGAAATTAAGATTGCCGCGACGGTTGTGCCTAAGTTCAAGGCTGGTGCAGCATTCAAGACGGCTGTTGCCGGCAAGAAGAAGGCCGCTGCCAAGAAATAACAAAGTGGCCAAGGGAGTGTCGGGGCGGGCGTGGTCGATCCTGTCCTGTCCCTTCCACCGATGGCCCATCTTGCGGGCGTAATGCAATGATGTGCTGTTGATACGCGCTGTCGGCGGTCTTCGGGCCGGCTTCAGCGCGTTTATATTTTCAGACAAGCGTGTTTCTGTTGCCTCTTTTCATTGTCCGGATGAGGCAGTCTTGGCGCTTTTGATCTGCCTCACACGTTGGTTTTTCTCAACTCCCTGCATCTTATCCACTGATTTTGGTGAAACTGCATGTTTGATTACGTTCAAAACAACCGCAAGGCGGTTCAGATTTTTCTTGTGCTGATTACCTTGCCCTTTGCCTTTTTCGGGATTGAGTCCTTTGTGGGGGGGAATGGTGGAAGGGAAGTGGTTGCCGAGGTGGGTTCCTTCAAGATCAGCCAGCAGGAGTTGCAGAACGCGCTTCGCGAACAACAGGATCGGCTTCGTCAGCAGTTTGGTCAATCCTTGCCTGCAGCCATGCTGGATACGCCTGAGTTACGTCGCGGTGTTCTGGATAATCTCATCAATCAGCGTGTTCTGGCTCAGTACGCCACTAAGGCGCATCTTGTCATTGGGGATGCCCAGTTGGGTGAGGCCATTCAGGCGATTCCTGCTTTTCAGGACGAAGGGAAATTTTCTCGGGCGCGTTACGATGCCTATGTTTCCAGCCAGGGGATCAGCTCCCAGGAATTCGAACGGCGGCTGCGTCAGGACATGACCTTGCAGCAGGTTCTGGCTGCCATCCAGGGGGGCACTTTGCCCAATAATGCTTCGACACAGCATTGGCTTTCCGCTTTGCAGCAGGTGCGTGACATCAATGAATTTCAATTCAAGCCTGAGCAATTTGTCGCCCAGGTCAAGCTGGCCGATGACGCGGCCCGGAAATACTACGATGCCAACCCCAAGACTTTCGAGTCTCCCGAGAGAGTCAAGGTCGAATATCTTGTTCTGAGCCAGGATAAGCTGGCTTCGCAAATTCAGATTAGCGACAAGGAGGTGGCCGACTGGTATCAGGCCCATGCGGATCGCTACAAGCAGAATGAGGAGCGTCAAGCCAGCCACATTCTGATCATGGCCGCTCAGGATGCCGATGCGGCTACCGTCAAGGCAGCCCAGGCCAAGGCCGAAGAGATTCTGGCGAAAGTCCAGAAAAATCCAGATGATTTTGCCAAGCTGGCCAGAGAGTTTTCCCAGGATACGGGCTCTGCCGCACGGGGCGGGGATTTGGGCTGGTTTACGAGAGGCACGATGGTCAAGCCTTTCGAGGAGGCAGCGTACGCGCTTAAGACCAATGAAACCAGCAAGGTGATTCGTAGCGATTTCGGCTTCCACATTATTCGGCTGACGGGTGTCAAGGCTGAAAAGGAACGCCCCTTGGCCGAGGTTCGAGGCGAGATTGTCGAAGAGCTGAAACGCCAGAATGCTGCCAAAAAATATGCAGAGTTGGCGGAATCTTTCAACAATACGGTGTATGAACAGGCGGATAGCCTCAAGCCCGCTGCGGAAAAATTTCAGCTGACCATCGAAGATGGGCCGTGGCTGGATCGCAAGGGCGGAAGCGGTTTCTGGAGCAATGCACGCTTGCTGGAAGCACTCTTCAGCGATGATGCCATGAAGAATAAACGCAATACCGAGGCGATTGAAGTTGCCCCCAACACCTTGATCGCCGCACGGGTCAAGGAACACAAACCGGTTGAAAAGCTGCCTTTTGAAGGGGCGAAGGCGGCCATTGAACAGCGATTGATTCAGGATGAAGCCAGCAAGCTGGCCCGGAAGGAAGGTGAAGCGCAACTGGCTCGCTTGAGCAAAGGCGAGTCGCTCAACCTGAACTGGGGGGCAGCACATGGGGTCAGTCGTATGGATCGGGCAGCCGGGACATTGGGTGAAGATGCCTTGCGAGCCGTATTTAAGGCGGATGTAAGCAAACTGCCTGCTTATGCGGGAACCCTTCTTCCAGAGGGGGGGTATGCCTTGTTCCGGATCAATCGTCTTGCGGACAAGCCGGCCGGTGCGGATGAAGCTCGCATCAGAAAGCTGCAGCAGGAATATGCCAGTACGGTTGCGGCCGAAGATGCCGAAGCCTGGTTGAATTCCGTCAAGAAGAAGTTCCCGGCGCAAATCAACAAGGCGGTACTAGAAGCCCGGGAAAAACCCTGAACCTTTAACCCACACCAGGGCAATCGCATTTGATTTTCGATGGTGGATTGCCCCCCCAGCTTGTCCAGTGCGCCCGCCGGGGCGAGTCCCGGCAGGGTTGAAAATAAAACCGAATGTCAGAGCATCCCGCGAAGAGGGTTCGGGGCGGATGAGGATTCAGGCCGAATAATGATTCGCCCCTACGGAGTAGGAAAATTTCAAATGCGATTTCCCTGTAACCCACACCCAGGAACGGTTTTCGTGACGCAAGTGGCGTAGGATAGGTGCAAAGTGGTCTGGCACCTGTCCAGCTTGCGGTGAGTCCGCATTCATGCCAAGGAGTGCGCCATGAAAGCCCAAAGCATTTTGTCTCATTCCTCGTTCTCTCCGGTTTCCATGTCTGAAGCCGATCGAAGAACGCGATTGCTGGTCCGTTTGCTGGGGGTGGGTGGGGCCTATGGGGTTCCGCCTGAGACTAGCCGTGGTAGCGCGCTGGCCGGACAGGCCTTGCGTCTGGCGGATGCCGGTCGAGGGATCCGTCGTAACGGTCTTGAATGCACTTGGGATGATTTGCTGACCTTGCCCTCGCGTGGGGACAAGCATTCTGGTGACGTTGATTCCGGTAGCCATGAGACATCTCGTGAAGCCTCACTGCGTCTGCTCTGCCAGCGTCTTGAGCAGCGTATCCTTGCGCTGCATGACGAGCAGCGTGAATCTTCCGAGGCAACCCGTCTGCTACCCATTATCCTGAGCGGTGACCATGCCGTGGCAGAAGGGGCTTGGCGAGGATTGGCGCAAACTTGCGATGCCTTGCCGGGGTTGCTATGGATTGACGCCCATCTCGATGCTCACACCTCCCTGAGTACGCCCAGTGGAAATCCACATGGCATGCCGTTGGCGGCTTTGCTAGGCTACATGCCTAACCCTTGGAATCAGTCCGAACCGGTCATTGATGCCCAACGTACCTGCGTTTTCGGAGCCCGCAGCTTCGAGGGGGCAGAGTTGCAACACCTCCAGGCGCGGGGAGTGCGCATTTTTGGCATGGAAGAGATTACTCGGCGCGGTCTGGCCGATGCCTTTGCCGAAGCCTTGGCAAGGGTCCGTCGTGATGGAAAGCCCTACGGGATTTCACTGGATCTCGATGCGTTGGATCCCCAATTCGTGCGAGCCGTCAACACACCGGTTGCTTTCGGGCTTCGCGCGGATGAACTGGGTCATGCCTTGCGCGGTGTGGCGAATGACCCGGCCTTCATCGGTTTTGAAGTCACGGAATACAACCCGCTCACCGATCAGGATAAACACACGGCCCTGATTGTCGAACACTTGCTGGAATCCCTGACTGCACCGGATGATGAAGCCTTGATGGCCCTAGAGGCCACCTATGGCGCGCACAATTACGCTTCCCTGCCGGTGGTATTGACCCGAGCAGAGGCTTGCTACGCTTGGGATGGAGCGGGGCGTCGCTATCTGGACATGATGTCGGCTTATTCTGCAACGAGTTTTGGGCACGCCCACCCTCGTATCCTGGCCGCGTTGACTTCTCAGGCACAACGGCTTGCTGTGACCTCCAGGGCCTATTACAGCGACCGCCTTCCCTTGTATTTGTCGCGGTTGTGCAAGTTTTTTGCTTACGAAGCCGCCTTGCCGGTCAATACGGGTTTGGAGGCGGTGGAAACTGCCCTCAAGGCTGCACGCAAATGGGGCCATGAAATCAAAGGCATCCCCTCCGACCAGGCGCAAATCATTGCCTGTGAAGGTAATTTTCATGGTCGTTCGATCACCATTACCGGGCTTTCCACCGAAGCCCAGTATCGACGGGGTTTTGGCCCCTTCCCACCGGGACTGGTTCATATTCCCTATGGGGACGCGGCGGCACTGGAGGCGGCCATCACGCCGCATACAGCCGCTTTTCTGGTCGAGCCCATTCAGGGTGAAGCAGGAATCCGCATGCCGCCACCCGGTTATCTGCGAGCCTGTGCACAAATCTGTCGGCGTCACAATGTTCTGCTGATCTGCGACGAAGTTCAGACTGGCATGGCACGCACTGGCAAACTGCTGGCATCCTGGCATGAAGAGGTTCGTCCGGATGGCGTGATTCTTGGCAAGGCCCTGGGCGGAGGGGTACTGCCCGTCTCTGCTTTTCTGGCGGACTGGTCCATCATGAAAGTCTTTCGTCCTGGTGACCATGGCAGTACCTTCGGCGGCAATGCGCTGGCGGCGGCGGTGGCACTTGAAGCCTTGGAATTGCTTGAAGAACTGGATCTACCCAACCGTGCCGCCCAGTTGGGCGACTATATGTTGCAGGGGCTTCGCGCAATCGAAAGCCCGATGGTCCAGGAAATTCGGGGGCGAGGACTCCTGCTGGGGATCGAACTCAAGCCGGAATACGATGCCCGCGAGGTCTGTCTTGCCTTGCTCAAACAGGGCGTCCTGAGCAAAGATACTCACCAGACTGTCATCCGATTGGCCCCACCCCTTATCATCGAACTGGCCCAGATTGACGAGGCACTGTCTGCACTTCGCAAGGTTTTGTGCTGAGAGGCTGAACAGGAAAAGCGGGATTTTTTATTGTCGCAAAGCACGCTCGCCGGTATCATGCGCTGCTCGCTGACCGCAGTCTAGGTTCTGCGCGGGTGATGAAATTGGTAGACATAGCAGACTTAAAATCTGCCGGCTTCGGCCGTACGGGTTCGATTCCCGTCCCGCGCACCAAAGTACTATCGCACCATCGTACTATCAGCCATAGCACGACGTTATTTCAGCATGGTCTCATTGCAATACCCGGTGCCTCGAAATATCCGGAGCGACATGTTGCTTGTTGTTTGAACAGTACCAATCTTCGACACGTCTTGTCTGGGCCCTTCAAAGCAACGGGGTCACCGGCTGGAGCAAGAAAGATAACCGCAACAAAGATAACCGGAACATACACAAATGAACCTTGTTGCCTACCTTTATCGACAATCCGGGGCCTGGTTGCTGGTTTCAGCCCTGGCAGGTCTTGTCAGCGGACTCAGTGGTGCGGCATTGGTCGGTGTCATTGGTCGAGGCATCAATGCGGATCCCGCCAGCCTGGGCACCTTGGCTGTCATTTTTTTCTCCCTGGCCCTGCTGCATTTGGTGTCAAAATCCGGCTCTGAAATCATTCTGCTCCGACTGACCCAGGCCGCCATTTGTGATTTGCGGATTCGTTTGAGCCGCAAACTCTTGGCAGCTCCACAGTCACGCCTGCAAAAAACGGGCAAATCCGGGCTGCTGGTCATTCTCACCAAGGATGTGGACACCTTCACCCATGCCTTTGTCAGCCTGCCTGTTGCCTTCGGCAATCTCATCATCGTTGTAACTTGTTTTGCCTACATGGCGTGGCTGTCGTTGCCGCTGTTCCTGATCCTTCTGGCTAGCCTGATACTGGGCGTGGGGCTCTTTTATCTTATCGAACGGCGTCCCCTCAAGCTCATGGCTAAGGTGCGGGACCAGATGGACCGGCTCTACGAACATTTTCGTGATCTGATCGAAGGCAGCCGAGAGTTGCAGCTCAATACCCGGCGTGGAGAGAGCTTCCTGAACAAAGTGCTGGCGGTCGAGGCCATGACTTTCCGGAAGACGGTCATCGGCAGCATGATGGGCTACTCCTTTGCCGTTAATCTGGGAGCCATTCTCTTCTTTGTCGTGATTGGGATCATGCTTTTTCTGGCCCCCCACTGGACCAATACGACACGAGAATTACTCGCAACAGTGACCCTGACTTTGTTGTATCTGATGCGTCCCATCAGTGAGCTGGTCATTTCCATGCCCATCGTCCGTAACGCCGGGATTGCCTTTGATCGCATCAAGCAGCTCGATCAGGACTTGGGTGAAGCAGAGTCAGCAGCATCAAATATCGCTGCGGATTCTGGAAGATCCCTGTCCGTAAAAGGCCAATGGAGGCTTGAGCTTCAGGGTATCCGCCACCACTACCCCAGCAGCAGTGACGACAGCCAGTTCGTGCTTGGGCCACTGGATTTGAGCCTCGAACAGGGCGAAATTCTCTACATCGTGGGCGGTAACGGCAGCGGAAAAACGACGCTGGCCATGCTGCTGCTCGGGCTTTACCGACCCGACGAAGGCCGCATCCTGCTTAATGGTACGGAAATCACCGAAGCCAATATCGACGCTTACCGTCAAAATTTCTCGGCGGTCTTTGCCGATTTTCATCTTTTTGAACACTTGCCCGATCCGGATGCCGCCGACATCGGCGAACGCGCGCGGCACTACCTCGAAGTGCTAGGCATGTCGCACAAGGTCAAGGTCGAAAACGGCAAATTCACCACGCTCAACCTTTCAACCGGCCAGCGCAAACGGCTGGCCCTCGTTTCCGCCTATCTTGAAGATCGCCCGATTTACCTCTTTGACGAATGGGCGGCAGACCAGGACCCGGTTTTCAAACGCGTCTTTTATACCGAACTCTTGCCGGAGCTGAAATCACGCGGCAAGACCGTCATCGTCATCACCCACGATGACGCATATTTTTCCTACGCCGACCGCATCCTGAAGTTGCAGGATGGAAATAAGGCCAGCAAGGCCTGAATTGGCTGTTTTGTACAGATTGTCAGTCACTGAACAACGGGCAGCTGTAAAGTCTGCCCTTACAGGCGGTGGTTCATGCATCATCGCGCCGAATCAATAGAGATTCCTTGTGGGGGTTTCAGTAAAGCGGTAACCGATCCCGGTTTCGGTTAGTAAATGAATAGGGCGTGTGGAATCCCGTTCAATTTTTTTGCGTAAATTGGCCATGTGCACCCGCACATAATGCGTGTCACTGGCATGCCCGGGCCCCCAGACGGCCAGTAGCAATTGCTTGTGGGTCAGCACTTTTTCCGGATTGCTCACCAGGTAACACAGTAGCCGGTATTCGATCGGTGTCAGGTGCAGCGTTTCTTCGTTGCGCGTCACCATGCGCCTGGCTGTATCAATGATGACGTCGCCAAAGCGAATGAGTGGCTCACGATCCTTGGTCTGCGCTTGCTGACGGCGTAACTGGGCGCGCACGCGTGCCAGTAGCTCTCCGGCACCAAACGGTTTTACCAGGTAGTCATCGGCACCGGCATCGAGTGCGGTGATTTTTTCGCTCTCGGCACTGCGTGCCGAAAGAACGATGATGGGCAGACCCGACCAGCTCCGGAGTTCCCGGATCAGCTCGACGCCGTCACCATCGGGTAAACCCAGATCCAGCACCAGAATATCCGGGCGACGCGTCCCGGCCTCGATCAGACCACGCTGCAGATTACTGGCTTCAAACACCTCGTAGCCCTCGGACTGCAGGGTCAGGCGTACAAAGCGACGGATGTTGTCTTCATCCTCGACGATCAGGACGCGGATTTCATTCATGTGTGTGCTCCTGCTCCAGATCGGCACCGGCCTGACTGCCATCTTCGGCAGGTGGGTTGCCGCGTGGCAATTCTATGATGATGCGCGCGCCACAAATCTGCCCATCATTTTGGATGTTTTCACCACGGATGCTGCCGCCATGCGCCTGAACGATGGCGCGACAAATCGCCAGTCCCAGGCCGACACCGGCTGTAGCGGCCTCCATCCGGCCGCGCTCGAATTTTTCAAACACCCGTGCTTCATTCCCAGGCGGCAGCCCCGGCCCATCATCCTCGATCATCAAGCGCACCTGGCTCTCCAGCAACTGGGCACGGATTGTCAGCCTAGCCTGCGGCGGCGTGTATTTGGCTGCATTTTCCAGGAGATTGACCAGCATGCGCTCCATCAGGCTGGCATCGAGAAACAGCAGCGGCAAATCATGCGGCAGGGCCACTTCAACCGAGCGTTCGCCTAGCAGCGTGCTGCACAGCGTCAGCGCACTACCGATCACTTCTTCCAGCGGTAGCCAGGCACGTCGCAACTGGACCGAGCCCGATTCCAGACGCGCCATGTCCAGAAGATTGCCCACCTGCGCATTCATGCGCCGGGCCGACTCCTGAATGACACCGACGATCGCGGCTTGTTCTTCCGGCAAGGATGGATGGGCTGCCGCCAGCGTGTCGGCCAACCCCACCAGGGCCGCCAGCGGGGTGCGTAAATCATGTGAAATGGCCGCCAGCAGTGCGTTGCGAAGACGTTCCGTTTCCATCTGCAAGCTGCTGTCCTGGGCTACCTGAATGTAATGAATGCGCTCGATGGAAATGGCCAGTAGGGAGGCGCAGGTTTCCATCAGCTGCAACTGTTCTGGTGAGAGACTTGGAGTCTGGGTCAGTTGTACGGCCAGCACGCCACGTAGACGCATCGGTCCCTTGAGCGGCAACATCAGGCAATCGCTGGCCGGCAGGGTGTTGGTGCCACGACCTGCCATTTCGCCACGTTCGTAGCACCACTGCGCTACGGCCAGATCGACATTGGCCGCGGTAGCACTAGGCAGCAGCATCAGCCTGTTGTCATCATCAGCGACTAGCAAGGCGGATTTAGAAAAGAATTCTGCACTCAGGAAACGGGCGGCAATCTCCGCCACCTGTTCCAGCATCAGGGCCGCCGATAAATCGCGTGACATCTGATAAAGCCCGCGCACCCGGCGTTCGCGCTCGGCGGCGGCGTGTGCCTGGGCGCGTGTGCCGGCAGTGAGTTGCCCAATGACCAGCGCGACCAGCAGCATGACCACGAAAGTGATCAGGTACTGGGCGTCGCTGACGTTGAATGACCAGATGGGAGGCACGAAAAAGAAATCGAACAGACCAACCCCCAGAAAGGCCGCCAGAATGGCCGGTTTGCGGCCATAGCGCAGGGCCAGCATGACCACAGCCAGCAGGAACAGCATGACGATATTGGTCAGCTCTAGCAGTTCGCGCAAGGGCAGGGCCAATAGGGTCACCAGGGCACACAGGGCCGTCGCCGCGCCATAACCGAGCCACTGATTCGCAGAAGGTCGCTCGATTGCCGACAAGCGGTTCCGATCCAAGCGTTCCGTGCTGGGGAGAGGGACTTGAAGAATGTCCATCTCCGGCGTTTGCGTTGACAGATGCTCCATCAAGGAAGGACGCCAAAGCCTTCTTCTGCCACGCCAGCCAACGACCAGTCGCGATAGATTGTGCTCGCGTGCATAACGGGTGATGGTTTGTACTACACTGCCCCCGCTGGGCGTGGCGATGCTGGCTCCAAGCTCCTTGGCTAATTTCAGGGCGCGTAACGCCTGCTCACGTGCCGGTTCGCTGACCCGCTGCTGGGCAGGCACGTCAACGAATACGGCGTGCCAGGGCAGATTGGTTTGGGCCGCCAGGCGTGCGGCACTGCGTACCAGTATTTCACCGCCTGGCCCCGGACCCACACAAGCCAGAATAGCGTCGCGCGTCGACCACAGCGGCTGGCTGGCCGGGCCGCCAGCATGGCTGCGTCGCCACAACTGCATCTGGGTATCGACCCGATCGGCGGCACGCCGCAAGGCCAGCTCGCGCAAGGCGATCAGATTGCCCTTGCGAAAAAAATTGGCCGCAGCATGTTTGGCCTGTTCTGGTACATAAACCTTGCCTGCCGCCAGGCGCAGCAGCAGCTCATCGGGGGGGAGATCGACCACCACCACCTCATCGGCACGATCGAATAAGGTGTCGGGCACGGTTTCCCATACCCGGATGCCGGTGATGCCGCCGACAATATCATTCAGGCTTTCGAGGTGCTGCACGTTCATCGTGCTCCACACATCGATGCCCGCAGCCAACAGCTCCTCCACATCCTGCCAACGCTTGGGGTGACGCGAACCTGGAGCATTGCTATGGGCCAGCTCATCGAGCAGCACCAGCGGATTTTTTTCCGTGCCTGTTTGAGCCTGACCAAAAGCCAATGCGGCCTCGAGGTCAAATTCTTGTAGCAGACGGCCACGATGGGCCACCTTTTTAAGAGGTAGCAGGGGCAAGCCTTCCACCAGTGCGGTGGTTTCACTACGCCCATGCGTTTCCACCAGACCAACTACCAGCGACACACCCTCCGCTTGCGCCGTGCGGGCCGCAGAGAGCATGGCGCAGGTTTTACCCACGCCAGCTGAAGTACCGAAAAAGATTTTCAGCCGCCCGCGTCGGGCTTGAGCCTCCTCCTGCTGTACTTGTTTCAGCAAGGTCTCCGGATCTGGGCGGCTGTCATCGGTCATCATGGTGAGCTGAGGGAAAAATGATGCGGCATGATGCAGGAAATCAGAAGGTCTTACCTACCTGCAACAGAAAAGTGTTGCGATTAAGTGCGCGTGTCGCGCCATCGCTGGCGGACAGTCCGCCACTGGGTGGGCGATAGAAGCGATCATTGCTGGCACCGGCCATGCCCAGGGAAGCATTCCAGCCATCGCTAAAGGTCTTGCTCAAGCTCAGACGCCAATCGGTATAACTGGGGTCATGGCCTGCCACATCGGCGTTGATGTCGGTATAACCAGCATGCATAATCAGATTGAGCCCTTCAGTCAAGAGGGGTACGGTGACCGTCAGGTCATGATAAAGGGTACCTCGGGTGCGTTTGCTGTAGCCCGTCTTGGAGTTGGCTCCGAAATAATCCGTGGCGGAGAACGAGAGCTTGTAGGACAACCAGTGCCAGCTCAATCCGGCATTGGCTTCCAGTGTGTCATAACCTTGGTCGGCCAGTGGGCCACCACAGGGTGCGGCAAATGCCGCCGATGGGCAGTGGGCATGTTGCAAATTGGCACCAGGATACAGATAGCCATATAGTCCGACCGTATAGCTCCATTCGGCATCGATCTTGCCGTTGTAGCCGCCATATACATCCAGTTCGAGATTTCCTCCTGGGTAGGATCGCTGGCTTACATTGGACAACCAGGTTCCTGCGTACCAGCCATCGGCATGGTTCCAGTCAATCCCACCTTGTAGTGCGGGATGCCCCCAGGTCTGGTCGATACCGCGAAAGCGATATTCATTGACCAGGTTGAGATTGCCTGACCAGCTGTAGGGCGCACTCCCGGTGGGCGCAAGCGCCGCCGTAGCTTGCTCGGTTGGCGCGGTTTGTGCCTGTGCCAGTGGTGACATGCTGAACAGGGCTGCACTGCAGGACAACATTAAAACGGTGTGGCGTAGGATCATTTTCGTTCTCCATTAAATGTACGGTTGTAGGGCTCAAGCAACACCGAGGGCGACAAGGATCATGTCGATGAATTTGATGCCGATGAAGGGGACAATGACACCACCCAGTCCAAAGACCAGCAGATTGCGACGCAACAATGCTGCGGCACCTACGGCGCGGTACTTCACGCCACGCAGGGCTAACGGAATCAGGAAGATGATGATCAAGGCGTTGAAAATGACGGCTGAGAGAATGGCCGATGAGGGGCTGGCCAGACCCATGATGTTGAGTGCGCCAAGTTGCGGGTAGGTACTGACAAAAGCGGCCGGGATGATGGCGAAATACTTGGCCAGATCATTGGCGATACTGAAGGTGGTGAGCGAGCCACGGGTCATCAGCATCTGCTTGCCGGTTTCCACGATTTCGATCAGCTTGGTCGGGTTGCTGTCCAGATCAACCATGTTGCCGGCTTCCTTGGCTGCCTGCGTGCCGGTATTCATGGCCACGGCCACATCTGCCTGCGCCAGGGCGGGTGCATCATTAGTGCCGTCTCCGGTCATGGCGACCAGCTGTCCTTTGGCCTGATACTCACGGATCAGCGCGAGCTTGGCTTCGGGCGTGGCTTCGGCGAGGAAATCATCCACCCCGGCTTCGGCGGCAATGGCCGCCGCCGTCAGACGGTTGTCGCCGGTAATCATTACCGTCTTGATCCCCATGCGACGCAGCTCGGAAAAACGTTCCTTGATGCCACCCTTGACGATATCCTTCAACTCGACCACACCCAGCGCACGACTCCCTTCACACACCACCAGTGGCGTGCTGCCACGACGTGCAACTACATCGACGCTCTGTTGGAGTGTTGAAGGAAATTGACCTCCCAGTGCTTCGACATGACGGCGTACAGCTTCCGCAGCACCCTTGCGGATGCTGCGTCCTTCCGGGAGGTCGACGCCACTCATGCGGGTTTGAGCGGTGAAATGCACGAACTGCGCGCCCAGACTCTCGATTTGCCGTTCCCGCAGATTGAATTTCTGCTTGGCCAGTACGACGATGCTGCGTCCTTCCGGTGTTTCGTCGGCCAACGACGCCAGTTGAGCGGCATCGGCCAGCTGCTGCTCGCTGACACCGGGTACGGGTAGAAATGCGCTGGCCTGACGATTGCCCAGGGTGATCGTGCCGGTCTTGTCCAGCAGCAGGACATCCACATCACCGGCCGCTTCGACAGCGCGTCCCGAGGTGGCGATCACGTTGGCCTGCATCATGCGGCTCATACCGGCCACACCGATGGCCGATAGCAGCCCACCGATGGTTGTGGGGATCAGACATACCAGCAGGGCCACCAGCACCGTGATACTGACCGCACTGCCGCTACCGGCTTGTGCTACAGCAAATTGAGAGAACGGCAGCAAGGTGGCGATGACCAGCAAGAACACCAGGGTCAGCCCGACCAGCAGGATAGTCAGTGCGATTTCATTGGGCGTTTTCTTGCGGCTTGCGCCTTCGACCATGGCGATCATGCGGTCGACGAAGGTTTCCCCTGGGTTGACGGCGATGCGCACCACGATCCAGTCCGAGAGTACGCGTGTGCCTCCGGTCACGGCAGAGAAATCCCCGCCGGATTCACGGATGACAGGGGCCGACTCACCAGTGATGGCCGATTCGTCGACCGAAGCGACTCCGTCAATGACTTCGCCGTCTGCCGGAATCACATCACCGGCTTCGACAAGTACGATCTCGCCCTTGCGCAGACATTCGGCCTCGATCAGCTGCCATTTCAATGCGCTGCGTTCATGAGTCGATTCGTCGAAGTTTCTGGCATCGAGCTTCTTGGCCCAGGTGCTTTTCTTCAGGCCACGCAGACTGGCCGCCTGCGCCTTGCTGCGACCTTCTGCCAGGGCCTCGGCAAAGTTGGCGAAGAGGACGGTAAACCATAACCAAAGACTGATGCTCAGAATGAAACCAGCCGGTGCTTCGCCTGAGCCACCCAATGCCTGAAAGAACAACAGAGTCGTCAGAATCGAGCCCAGGTAGACCACGAACATCACTGGATTACGCCACTGCGCCTTTGGTGAAAGCTTGCGCAGGGCGTCCAGCAAGGCCTGGCGTGTCAGTGCAGGCTCGAACAAGGACAATGCGTGTTTACTGGACATGATGATCTCCTTCAACCTGGATGGGAGACGAAGCTTGGTGGCTGGTTTGAGTTTGGATGGAGGCAGCGATAGAGGCCGCCCCATGGACAGCCGTCGATTGGACGGGAGTCAGTTCATCCAGGGAGAGATTGAGCTGCAGCACATGTACACGCGGCTCACCAAAAACCCCAAGCCAACGGCCATCCGTGTGCTGTTCGATCAAGGCTTCCACCTGGCTCAAAGGCAGTTGCCGTGCACGGGCAATGCGTGCCGCTTGCAGATGGGCATTGGCCAGCGAAATATGTGGATCGAGGCCGGAGGCCGAAGCAGTCAGCGCATCCACAGGCAGCTTGGTCGTATCCGTCAGGCCATGGCGGGCACGGTAGTCCTGTGCGCGCTGTTGTACGGACTCGATCAGCGCGGCGTTGGTCGGCCCCTGATTGCTGCCTAGCGAAGCCGCAGCGTTATATGGCAGGCTGCCCGTACTGCCATTGGCTTGTGGGCCCGTGGTGGCACTGGGTCGGGGATGGAAATAGTGTGCTGTGCTGAATTGCTGTCCGATCAGCCTGGAGCCGATGATCTGCCCCTCTTTGTGAATCAGGCTACCCGAGGCACTTTCAGGCAATAACCATTGTGCAACGCCGGTGGTCAGCAGTGGGTAGGCCGCACCAGTGACAAGGGCGACGAATACAGCACTGCGCAGGCAGGGGCCGAGCAGGCCGTGCAGCAGTGAGCCGCTGGCTTCATGAGAGTTACTGGAAATGGAGCTTGTCAGGGTCATGTCAGTTCTCGCTTCAAGGTTGGAGCTGGCCAGCCAGCATCTGGAAGTGTTCGACGATGGGGCCGAGTGCCAGGGCGGGTAGGAAGGTCAGTCCCCCAACGATCAGCACCACGAACACCAGGAGGCCCATGAAAAGGGGCGTTGCGGTGGGGAAGGTTCCCGGACCGGCAGTCACGCTCTTTTTGGCAGCCAGCGAACCGGCAACCGCCAGCATGGGGAGCAGAGTGAAGAAACGCCCGATGAGCATGGCCAGGCCGATGGTGGTGTTGAAAAACGGGGTGTTGGCATTGAAGCCGGCAAAGGCCGAGCCATTGTTGGCAGTCCCCGAGGTGTAGGCGTACAGCACTTCGGCAAAGCCATGTGCTCCGCGATTGGCCAGGCTGGCGGAGGTGTCTGGCCACAGCATGGCCAGGGCAGTGAAGCCAAGGATGGCTGCCGGGTGTGCCAGCACCGAGAGCATCACCAGTTTGATTTCACGCGCCTCGATCTTCTTGCCGAGAAATTCCGGGGTGCGCCCAATCATCATGCCGGCGAGGAAGACGGTCAGGATGGCGTACTGGATGAGGTTGATGAAGCCCACGCCATCTCCGCCAAAGACGCAATTGAGCATCATCTGCGCCAACGGCACCAGCCCACCCAGCGGAGTCAGGGAGTCATGCATGGCATTGACAGAACCGGTCGTTGCGGCGGTGGTGGTGGTGACGAACAGGGCCGTGCCCGCGATGCCAAAACGCATCTCTTTGCCTTCCATGTTGCCGCCCGGCTGCGTGGCTGAAAGCTGTTGATCGGCCCCAGCTGCCGTGAGCAGCGGGTTGCCGCTTTGTTCTGCGCCATACACCAGTGCCAGGAAGCCGATGAACATGGCCAGGAATGCCCCGAAGAACACCCAGCCCTGACGACGTCGGGCCAGCATCAGGCCAAAGGTGACGGTCAATGCTGAAGGGATCAGCAGCATCGACAGGATGTGCAAGGTATTAGTTAGTGGCGTCGGATTTTCAAAGGGATGGGCTGCGTTCATGCTGAAAAAGCCCCCGCCGTTGGTGCCGATGTGCTTGATGGTTTCAAAACTCGCCACCGGCCCTAGAACGATCTGCTGGCGCACGCCTTCGAGTGTTGTGGCCACGGCTTGAGAGGCCAGGGTTTGCGGCATCCCTTGCCAGACGTAGACCAGCGAGAGCAGGAAACACAGCGGCAGCATTACTCGCCACAGCACACGCATGAAGTCCACCCAGTAATTGCCGATATCCTGGCTGCTGGCACGCGCCAGTCCGCGTATGAAGGCCCCTGCAGCCGCCACACCCGCCGTGGCACCGCAAAACATGAGGAAGGTGATGGCCAGCATTTGTGTGGCATTCGACAGGCTGGTTTCGCCGCCATAGGCCTGCCAATTGGTATTGGTGATGAAAGAGACCGCCGTATTGAAGGCCAGATCAGGCGTTTGCGCGGCATTGCCTAGCTCGTTCCACGGCAGCCAGCCTTGCAGGCGCAAAATCAGATAGCCCAACCCCATCATGGCGGCATTGGAAAGCAGCAACACCAGCCCATAACGCGCCCAGCCCATACGTTCATCCGGATGGATGCCGATGGCGCGGTAGCTCCAGCGTTCAACGAGCCAATGTTTTTCATGCTCAAAAACATGCGCCAGCCAGCGGCCCATCAGGACGGCCAGCCCACTCATGATGCCCAGTACCAGCACAAAGCCTGTGATATCAAGTTCCATGATGTCCCCTCAGAGCTTGCGTAACAACAACACGGCCACAGTGGTCATGGCAAAAAACGCCAGCGACAGGCCGATGAACAGCAGATCATTCATGAGTGGCTCCTTTTCAGAACGATTCGGGACGCAACAAGGCGTAACCGAGATAGCCCAGCAAGCCCAGGGCAGCGACGGCGGCCAGGCCGTGTATGAAGGCGAGCGAGATCATGAGAATCTCCTTGGTTGAGGTGAGTGAAAGTTGGAAAACAAATATCTGAAGGACATGGCGTTACTCCGGGGGGGGACAACGCCTCAATGCTAGAGATGTTGGTATCAGAAAGGGCTCAAGAATTAGGCGTGCCGCATCAAGGAAATATCAAGATTCACGGGCCTGTATCTTTTGCAATGTCACACGGTTGAACCTCGAAAGAATTTTTTCCTGCTTGTGACATTGGGGGGGCTGAGAAATCTGATGGTGGGCGAATTGTTTTTTGATCCGGTACGATGATGGATGAACATCAACCTGTAGTGGCAGCCTTTACGGCTGCCAGCAGTTCAGAGACAGAATTTGATCTTTATCGTGTCCGCAAAAGCAGTCGGAGTTAGAACACGGTAAGCAATTGATTCGGTTTGGTAAATCCTCTGCCAGGATCAATTGAAATGTCTTGAAAAGGTGAAAAAAAAGCAGCCCGTAGGCTGCTTGATGGGTTTGGATGCTCTCGCTCCGTGTTTCAGGAGGCTTTTGCGTCCTTTTCACACTTCTTGATGAAGGCCGTTTTGGCAGCACCGGCGAGTGGCTTGCCATTCTTGCCGATGGCCTTGGCCTCGCAGCCCGTAGCGACTTTGTCAGCGGGCGTCGCTTTGTCAGCTGGGGCGGCAGCAGGCGCGGCATTTTCCTTTTCACATTTCTTCATGAAGTTGGCCTTGGCAGCCCCTGTCAGGGGCTTGCCGTTCTTGGCGACGGCGAGTGCTTCACAGTTGGCCGGGGCGGCGGTTTCGGCCAGAGCGAAGCCGCTGGTGAGGGTGGTCAGAAGCAGGGATAGCAGCAGTTTTTTCATGAACTTCTCCTTGTGGAAAAAGGGTGGGAAATGGAACGTAGAGCGGAACGTAGGGCGGAACGTAGAACGATACGGATCAAAGATGGATCAAAGATGTTTGTAGGCCTCCTCGGGCGGCATCATGTAAATACTATCGTAACAACGACGCCACTCTAGATCACGATTCTGTTGCAGTGAGCCGATGGACATGGACCAGAGATTGATGTTGTTGCGCTCGAGATCCGGGTTGATGGGCACTGGTGTTTCGGTGCATTGGGTTTCGTAGGATTCCGGGCGGGTTTCCTTGCAGGTGGTCTGATTGCCGTGTGTCGTGCAGGTGGTCGTGGGATTGCCATACACCTTGACCTGGTGACATTGCTTGTGCAACTTGTAGCCACGGCTCAGTGCAAGCTGTGATTCGTTGATCTGGTCTGAAAGCTGATTGATCTGCTGGTTGTAGTTCCGGACGATGGTGTGCTGGTCACACACCATCCGGGCACGCTGATCCGGGTTCATTTTCTGGAAATCTTCTAGTGTCGTGCAGGCTGTCACCATGCTGCCCAGCGTAGCCAGCAGGATGGTTTTCATGGGCATCGTTTGCATGATGCAGCCTTCTGGTTTAACCGCAACTACCCACGGCACCGCAGGCGGAGCAGAAATCACAGCCATCCTTGCGGATTACGGTGTAATTACCGCATTCGTTGCACAGCGCGCCTTGCATGACTTTGGCCGCACCTTTTTCGCGCGGGGTTTCGAGGATGCCCATTTCGCGGGTCGGGTAGCCGTTTTCGTCGAGGATACCGAGCATGGCGTAACGGTGGATGATGAGGCGGGCAACGTAGGCGACCGTGGAGGGCCAGTTCTGCTGACGGCGGGTTCCTGGGACAAAGGCCATGAAATCACCCAGCGGTTCCGGGTAGTTCAGCAGCTTGCGCAACTTCATGCCAATCCAGGCGGGGTCCATCACGCGCATATCCAGTGAGAGCAGTTTGGTCAGACCGTCGAGTGCGCGCGGGTAGTGGCCGGAAAGCCAGACCGAGTAGGGACGGGTGACACCATCGGGCAGGGTGATTTCCTTGAGGCCCAGGACGAATTCTTCATTGGCCGCCGGGTTGATGATGTCGACCGTCCAGGAGAGGGTGCCATCCGTTCCCGTGCGTGGTTCGTCGCGACAGAAGAGCGTGTCGATCACCGGTGTCGGATCGCTGCCTTCGAAGGCACCAAGCTGTTCGCAACGATAACGCACGACCTGCGCCATGGCTGAAACCACGCCGGGCATCAGGCGGGGTTCGCCGTGGGGCGGGAAGGGCATTTCAAAGGATTCGTCACCGATGGTTTTGGCCAGCATGTCCAGCTTGAGCTGGAGCCAGCCCCGGTCGTTGGCTCGCATGTCCATGGAGAGCGTCTTGGCGACAGCCCCCAGACCACGCGGCTGTTCAGAGCCGTTGACCCAGACCTCGAAGGGAACTTTCTTGCCATTTTCAATGTGGCCCACGAAGAGAGCGAATTCACCCTGCGGTGTTTCTATCATGTAGGTCCAGGCGGTGTTGCCGTCCGTCAGGCGCGGGCGACCTGGCCAGCGCAGCGAGGCGAGCACCGGGGCGGGGAGGCTGCCGATGGACAGGCGGCGATTCGCGTCACTCAGCACCACATCCTGTGGGTGGGCGTCAGAGGAGGCGGGTTTGTTGTCAGATACGGAAAGAACCGAGCCGAGTACTGAATTGGGGCGGTAGGTGGCTAGCCCCTTGAGACCGGCTTTCCAGGCGGCCATGTAGAGATCTTCGAATTCCGCGTAGGGGTAGTCTTCGGGGACATTGACGGTTTTGGAAATCGAAGTGTCGATATAGGGGGCGACGGCCGCAACCATGTCTTTGTGAGCCTGCGCCGAGATTTCCAGGGCGGTGACGAAGTACTCAGGCAATGTGGCATTGACATTGCCGCCCAAATGCTTGAAATAACGCCAAGCGTAATCTTCGACGGCGTATTCCTTGAGTGTGCCATCCGCCATGCGCTTCTTGCGGGTGTAGGTCCAGGAGAAGGGCGGTTCGATGCCGTTGCTGGCATTGTCGGCAAAAGCCAGGGAAATGGTGCCGGTGGGGGCGATGGAGAGCAGGTGGGAGTTGCGGATGCCGTGCTTGCGGATTTGGTCTTTGATTTCGCTTGGCAGACGCGAGGCAAAATTGCCGCCGGAAAGATAGAGATCGGCATTGAACAGCGGGAAGGCTCCGCGTTCTTTCGCCAGTTCAACGGAGGCGAGGTAGGCCTGGTCGCGCATGAACTCGGAAATCTGCGTGGCCATGGAACGGGCGGCCGGGGTGTCGTAGCGCAGTCGCAGCATGATGAGCGCGTCTCCCAGACCGGTAAAGCCCAGGCCGACACGACGCTTTGCACTTGCTTCGGCCTGTTGTTGCGGGAGAGGCCAGTGAGTGGTATCCAGTACGTTGTCCAGCATGCGGACCGAAGTGTCGATGACCTTGCCGAAGGCTTCGTAGTCGAAAGCCGCTTTTTCGCTAAAGGGGTCAGTGACAAAGAGGGTTAGGTTGATTGAACCCAGGCAACAGCAACCATAGGGGGGAAGCGGCTGTTCGGCGCAAGGGTTGGTCGCCTCGATGGTTTCGCAGTAGTAAAGATTGTTGTCGCGATTCATGCGATCGAGAAAGAGGATGCCTGGTTCGGCATGGTCGTAGGTCGAACGCATGATCTGGTCCCACAGTTCGCGTGCCTTGAGCTTGCGATAGACCCAGAGACCAGCCCCGGTTTCGCCGGGAGAGGTGGGAGAAACTTCACGTTGATAAGCACCGGTTGTGAGTACATCGTGGGCCGGTTTGGCTTTGTGGGTGAGTTCGATTTCGCCATCCACTTCCACCGCACGCATGAATTCGTCGGTCACACCAATGGAAATGTTGAAGTTGGTCAGGTCACCTTTGTCCTTGGCGTGAATGAATTCTTCGATGTCGGGGTGATCGCAGCGCAGAACGCCCATCTGAGCACCGCGACGCGAACCAGCGGATTCCACGGTTTCGCAGGAGCGGTCAAAGACGCGCATGTAGGAAACCGGGCCGGAAGCGCGGGATTGCGTTCCTTTGACGTGGGCACCAACCGGACGGATGGAGGAAAAATCGTATCCCACGCCCCCGCCACGACGCATGGTTTCGGCGGCTTGCTGTAAGGCGGTGTAAATCCCGGGGCGGCCATCGGATGTTTCGGAAATGGAGTCACCAACGGGCTGAACGAAGCAGTTGATCAGCGTGGCGCACAAATCGGTTCCTGCGGCGGAGTTGATGCGCCCGGCGGGGACAAAACCGTGATTCTGGGCATCGAGAAACTTTTTTTCCCAATGAATTCGCTTGTCTTCGGCTTCTACGGAAGCCAGGGCGTGGGCCACGCGCTGGCGAACTTCAGTGACGCTGGACTCTTGTCCTTTGGCATACTTTTCAATCAGAACCTCACCCGAAATTTCCTGAGGAGGGGGAGGGGGAAACTGTGCCGTTTGCGTGGGCAAAGGCGTCGAGGTTTTGGAATTCGTATTCGAGGCGGTGGTCTTTGTCGTCATGTTCTTCCCGCTGCGGTTGAAATGGGATGCGGAGAATACTCGCAGTTTTTTGCAAAGGGAAGTGGACTTTTTGTGTATCTATAAAAATCAACTGGTTATGGCTGTGTCTAGTGGGTTAGGTGCTAACACAACACTATATCTAGTAGCAAAAATATGGGAAAAAATACGCAAATTCAGATGCTTGCGGTATGACGTTCGTGGCGATGAATGCCAAAACGGACCGCAGATGAGAAGTAGGAAAGGTCAAATTCAAGCTGTTGTGATTCTTGGTACAGGCCAGCACTATCCCCTTCGAAAGCATGGATGCGGTCCGCGATGCTTTCGAGTTCGTCTTCGTGTCCGTACCAACTGGTCATGGACAGGTAGCGAGCTGCCAGCGCAACGGCTTTGATGTCCATATCGTGTAGCAGTAACCAGTCGCCCGCATCGAAATGATGGCTTTGTGCGACACAAAACCTTGCCAGAACATTCGTGACGTGGCGATCCATGACGAATTCCTCCGATTTTGTTTTTTACAGCCCCCTTGCAGCCCGGACGTTCTACACCATTGTGTCGTTCATAACATCAAGTGGGGCGAAAATCCGAGAGAGCCGTGGTTGCCGCTAATGTAGTGCACCAGTTGATCATTCGAGAATTCCAGCTCGGAAATGACATCCTTGACCAGGTCGCCGATGGAAATCATTCCAATCAGACGCCCCTCATCCAGCACCGGGAGGTGGCGGATACGGTTGCTGGTCATGAGGGCCATGCATTCCTCATTGGTTTGGCCGGGGGTGACGAAAACAACCGGGGAGGACATGATTTCGCTGACCGGGGTGGAGCGTGAAGATAAGTCTTTGAGGACGATCTTCCGGGCGTAATCCCGTTCGGAAAGGATGCCCACGATGGCTTCGTTCTTCATGACCAGCACGGCACCGACATTGCGATCCGACATCAATTTCAGGGCTTCATAAACCGTTGAATCCGGTGCGACGGCATGAACCGAAGCTTGGGGCTTGCTCATCAGAATGTGAGAAATGGGTCTCATGGCTTTTCCTTTCGCAAAACGGTGGGTTGTCCTGAAATGAAAACTGGGTGCAGCGTGGTTGCAACAAAACTTCAACCGTAAGTTGAAGCCTAGACGACGCTTGCAAAAAGTAAATCCTGATTCATCGTGGGAATGCAAAAAAGGCCGTGTTGCAGTGTTGCTGCAACGCGGCCTTCCATTACGGAGAACCTCCGAAGAGGCGGCAGTTACTGCAATGCAGCAACGACTTGATCGCCCATTTCCGAGCAGGAAACCTTCTTCATACCGGGCTCAAAAATATCTCCAGTGCGGTAGCCTGCCGCCAGCACCTTCTTGACGGCGGCTTCGATGCGGCTGGCAGAGGTTTCGTCGTTGAAGGTGTAGCGCAGCATCATCGCGGCGGAAAGAATCGTCGCCAGCGGGTTGGCAAGGTTCTTGCCCGCAATGTCCGGTGCCGAGCCGTGACAGGGCTCGTACATGCCCTTGTTGTTCTCGTCGAGCGAGGCAGAAGGCAGCATGCCGATGGAGCCTGTCAGCATCGAGGCCTCGTCGGAGAGAATGTCACCAAAAATGTTGCCGGTCACCATGACATCAAACTGCTTGGGATTACGCACGAGCTGCATGGCGGCGTTATCGACCAGCATGTGGGAGAGCTCGACATCCGGGTATTCCGGCGCGAGTTCGTTCATCACGTCGCGCCAGAGCTGGGTGGTTTCCAGCACGTTCATCTTGTCGACCGAGCAGACTTTCTTGTTACGACGCTGGGCGGATTTGAAGGCGACACGGCCAATACGACGAATTTCATCTTCGTTATAAATCATGGTGTTACGGCCAACACGCTTGCCGTCTTCGGTGGTGATGCCGCGCGGTTCGCCGAAGTAGATGTCGCCAGTCAGCTCGCGCACGATCATGATGTCCAGCCCCGAGACGATTTCTGGCTTGAGCGAGGAGGCGTTGGCCAGCTCGGCGTAGAGGATGGCGGGGCGCAGGTTGGCGAACAGGTTGAGATCCTTACGGATACCCAGCAGGCCGCGTTCCGGACGCTGCGGACGGGGCAGGTTATCCCACTGCGGGCCGCCGACGGCTCCGAGCAGCACGGCGTCTGAGGCGCGAGCCAGCTTCTGGGTGGCTTCCGGGTAGGGAGAGCCGGTGGCATCGACCGCACCGCCGCCAAGGAGAGCCTCCTCGGTTTCGATTTTCATGCCTTCTTTCTTGAAGACGTCGAGCACACGCAGGGCTTGCTTGATGATTTCCGGGCCGATACCATCACCGGGTAAAACTGCAATTTTCATTTGAATTCCTTTTGTTATTCGTTTTTGTTAATGTTTTAGTTGAAAAGCCATGGCTGCGCTGCCTGATGTTTTTTCTCGAAGGCGCGAATCTCGTCGGCGTGTTGCAGCGTGAGGCCGATTTCATCCAGACCGTTGAGCAGGCAGTGCTTGCGGTGCGGCGTGATGTCAAACTGGAAAGACCACCCCTTGGGGCTGGTGACCGTCTGGGTTTCGAGATTGACATCGAGGCGATAGCCTTCGGTGGCTTCACATTCTTTGAACAGCTTTTCGACGGTTTCGGCGGAAGCGACGATGGGGAGGATGCCGTTTTTGTAGCAGTTGCTGAAGAAAATGTCGGCAAACGAGGGGGCGATGATGACCTGGAAGCCGTAATCTTCGATGGCCCAAGGCGCGTGTTCGCGGCTGGAACCACAACCGAAATTGTCACGGGCCAGTAGTACCTGCGCGTTCTGGTAGCGCGGCAGATTCAGGGCAAAGTCCTTGTTCAGAGGACGTTTGCTGCAGTCCATGCCGACATCGCCATAATCCTGATAACGCCATTCGTCGAACAGATAGGGGCCAAAGCCGGAGCGGCTGATGGATTTGAGGAATTGCTTGGGGATGATGGCGTCGGTATCGACGTTGGCGCGGTCGAGCGGGCAGACCAGGCCGTTGATTTGCTTGAAGGCTTTCATGAAATTTCTCCTTAAATCTGGCTGCGGACGTCGACGAAATGCCCAGCGATGGCGGCAGCAGCGGCCATTTCCGGGCTGACGAGGTGGGTGCGCCCGCCGGGGCCCTGGCGGCCCTCGAAATTGCGGTTGGAGGTCGAAGCGCAACGCTCACCGGCTTTCAGACGGTCGTTGTTCATGGCCAGACACATCGAGCAGCCCGGTTCGCGCCATTCAAAACCCGCTTCGATGAAAATCTTGTCGAGCCCTTCGGCTTCGGCCTGACGCTTGACCTGGCCTGAGCCGGGGACGATCAGCACCTGATTCACATTGGCGGCTTTTTTCTTGCCCTTGGCCACCTTGGCGGCGGCACGCAAGTCTTCGATGCGGGAATTGGTGCAAGAGCCGATGAACACTTTGTCGATCTTGATTTCTTCGATCGGCATGTCGGCGGTCAGCCCCATGTATTGCAGCGCGCGTTCAACGCTGCTGCGTTTGACGGGGTCGCTGATGTTGGCCGGATTCGGTACGCGGCCAGTGACGGGCAACACCTGTTCGGGCGAGGTGCCCCAGGTGACTTGCGGCAAAATGTCCGCGCCGTTGAGTTCGATCACGGTGTCGAATTGCGCGTCAGTGTCGGAATGCAAGGTGTTCCAGTAGGCAACAGCCTTGTCCCAGTCGGCTCCCTTTGGGGCGTACTGGCGGCCTTTCAGGTAGGCGATGGTTTTATCGTCGCAGGCGATCAGGCCGGCACGCGCACCACCTTCGATGGCCAGATTGCAAACCGTCATGCGGCCTTCCATCGAGAGATTGCGGATCACTTCACCGCCAAACTCGATGGCATACCCTGTACCGCCTGCCGTGCCGATCTTGCCGATGACGGCCAGAGCAACATCTTTGGCTGTCACGCCCGCGCCCAGTTTTCCGTCGATTTTCACCAGCATGCGCTTCGATTTCTTGGCGATCAGGGTTTGCGTGGCCAGCACATGTTCGACTTCGGAGGTGCCGATGCCATGGGCCAGGGCGGCAAAGGCTCCATGGGTGGAAGTGTGGCTATCGCCGCAGACGACGGTCATGCCAGGCAAGGTGGTGCCATTTTCCGGGCCGATGACGTGGATGATGCCCTGATTGGCGTGCTTGAAGGGGAAATACACCAACGCGCCAAATTCCTTCATGTTGGCATCCAGTGTTTCTACCTGCAGGCGGGCGACGGGCTCTTCGATGCCGCGTTCCCAGTGATCGGTCGGGGTGTTGTGGTCCGGATTGGCGACGATGGAGGTGTTGCGCCACGGCTTGCGGCCGGCCAGGCGCAGACCCTCGAAGGCCTGCGGGCTGGTGACTTCATGCACCAGATGGCGGTCGATGTAGATCAGGCAGGTACCGTCTGCCTCTTCGCGGGCGACATGCGACTCCCAGAGCTTGTCGTAAAGTGTCTTGCCAGCCATAGTGACTCCTTTTTGTGGAACGAAAACAGGGCAGGTTACCGGAAACGGTGGATTCAGGAACCCATGAACCGCGTATGGTAGAAGTGATTGGATGCTGGAACAAGGCGACCAGTTATACTGGTATATCAACTAACAGGCAGAGTACTGCCTTCGGGGGGGTATGGATTCTCGGCGTCAGGAATTGGCGGAGTTTCTACTGGCAGTGCGCCAGCGCTGCGTACCGGAATCTTTTGGTTTTCCAGCCGGGCAGCGGCGGCGCACACGCGGCTTGCGTCGTGAAGAAGTGGCGCAGCTGGCTGGTATCAGCCCGACCTGGTACACCTGGATTGAGCAGGGACGTGAGGTGATGGTCTCGGCAGAGGTGCTCGATCGTCTTGCGGCAGCCTTGCGGATGACGGCGACCGAGCGGCTGTACCTGTTTGAAATGGCCGGGCGGCGCGACCCCCAGGCGGGTGCGACCGAAGAAGATACAGTACCGCAGGCTTTGGTTGAGACACTGGCGGACATGCGGATGCCAGCCTACATCATGGGACGTTACTGGGACATGCTGGCCTGGAACCCTCCCGCCGCCGAGCTGTTTGGCGGCTGGCTCGATCAGGGGATGGCGGGTAGCGAGCCCCTCCCCAATCTGCTGCGCTTCGTCTTTCTTCGGGCGCAAGCGCGTGAGTTTGTGGTTGATTGGGAGGCGCGCGCCCGTCGGCTGTGCGCCGAGTTCCGTGCGGATTGCCGCACCCGTCTTGAAGAGCCGGGGCTGCGGCGTCTGGTCGAGGAACTGCAGCAGGGCAGCCCGGAATTTGCCCGTTACTGGAAGCAGCATGATGTGATGGAGCGGCAGGGGGGGGAACGTCGTTTTCGTCATCTGCGGCTGGGACTGGTGCGCTATCAGCAGCTCACCTTGCGCCCGGTCGAGCTGGAACATTTGAAGCTGGTGCTGCTCAAACCCGTGCTGGCCGGATGAGTATCGAAGCCGGTGCTGGCGACAGGGCAATCGCCTGCTGAGTGAAATCATGTCCACGAAGCTCACGTTGATGCGTTAAGTGGCTGGTCACTCGTAAGGTCTTTGCGCATTGAAGCATTGAAGCAATGAATCATTGAACCAGAACCATTGAATTCCAATATCTAACTTTTCCAGGGACGAGGAAAATGAAACGGTCCACCAAATTTGTTGCAACACTTCTGCTGGCCTCGGCCAGCCTTGCCGCTCAGGCGCAGATTGCCGTCATTCAGGACAGCACGGAGTTTGCCCGGGTACTCAATTACTCGGCGATTCCCGGTCCGCAGATTGCTCGGCAGGTCTGTAACCCTGTCACCTACACGCGCGAGCGTGAATCAGGCAGCAATGTCGGAGCCCAGATTGCGGGTGGGGTGCTGGGGGCTGTTGTAGGATCTCGTTTCGGCGGAGGGCATGGGCGCGATGCGGCAACGGTGGTCGGAGCCATCGGCGGGGCCATTGCAGGTGATGCGCTGTCTTCCGGCCCCAGTACAACGACGACCCAGCAGTGCAGCGTCGTTTATGAACCTGGCCCGCCTTCTGGCTATCAGGTGACCTACGATTACAAGGGCAAGCTTTACACGACGACCCTGCGCACGCCGCCGGGTGAATATCTCCGGGTGCGTAGCCGTATCACAGTAGAGTGAGTGGTCAAGCGGGTCAGCGGTGGTTTTCAGGTGCAAACGCTGGACGTTTTCGCGGTCTGGCCGGAACACGGCGAATTTCGGCCTACTTCCTGTTGGTTCTAAATCTTGGAGGGAGCCATGAAAATCAGGCTCATTCGAAAAACTATTTTACTGATGGCGTTCGCTGCAGTGTCTGTTTCAACGGCTTGGGCTGATCGGGGTTGGCGTTCAGCTTATCGTCCTGTGCCGCCCTCTTCGATCACGATTCAGACGCAATACACGTCGCCGTCACGTTTCCCTTCTCACGCCCACGCCGCTCATTCCACACACGCTTACGGCCGGACTCATTTTTCCGGCGGCAGTCACCGTCATTTCTGGGGGACAGTGGGGGTCGTCGTCGGGGCCACGGCTTTGTATGCCGCCATGCAGCCTCGAACGGTGTACTACGAGCCCCGTGTTATCTATAGTCCGAGTCCGCCGGTTTATTACGCACCACCACCGGTCGTCATGCAAAGCGATGGGGTTGCGGGTAGCCAGTTCATGGGGGCCACGAGTATTGTGACGGAGACAGTTTTTATTCCGTCGCCGCCGACATCGACATCGACCGCCTATCCGCTTTCCAATGTACAGGAAGGCCCGGGAAGTGCCGGGGCGCAATGGTGGTATGCTTGCAAGCGTCCAGTGGGTTATTACCCTCATGTACGCGAATGCGAGACTGGCTGGGAGAAAGTAGCCGCCACGCCACCCGGTGCTCCGGGGCAGGTTTTCGGACAATAACGGTAAATCCAATTTGTTCGAGCTGAGCCGCTCGAAACCCTTGTTGTTAAAGGGGATGCCCTTTGGCTTTCTCTCGGGGGGGGCTTCGGTCACAAACTCAGGACGCGTGGGATAATCCAGCATTTCCATAACATTTTTTCTTTCACCTACAGGAGTCATGTCGTGCAGAAAAACCTGCTTGCAGCTTTCTTGGCCGCCTTCTCTCTTTCCGCTTACGCTGCCCCCGAAATCTTTGTCATCGAGTCTTCGCACACCGCGCCGCGCTTTGAGTACAACCATCTTGGATTTTCCAACCAGATCCACCGCTTCGACCAGACTAGCGGTCAGATTACGTTGGACCGGGTAAGCAAAACAGCTTCAGTGGATGTCAGCATCGACGTGAGCTCGGTCAATACGGGTATGGCTGTTTTCAATCAGCACATTCAGGGTGAAGATTTTTTTGATGTGGCCAAATATCCGAAGATCACGTTCAAGTCCCGTTCCGTCAAGTTTGAGGGTGACAAGCCGGTTTCCATTGAAGGCGATCTGACCATCAAGGGCGTGACTCGTCCGGTGACGCTGGCTGTGAAATCCTTTCTACTTAAGCCTCATCCGATGACCAAAAAGGAAGCACTGGGTGCGAATGCCGAAGCGAAGATCAAACGTTCGGACTTTAATATCAGCAAATACACACCAAGTGTCTCCGATGATGTCACGCTTTCCATCGCCGTCGAGGCAACGAAGCAGTGATGGACGCGTAAAAAACGGACATAAGCAACAAAAAGGCCCGCCGGGATTGCGCCTGGCGGGCTTTTTTGTTGCTGCAGCCGATTCACTGTGAATGTTTTCGGCTTGCAAACAGGCTGGCGATTACGGAGGCCAGGATCAGAATGGTGACGACGGCCAGCGAAACCGGCGTAGGAATGTGTACCCAGGGGACGATTAGCATCTTCGTTCCGATGAAGGTGAGCACCA
>CAZCOS010000017.1:0-33176 GCA_964500605.1 uncultured Sterolibacterium sp.
TGGTGGAGACAGGGAGGATCGAACTCCCGACCTTCTGATTGCGAACCAGACGCTCTCCCAGCTGAGCTATGCCCCCGAATTCGTGGATCGGCTATTTCTTTGCTGCCAATCCTGTGGTCAAGGATTCTAACTCAGGTTTGCGCGGGTCGATCAAGGGCTGCGGTGGAAGGCCGCGTAGCGAGTGGGGTCGGTTTCGCACAGGAGTTGCAGGTCTTGGGGCTCGTCGATGTCGAAGGCGAGGCCGGGGAGCTGGAGGATTTTCAGGGGGTGGTTGAGGCGGGTGGCTTCGTCGAGGTGTTGCTGGCAGCTGCCCAGACCGAAGCGCAGGGGAAGCGGTAGGGGAAGGGGTGCGTAGAGGGCATTGGTGCCTTGGCCGAGCTTGTCGGTCGCGAGCGCGAGGCCGTGGGCACGACCTGTCTCGATGAGAATGTCGATTTCTTCGCTGCGGGCGAGCGGGAGGTCGGCGTGCAGGAGGAGGATTTCGTCGATGCCGCGCGCGGCGAGGTGGGCTGCGCCGTGGGTGAGGGCGGCGTTGAGTCCGTTGCCGGGGTCTTTAATGCTGACGATGTCGTTGGCGGGGAGCGGGTGAGCCGTGACGACAGCGATACCGTCGATGTGTCGGGCGGCACGCAGTGCGCCGAGGACTTTTTCAAACATGAGGCCGACGAGCTGGGCGCGCTTTTCGGGCGGCAGGGCTTCGGCCAGACGCCCTTTGGCACTGGTCGAAGTCTTGAGGGCGATCAGTGCCCAGCAGCGCATGGTGTTGAACCAGAGGGTTCCGGATGTTCGGAATGTTTAGAGCCCTTGCGCAGATCCCGCGCGTAATCGAGCGTGATGCGGGCGAGTCGCTGGCGATCTTCCAACGTTTTCATCAGGGTGTCGGTGATATGAATAGATAGGCCGAGGGCTTGCAACGAATCGGCCATTTCTGCGTCGCGGCTGTCGAGGATGAAGCCGTCCAGCAGTTCGCCATAGTGTTTGGCGACGGCCAATGCGGAGACGTCAACACCGAGTTCGGCCATGATTTTCGCCGTCGGGCCTTTGACGGCCGTACCTCCCACGAGGGGGGAGATGGCGATAACGGGAGCGGCAGCACGCTTGAGCAGTTCACGCAGGCCCGGCAGGGCGAGGATGGGGTCGATGCTGAGGTAGGGGTTGGAGGGGCAAAGGAGGATGGCTTCCACATCGGGGTCGGTGAGGGCGGCGCAGACCTGGGCAGTGGGTGCGGCGGATTCGGCTCCGGCAAAGCGCAGGGCGGCCACGCGTGGCTGGCATTGGCGGCGGACGAAGTAGTCCTGAAAATCCAGTTCGCCAATGTCGGTAGTGACGCGGGTGCGCACCGGGGCGTCAGTCATGGGCAACAGGAGGGAGGGTATGTTTAGACGCCGGGCAAAGTCGTGGGTGATGGCGGTGAGGCTTTCGCCGGCCTGAAGGCGGCGGGTGCGTTCGATATGGGTCGCCAGATCTCCGTCTCCCAGCCGGAACCAGGTGTCCCCCCCCAGACTTTCCAGGGCCTGCATGAAGGCCCAGGTTTCATTGCGACGTCCCCAGCCGAGTTCGAGATTGGCCAGGTCGGAGAGGGTATAGAGTGCGGTGTCGAGATCGGGTGAAATGTTCAGTCCCAGATGCTCAAAATCATCGCCGGTGTTGACGACGACGGTGAGCTGTCCGGGAGGAAGAACATGTTGCAGACCTAGCGCGAGTTTGGCTCCGCCGACTCCGCCGGAGAGGGCCACGACGCGTCGTGGCAAGATGACGGAGGTCATTGGAAGAGATCTTCGTGCTGAGGGCGGATAAGGCTCTGGGTGTTGCATTCAGGTGCACGCCATTCGAGGCCCTGCACGAGCACGAGCGGTGTCCCTTCCGCACCTTCGCCCATGACGAGCCCTGCCCCGGCGGCGATGGCATCGGCGAAGGCGACCTGGGTCACCTGAAGGGTGCGTCCATACATATCCTGTTCGCCGCGCCTGTCGATCAGGGCAGGGAATCCGCTGCTGCCGATGGCGACATTCACAACGCCATTGCGCCAGGGGCGACCGAAGCTGTCGGTGATGACAATGCCAATACGGCGATTGAGGGCGATGTTCAAACGTTCGCGCAGTGTGGTGGCCGAGGCGTCTGGGTCGAGGGGAAGGAGAAGAACCTGCCCGGCGTCGCTCTTTTCGACGTTGGAATGGTCTATCCCTGCATTGGCCATGACGTGGCCCAGGCGATGCCGGACGATGAGCACGTTGGGGATGGCACGGAGGACTTCGATGGACTCTTCCAGGACCAGCTCGACCAGCCGCGCATCTTTTTTCACAATCTGTGCGAGCTCCAGCGCACGAGGTGAAGGTTCAACCTTGTCGAGCTCGACGATGCGGCCTTCGGATTTGGAGATGATTTTCTGTGCGATGACCAGGACATCGCCATTCTTGATGTCGATATGGTTGTCGTGCAAGGCATCGAGCACGACCTGGGCCAGATCGTCACCAGGCTGGATGTGGCCGATGCCTTCCAGTGCCGTATACCGAACGTGATGCGACATGGTTCGCCTCAGCGCAGCTGGAATTTCAATACCTTGCCCGAGGCATTCATCGGCAAGGCGGGAAGAAATTCAACGTGGCGTGGCACTTTGTAATTGGCCATATTGTCGCGTGCCCAGGCAATCAGCCCGGCGGCATCGAGCGTGGCCCCCGGGCGCAGGACGACGAAGGCCTTGCCGACTTCACCCTGACGTTCATCGGGTACGCCAACAACGGCAACTTGGGCGATGGCCGGGTGGCCGGTGAGGATGCGCTCTACTTCCGCCGGGTAGCAGTTGAAGCCGCCGACGATGTACATGTCTTTCATGCGGTCGGTAATCTTCAGGTTGCCGTTGGCATCGAGGATGCCGATGTCGCCGGTATGCAGCCAGCCCTCTGCGTCGATGGTCTCTGCCGTGGCTTCGGGATTGTTGAAGTAACCCTGCATGACGTTGTAGCCGCGCATGACGACTTCGCCTTCGGCTCCCGCGGGCACATCGCGCCCGGCTTCATCGATGCAGCGCAGCTCGATACCGGGCATGGCGCGGCCGCTGGTGGTCGCGATGGTTTCAGCATCGGCATTGCGATCGCAGATGGTCGCAACACCGCAGCATTCGGTCAGGCCGTAGGCGGTGACGATGATCTTGAAGCCCAGCTCATCGCGCATGCGGTGGATCATCGACGGCGCGATGGCCGCCGCCCCCGTGACAGCCACGCGCAGGCTGGAGAGATCAAAGTCCTTGAGTTTCGGATGAGCGAGGAAGGAGAGGAACAGCGTCGGTGAGCCGGGCAGGAAGCTGATGCGTTCGCGGCCGATGAGTGTTAGCACGCTGTCGGTATCGAACACCGCCAGCGGGTAGATGGTGCAACCACGCATGAGTGCGGCCAGCCAGCCGGCCTTGTAACCGAAGGAATGGAAGAAGGGGTTGATGATGAGATAGCGATCATCCGCCTGCAGATCGACGCAACGCGCCCACTCGTCGAAAGCACGGATATTCTGGCCGTGACAGGTCATGACACCCTTGGGGCGGCCCGTCGTGCCGGAGGTGAACATGATGTCGGAGAGGTCTTCGGGCTTGACGGCCGATGCGCGTTCAAGTGCGGCGGCCTCCGGCGTTTGCGCCGCTAGTTCGAGGAAATCGGCCCAGCCCAGATCGCCTTCGTGCACCTTGCCCAGCACGACGATGCGCTCCAGGGCGGGCGTGTTCTGGCCCTTCAACATGGCCGGAAAATAATCGTTCAGGAATTCGCCCACACAGAAGAGCAGACGCGCGCCGCTTTGTTCGAGGATGTCGGCTGCTTCCACGCCTTTCATGCGGGTATTGACCGGAATCAGGATGGCCCCGGTGCTGTGGATGCCCAGCGCGGCGGCCACCCACTCATGGCAATTCGGTGCCCACAGCGCGATACGGTCGCCGGCCTGGATGCCGGTGGCGATGATCGCGCGCGCCACTTTCAGGCGCAGGGCATCGAGCGCGGCGAAGGACAGTTCGATGGCTTCTTCACGCAGGGCGATGCGTTGCGGATGGTGCTCTGCAGCGGCAGCGATCAGGGCGGGAATGGTTTGCGGCAGCGACGTCATGGTGTGTCCTTGGTCTTTGCGAAAGTTTGGCTGAAGTCAGGATCAGGATCAGGATCAGAACGCAGCCATGCTCATATCTTCCTGGCCCCAGTAGGCACGCATTTCGATCACCTTCCCAGCCTCGTTAAAGCGCATGGTTTCGATGACATTGATCTGCATCACCGGCGTATCCGGAATTGCCACTTCGACCTTGAGCGGCATCACTGCATAGTCGCTGGAAGAACCCACCTGCGGTCCGGTGAGATGGAGCCGGGCGTTGTTGGCCAGTGCCAGACCGTAAAAGGCACGCAAGGCATCCATCCCCTGATGCGGCCCCGTGCCGACCGGGTCTTCGACCGTGGCATCGGGTGCAAACAGGGCTAACACCCCTTCGAGATCACCCGCATTGAGGCACTCGATGTAGGCACGCATGGTCGCTTTCATTTCTTCGTTGCTGGGCATGGCGTTCTCCTGGAAGGGGTGAGGAAATATCAGAAAAAATAGCGGCTGATGGTATCGACCACGCAGCCGGGCTTGGCTTCGCCTTCGATTTCGATGGTGATGCGGATGGTGGCCTGCACGCCTTCTCCTGCTTTTTCAGCGGCAATTACCTCACCCTTGCCACGGATGCGTTTACCAGCCTTGACGGGGGCCGGGAAGCGGATTTTTTCGCAACCGTAATTGACGCCCATCTTCATGTTCTTGATCTCGACGAGCTGCGGCAGGAACAAATTGGCCAGCGAGAGCGTGAGATAGCCGTGCGCCACGCAAGCCCCGAAGGGGCCGTCCTTGGCGCGCACCGGGTCGACGTGGATCCACTGGTGGTCGTCGGTGGCATCGGCAAACTTGTTGATGCGCTCCTGGGTCAGCTCGATCCAGTCGGTTGCGCCCAGGTCGGTACCGGGGGCCTTGAGGATTTCTTCAGCGGAGGAAAAAACGGTGGTCATGTGCATTCTCCCTGTTCGGCAATCAGGCGCGCTGGCTGCTGACGGAAACGATTTCACCCGTCATGTAGGACGAGTAATCGCTGGCCAGGAACATGATGACGTTGGCGATTTCCCAGACTTCGGCGGCACGGCCAAAGGCTTCGGTGGAAGTGAGCTTTTGCAGCAGTTCCTCGGAAGCGGATTTTTTCAGGAACTCGTGCAGGGCGATGCTGGGCGACACCGCATTGATACGCACGCCGTGGTCGGCCGCTTCCAGCGCGCTGCAACGGGTCAGTGCCATGACACCGGCCTTGGCGGCGGCGTAGTGGGCTTGTTCTTTCTGCGCACGCCAGCCGAGCACCGAAGCGTTGTTTACGATGACGCCACGGCCACGCGGCTGCATGCGGGTGAGCATCGCACGCGTCATGCGGAAAGTGCCGGTCAGCGTGATGTCGATGACCTTGTTCCATTCGTCGTCAGTCATCTCGACCAGTAGCTTGGAGCCGCCCAGACCGGCGTTGTTGATGAGCACATCGACGCCGCCGAGCTGGTCTTCGGCGAAGTTGATGAGGGCCTGCACCTGTTCTTCCTTGGTGACATCGCAAAGCTGGCCGAGCACCGGGCGATCCCCGGCGATTTCCTTGAGCTTGACGACGGATTCGCCGAGACGACGCTCGTGCATGTCGGAGATGACGATGGCGCGGCAGCCTTCTTCCACCGCCTTTTGCGCCGTGGAAAAGCCGATGCCGGCACCGGCGGCGGCGGTGATGAGAACGGATTTGCCGGTCAGGAGGCCGTGGCCGGGAACGTAGGCGGGAGGTGCGCGCATGATGGTTTCCTTGTGTCGGTACAGAGGGTCAGTTCAGAGGGATCGCGGGGGATTATTTGCCGCGCGGTTCCTTGGGCATGCCCAAGGCGCGCTCGGAGATGATGTTGAGCTGGATTTCGTTCGTGCCGGCGTAGATGGTGTCAGAGCGGCTGAACATGTAGATACGTTGCAGATGGGCGCGGGCGGTGTTATCACGTTCATCGAGGATTTCGCCGTGACAGCCGTAGACATCCATGGCGAGTTGTCCCAGATCGCGGTGCCAGTTCGACCAGTAGTACTTGTACATCATGCCGGCGCGGGGCAGGGTGCCATTTTCCGTGCCGGAGAGCATCCGAAGGGCGTTGTAACGCATCACCTTCAACCCGCTCCAGGCAGCAGCGATACGCTGGCGGATTTGCGGGTTCTGCGCCGCACCGTTTTCCTTCGCCGCCTGGCAGACCAGCTCGAATTCGTGCAGGAAGTGCATCTGCTGGCCCAGGGTGGACGCGCCGCGCTCGAAGCCCAGCAGTGCCATGGCGACATTCCAGCCTTCGCCGGGCTTGCCGATGATGTGATCGGCCGTGGTGCGCGCGCCATCGAAAAACACTTCGTTGAATTCCGCCGTGCCGGTGAGCTGGCGGATGGGGCGGATTTCGATGCCCGGCTGATCGAGCGGCACGAGCAGGAACACCAGCCCCTTGGAGCCCTGGCTTTCCGGGTCGCAGCGGGCGACGACGAAAATCCATTGCGATTCGTGCGCCAGCGAAGTCCACACCTTCTGGCCGTCGATGATCCATTCGCCCGTGGCGGCATCCTGACGCGCTTTGGTGCGTACATTCGCCAGATCGGAACCTGCGCCGGGTTCGGAGTAACCCTGACACCATAGCTCCGTGCCGTTCTTGATGCCCGGCAGGAAACGCTGTTTCTGGGCTTCTGAACCCATCGCAATCAGCGTGGGGCCGATCAGCCCTTCACCGATGTGGCCGACGCGACCGGGGCCACCGGCGCGGGCATATTCTTCGTGATAAATGAGTTGCTGGGCGAGGCTCAGTCCGCGCCCGCCGTGTTCCTTGGGCCAGCCCACACAGGTCCAGCCGGCGGCGGCGAGCTTCTGTTCCCACTGCTTGCGCAATTCGGGGAAGGCGTCTTCGTCGCCGGGCCCGCCACGATATTTGAGCGAGGCGTATTCACCGACCAGATTGTCCTTCAGCCAGGCCGCAATTTCGCGACGAAAGGCTTCGTCGGCAGCAGAAAATTCGATTTGCATGATGATTCCTTCCCGGTTCAGGCGACGTCGAGCAGGGTGGCGGCGATGCGCTCACGCAGTCGATCACTGCTGCCCAGCCAGTGGGCACTGGCCTGCGCGCGCTTGAAATAAAGCTGGGGATCGTATTCCCAGGTGAAGCCTACACCGCCGTGTAGCTGAATGGCATCGGCGGCACAGTAGCGGTAGGTATCCGAAGCCAGTGCCTTGGCTGCAGCCGCCTCACAGAGGAAATCCGCCGCCAGGGCCGGGTTCCCGGCTACGGCTGCCGCGCCGTAAATGGCCGAACGGGTGGCTTCGATCTGGACCATCATCAGCGCGCAACGATGCTTGATGGCCTGGAAGGAAGCGATGGTACGACCAAACTGCACGCGCTCCGAGGTGTAGGCCAAGGTCAGATCGAGACATTGCTGCGCGCCGCCCAGTTGTTCGGCGGCCAGTGCGAGCTGTGCCCGGGCGACGGCTCGCGGCATGGCTGCGGCAACTTGCTGCGGCGTGGCGATCTGCGCGTCAGCGGGGAGCTGTGTATTGTTCAGCGTGATTGTCGCCACGCGGCGGGTCAGATCGAAATTTTTCAGCGGGGTACGGACGATGCCCGAGAGCGTGGCCGGGAAAGCGTAAAGCGCGAGCCCACCCGAAGCATCATGAGCCGGAATGATGAGCAGATCGGCCGTGGCAGCATCGGCAACGATGCTGAAACTGCCATTGAGCACATGATCCGCCGTAACCCTTGCATTAACGCTATTACACTCCGGCTGCCAGTCCATGCCGTCTTGCGCGAGTGCGACGGTGGCGGTCAGCTCGCCCGCTGCAATGGCGGGTAGATAGCGTTGTTGTGCAGCCTCGTTGCCCACTTCCATCAAAACCTGAGCCGCCAGCCCGACGGTGGCAAAAAAAGGCGAGCACAACAGGCGGCGGCCCATCTGTTCCATGAGCAGCACCAGTTCGACGCTACCCAACCCCAGCCCGTCAAAGGCTTCGGGAATAGGGGTGGCGCACCAGCCGAGCTCCTGGCCGATCTGCGTCCACACGGCGGGGTCAAAGCCAGTTTCAGTTTCCATCGCCGCGCGCACGGCGGCGGAGCTGCTAGCTTCGGCCAAAAAGCCTTCGGCCGTGTCGCGGATCATCTCCTGGTCGGAGCTGAGGGCAAAATCCATGGACGTTCCTTTTTCTCGTACGCTCGATGTGACACGGCCCCGCCGCTCCCCTTGCCGAAGGCAGCAAGGATGCGCGGCAGGGCCGTTGTTTCAGGTCAGGAACCGTAAACCTTCTGGGGCGGGACGGCTTCCTTGATGAGATCATTGACCACGTCGGTGAGCTCGGCCGGGTTCCAGCGCGCCTTTTTGTCCTTGGCCGGGCCAAACCGCCAGCCGTCGGCGAGCATCACCTGGCCACCGGCGACTTCAAAGACGCGACCGGTCACGCCCTTGGAGAGCGCGCTGCCCAGCCAGACGACGAGCGGTGCGACGTTGAGTGGATCGTAGTAGTCGAAGCTGCCGTCTTCGGGCTTCTTCATCATTTCAGCGAAGGGGCCTTCGGTCATCAGGGTGCGTGCCGAAGGGGCCAGCGCGTTGGCAGTGATGCCGTAGCGGGCGAGTTCGGCGGCCTGCACCAACGTCAGCGTGGCGATCCCGCCCTTGGCGGCGGAGTAGTTGCTTTGTCCGATCGAACCTTGCAGACCCGCGCCGGAGGTGGTGTTGATGATGCGGGCTTCCAATTGATTGCCTGCTTTGGACTGGTCGCGCCAGCGTTTGGCGAGAATGTTGGCCAGACAAAAGTGGCCGCGCAGATGCACGCGCATGACCTGATCCCAGTCGTCTTCGGAGAGGCTCACGAACATGCGGTCGCGCACGATGCCGGCGTTATTCACGATGACATGTACTTCGCCGTAAGCGGCGACGGCTGCATCGACGATCTTTTGTGCGGTTTCCATGCGCGTGATGTCATCGCAAGTGGCGATGGCGCGGCCTCCGGCGGCAATGATCTCATCACGCACGGCCTCAGCCGATTCCACACGGATGTCGTTGACGACCACATTCGCGCCTTCGGCGGCATAAGCCAGCGCATAAGCCTTGCCCAGGCCGCTGCCCGAGCCGGTGATGATGACGGTACGCTGATCGCAGATTCCCATGTTTTCGTCCCCTGTAATCTTCAAAATGGTGAAGGCCGGACGGATTTCCGGCAACCCTTCATTTTTTCCATCAGGGCCGCTTGCGGCATCGTCCGTTGGGACTATTGATCTGGCGCGGGCCAGGCGGGAGTCGGTAATATGCAATGAATTTGTCGGGGCGGCCCTGAATCCGGCCCACTCCTCCCGCGCATCCTGGAAAGCACAATATGGTTCGCGAAATCCCCATCCTCGAATCTGGCGAGCCGCTCGTTCCCATCCCGGCGGCGCGTTTTGTCCGCTTCGACCCGCCGCCTTATGTGGCTTTCGGCGCACCTTATGGCCGGGTGAACCCCTGGTTTCTGCGACAGGGGGTGCTGCATGCGCTGGAAACCGCGCAGGTGGAGCTTGGACGACTTCGCCCCGGTTGGCGATTCAAACTGTTCGACGCCTGGCGGCCGCTGGTGGTGCAAGCCTTCATGGTCTGGCGTGAATTTGGTGAGCAGGCACGCATGCTCGGGTATACGCTCGAAGGCTACGAAGATACGGATACATTGCGGGAACGCGCGCCGCAGCTTCATGATCTTCTGGCAGCCCGGGTGTATGAATTCTGGAGCCTGCCCGACCAAGACCCACACCACCCGCCACCGCATAGCACGGGTGCTGCGGTCGACCTCACACTGGTCGATGCACAAGGACGAGAAGTGCCAATGGGCAGCCCCATCGACGAAGTCAGCCCACGCTCCTGGCCGGATTATTTCGCTTCATCCCTTATCCCTGCAGAACAGGTATTTCATGCGAATCGTGAATTACTGCACGCCGTCTTGCATGATGCAGGATTTTGCCGACACCCCAACGAATGGTGGCATTTTTCTCTAGGTGACCAATTGTGGGCCATGCAACACGGCGAAGCCGTGGCCCGTTATGGCCGCACCGAACCGGATTGAAATTCTTTAGAATTGAAGTGGTTTTTAGCCCCCATTCCTTTATTTCCGCCCCTTTTCATATCAATAACCGTCGGTTTTTCCTTACACCCAGGATAATGCAACCATGACCGCTCTTTACGATCTCCCACTTCAGACACTGGCGGGAGAGGCAACGACTCTGGCTCCTTACCGGGGGCAAGTTCTGCTGATCGTCAATGTCGCTTCCCAATGCGGTCTGACACCGCAATACGAAGGACTGGAGCAGCTTTATGAAAGCCATCAGGCACGAGGGTTTCAAGTGCTGGGCTTTCCCTGTAACGATTTTCTCGGACAGGAGCCGGGTGAGGCAGCGGAAATTCAGGCTTTTTGTACCAGCCATTACGGGGTGCGTTTCCCGATGTTTGCAAAAGTGCAGATCAATACGCCACCTCGCCACCCACTTTACACACTGTTGATCGATGCACAGCCGAATGCCACAGGAGGCGGTGCGCTGCGGGCGCGTCTGGCACAAAAAAATCTGGCTCCGGCCGAAGAACGGGATGTGACCTGGAATTTCGAAAAATTTATCGTGGGGCGTGATGGCCGTGTTCTCGCTCGCTTTGCACCCGATGTAACCCCGAACGATCCCTCGCTGCTTGCCGCCATCGAAACGGCTTTATCATGAAACCCGCCGCCTGGCGTAGTGACCCGAATCGCTATGGTTTTTCGATGACGCTCACCCCGCGTTTTGCGGATATGGATATCGTCGGACACCTCAACAACATCGCAATTGCAGAATTCCACGAAGAAGCGCGGGTGCGCTTCCTTTGTCATCTGTTCGGCGAAGATTTTCTGTTCCGGGAACGGCCTTATCGTTTGCTCGTAGCCCGGGCAGCTTACGACTACCTCCGTGAGGCGCATTATCCCGAGCCACTTGAAGCGCGGGTGGGCGTATTGCGGATCGGGCATCGTTCTTTCGAATTGGCCTTGTCTTTGTTTCAAATGGGGCAATGCGTCGGTCTTTCAGAAGTGATCGGTGTGGCCGTGGATGCCCGCGGCGAGCAAGGTGCCACGCCTTTGCCGGATGAGCTTCGCCGTGGTTTTGAGCGTTATCTGATTAAAACGGATGATATGAACGATTCAGGAGACACAACATGAGTTTCAGTTCCCTCTTTTTCCGTATGCGTCTGATCCATTGGGTAGGCATCGTATTACTGGTCGCCAATGCGATTTTCTTCACCGACAATTTGATCGGCAGCATCGTTCAGGGTGTTGTGGCCCTGGTAGTGCTGTTTCACGATCTCGATGAGCGACGCTGGGGCGTCAAGGTGTGGGAAGAGCTTTCCGATTATCTGAAGCAGATTTCGGCCCTGAACCTCTCCCGGCCTTGTGCAGTGCAGGCATCGTACAGCCAGGAGATGGGCCGCATCGTCGACGTCATCGAAACGTTCCGTGGCAATGTCCGTGACTCGGTTGACGAAGCCCAGTCCGTCGCACGACACAATGCGGGTGTGGCGGCCGGGCTCTCAGCCAGTGCGCGTGAAATGGGGACTCGGATGACAGAAACCGCTTCGATTGCCGGGAACACGGCGAAAAACGCCGAGCATGTCCGCATTGAACTGGATACGCTGGCCAGCCAGGCGCATATCGCTCACAACGAGCTGACCCAAAGCCGCCAGGCTTTGACGGATACGCGGCGCGGCATGGAAGACATTCTGACCACCATCGACAGCGGCGTGTCGCAAAGCGGCGCACTGGCACAGCGGTTTTCTGAGTTGCTCTCTCACCTCTCGCAAATCAATCAAGTCCTGGGGAGCGTGTCTGAAATTGCAGATCAAACCAATCTGCTGGCACTCAACGCGGCCATCGAAGCGGCCCGGGCAGGCGAGCAGGGACGGGGCTTTGCCGTGGTCGCCGATGAAGTCCGCAAACTGGCCGAGCGCACCCAGCAAAGCCTGGGGGAGATCAACCGGACGGTAGGAGGCATCATCGGCGGCATCGAGGAAACGAGTGGCCACATGAACGACCAGTCACGCTACATGCAGCAACTGGCGGCCGAGTCTTCCAAGATCGAACAGATCATGCGTCAGACGCAGGGCATGATCGACCGCTCCGTCGATCTGGCGGAAAAGACCGCCAGTGTTTCGGAGGGGCTGCATGTCGACATCGAAGACATGGTGACGCAGATGCGCACGCTCGATGAGCTGGCCCGCCAGAACAATCAAAGCATCGAAGGCATCACCACCACGGTGCTGGAACTTCATCGTCAGTCCGATCAGCTCAATAGCACGCTTGGACGTTTCCAGACCCGGAATTCGTGAGTCCTTCTATTCCCCGGCGCGTTCGTCGCCCTGCGGCAAGCTCCTTGGAGGCGGCTCTTTCCAACTCGCCCTCCCTCCCGGTCGATTCGATGGCCTGGGCTTTTTTTCGGGCGGCAGAAGTGCTCGCCCAAGTCGTTGCCGGACGCAACCTCGATCACGCGCTAGCGCATTGCTGGCAGACCCAATCCGCCGTACTGAGCCCGACACAGCGCGGCGCGATCCAGGACCTGTCCTATGGCGCGCTGCGCCAGTATGGCCGGGGGGATTTCCTTCTGAATCGTTTATTACGCGAGCCGTTGGACGATGCGGGCGACAAGCCCCTGTTGCGCGCCTTGCTGCTCATCGCCTTCTATCGTCTTGAAACCCGCCCCACGGAAGCCTACGTTACGGTCGACCAGGCCGTCGAAGCGGTCGCCCACCTCGGGCGCGGGCAATTCAAAGGGCTGGCGAACGCCCTGCTGCGTAATCGTCTTCGCCAATCAGAGAGCTTGCTGGCCGCGGCGCAAACGGACGAAACGGCCCACTGGCAACACCCACGCTGGTGGCTGGATAAGCTGCGCGCGGCCTATCCCAACGACTGGCCCACGATCCTTGACATGGGAAACGGACATCCGCCCATGGCCTTGCGCGTGAATGTCCGTCGCGGTACGCGAGAGGATTATCAGGCCGAATTGGCGCAAGCCGGCATTGCCGCCCGCTTGCTCGGTGAAGAAAACGCCTTGCGGCTTGACCGCCCCACCGGAGTCGACAAGCTGCCAGGCTTTTTTGAAGGTCGGGTCAGTGTGCAGGACTGGGGCGCACAACAGGCTGCCCGTCTGCTCGATGTGCGAGATGGGCAGCGTGTGCTCGATGCTTGCGCGGCTCCCGGCGGAAAGACGACGCATCTACTGGAGCGCGCACAGCTTGATTTGCTCGCCCTCGAAGCCGAACCCGCTCGCGCGCTTCGTATCGAGGAAAATCTGAAGCGGCTGGGGCTGAATGCAAGGGTGCTGGCCGTCGATTGTCGGGCAGTTGAACACTGGTGGGACAAGCAACCCTTCGACCGGATTCTCGTCGACGCACCCTGTTCCGCCTCCGGTGTCGTTCGTCGCCATCCGGATATCAAATGGCTACGCCGCGAAAAAGATCTAGCCGGTTTTGTCCGACTTCAGCGAGAGATTCTCGATGCCCTGTGGCAAGTGCTGACGCCGGGTGGCAAAATGCTCTACTGCACCTGTTCCCTGTTTCCGCAAGAAAACGCCAGCCAGATCGACGCTTTCCTGTACCGCCACCCGGATGCACGCTGTCTGCCCCTGAAGCAGGACGAAAATGCCGCAACGGTGGGGAACGGCCCCTATCTGCAATGGATTCCTCATCCCGACCACGACGGCTTCTTTCATGCGCTGCTGGAAAAAACTCCCTGAACCTGCGGCGCGTCCTTTCTTTGGGCGTGCCCGGGTTCTGGCATTTTTTCTGATTTTCGAGTTCGGCCTGGTGTTCGGGCTGGGGCTGGGGTTAGGGCTCTATTCCCCAAGCAGCCAGGCCAGCGGCATCGAGGCCACTTCGGCACGGCTGGCCGCCAGCGACGAAGGCTATGTGCTGACCGCCGATTTCAATATCGATCTGGGCCCTGCCCTGGAAGAAATCATCACACGCGGTGTTCCGCTGTATTTCCTGCTCGAAGTCGAAATCACCCGAAATCGCTGGTTCTGGCCCGGCGAACACATTGCCGGCCGCACTTACACCTATCGCCTCGCTTACACGCCTTTGTCGCGGCAATATCGCCTTTCCAGTCATAGCGGCTGGTATCAGGATTTTGCGCGGCTGTCCGACGCATTACGCGTCATGGGGCGGGCGGTGGCCTTGCCGGTTGCCGACCGCAACGCGCTCAAGCCAGGCGAGCCTTATCAAGTGGCTTTGCGGTTGTCGCTGGATCGTCAGCAGTTGCCCAAACCGCTTCAGCTCGATGCCATCGTCAGTAAAGAATGGACGGTGGACACCAAAGTCTTGCGCTGGCAGTTCGTGCCAGGAAGCGAGTCGAAATAAATGGCCATGAAAAAAACGGCCCTTGCTGCCATCACACTGGTCATCTGCGTCAGCGCGATGCTGCTCTTTCTGCTGACCTCGGCCAGCTCGAACACCACCCTTTTCGCACATCATTTTCCCCTGCTGCTCAGCCTGAATGCCCTGTTGATCGTCGCGCTGCTCGTCGCGGTGGCCGTTCAGCTTCATGCCTTGCGGCGCGAATACCGCCAGGGCATTTTTGGCACGCGCCTGAAATCTCGCCTGTTGCTCATGCTCGCCTCGATGGCCGTGATGCCGGGCGTACTGGTTTATGGCGTATCCATGCAGTTCGTGGCCAACAGCATCGATTCCTGGTTCGATGTGCGGGTCGATCGAGCCCTGGAAGGCGGGCTGGCTCTGGCCAGAAATGTCATGGATAGTCAGCTTGATGAGCTCGGTGAGCAGGCGCGCGCATTGGCACTGCAACTAGGGGAAGCTGAAATCCGCCCGGCACGTCTGGCGAAATTGCGCGAGCAGGCCGGGATTCATACCGCGACCCTGTTTTCAGCGAGCGGGCGTGTGCTGGCCCATTCCTCGCCACAAACAGAAAGACTCCTGCCCATCTTGCCAACCGCCGCGCAGTTGCGGGAAGGCCAGAAAACCGGTGGCCTTTCCCTGCTGGATGGCGACGCCGCGAACGGATTTACCCTGCGCGTACTGACTCCGGTCTTCGGTGGGGCAAAATTGATGGAGCCCCGCATCCTTCAACTGACCCGCACCGTGCCCAGCGGACTGGCCCAGAATGCGGGCAATGTTGAAACGGCCTATCGGGATTATCAGGAGCTCTCCCTGGGCCGGCAGGGGCTCAACCGTATTTACATGCTGACGCTGACACTGGCTCTTCTGTTGGCCCTGTTTGCCGCCATCGCTTTGGCCATCTTCCTTGCCCGTCGCATTGCCGCGCCATTGGTGATTCTGGCGGAAGGGACCCAGGCCGTGGCTGCCGGGGATTTCACCCCTCGCGCCGAACTGGAAACGCACGATGAGCTTGGTGTCCTCACACAGTCTTTCAATCGAATGACCCGCCAGCTGGCCGATGCGCGTCAGGAAACCGAACGTCATCGCAGCAAGGTCGAATCCGCCAGTGCTTATCTGGAGAGCGTGCTGGCCAATCTTTCTTCTGGCGTGATGGCTTTCGACCGGGACTTCAAGCTCCGCGCCAACAATCGTGGAGCCTGTCAAATCCTGCATGACGGGCTGGAAAACGTCGACCACTGCCCGCTGTCCGAATGGACGGGGCACGACGTTTTCAAGGAAACCGTACTCAACGGTTTTGCCAATGGCACCCACGAATGGCAGCAACAGGTAGAAATCAGCGGCAGCGAAGCCGCCGGTATGGCGACCCAGGTGCTGCTATTACGCGGCTCGACACTGCCTGAAGCCAGTGGCGGTGGCTATGTTCTGGTTTTCGACGACATCACTCACCTGATTGCTGCACAACGATCGCTGGCCTGGAGCGAAGTCGCACGGCGTCTGGCGCACGAAATCAAGAATCCACTCACGCCCATCCAGTTATCTGCCGAGCGGCTACAGCACAAACTTGCCGACCGTCTCGACGACGATTCACGCGCCATGCTCAATCGCTCGACCCAAACCATCGTCACTCAGGTCGAGGCTATGAAAAATATGGTCAATGAATTCCGCGACTATGCTCGCTTGCCACCCGCACAGCTTCAGCCGCTCGATCTGAACGCACTGATCGGTGACATTCTCGGTCTGTACGAATACACGCCCATCCAGCTCCGAACCTTGCTGGCGGATGACCTACCGCAGGTAGCGGGTGATCCGGCTCAGTTGCGGCAGGTCATTCACAATCTGCTGAAAAACGCGCAAGAAGCGGCTGAGGACGCACGCAAGGAAACCACCGGTGTACAAGCCGAAATCTGCATCGCTACCCGTCTTGAGCCCGGTGAATCGCGGGTTCGTCTTTCCGTCTCTGACAACGGCGCAGGCTTCCCGCCGCAAATTCTTAGTCACGTCTTCGAGCCTTACGTCACAACAAAAACCAAGGGAACAGGACTGGGGCTAGCCATCGTCAAGAAAATCGTGGATGAACATCGTGGAGAAATCCGTGTCGCCAACAGACAGCCCCGCGGTGCAGAAATCACGATTCATCTGCCACTTTCAGCATGAACCTATCAATCCTGCAGCATGCAAAAATAACGGAATCGCATAAGGAAAGAAAATGGCGCAAATACTGGTCGTCGATGATGAAATGGGCATCCGGGAACTGCTCTCGGAAATTCTGGCTGACGAGGGGCACGATGTCCGTCTGGCCGAAAATGCCGCCGCTGCCCGCCAAGCGCGCGAAGCCGCCCGCCCAGACCTGGTCCTGCTCGACATCTGGATGCCGGATACCGACGGCATTACCCTCCTCAAGGAATGGTCCGCCAATGGCCAGCTCACCATGCCCGTCATCATGATGTCTGGCCACGGCACGATCGAAACCGCCGTCGAAGCCACACGCATCGGCGCGCTCGATTTTCTGGAAAAACCCATTGCCTTGCAAAAACTGCTGGCTGCAGTGAAAAAAGGTCTGACCAAGACCCCGACGCAGACAGCGGGTGGATTGACACTCGCCGCCTTCAGCCGCTCGGCCATTTTGCGCGACTTGCGAAAAAAACTGGAACAGGTGGCCAGCGGCAGCCGGACGGTGATGCTTCGCTCCGCCCCGGGTGGCATCGCCGAACTGGCGGCCCGCACCCTCCTGCCTTCCGGCAAGAGCTGGTTTGATCTGGGCCAGGATAGTGCCCCCCTGACGCTGGAAATGCTGGAAGCGGCACGCGGTGGCGTACTCTTTGCGGGCGAGTTGGGGCGGCTCAATCGCTTGCAGCAAAAAAACCTCCTGTTTGCCGCCGATAGGTTGGCCCGTCATGATCTGCGCCTGGTGGCCGCCACGGCTTTTGAAACCACCGATCTGCTGGCACAAGGCTGGACGGATAGCCAGCTCAAGCTATTCGATGTCTGGCTGGCCGTCCCCAGCCTTGTCGAACTGCGCGATGAAATCCCGGAAATTGCGAACCATCTGCTCCAGCAACGCATCGAAGCGGGCGAAGTACCGCCTCGCCGTTTTACGACAGCCGCACTCAATGCCCTGCGCCAGCACAGTTGGCCCAATGGTTACGACGAGCTGCGCAGTGCTGTGAAATCACTGGCTCTATCGGCACTGGAAGAAGAAATCAGCGGCGAAGAAGTTAGCCAGCTTTTTGCAGCGCAAGGCTATGGAACCACCATTCCTGCGGGTTTTTCCGCCGAAATTCTGGCCATGCCCCTGCGCGAAGCCCGGGAATGCTTCGAACGACTCTATTTCGAACACCATCTGCGCCAGGAAGGCAACAACATGACCCGCCTGGCCGAAAGAACCGGATTGGAACGCACCCATCTGTACCGAAAACTCAAAGACCTGGGCTTGCGAAGCGGGCGACGGGAAGAAGACTGAGGGGCGAACACTTAAGAATAATCGTATTTGACTTCCCACCCCTTCGAAAAGAGGGAAACGAGAATGAAGTAATCGCAAATCCGATGAGATAATCCACGATTATCTTTTTCACGTCTTTTGCCATGAACCGTCCCAAGAACGATACTTTCTTGCGTGCCCTGCTACGCGAGCCTGTGGATTACACGCCGGTCTGGCTGATGCGCCAGGCAGGGCGTTATCTGCCGGAATACTGCGAGACCCGGAAACGGGCCGGTAATTTTCTCAACCTGTGCAAATCTCCTGGCATGGCCTGCGAGGTCACGCTTCAACCGCTGGCCCGTTACGAGCTGGATGCAGCCATCCTTTTTTCAGACATCCTCACCGTGCCGGATGCGATGGGGCTGGGGCTTTATTTCATCGAAGGCGAGGGCCCGAAATTTGAGCGGCCCCTGCGTGAGGAATGGGCCATCCGCGACCTGATCGCGCCCGACCCTTACGACCATCTGCGGTATGTCATGGATGCCGTGTCTGAAATTCGGCGTGCGCTGGATAACTCGGTGCCCCTGATCGGTTTCTCGGGCAGCCCCTTCACGCTGGCCTGTTACATGATCGAAGGCGGCGCATCGAGCGATTTTCGTCATCTCAAAACGATGATGTTCGATCGTCCCGACCTGCTGCATCACATCCTCGACATCACGACGCAGTCTGTCATCCAGTATCTCAATGCCCAGATTGCCAGCGGTGCGCAGGCTGCGATGATTTTCGACACCTGGGGCGGGGCGTTGTCGCACCGGGCGTATCGTGAGTTTTCACTGCCCTATCTGGCGCGCATCATTGCCGCCCTGACAAAAGAACGCGACGGTCAGCGCGTGCCCAGCATTGTTTTCACCAAAGGCGGTGCACTTTGGCTGGAAGACATCGCCGACATCGGCTCTGACGCGGTCGGTCTCGACTGGACGGCCAGCCTGGCCGAAGCACGGCGGCGTACGGGCGACCGCGTCGCGCTGCAAGGGAATCTTGACCCCATCACACTCTTTGCCTCGCCCGAAGTCGTGGCGAAGGAAGCAAAGCGTGTGCTGGACGATTTTCACGCCGGCGGCCCGGGCGGCGGCCATGTCTTCAATCTGGGGCACGGCATTTCCCAATTCACGCCCCCCGACCACGTCACGACGCTGGTCAATACCGTGCATGACTACAGCCGGGAGCTACGCCGAAACCAGAGCCAGACGCCGAATCCAGCCTGACTTCCTGTAGTCCTGTCCTGACTTATGCACAGCGCAAACTTGCGCGCCGGAAGCCATCTTCCGGCGCGCTTATTTTTTTGAGCACAACAGTAACGAATTGTTTTTGAAGTAATAACTCGCCGGGCCTTTGATCAACATTATGCCGAATGTCATAGATTTCCAATGAATTCCCCACATTTGCCCACAAAATTATCCACAGGTCGGATGGGCTTTGTTTTTTCTTTTGTAGCAATGGATTAGGCCATTTAGTCGAAGTGAAATCTTTGAACATCACTGCAACTTCAACGAATCGGTGAGTGGCTATGCCCATTCTGCGTGTCGCGCTCGATATTCCGCTGCCCCGTCTGTTTGACTACCTTTCGGAGGATGCACAAGCCACGGATGTTGGCCGTTGTGTACGAGTTCCCTTCGGACATGGCGAAAAAACGGGCGTCATTGTCGAGGTACGGGAAGACAGCGATCAGCCCCTGGAAAAGCTGCGCTGTGCAAAAAACATCCTGCGCGAACTCCCGCCTTTACCGCAGGACTGGCTGGAACTGGCCGGATTTTGCAGCCGCTATTACCAGCAGCCTCTCGGCGAAGTCATGGCCATGGCTTTGCCGCCTTACCTGCGGCGCGGAAAACTCCCCATTCGCCGAAAGTCCAAACCTGGCGATCACTCGTCTGCGCCGGTTTTGCCCGAGCTTCTGGAAGAACAAGCCCAGGCGGTTGCTACGGTGACATCGAAGCTGGGGCGATTCACGCCTTTTCTTTTGCAGGGCATCACCGGCAGCGGCAAAACCGAGGTGTATTTGCGGCTGATTGCAGCGACCCTGGAACAGGAAAAGCAAGCCTTGATGCTGGTCCCCGAAATCGCGCTCACACCGCAGCTCGAAGGCCGGGTTCGCACCCGATTTCCGCAAGCCCAGATTGTTTCGGCCCACAGCGGATTAGCGGAGGCCGCTCGTGCGCGAGGGTTTATCGACACGCTAGAAGGACAGGTCGACATCCTGCTTGGAACCCGTCTGGCCGTATTCGCTCCCTTATCGCGTTTGGGGCTCATTGTCGTGGATGAAGAACACGATCCCTCCTTCAAGCAGCAGGATGGCATGCGCTACTCGGCACGCGATATCGCCATCTGGCGTGCCCGGCAGTGCAATGTTCCCATCGTACTGGGTTCGGCCACGCCTTCTCTCGAAACTTACTACCATGCCAGCGCGCAAAGCCGCCGTTATGAATCGCTGCGTCTGAACCGTCGAGCCGTGGCTGAATCTCCCCCTACCGTGCGCTGCATCGACACCCGACGCGAGAAATTGCAAGACGGTCTGAGTGCGGATCTGCTCAAGGCGATTGCCGAACGTCTGGCCCGCAAGGAACAAAGTCTGGTCTTCCTCAACCGGCGAGGATACGCGCCGGTACTCTCCTGTACAGCCTGTGGCTGGGTGAGCCGTTGTCGCCGCTGTGCCGCCAATCTTGTAGTGCATCTGGCAGACCGCCGCTTGCGTTGCCACCATTGCGGGCTAGAAGCCGGGATTCCCCATCACTGCCCCGAATGCGGCAATCTCGACATCCACGCTTTCGGACGAGGGACGCAACGGCTGGAAGAAACCCTGGCATCGCGTTTTCCGGAGGCCCGACTTCTGCGCGTCGATCGTGATTCCGCCAACACCCCCACAAAATGGGCCACCGTGCTGGACACAATTCACGAAGGGCGGGCCGATATCCTGATTGGCACTCAAATGCTCGCCAAAGGGCACGATTTCCCAAAACTCACACTCGTGGGGGTCGTCGGTGCGGATGCCGCCCTGTTTGCAGCGGATTTTCGTGCCCCGGAGCGTCTGTTCAGCCAGTTGATGCAAGTGGGCGGACGTAGTGGCCGGGCGAGCCTGCCCGGAGAAGTCCTGATCCAGACGGAATATCCTGCTCATCCGCTCTATCAGGCCCTGGTGGCGCACGACTACGACCGTTTTGCCCGGATGCAGCTGGATGAGCGTCAGGCGGCAGGCTTTCCACCGTTCACTTTTCAGGCCATGCTGCGTGCCGAAGCACGGCAACTTGACGAAGCCCTGGCCTGGCTGTCTGAAGCCGTTGTCCTCGCACGGGAAGTCCTGGCCAGTTTGCCCGAAGGCATCAGCATTTACGATCCGGTACCGATGCGGATGTTTCGCGTCATGTCGCTCGAACGGGGGCAGCTTCTGGTCGAATCCAGCCACCGACCCTTACTGCAAAAATTCCTGGCGGACTGGGTTTCAAAGCTCTATGCGAAAAAAACGGTTCGCGGGCTGCGCTGGCATCTGGATGTGGATCCGCTGGAGTTTTGAGCCCTAAGCACCAATTAACCCCCAATGGCCGGGCCCGCTGAAGTGAAAACCGGATGGAGCAGTTTGTAAGCCAGGGCGACCACACCCGCCAGGATGATCCAGGGCAGGATGTTCATCAGCTTGCCGGATTTCTTCATTGCCCGGTTTCTGGACGAAGCTGCTCCCGTAGCAGTTGAGCGTGCGGGGCGGGCCTGCCCCTCTCCGACAACGCCCGTCGCCCCCCAGACATCCGACACACCCGCCGTCAGGCGTTTCTGGTCGGCCTGATCGATGATGCGAAAAGCTTCGGCAAAGCTGACGTTCATCTGGTCTTTCAGTGGCATGGCCCGTACCGTCTTGTTGAACTTGACGAGGAACATGATTTCGTCAGCCGCATCCATCGGGAAGCCTCGCCGCGTACCACCGCGTGTGTCCATGAATAGGCTATGCAGGAACTGATCGCACTCCCCGCTGGCCCACATGGCCTGGATTTTCTTCTGGACGGCTGGAAAGGCTTCCAGTGCTGCCGTTGTGTCAATGACGGGCAAAGCCTTCTTTTCGGGGGAGGATTGTGCGGCAGGAATATCTTCCAGCGTCAAAGACAGGGAAGAGGTTGAAGCAGGTCCCGGATCGAGACGGAGTTTGTCAGATTCGGTGTGGCTCATGGGTCAGTGCACCTTCCTGTTTGGCGAGGATTGGGTGGCAGATTTCAGGACAGAGACCGGCGTTGTTGCTGCACGCGTTACAGAGTTTGCAGAAGTAGCGGGGGCAGCACCCAGCAGCAGACGAAAACGAAGCTGTACCTCATCGGCAACGACAGAGGGATCTGACCAGACGCCGCCACCGATCCCATATTGCAGTCGGTGAATCGGCAGGCTGCCCTCAAGGGCCATATCCGCCCCTTCGCGCTTTGCCGTCAGCGGGAAAGTCAGCTCCCGGATTTGCCCCTTGATGTTCATTTTCCCGCTGGCCTCAAAGCGGTTGTTCCCCAGCGATTTGAGCTGGGTGGCTGAAAAACTGGCAACGGGAATTTCCTTGATGTTGAACCAGTCCTTGCCCTTCACTTCTTCGTTGGCCTCGGCACTCCCCGCATCGATACCGGCCAGATCGACATCAATCTGGGCGGTGGATTGGTCCGGCTTAGCCGGATCAAAGCGAACCCGGGCATTGAAGCGGGAGAAACGGCCTTCGACGGGGACGCCCATTTGCTTAGCAACGAACCGGATACTGCTTTTTTCAGTGCGCACCACGCTGTATTCTGCCGCCAGACCAGGCGCACAGATCGAGGCCAGAACAAGTCCACACAGCGCAAGCCCGGTGGTTAGCGAGAGGCGGGGAGAAAAAATCATGTGCGATCCTTGGCCAGGAAGGGCAGCATACGCGCCATCACGTCGTCACGTTCCTTGAAGTGGTGCTTGAGCGAGGCGAGGATGTGCAGAACGACCAGTGTGCAAAGCGCGTAATTACTGACTTCGTGCAGTATGGCGAAGAGTTTGCCGAGTTCTTCATTGGCTTCCACGGGATTAGGCAGCGGCAGAACCCCGAAAAGAACAACGGGTTTTCCGAAGAAAGCACTCATCAGGCCGCCGGTCAAAGGGGAGAGGATCATGAGGAGATAGAGGGTATGCGACATGCCATGGGCGATGCGCTGTTCCTTGGCTGACATCGTGGCGGGAAGCTCAGGGGGGCGGTGTGTGACGCGCCAGGCAAGACGGACGAGGATGAGCAGGAGAAGAACGACACCGACGGATTTGTGCAGGGAATAAAGCTGCAATTTTTCTGGGCTCAGCGGCAGGTCGTGCATATAAACACCCACCGGGATCATGCAAAAAATGCCGATCGCGATCAGCCAGTGCAGGAAGATGGCAACGCCGGTATAGCGAGGAGTCGGTGAATGGGTCATTTGCAGGCTCCGAAAAAAAGTTGATCCGACCGAAATGTCGGTAGGGGCAGCAAGGACAATAGCCCCGAAGTATAGCCGCCTGACCATGATTGTCGAGACGTGACAGCGTGCCAGACTGAGCAGACGGAAGGTGCTTTATGCAATCCGTTTTTATTCCGCCCGTGAATTGGCAATGTGAAGATAATCTTTCACCCCCAGCTCTTCGGCTCTGGCTGTCGGGTCGATGCCCAGAGCAATGAGCTCTTGTTCACTGACAAGTTCGCGCAGGGTGTTGCGCAGCATTTTTCGTCGCTGGCTGAAAGCCGCGCTGACTAACCGGGCAAACAGGGCTTCGTCTTTGGCACGTGGACGCGTCGCTGGCAGGGGTGTCATGCGCACGATGGCGGAATCGACCTTGGGCGCAGGGGTGAAGGCCGTGGGTGGAACGATGAACAGCAGTTCCATCGCGTAGCGGTATTGCAGCATCACCGACAAGCGGCCATGATCGCCTTCGCCGGGTTGCGCCACCATGCGCTCAACGACTTCTTTTTGCAGCATGAAGTGCATGTCACGAACCTGATCGGCATGGCTTGAAAGGTGGAACAGCAGCGGTGTCGAGATGTTGTAAGGCAGATTGCCGACGATGCGCAGACTGGCTGGGCCGCTGGCCAATTCAGAAAAATCGAAGGACAGCGCATCCCCTTCGTGGATCGTCAATCGCTCAGGCCGGAAGCGCGTTTTGAGACGGGCGATCAGGTCGCGGTCGATTTCGACGACGTGCAGATGACGCAGTGTGTCGAGCAGCGGCGTCGTCAGCGCAGCCAAACCAGGGCCGATTTCGACCATGCAGTCGTCAGGACGAGGGGTGATGGCACCGACGATGTCGGCGATGACACCTTCGTCATTCAGGAAATTCTGGCCGAAGCGTTTGCGAGCCTGGTGCGGCGCAGTCATGCGGAATCACGCTTGCCCGACGAAGAGGCGGATTCTGATAGCTCGATCGCCAGATCGACGGCCGCGTAGAGGCTGCGCGGGTCGGCGCGTCCGGTTCCGGCAAGATTCAGAGCCGTTCCATGATCCACCGAGGTACGAAGTATGGGCAGTCCCAGCGTGATGTTGATGCCATCCTCGAAGGCGGCGTATTTGAGGACGGCCAGGCCCTGATCGTGATACATCGCCAGTTGTGCATCTGAACCTTCCAGCACCTTGGCCGTGAAGAGCGTATCGGCTGGCAGCGGGCCGACTAGGTTCATGCCTTCGCTGCGCAAGGCTTCGAGCACGGGCTGGATGACTTCGATTTCTTCCCGGCCCATGTGACCGCCTTCGCCCGCATGCGGGTTGAGCCCCGCTACGAGGATGCGCGGATGCGGGATGCCGAATTTTTGAACCAGATCTTCGTGAAGGATACGGATCGTGGTCGTCAGTGCCTCCTTCGTGATGGCATCCGCCACGGCACGCAGCGGGAGATGCGTCGTGGCCAGGGCCACGCGCAGCCCGGCACCGGCAAGCATCATGACCACGCGGGCCGTTCCGGTTTGTTCAGCGAGGTATTCCGTGTGGCCGGTAAAGGGCAAACCGGCATCGTTGAGGATGCCCTTGTGCAATGGAGCCGTGACCATGGCCGCATACGTCCCTGCACGGCAACCTTCGATGGCGTGATCGATGAGCTCGACCACATAGGGCGCATTGGCGGTATTCAGTTGCCCGGCCACGCTGAGGGCGCGAAGGGGGATTGAATGGATTTCGACCCGGCTGGCAAACTCTACAAAATCAAGACCGCATTGGAGGGCGCGTTGCGCCAGCAGTTCGCGGTCTGCGAGGACAACAAGCCGAGAGGCTTGAGGATGCCGGGCCAGGGTCAGACAAAGTTCAGGGCCGATCCCTGCGGGTTCACCGCTGGTGATGGCGATTTTCTTCATTTTTCGTCCAGACGAATTTCGACGTAGGCCCGATCGCGAATTTGGCGCACCCAGTCTTGATAGGCTTCATCGAGCTTGCTTTCACGGATGGCTTGTCGCGCGGCCATGCGCTGACGTTCCACTGATGCGGTTTCGATCCGGCGGTCGAGCACCTGAATGACGTGCCAGCCAAAGGGCGATTTCACCGGGCCGCTGATTTCGTTATTTTTCAGGCCATCCATGGCGCGCTCGAATTCCGGAACGGTATCGCCTTCATAAACCCAACCCAGATCGCCGCCCTTGGCCGCAGATAGATCGTTGGAATTGGCTCGGGCCAGCTCGGCAAAATCTGCGCCGTTATCCAGCCGCTCTTTCAGCAAGCCCGCCTTGCGACGGGCTTCCGCATCCGGAACCAGTTCGTTAACCTTGATGAGAATGTGACGGACATGGGTCTGGCGCAAGGGCTTGACGGATTTGCCTGCGGCAGAGCGGTCGATCAGCTTGATGATGTGGAAACCGGCGGGGCTACGCAGGACACCGCTGATTTCTCCGTTTTTCAGGCCCTTCACGGCCTCGGCGTAAATGGATGGAAGGCGATCGAGCGGGCGGGCCGCGAGAATGCCACCGCTCATGGCATCCGGTGCGTCAGAAAAGCTGGCGGCGACCTGGGCGAAATCGTCGCCGCGCTTGAGCTGCGACAACGCCTGTTCGGCACGGCCCCGAATACGAAGCAGCTGCTCCGGGCTGGCGTTATCGGAGATCCGCAACAGGATATGGGCCAGCACATACTCTTCTCCACCCGCCGAATTGGCAACGGGTGTCGCAAGATAGTTGTCGATTTCCGCATCGGAGATGTTGATGCGGTTATCGACTTCGCGTTCGCGCAGGCGGCTGAGGGTGATTTCATTGCGGATTTCCTCGCGGAACTGGCTCCAGATCAGGCCATCCTTTTCAAGCGCGGCCCGGAATTCCGGCACGCTCAGTTTGTTCGCTTCAGCAACGCGGCGCAGATAGGCATCCAGCTGGGTATCGTCGGCCTGAATACCGGATTCCTTGGCCATTTGGAGCTGGATGCGCTCGGTTATCAGACGGTCAAGCATCTGCCGCTCCAGGATGCCGCGGGGGGGCAGCTGCGTTCCCTGCCCGCTCAACTGTCGTTCAATGGCCGCTGTTCGGGTGTTCAGCTCATTGAGCGTGATGGCCTCATCATTGACGACGGCGACGATACGATCCGCCACAGTGGCTGAGGCCAGAGCCGGAGCGGACGTCACCGTGGCGGGCAGGAAGCCGGAGAGCAGCAGCAAAAGGAACAAAGAAAGAAAGGGCAGAAAGGGCGTCTTGGATTTCATGATGATTCCGTGAAAGAGGACGGAAGGTTCGAGAGGTTCAATGACTTCCGAATACAGGGTCGGCGGCGGGCTGTTGCAAACGGCTATAGCCCGGAATGCTGCGTTTGAGCATGTCCAGCGGATTGGAGCCGATACTTGAAAATCCGTTCAATTCGAGCTGGATGAAGAAAGCGGTGCTCGAATCGCCCGTTGCCGTGGCGATGCGCTGTAAAACCACGCGTGAGGCCCAGCAGTCGGCATTGTATTCGAGCCCGCCGACTGCTTCGATGAGGCGTCGGTCGGCCAATGAATAGTTGTAGCGAGCTACCCCTGTCCAGCCCTGCCAGATGGGCCATTGGCCCGCAAGGTCGATCTGCTTGATACCATTGACCGTCCCGATCTGGTTCCGGTTGGTGCGATAGCTGGCGGAAAGAGTCTTGCCTAGGCTCGGGTTGTAACGTGCCCCCGCCGAGAAACGCTCCATCTGGCCCTCGCGCGGGTTGTACTGAAGGCCCGCATCAAGAAAGACGCCATGACCGAGGCTTCCGTTCAATGCCGCAAGAAAATCGGCGGTCTTGGATGTGCGTGGAGACTCACCCGGAAGCGTGACCTCCTGGTCCTTGAAATAATAGCGTTGCCCCACTGCACCGCGTAAAAGCTCGGCCCCGCTTTGCGGGTCGACGAGGCGGGAAGTCACGGCGGCAGTCAGCTGATTGGCATCGCTGATGCGGTCCCCTCCGGTGTAACGGTTATCCGAAAAAATCTGGGCAAAATTGAAATCCGCAACCCCGGAATCGAAAACAGGCAGCTGCTGTTGCGGTCGGGTCGGCACGCGCAGATAGTAGAGGCGAGGCTCCAGCGTCTGCGTCATCTCGCGTTCATTGAACATGAGGGGGCGTTCGAAAACCAGCCCGCTATCAACACTGAAAAGGGGCACATTCCGCGTGAAACGGTCTGCCGTGCCCGGTGTCTGACGCTCAAGATGGTAGCTCGTGGAATGAAGGGCCAGACTGGGCGTGATGTAAAAAGCAGGCGTCTGGAGCGGGAAAGAAATCTGCGGATGCAAAGTCGTGCGCGAACCTTCGATCTGGGTGGGGTGAGCAAAGTGAACGTATTCACCCCGCATGGTCAGCGTCGCACCGAAAGGCAGATCGGCCCGGGTCGCATTCAGGCTGACCTGGGGCAGGCGGCGATAAGGAACGGCAACCGGCGGTAGTGCCGGATCTTGCAGCGTCTGGAAACTCTGCGCCATGATGCTGGCACTCCACCAGGTCGAAGCGTAACGCAAGCTGCCTTCCCGCAGCAGATTGTTTTGCGCGATATGGGTAATCCGTGAAGAAAGATCAGAAAAATAAGTGTCGTCCGAAACCCGATTCAGATTCAGGTTGCCGCTGATGCCCATTCCGAAATTCTGGTTGTGGGTATAAGAAACACTGCTGCGCTGCATGCCTGTGGCGTTATCCTTCGGCAACCATTCGCCCTGCAAACGGCCATTGTGGTTGAAATCCAGGTAACGGAATTCACCCGTCAGTGCCACACCCCGCTTGGTCATCACACGCGGTGCCACGGTGGCATCCATATCCGGTGCGATATTGATGAAATACGGGACGGTGAATTCCAGGCCACTCTTGCTCGTCGTCCCCAGCGTCGGGGCCAGAAAACCGCTCTTGCGCCGGTTGTTCAGTGAAAAAGTCAGCCAGGGGGAATACAGCAGAGGCACATCCTTGAAATGCAGTGTGGCATCGCGGGCAATCCCGGTTTCCGTGACGTAATCCAGCGTCATGTCTTCCGCCCGAGCAAACCAGGCCGGGTCGGAAGGGCCACAGGTGCTGTAAGTCGCGTCGGTCAGGCGGTAATGGTTCTTGCCTTCAAAATCAAGGCGACGGGCTTCGCCGCTACCTGTCGTTTCGCGCCCGGCTGGCGTTCCCGGCATGGCACGCTTGATCGAATACTTCGGCGCATCAAAGAAGCCGATGTGCTCATCCATCTTCAACTTCAGGTGTGGCCCGGTGATGACCGCGCCTTCCTGCGTCAGACGCACATTCCCCGTCGCTTCCACTTCGGATTCATCCTCGCGATAAACGAGACGATCCGCAAAGAGCATATTGATCTCCTTGCGCAAGTGGACATGGCCTTCGGCCACCATTTCGCGGTCGTTCTGCCCGGAAATCCGGTCAGCCTCCAGATAGGCCGGTTGCGCGGGAGCAGCAACCGAAGAACCGGAAGCCGCCTTTTGCGCGGCCAGGAGGGGCGAGCCTCCTCCAAGACAGGTCAAAGCCAACAGGATGCCGCGCCAGGAAGAAGCCATGTGAAAAAGTCAGACAGAAGAGCGAACAGCCTGGAAGCTGCGCGGCTGTATGGTCAAATAACGGAATTTTCCATTCTATCATCGGCCTCTTGCCTACCGTTGGCCCACCATTGCCACCCGCCCCACCCTCTTTTCCACAGAACGTCACAGAACATCCTCACCACCATGAAACGGGAAACCCAAATCATCGACTGGCTCAAACAACAAGACCCGGCCGCCGAATTCACCCTGGCTCCAGCTTCGGCCGATGCCAGCTTCCGCCGCTACTTTCGCGTGCAGTATCAAGATGGCCGCAGCCGGATCGTCATGGACGCGCCCCCCGAACACGAAGACTGCCGGCCCTGGCTGAAAGTGCAAGCCCTCATCAAAGCCAGCGGCGCACAGGCCCCCGAAGTCCTTGCGCAAGACCTCGAACGAGGTTTTCTCCTGCTTTCCGATCTGGGTAACACCACCTATCTGGCGGCACTGCAGGCAGACCGCACCGAAGCCCGTGCGCGACAGCTTTACGGCGAAGCCACGGATGCGCTGATCCTCCTCCAGAAAGCCAGCCGCCCGGGTGTGCTGCCAGAATACGACCGTGCCCTCCTGTATCGCGAGCTGATGCTCTTTCCGGAATGGTATGTAGAAAAACACCTCGGAAAAAAACTGAGTGAAGCCCAGCGTCGGGTCATGGACCAAGCCTTCGAGCGCATCCTTGCCACCAATCTCGCCGAACCGCAGGTCTTCGTTCACCGCGATTACCACAGCCGCAACCTCATGCTTCAAGAAGGTGAAGAAGGAAGTGGCAGCGGAAAGAATCCGGGCATCATCGACTTTCAGGATGCTGTCTTCGGCCCGATCAGCTACGACCTTGTTTCGCTCTTCAAGGACGCCTACATCGAGTGGGAAGAAGAGCAAACGCTGGATTGGCTCGTCCGCTACTGGGAAAAAGCGCGCCGGGCCGGTCTGCCAGTACGCGCCGACTTTGGTGACTTCCACCGCGATTACGAATGGATGGGGGCCCAGCGGCACATCAAAGTCCTCGGCATCTTCGCCCGCCTTTCCCACCGTGACGGCAAGGACGGCTACCTCAAGGACATGCCTCTCGTTATGAAACACCTTCGCCAAACCGCCGACCGCTATCGCGAACTCGGTCCTTTCCTCAAACTACTCGATGAACTCGAAGGGCAAACCAAAGCCGTGGCCTACACCTTCTGAACCCCCCAGATGTTGCCAAAACCCCAACTTCATCACGGAGTTGGCAAATGTTTTTTATGGAATTCCAGAATGCTTTACGGTACACTCGCCCGACGTGCATGCATCCCGGATGGAAACGCCCCCAGAAATCGGGGTCTTGAATCGTCAGGTATGGGTGTCATGATCGGCTTGCGGCAACAGTCCAAGTCTTTTTTGCAATTTTTGACAAGGGGAAATACATGAAACAGCAACAAGGCTTTACCCTGATCGAACTGATCGTCGTGATCGTGATCCTGGGGATTCTGGCGGCAACGGCTCTACCGAAGTTCATTGATCTATCGGATGACGCGCAGAAAGCAGCGACTCAAGGGGTGGCTGGGGGTATCGCATCTGGCATGACCGTAAACTACGGGGCACGAAAGGTAAACTCCTCTAAGGCAGGTACCTCTGCAGTAGATAACTGCGACGATGGTGGAAGCCTTATTCAAGGCGGGCTGCCAGCTGGTTATACGATCACTGCTGCTGCGGTGTCTGTGGATGCGTCCGTTGTCTGCACACTGAATGGCCCGAAGAATACTTCGGCGACCTTTACGGCCTACGGCGTGTCGTAAGCAGCCCTGTTTCAGTATCAATTTGTTTCTTTGTTTTTTGAAGAAACCCCGAGGTCTAAGACCCCGGGGTTTCTTTTTTTGGCCATCTCCAGGTAGGTTTTAATGTCAGCCTGCTGCTCCCCTCTGCGAAAAGCCTTCTGTAGCGTGTCATACAGAGCTTGCCCTTCTTCCATGCGCCCTGACATTTGTCGCAGGATGGCGCAGTGCAAAATGAGCACATGATCTGGCCAAAGCCGCATGGCTGATTCGCAGATCTGGCTTTGTGCTTTTGCCCGATCGGGCTCAGGCAGCATCATGAGCGCGAATGCAATCCGAGCATGAGCTGCAAGCGAGGAGTTCAAGGACAGATTCTCAAGTGCCTTGATCCTTTCCTTGGAGTCTGTCTTGGATTGCTTAAGATGCTCTGGATCATAAATGACGTTTTCAAGGGTTACCAAATCCATACGGACCGGAATGAGTGCCAGTACGGCCCCGGTAAAGGCTACGACCAGTGTCGTCCGACGAGGAATGGCGATGTATCGGGGGCTGGAATCAAGCACCCCAAAGAGCAGCGCAAACAGCCCCAGATAAGCGGGATACCAGAGCGGATACTCTAGTTGGCTGTGTACGCCCAACAGGATGAGCAGGGCCAGTGCAAAGTATCCGGCTATTCCGGAAGGTGCGTGGCGAAGGCTGAAAATCCACCGTAGCAGCGCAAGACAAACCAGTGCTGTCACAATCAAGCCGAAATCAAAACCCAGCTGCAAGAATAGGTTGTGGCTATGCTCACTCCCCGGGAAGGTGGCGGCACCTTCCGGCGCACTAGCTGCAGCCTCCACCATCCGCCAAGGGAAATGACCCACGCCGTTCCCTAACCAGGGATGCTCCAGAATCAGGTGGATGGCATCGCGCCAGATATCAAGCCGTGCGTCGCCGGACGTGATGCCGGCACGCAGTCGTTCAAAGGCACTGGGAGTCAAAGCTGCGTACTTCCACGGCAATAACCTTGAAGCCTCTCCGGACAAGTAGGCAAATAGTGTTGTCCCCAGCAAGAAGAACGCAATCTCAGACATTTTTTTTCCGGGCTGGCGGGAAGCAATCCAGAAAGCGGCCACGGCCAATACGAGTCCATGGAGCAAGCCGATCCGCGATGAGGTCAGACCGACTGCGCTACCGAAGATGAGAAGCCCGGCCAGGGCGTAGACCAGCGAAAGATTCAGGGTCGCCCGAAAGTAAAGTAATGCACAAATCCCCATCCAGAGATAGGTGGCGAGCAGGTTGGGCTGTCCCACATTAGCCAGGATTCGCCCGTTGACGGATGGAAAAGCGATATCTCCAGGAAGACGAAAATCAACTCTTTGCATAATGGCCAGAAGTGCGCTGAGCAAGGCCCCTGCCAGAATCGCAAGGGCAATACCCCGAACGACTCTTTCACGCCCAAGATGATCCGACAAGGTACTGCCTAGGTAGACCATGGCCGCCGCCCAGGCCAGGCTGCCGCAGTAAAACAGGACATCCATGCCAGAACTACTTATGCCAGTCAGAAACTGAAGAAAGGCGGCAATACAGAGCAGAATCGGCAGTAGCGCGATTGAGGGCAGGGATAAACGCCGCAAAGGCGCAAAAAAAACGGTCAGAACCGCCAGCGTGCCCAGCATCAAGGCATTCCAGTCTTCGTAAAAGGACGGAATCGGCCAGCGATGACGGGGTTCCAAAAAGGGGATCGAGACCATCAATCCCAGCAGAAAAAGACTCAGGTTCAGAGCCCAGTGGGGTGTTTTCATGCTGGAAATAAGGGTCTGAATTTTTGTTTTGATCATTTTTTGTACAAACAATGGATTAGCAATGAGTAACACCGATTTTGAGAGCTTATAGGGTGGGGCGGTCATTTTTTTGCGATATACCGAACATCGATCATTCCCTCAAAATGTGCATCTTGCGTCCATAACGTGGCCTTCCGTTGGCGGGCACAGGTCAGGATGATGCTGTCGGCCAAAGCCAGTTTTGTTTGCGCCGAAAGGTGGGCGGCCGAAAGCGCAAGGTGGTCATTCAGATCGATGGTATGGCTTTGGCGCATGATGGCGACGGCACGCAATGCGTCGCTTTCATTGCGCTGCTGCAAGATTCGCTTGAACACCTCGAACAGGCACAGCGTGGGCACGATTAAACGCGCTGTATCTTCGATCGCGGGGGCAAAAAAATCGGCGTTTGCTCCGTTGGCGAAATACTCCAGCCAACCGCAGGAATCCACCAGATTAAGACCGGCACTCATACCCGGTCAGCCTCACGAACGATCGTCGTGTCAATGCCCGCCAGAAAGCCGCGCGCGCTATCTGCTGTCTCGATCGGCATCAACTCGATGCGGCGATCAATCGTGATCACCTGCATCTTCTGCCCGACCGAGATACCCATCTGCTCACGGACGGCCTGGGGAATCACGACCTGAAACTTTGGGGAGACGGTGACGGACAGCATGCAGAATTCCTTATCGATAAGGTAATCGTTTTACGATTTTATCATCGATTAAAGAAATGCGAAGAAATGCGGAAATGTAAAATGCGGGGTCAGATACCGTCTTGAATTGCAAGCCCTGATTGGTCGAAATTTGCATCAA
>CAZCOS010000018.1:0-32004 GCA_964500605.1 uncultured Sterolibacterium sp.
GAAGTCGCCCACAGCCATCCGGAGAAAATTCTCAAGGAATTTGTCGATCCGCTGACCGGTCTGACCGAAAAGCAGGCGGGTAATCTGGCTTTCGGAATCGGCGTACCTGCCGAATCGGTGAGCCGTGCGACCGAGTTGATCCGTAATCTTTATACCTGCTACATGGAAACCGATGCCAGCCTGGCCGAAATCAACCCGATGATTCTCGAAGGCGACGGCAACATCAAGGCCCTCGACGCCAAGTTCAATTTCGACTCGAACGCCCTTTATCGTCACCCGGAAATCGTCGCTTACCGCGATCTGGACGAAGAGGATCCGGATGAAATCGAAGCCTCGAAGTTTGATTTGGCTTACATCTCGCTCGACGGCAACATCGGCTGTCTGGTGAATGGTGCGGGCCTGGCCATGGCGACCATGGACACCATCAAGCTCTTCGGCGCAGAACCCGCCAACTTCCTCGATGTGGGCGGCGGCGCGACGACGGAAAAAGTCACCGAAGCCTTCAAGATCATGCTGAAGAACCCCAAGGTCAAGGGCATTCTGGTCAATATCTTCGGCGGCATCATGAAGTGCGACACCATCGCCACTGGCGTGGTCGCGGCAGCCAAGGAAGTGCACCTGTCCGTACCGCTGGTCGTGCGCATGAAGGGCACCAACGAGGATCTGGGCAAGGAAATTCTCAAGAATTCCGGTCTTCCCATCATTTCCGCCGACACCATGGCAGACGCAGCGAAGCAGGCGGTTGCCGCCGTCGCTGGCAAGTAAGGAGCAACCATGTCGATTCTCATCAACAAGAACACCAAGGTCATTACCCAGGGCATCACCGGCAAGACCGGTCAGTTCCACACCGAAAAATGCCAGGAATACGCGAACGGCAAGAACTGCTTTGTCGCTGGCGTAAACCCCAAGAAGGCCGGCGAAAAGATTTTCGATATTCCCATCTACGCCTCGGTCAAGGAAGCCGCGAAGGAAACGGGTGCTACCGTTTCCGTCATCTATGTTCCGCCGGCGGGTGCTGCTGATGCCATCTGGGAAGCCGTTGAGGCCGATCTCGATCTGGCCATCTGCATCACCGAAGGCATCCCCGTCCGCGACATGTTGGTCGTGCGTAACAAGATGAAGGCCAAGGTCGCAGCCGGTGGCAAGGAAACCCTGCTGCTGGGCCCGAACTGCCCGGGGCTGATTACGCCTGACGAAATCAAGATCGGCATCATGCCCGGCCACATTCACCGCAAGGGCCGCATCGGTGTGGTTTCTCGCTCGGGTACGCTGACTTATGAAGCAGTGGCGCAGCTGACCGAAATTGGTCTGGGCCAGTCTTCGGCGGTCGGTATCGGCGGTGACCCGATCAACGGCCTCAAGCACATTGACGTGATGCGCATGTTCAACGACGACCCCGATACCGATGCCGTCATCATGATCGGCGAAATCGGTGGCCCGGACGAGGCGGAAGCCGCCAAGTGGTGCAAGGCCAACATGAAGAAGCCGATCGTCGGCTTCATCGCCGGTGTGACGGCTCCACCGGGCAAGCGCATGGGCCATGCCGGCGCGCTGATTTCCGGTGGCGCAGATACCGCCGATGCCAAGCTTGCCATCATGGAAGAGTGCGGCTTCACGGTCACGCGCAACCCGTCGGAAATGGGCAAACTGCTGAAGGCTTTGCTGAAATAAGTGCTTGCCTGTCGGGAAAGGACGGCTGTGCCGTCCGCCCTGAGGCAAAAAAGGCCGTCTCTTCCGGGAGCGGCCTTTTTTGTTGGTGCGCCCGACAGTGCGATTTCTGGGTGACGTTGTATTTTGGAGGAAGGGATGTTGAGCAAATTCAAGGATCCGTGCCGTAGTGCGGGCTGGATGGTCGTCTTTGCCTGGTTTTTCTTTGGCGGGCTGGGCCATTTTTTTGCCACAGATTTTTTTGTCAGCATCGTTCCGCCCTGGCTGCCCTGGCCTTTGGCCGCCGTTTATGTTTCCGGGGTTTTTGAATTGCTGGGTGCGGCAGGCTTGTTGTTACACCGTACTCGCAAGGCTGCCGGGCTGGGTTTATTTTTCCTGACCTTGGCGGTGAGCCCGGTCAATATTTACATGTGGCAGCATTCCGAACGATTTCCGGAGATGTCGCCCACTTTTTTGGGGCTGCGCTTGATCGTGCAGGTGGCTTTGCTGGCCTGTATTTGGTGGAGCACCCAGACTTCCGGGACTTCCCGCTGTTCTTCATCATCCATTTGATGCGGGCCGGCTGTGTGAGAGGGTCACTCGGGTTTGCCCTCCAGTCGTTGGCGAAGAAATTCGAGTAGGTTTTCCATTCGCCCTTCGCTGGCAAAGACTTTTGGCATGCCGAGTGTGAGCTCGAAATTCCCCTGAAACCCAGAGACGGCGATGAAGACGTTTTCAAGTTGCGGGACGCAGTAGAGGGTGCTTGCTGTGAAGCCGCCGCCGCTGAACTGGCTTTTTTTGAAGGAACCAAGGAGGGTCACGATGGCGGTTTCGTGCAAGTTGGGGTTCTGGTAGGTTTTCTCGGTGACAGAAATCAGGCTATCGACCCAGGCGAAAGGAAGCCATCGCATGATTTCAAAAATCCGGCGGTAATTCATTTCGGCATTGCCGTCGCGTAGTACCTGAAGCTGATTTTTGATGTCACCGGGGTCCAGGCTGGATTGCGAAGTGAGATCGACATAGGTCATTCCGGCAAAATTCATCGTGGTCAGGAGCTCAGGCAGGTAACGTCTGAGATTGGAAGGAATGCCGATGCGGAAGGTCTTGTCGCGCTCACCCTGACGACGGCCGTATTCACCCAGGAGGGCGATCAACCGGGGGAGCAGATTGGGTTGCGGGCCGGGGATGGTGACTCTTTTCCAAAGACCACCGCGTTCGTCGCCTTGAGGCGGCCCCATGAGGCTGGCGATTTGTGCTTTGTTGTCCTTGACTGCGGTTTGCCTGGGGCCGTTATGCATCAGATCCGTGTCGGTGAAGGTGGCGTTGCTGCCAAGTAGCGGCTCCCCCCGCAGGGCGCGAAAGGTTTCCTGCATGAAGTGCAGCAGCCCCACGCCATCCATCACGGCATGGGATGTCCGGAAAATGACCTTGTATTGCTCGGATTCTGGTGAAGGATGGACAAGGATAACTTCGGTCGTCCGGCCGTCTTCCAGGCAGAGCCTGGTGTCGAACAGGGCATCGAGACCTTCGCTGGAGCGGCCATTCCATTGGCAGTGATCCAGGCAGCGTAGTGCGGGCATGGGCCCGTCGCTGATCCATCGCGCGCCCTGTCTTTTTCCCACGAGCCGAAGGCGCGCACCCGGGTTGGCTTGTGCGGCTTGACTTAGTGCATCCTTCCAGGCTTGGGGATCAGGATGGCCGCTGCCTTCAAGGATGATGACGACATCGTGGGCACGGATATGGGATTGGGGGTGTCGCCCGATGGCCGCGTGGTAGTACTCGGAGACGGTCAGCAGTCGGTCGATGTGCTGGACCGCCGAAAGCGGCGGAAGATTGTGCAAAGACGAGTCTGTGGCTGCGTTCATGTGGCGACTATACCGTGGCGCGTGAAGCGATGGAGGCGGTGGTGTCAGTTCCGTGACTTTCTGGTTCGCTCGTAAAGTGGAAGGACTTCGGGCAGGTGCGCTTCGATCTCACGGATGCGATTGGGGCCGGAAGGGTGGGTGGAGAGCCATTGAGGTGGTGCCCCTCGATTGGCTGCGGTCATTTTTTGCCAGAGGGTGACGCCTGCGCGTGGGTCGAAGCCGGCACGAGCTGCAAGGTCGAGTCCAACGAGATCGGCATCGCTTTCATCATCGCGAGAAAAGCGCAGGGTGAGCAGGCTACCACCAACGCGAAAAACTCCGGCATATTTTCCGTTGGCAACGAGTTGTCCCAGCAGGTCAGCTCCAAGATTAGTCAGCTCGCCTTTGGCCATGCGTTCGCGGGCGTGCTCGCGCAGGGCGTGGGCGATTTCGTGGCCCATGACGATGGCGGCTTCGTCGTCCGTGAGTTTCAGCCCTTCTAGCAATCCCGTGAAAAAGGCGATTTTTCCACCGGGCATGCAGAAGGCGTTGACCTGCTTTGAACCGATGAGATTGATTTCCCATTGCCATTGCGCCGCACGGCTGTTGTAGCGGGAGGCGAGAGGGATCATTCGGTCGGCAATGGCACGCAAGCGACGAAGCTGAGGGTGATTTTCAGTGGCCAGCGCACGCTGTTCGGCCGCTTGTCGCTTCAGGGCTTCGTATTCTGTACTGGCTTGTCGCTCCAAACCGCTGGCGGGGACGAGTTGCCTGAAAATTGAAGGCTTGCTGATGGCGATTCCGTCAGATTGCCCTGGATTGTTTGCACCGTGGGCGGTGGGCTGGAGCACAAAGACGGCAGCAAGCAGCAGGGCCGATGTCAGGCGCGGGCGTGAATCGTGGAAGGATTGGATCGACATGATGCGTCATTCCATGGAAGCTCAAAGAGGGATCGAGAGAAACGATAAGGCAACATGAAGCAGATGGTGATGTTTCTGCAAGTTTATTGTGTATCCATTTGCTTCAGAAGTTTCAGAGGCACCAGAAATGAAAAAGGGCATGCAGCAGCATGCCCCGGTCGAAGGCTTCGGAGTACCGAAGCGCGTCGATTTACAGCTTTTGCAGGTCGTCGTTGACGGCAGCCAGCATTTCCTTGGTGATCTTGCCACCGGAGAAACCAGCGATCATCTTCAGGGACATGCCACGGGCCATGCCGATTTGCGGGTTGGAGGGCAGTTCGGGCATGTGCTTGTCGATGACGGCGCGCGGGCCTGCGTTGTCGAGCAGTTCGCCAACTTTGGAGTCAATGCTGTAACCCATGGTGAATTCCTTTTTTGCAGTAAGAGTGGTGGGGTTCGCAGGGTTCCCCGGGAAAAGCCAACCGGCCATTTTGCGTCGGTCGACATTTGCCTCTAGGCAATTTTGCGGAAAATTCCGTTCAAGGCTGCAAGAGGTTGCCGTGATTGTAGGCTGGTCGTATTATGGGTCAAATGAATTGTTCTCATGAGACAACTATGAATAATATCGATATCAGACGAATTGACCTGAATTTGCTGGTGGTTTTCGAGGCGATCTATCGCGAGGGAACGGTGACGCGCGCCAGCGAGAAGCTGCATCTGACCCAGTCTTCCGTGAGTCACGCCTTGGCTCGATTACGCGAATTATTCAATGATCCGCTATTCAACCGTCTGCGAAACGGTATGACGCCTACGCCACTGGCGAAGGAACTGTATCAACCCATCCTGTCGGCCTTGCGCATTCTCGAAGATACTTTGAACCAACCGCCGCCCGGGGTGCAGCCGCGTGTGCGCCGGACACTCAATATCGGCCTGATTACGACGGATGAGGCGGCCTTCGTTCCGCAATTGATGGAGCGGCAGGGCAGTGATCCACAATACGAGATCGTGACCCTTCTTTACGAGCCGGGACGTTTCGAACATCGCCTGGCTACAGGGAAGTTTGACGTGGCCTTGCAACCTTTTGCCTATTCCTATCCTTCGGAAGAGGTGTTGAGTCGCTTGCTGACGCGGGAGGGGCTATCGGTCATGATCCGTCGTAATCATCCCGCATTGCGTCGAGGCGCGCTTGATCTGGAAACCTATCTTTCCTTGCGGCATATCGTCGTTGCGCCACGGCGTGTCGAGACGAGCTTTCTGGACATGGAGTTCGCCCGGCGGCGGTTGGAACGGGAAGTGGTGCTGCGCTGCCAGGATTACTGGACGGCAGCGCGCATCGTGGCGCAAACAGACTGCATCTTGACCGCACCGCACCGTCCGATGTCGTATCTCATTGGGGATGTTCGTGCCAACAAGCTTCTTCCCTTGCCTGATGGACTCAACATGCCGGAGGCTGCGGATATTTATATGTACTGGCATGCCACTGCTGATCAAGATCCGGACAATTTGTGGTTGAGGCAGAATCTGATCGAGATTTTTCAGGTTCCGCAGGCCGGAGGGTGATGTCGTGTTTGATGAATCGGGAGAGTAGCCGTAATGCGGGATTTTGCTTTGGATTACGCACTGACGCGTCATGATGCGCCAACGGTCGTCCTCGTGCATGGGCTGGGGGCGACTTTTCAGAAATCCTGGCGAAAGGTGTATCCGGAAGTGGCCCTGGGTCATACGGTGTTGGCGTACAACCGAGCAGGGTATGGCCGCACTCCAGTACACGATGCCGTTCGGGATGCACGACAGATCGTGTCCGAATTGCGTAAGAATTTGCAGCGTCTGGCTTTGTCGCCACCTTATGTGCTGGTCGGGCACTCCATGGGTGGCCTTTACATGCAGTGGTTTGCACGACAGCATCCGCAGGACGTGGCGGGATTGCTGCTGGTGGATTCGACCCATCCCCGGCAGTTTGAAGGAGATGGGGCTCCTGGTTTGCAACCTTTGTGGTTTCAGGCTGGGTTTCATCTGTTTTTGCGCTGTTTTGGGGGCTTGCGGGAATGGGAATCGGCGCGTTTGAGCGGCGAACAGGTCCTTGACTCACCGCTGTTACCTGAGGAAATCCCCGTCATCGCGCTGCTTTCTGGGCAGCCAGAAGAGCATGAAGAAATGTCGCCGCTTCTGAAGCATGATCGGGCCATGAAGATGGATTTTGCTCATCTTTATCCTGGGTGCGAGCTGGAATGGCTGGATTGCGGACACGATATTCCTGTGGAGCGGCCCCAGGCCGTGATTGATGCAATCGACAGGATTTGCCGGTCAGGGGGAATCCGGCGATAGAATGCGACTCTTGCGCCCGGAACTCCGAATGTGCGCAAGCTGGGAAGGGATGCAGGCTAAGCCTTGCGACATGACAAACGTCAATGCAGGAAATGAACATGGATGAACAGTTTCGCGCCGCCGCTCTTGAATATCACCTGCACCCCAAGCCTGGCAAGATCGCCGTTGTTCCCACCAAATCAACCCTGAATCCGCAAGACCTTGCGCTGGCGTACTCACCGGGTGTGGCTGTGCCCTGTGAGGAAATCGTCCGTGATCCGACCAATGCCGAAAAATATACGGCACGAGGAAATCTGGTTGCCGTCATCACCAACGGTACGGCGGTGCTGGGCCTGGGCAATATTGGTCCGCTGGCAGGCAAGCCCGTGATGGAAGGCAAGGGGGTTCTGTTCAAGAAATTTGCGGGTGTCGATGTGTTCGACATCGAAATTTCAGAGAACGATCCGGACAAGCTGGTGGATATCATTGCTGCGCTGGAGCCGACCTTCGGTGGGATCAACCTCGAAGACATCAAGGCCCCGGAATGCTTCTACATCGAGCAGAAGCTGCGCGAACGCATGAAGATTCCGGTCTTTCATGACGATCAGCATGGCACGGCCATCATCGCGGCGGCGGCTGTGCTCAATGGCCTGCGCCTGGTCGACAAGAAAATCGGCGAGATCAAGCTGGTTTGTTCAGGTGCGGGCGCGGCAGCCATTGCCTGCCTGGATCTCCTAGTTCGGCTCGGTGTCAAAACGGAGCACATTTACATCACGGACAGCAAGGGTGTGGTGTATGTCGGACGCGACGAAAAGCTGGATCCATCTAAGGCACGCTATGCCCAGAAAACCTCGGCCAGAACGCTGGCCGACATCGTGCCGGATGCGGACGTGTTCCTGGGGCTTTCGGCAGCGGGTGCGCTCAAGCCGGAAATGCTGAAAACCATGGCGGCCAATCCCATCGTACTGGCAATGGCCAACCCGATTCCCGAAATCATGCCCGAAGTGGCGAAGGCGACACGGGACGATGTCATCATTGGCACGGGGCGTTCGGATTATCCGAACCAGGTCAATAACGCGCTGTGTTTCCCCTACATGTTCCGGGGCGCACTGGACGTGGGGGCGACGACCATCAATGAGGAAATGAAGATTGCGGCCGTACGAGCCATTGCCGATCTGGCCCATGCTGAACAGCCGGATGTAGCGGCAACGGCTTATAACCGTGTTGAATTGAAATTTGGCCGGGATTATCTGATCCCGATGCCTTTTGATCCCCGCCTCGTCATGAAAGTGGCTCCGGCCGTTGCCAAGGCGGCGATGGATTCCGGTGTCGCCACGCGGCCGCTTGCAAATCTGGATGCTTATCGCGACAAGCTATCTGATTTTGTTTATCAGTCTGGCCTTCAGATGCGGCCAGTCTTCACGGCAGCCCGGCAGAGCCCGCAGCGTATCGTGTTCTGTGAGGGGGAGGATGAGCGTGTTCTACGTGCCGTACAGACCGTGGTCGATGAGGGTTTGGCCAAGCCCATCCTGATTGGTCGCCCCGATGTGGTTGAGGCACGCATCGCCCGCTGTGGCTTGCGTTTGCGGGCGGGCGAGAATTTCGGGCTGGTTAATCCGGATTCCGACCCGCGCTTCCGTGATTTCTGGACAGATTATTATGAAATCATGCAGCGCAAAGGAGTCAGCATCGAATACGCCAAGCGCGAGGCACGTCGTCGTACCACTTTGATTGGTGCGTTGATGGTTCGCAAGGGCTATGCGGATGGGATGGTTTGCGGGACTTATGGCCGCCATTCTCAACATCTGCGCTATATCGAGAATGTCATCGGTTTGCAGGAAGGCGTGAAGAATTTTTATGCGGTGAATATGCTGCTGTTGCCGCGTCGCACGCTTTTCATTGGTGATACTTACGTTAATTACGACCCGACGGCCGAGCAGCTTGCCGAAATGACGATTCTGGCTTCCGACATGGTGGGCCGTTTCGGATTGACCCCAAAGGTGGGATTGTTGTCCCATTCCAGTTTCGGGACGGAAGATACGCCGACGGCTTTGAAAATGCGGCGTACCTTGCAATTGCTTCAGGAAATGGCTCCGGGGCTGGAGGTCGAAGGCGAAATGCATGGTGATGCGGCCTTGTCAGAAGAAATCCGGCAGCAAGTATTTCCGGACTCCCGTCTCAAGGGTTCGGCTAATCTGCTCATCATGCCTACGCTTGATGCAGCCAATATTGCTTTCAGCTTGCTCAAGACTGCTGCAGGAGATGGCTTGACGCTCGGGCCTCTGTTATTGGGGGCAGCCCGTCCAGTGCATATTCTGACGCCTACGGCGACGGTACGGCGCATCGTCAATGTCACCGCCTTGCTGTCGGTTCAAGCGGCTGGGCAGCGTCAGGCAACGGCGTAAAAACAGGGAGTTCGGATGGTTGCGACATCCGGAGATCATGCTGCACTGGTTCTGACAGGCGGTGGTGCGCGTGCCGCCTATCAGATCGGCGTACTCATGGCGGTGCGCAATCTCTTGCCGGACAAGCGCAAAAACCCTTTTCCCATTATCTGCGGTACATCGGCTGGGGCCATCAATGCCGCAGCTCTGGCCACGATGGCGGAAGATTTCGGATTTGCCATTAGTCGACTGCACGCCATCTGGGCCAATTTTCATGTCCATCAGGTGTATCGGGCGGATACGCTGGGGATATCCCTGACCGGGGCACGCTGGCTGGCTTCTCTGATGGGCGGGTGGTTGGTCAAAACCTCGCCGCGCTCCCTCCTCGACAATGCGCCGTTGCGAGAGTTGCTCACTCAGCACCTGAATTTTGACCGCATCGAGTCAGCCATCAACAGCGGCGCGTTGCGCTCGGTCAGCATCACCTGTTCAGGCTATGGTTCCGGCCAGAGCGTCAGCTTTTATCAGGGACACAGTCATCACGAAGACTGGCGACGCTCGCAGCGTTTTGGAACGCGGGCGTATTTGAAAGTCGAACACCTCATGGCGTCGAGTGCGATTCCCTTTGTTTTTCCGGCGGTACGGATCAATCGGGAGTATTTCGGCGACGGCTCTATGCGTCAGATGGCTCCCATTTCACCTGCGGTGCATCTGGGTGCGGACAAAATTCTGGTTGTTGGGGCCGGGCAGCGTGAAAAACCAGACCATTACCGGGAGCAGGGAGGGCGTTACCCTTCCCTGGCACAGATTGCGGGCCATGCCTTGTCGAGCATTTTTCTGGATAGCCTTTCCGTGGATATTGAACGGCTGACCCGTATCAATCACACTGTTGGCCTGATTCCCGAAGAGGTGCGCCGTCAGAAGGGTTTGGCATTGCGAGCCATTCGTGTTCTTGAAATCTCGCCTTCTCAGCGGCTTGACCACATGGCCGCCCGCCATGTCCGCAGTCTGCCTTGGGCCTTGCGTGCGCTGATGGGCAATATTGGTGCCTTGAATAAGCGTGGGGGAGCGTTGGCAAGTTACTTGCTGTTTGAAGCCTCTTACACAAGAGCCTTGATCGATCTCGGCTATCGTGATGCCATGGAACGGCGGGATGAAGTGCTCGATTTTCTGGGGCTTGCGGCTCCGGCTACCGTGGCCGCTCAACCTTCTTCGAGTCCTGTCCGTTAATTTCTTTTGAGGGCAGGTCGTGCGAATTGTGACAATTGTGACAAAATTGTTAAAATTCATCTCATAACGAAATGAATTGTAGGATATTTTGTCTGGTCCGTTCGCTGTGGTTTCATGCGGATTTTTGCCGGACAAGGAGGAAATGACATGTTTGACCACCGTCCTGGCCGTCTGCTCGTGGCGGCAATATTGAGCCTCTCTTTGACCTTGTCACTGACTTCAGTCAGCTCAGAGGCTTCGGCTGCAGAGCGCAGCAAACCGGTTTCCGCCAAAAAACACAAGTCCATCAAATCGGTTTCAAAAAAAGCACATCGAAAAGTAAGCCGAAAGTCCGCTCAGCCTGAAGACCTCACGCATCTGAAGCTGGCTTCAAATGCTGCCATGGTGCTGGATCAATCCACAGGTGCGGTTCTATTTGAAAAGAATGCGGGTGCGGTTCTGCCTATTGCTTCAATTACCAAGCTGATGACTGCCATGGTCGCGCTCGATGCCCAGCCGGATCTGCATGAAACGATGGTAATCGATGATGCCGATGTCGATACCCTCAAGGGAACCCACTCGCGGCTCAAGGTCGGGGTACAGCTGCCGCGTGAAGATATGCTGCGACTGGCCCTGATGTCTTCCGAGAACCGTGCGGCTTCGGCACTTTCCCGTTATTACCCCGGAGGTCGCCCCGCTTTCGTGGCCGCCATGAATCGCAAGGCGCAAGCATTGGGGCTGCAAGACACCTATTTTGCAGATCCTACTGGCTTGACGGCACAAAATGTTTCCAGCGCGCGCGATCTGGTCAAAATGGTCAGTGTGGCGCAGCAATACCCACTGATCCGCCAATTCACCACGATGTCCGAATATGAAGTCGCGGTTTCTGGGCGCCCCCAGGCGTTCCGCAATACCAATAGCCTGGTGCGCAGCTCGTCCTGGGAGATTGGCCTGTCAAAGACCGGTTTCATCAACGAAGCGGGTCGCTGTCTGGTCATGCAGGCCTGGCTCAATAACAAACCGACCATCATCGTGTTACTGGATTCGCTGGGCAAGATGACCCGTCTGGGCGATGCGAATCGCATCAAGCATTGGGTTGAGAATGGTGCGGCCCGCCGATTGTCAGCGGGTTGATCGCCATCACCGCTTGGGTTTAACGTAACCGATCGCAGCGGAAATTTCATCAGCGGTATTGCGAACCCGAGCGGCCCAATCCGGATTGTGACGTTCGGCCGGAGCGGAAACCGAGACCCCCGCGACCAGTTCGCCGATGTCGTCTCGAATGGGGGCGGCGATGCAACGCAGCCCTTGTTCGATTTCCTCGTTGTCGAAGGCCACACCATGACGGCGTACCCGATCAATTTCCTTTTCCAGCGCAGGCAAGGTCGTCAGCGAAGTGGCAGTGAACCCGGGCAGCTTGGTGCGTCGCGCGTACTCCCTCAGTTTTTCAGGGCCGTCTTCCAGTAAAAAGAGCTTGCCTACGGCCGTGACGTGTAAAGGAGCGCGAGCCCCGACGAGGTGCACGACGCGCACGGAAGAGCGGCCGCTGGATGTCCGTTCGACATAGACGATTTCATCGCCCTGACGTACCCCCAGATTTACGCTCTCCCCAAGCTCCTTGTGCAGTTTCTGCATTAACGGCATGGCCGAATCACGAATGTTGATGCGAGACTTGACCAGATTGCCCAGCTCCAGCAGACGAATTCCCAGTTGATACGTTCCCGGTCCGCTGCGCTCGACAAAACCGCTGCCGGCCATGGCTCCGAGAATGCGGTGTGTCGTCGAAGGATGCAGGCCGGTTTCCAGGGCCAGCTGCTTCAGACTGACCGGATCGTGGTAGTACGAGAGCACATCGAGCAGCTTCATCATCCGTTCGATGACCTGAATGGGACTCTTGGCCTCCGCAGATTTTTGCACGGACATGGCAGGACCTTCACGGGTAGGGCTTCGCATCATATCACGATGTGAAATTTCAATCTGGGCGCGTGAAGTGGGTGGCAGGGTAATTGCATTTGAAATTTTCACATCCCGTAGGGGCGAACCCTCATTCGCCCTGAATGGTCATTCACTCAGAACCTTCTTCGCGCGATGCTTCGACGTGCGGCTTCATTTTCAACGCTGCCGGGACTCGCCCCGGCGGGCGCACTGGGCAAGCTGGGGGGCAATCCATCATCGAAAATCAAATGCGATTGCCCTGAAGTGGGTGAAAGCTCTCCTTAGCGTGCGGAAGTGAGGGACGCTCGGCTTTCCGGGCGACGCAGGGATGACGTCGATGCCTCGGAGGCTTCCATCGCGGTTTTATAAAAGCCCGCCATGCTGGTTTTGCTCAAGGGGCGTTTGGTAATGTCCCAAGCTTGCAGGCCACGTCGTGCCTCTTTCCAGGGAGCATCAGCCTTGATCATCTTTTCCAGCTCGGCGAGGGAGTATTCGCCATAGGCTTGCCAGATGTCATCCAGCAAGGCTTGTGTTTCTGTATCCAGGACGACTTCGCTGCGTAAATCGTCGGCGAGTAGATTGTTCCAGCCACGATGGCTCAGTCGCGCCCAGAGGGCCGGGTACATCGGGCCGCTATCCCAGGCTTCAAGCTCGTCTGAAGAAAGTGTGCGCTCGAACAGGGCCAAGGACCAGGCTTCGGCGTAATAAAGCAGCGCATTGAGCTTCAGGGTATTGAGGACTTCACCAGCGGGATGATTCACCTTGCCCAGCAGGGCAGCGGCCAGATCGCAGGCGGGATAGGTTGGAGCGTCCATGATGTTCCTGTAGAAATATGCGGGATAAATGTTGAGTGTTTTTATCGGGTATTGTAGCGTGTAAAGGCCCGGAATGGTTTTGTCAGCTTGCGCGTTGAGTTAGACGGTCAGGGGAGGTCCGCTGTCGGTCTGGTTTTCCAGTGAGCCGATCAGTTTTTGCTGTAGCTCATGCACGAAGGCGTCGAGCCGTCCTTCACTGGCAAAGACGTTGGACATGGCTACGCTGATTTCGATTTGCCCCTGAAAGGAGACACCCAGGATGAAAGCACTTTCCTTCTGGGGAATGCCGAAAACTGTTTCGATTTGTAACCCTGGAGCGCGGAAGGGAGCGCGCTTGAGTGGCCCCATCATCGAGAAAAGTGCGGTTTCGGCCAGACGGGGGCGTGTGTAGTTCTTGTCGTTCGGAGAAAGGAGACGATCCAGCCAGGAAAAGGGCAGGTAGCGAATGGCTTCGAGGATATCAGGGTAATGCGCATCCACATTTTGTTCGAGCAAACTTTTCAGCTGATTTTTGATCGAATCGACATCGGCTTGCGGCGCGATGTCCAGATAAAGCATGTTGGTGAAGTTGCAGGTGGTCAGGAGATCTGGAGCATGCCTTTTGAGGCTGACAGGCAGGGCAATGCGGACAGGATCAGCGGGATCAGCATGGCGACGGGCATACTCCGCAACAAATTGGAGAATGCGCGGCAGGAGCGAGGGCTGGGGGGCGGGCAGGCTGATACGCCGCCATTGCCCTCCTTTTTCCATTCCTCGGGCTGGGCCAACCAGGGGTGTGGGCTTGACGAAACGGATCTTCTGTTTTTGTGGCCGAAGATGGCGCATGAGTTCGACATCGGTGTAGCTGGCATTGCTCCCCAGAAGCGGCTCGCCGCGTACTGCACGAAAGAGCTCATGCAGGCAATGCAGGACGCCTGAGCCGTCCATGACGGCATGGGCAGCACGAAAAATGACCTTGAGGGTTTGTCGCCCGGTAATGATGAGTTCGCATACTGGCCCGGTTTCCAGGCAAAGCGGCGTTGCATAGATGAATTCGTCGCCATCGCTCGAACGGCCTTCCCAGTTGCAATCGGGCAGGAATCTCACGCGCGGGGCCGGGCCATCGCTGCGCCAGTGCGCGTGTTGGCGTAGGCCGTGAAGACGTAGCCGACAACCGGGGTTGGCGTCTGAAACTTGATCCAGCGCAGATTGCCAGTCGATGTTCGCTCCGTCTTCCAGACGGCCTTCCAGTACGGCAACCACATCGCGTGGTTTAAGTACGGAGCGGGGGTGTCTCCCGACGCAGGCGTGGTAATACTCAGGGCCGGTCAGCGGGCGGTCGATGACCTTGAGGGGCTTGAGCGGTGGTAAAGAGGGGGCGGCCATGGCGTTTAGCTCGCCTTACTCCAGGAATCCTTGAGGGTGACGGTGCGGTTGAAAACGGGTTGGTCCGGTTGTGTGTCATGGCGGTCGGCGACGAAATAACCGTGACGCTCAAACTGAAAGCTTTCTTCGGGGCGTGCATTTCGTAGTGAAGGCTCCAGCCATGCGGTGATCGTCTGCTTGCTGTTGGGGTTGAGGTCTTCTAGGAAGTTGCGTTCAACACCCTCGGGGTCGCCCGCGCGGCGTGCTCCCGGGTTGGGGACCGCGAAAAGTCGATCGTAGAGACGAATTTCGGTTGGGCAGGCATGGGGAACACTGATCCAGTGCAGATTGCCCTTGACCTTGTAGTTGTCCGCACCCGGTGTACCCGATTTGGAATCGGGCATCATCTGGGCGCGTACTGCGATCACATTCCCCTGGGCGTCTTTGTCGCAGCCAGTGCATTGAATGACGAAACCATAGCGCAGACGTGCCATGTTGCCTGGATAAAGACGGTGGAAACCCTTGGCGGGCGTTTCCATGAAATCCTCACGTTCGATCCAGAGTTCTCTGGTGAAAGGTATTTCGCGTTTTCCCAGTTCCGGCTTGAGCGGGTGATTGGGCGCAAGGCAGCTTTCTTCGAAGTCGTCGGGGGCGTTATCAAGAATCAGCTTGAGTGGGTCGAGCACGGCGATGCGGCGTTCGGCCTGAAGATTCAGGTCTTCGCGCATGCACTCTTCGAGCACGCTCATGTCGATCCAAGAATCCGCCTTGGAAATGCCAATGCGCTCGGCAAAGAGGCGGAAACCCGCCGCCGTGTAGCCGCGCCGACGCGCACCGATGAGGGTGGGCAGACGGGGATCATCCCAGCCTTCAACATGCTTTTCTTCGACAAGCTGGATGAGCTTGCGTTTGGAAAGGACTGCATAGCTGAGATTGAGTCGGGAAAATTCTATCTGTTTGGGAAGCGGATGGACGAACAGTCCCGCCTCGGCCAGACGAGCGAGCAGCCAGTCGTAAAACGGACGTTGGTCTTCGAATTCCAGGGTGCAGATGGAGTGCGTGATCCGTTCTAGCGCGTCTTCGATGGGGTGGGCAAAGGTGTACATCGGGTAGATGCACCAGGCATCCCCCGTATTGTGGTGGGTGGCGTGACGAATGCGATAAATGGCGGGGTCGCGCAGGTTGATGTTGGGCGAGGCCATGTCGATTTTCGCGCGGAGGATATGCGCGCCATCCGGGAATTCCCCTGCTTTCATGCGACGGAAAAGGTCAAGATTTTCCTCGATGCTGCGGGTGCGATAAGGACTATCCTTGCCGGCTTCGGTCAGCGTTCCGCGATGCGCGCGCATCTCGTCTGCACTTTGGCTATCGACATAAGCCTGACCGGCCAGAATCAGTGCCTCGGCACATTGATACATCCAGTCAAAATAACTGGAAGCGTTGTAGCAATGCTCGCCCCAGTCGCAGCCCAGCCATTTCACGGATTCAAGAATGGCGTCGACGTATTCTTGTTCTTCCTTTTCCGGGTTGGTGTCGTCAAAGCGCAAATGACAGACACCTGAATAATCCTGGGCCAGGCCGAAATTCAGCAGGATGCTCTTGGCGTGGCCAAAGTGCAGATAGCCATTGGGCTCGGGCGGGAAGCGGGTGCGGATACGGGCGACATCCTCGGGGGCTCCGGCGTGAGTGGCTGCAGGTCCGGGCTTCCCGGCCCAACGTCGCCCGGCCAGACGGCCTTCGGCTAGATCGGCTTCGATGAGATTGCGGATGAAATGCGTGACTTTGGCCTCGGAGGCCGGATTCGGATGGGTCATGACAGCAGCAGATAGAGAACGAAACCTTGCGATTGTACCGGTTGCCGCGTAGGGAAAAGTTTTGTCGAGCGGCAAAACGTGCTTGGGTCGACAGTTGGGCCGGTTCGTTGCATCAAGCAGGCCTGCCCGCAGTTCAGATGCAAAATTTGATTTTCATCGTGCCAGATCAATAATGGCCAGCCGTGGCCAGGTTTTGTTGGCATGAACAGGGTTGAGGCTGTTTTGTTTGTTTCACGTTAAAATTTCAAGCCTGAAGTTTTTTTGACCGGATAAGGAGTTGCCATGTTGCCCAGTTTCCGTACTTCCATTGCTTTTGTTTCGCTGTTGTCCCTGGCTTCGAGCCTGACGGCAACGGCTGTTTTTGCCATGGGAAGCAAGCCTGTGGCTGCTGATGAGGAGGCAGTGGTGGCACGGATTCATCCGGTGGGGCGGGTTGTGCTGGCCGCACCGGTTGCGGGGGGCGGGGAGCCGCGCACGGGGGAGGCCATTTTCAAGGCGGCTTGTAGTGCTTGTCATGCAACGGGGGCGGCTGGTGCGCCGAAGGTCGGGGAGAATGCTGCCTGGGCACCGCGTCTGGGGCAGGGGCTCGAAGGCTTGCTGAAGTCGGCGATTAATGGCAAGAACGCGATGCCGCCCAAGGGGGGCTCGAATGCCAGCGATTTCGAGTTGGAACGTGCCATTGTTTATATGGCGAACAAGTCGGGAGCGAGCTTCAAAGAGCCGCAGGAGAAGAAGTAAGGCGTAGGGGAGATTGCGGGTCAAGCCTGCAATGACGCGGCTGGTGTCATGACACGGAGGATGCCGTGCAGAGGCGATGCCGCGAGGTTCTGTGCCCGTGGGGTCGTGCGGTGTTTTACACCGAAGGGGGGGGGGCCAATAGTGCCCTGAGCTGGGCGAGTCGGGCCTGGCCGTGGGCCTTGTCGGGTGGCGCGTTGTCCTTGCTGCCGCCGGAAAATTTCAGGTCGTCGCCCATTTCCGCAATGAAGCGTGATGGCTCGCAAGTTCGCCATTCCTTGCCCTGTTTGCGCCGTTCGCACCAGCTTAGATGCAGGCTGCGCTGGGCGCGGGTGATGCCGACGTACATCAGCCGCCGTTCTTCGTTGATGCGGCCTTCGATTTCGGCGTCGCGGTGCGGAAGTAGCCCTTCTTCGATCCCGACGAGGAAAACATGGCCGAATTCCAGCCCCTTGGCGGCGTGCAAGGTGGCAAGCTGTACCGCGTCAATATCATCTTCGTTTTTGTCGAGCATGGAGATGAGGGCGACGGACTGGGTCAGTTCGAGCAGGTTCTTTTCGTCTTCTTCGCCTTTTCTGCCTAACCAGGCGACGAAGTCACGGACGTTGGCCCATTTGCTTTCTGCTTCGCGTACATCGCAGGATTCAAAGAGCCAGGATTCGTAGCCGATGGCCCGGAGCAGGTCTTCAAGGAGGACGGCGGCGGGTTCGTGCCGGGCACGAGATTCCATGCGCTGGATGAAGGTGCAGAATTCGCGCACGGCGGCGAGGGCTTTGGTCTGGACGTGGCTTTCCGCACCGACTTCGAAGGCGGCATAAAACAGGCTGATGTGCCGTTCACCTGCATAGCGGCCCAGAGCTTCGAGCGTCGCGCTACCGATGCCACGCTTTGGGGTGGTGATGGCACGGATGAAAGCCGGGTCGTCTTCGCTGTTGGCAATCAGCCTGAGGTAGCTGGTGATGTCCTTGATTTCGGCGCGGTCGAAAAAGGATTGGCCCCCTGACATGACGTAGGGAATCCGGTTGTTTCGCAGATGTTGTTCAAAGGCGCGCGCCTGGTGGTTGCCTCGGTAAAGAATGGCGTAATCGCGGAAGTGGGTGCGATGCTGAAATTTGTGGGCCTGGAGCTTCATGATGACCAGTTCGGCTTCGTGGTCGCCATCGCGGCAGGCCGAGACGCTGATGGGATCGCCGTGGCCGTGTTCGGACCAGAGCTTTTTTTCAAATAGCTTGGGGTTGTGGGCGATGAGATTGTTGGCTGCTTTGAGGATACGGGTGGTGGAGCGGTAGTTTTGTTCCAGCTTGATGATCTTGAGCTGGGGAAAGTCGCGCTGGAGCTGGTTCAGGTTTTCCACATCGGCACCGCGCCAGGCGTAGATGGACTGGTCGTCGTCGCCCACGGCAGTCAGCGCGGCGCGTGGGCCGGTGAGCAGGTGAAGCAGCCGGTACTGGCATTTGTTGGTGTCCTGATATTCATCAACCAGCAGGTAACGTAGGCGGGACTGCCAACGGTTGAGGACTTCCGGTTCGCTGGCGAACAGACGGACAGGCAGGCGGATCAGGTCATCGAAGTCGACGGCCTGATAGGCACGCAGGGTGCGTTCGTATTCTCCGTAGAGACGGGCTGCGGCCATTTCTTGCGGTTCGCTGGCTTGTTCGAGCGCGGTTTCGGGTTCGATAAGATTGTTTTTCCAGGATGAGATGCGGCTTTGTGTGCTGCGGATCAGGGCCTTGTCGGTGTTGGCGAGCAGTTCGGCCAGGAGGGTGGCGCAGTCTCCGGCATCCAGAATGGAAAAGGCTGGCTTGAGTGCGCAATGCCGGGCCTCTTCGCGCAGGATGCGAACGCCCAGCGCATGAAAGGTGCTGATGGTCAGACCCTTGAGGGGGCGGCCCGGGAGGAGTTTGCTGGTGCGCTCCTGCATTTCGCGGGCGGCCTTGTTGGTGAAGGTGATGGCAGCAATGTGTTTCGGGGCGAGACCGCATTCTTCGATCAGCCAGGCAATTTTGTGGGTGATGACCCGTGTCTTGCCCGAGCCCGCACCGGCGAGGACCAGCAGCGGTCCATCGAGATGACGGATGGCTTCGCGTTGCGGAGCGTTGAGTTTGGCGGACATGAATGGGCGCGGTGCGAAGTGGCAGACGAAAGCCGACCATTTTCGCATCGAGTCGCTTCAGTCTGAAGGGGCCAGGACGCGCTGCCGGAAGGCTTCGGGGACGGGGGCAACCTTTTTGGCGGTGTAGTCCATGAACACGATGCCGGATTTGCCGCGGGCGACTTCGCGGCCTGAGTTTTTTTCATTCATCTGCCAGACGAGGTCGCAGCCATGCTTGCTAAATTCATTGGCCGCCATAGAGACCTGCAGTACTTCGCCCTGGAAGGCTTCGGACTTGTACTGGATGGCGGCATCGGCAAGGATGATGCCCACGCCTTCCACGTTCCCTTCGTGATAACCCAGCGACTTGAAGAAGCGGGATCGGGCTTCAGAGACGAGGGTGAGCAGTTGGGCGTTGTCGAGATGGCCGCCGTAGTTGATATGGCTCTGATAGATGCTGATCTCGGTGGTAAAGGGAAAAGCGTCGGGTAGTTCGATCTTGATGCGGGGCATGGCAATGTCATGGAAGAAGGGAGGGACGGTCGCGCAGGGCGTTGAAGAGGGTGCGTTTCCTTTCACGCTGCGAGGGGGTCGCGGCCGGGTGACGAAGAAGGTCGGCGATGAGATTCATCGGGTCGCAAGTTTTTGCGTGACGATGTTCCAGGGCCTGCTTCATGGTTTGGAGGCGGTGCTGCTGGCGCGCGGCCTGGAATTCGGGTGGAGAGGGCAGGTCGAATGTAACTTCGGCTTGCAGGAGTATCTCGTCAAGGAGAATCTGTTTCTCAGGTGAGACCGATTGAGGTGGGCGGTTGTGTTGCTGGGCAAGTGCTTCTTTCCAGTGGGATGGCAGCACTTCGGGGAGACTTGGAGGGTGTGCCATTTCCGCTCCTTGGTCGAGTTGCTGGAGGAGTACATCGCAAAGCATCTGCCAGTTTTTTTGGATGAGCTGCTCCCTGTGTTGTCGAAGCCGAGTGTGAGCACTTTGCCAGGTGGCTTCAAGACGGTTCGACAACGCGCCATGAAGCGGGGCTGCATCTCGCCAGCGGGCGTCGAGTGTTTTGAGTTGGTGGTTGAGCACGGCAATATCCGTCGGTCCTTCGGGACCGGCCAGGGCGTCGAGTTCGGCGATGAGTTTCTCGCGCTCGCTCTGATGGGCACGTTGTTCGGCCTGATGAGCTTGTCGCTGGGCGTTACGCTGGGCAAAGATGGCATCGGTGGCTGCTTTGAAAGCTTCCCATTGCGCGGCTTCTTCTTTGTGCGGCAGGGGCGGGTACGCGCGGGACTGCGCCTGCTGTCGCCAGGTATTTTGCAATTCACGCACCCGGTCGAGGCTGTCCTTTTGTGGCGACTCGATCAGGGTGCGCGCCGCCTCGATGAGGGCCGAGCGAGTACGGCGCACTTCTTGTCGGGCTGCATCCAGCGGGTTTTCGAGTCGTGCCAGGGCTTGTGTCAGCCGCTGGTGTAGTGCGTCTTTTTCTTCATGGGGGACAGTGTGTTCGATCGGGCCGAGTTTGCGCCAGCCGGTGCGGAATGCGGACAGTGCTTGCAAAAGGGCGCGCCAGTCGATTTCAGGTGACGATGATTCCGATGACGCAGGCTGGAACAGGGGGAATTGTTCGAGTGAAGCCAACAGGGCCAAGCGGCTCTGGAGATTTTCCTGACGATGTCGCGCGAGCTGTTCTTTTTGGTGGGCAATGGGCATCCAGGCGGTTTGCAAGGCGGTATCAAAACGTTGCCAGAGTGCCGAGCTTGAAGGGCTGCCGGCTTGATCGAGCTGTTTCCACTGCTTACGGAAGCGGGCGAGCGTCTGGCTGAGCTGCTTCGATTGATCCGGCGAAAGCGGCCTGGAGGGTGCGTCGCCTTTTGTTGCGAATTCACGCGCCAGGGTTTCAGCTTCCTGGATCAAGGATTCCCGTGCCTGAAAACCTCCCCAGTTTTGCCAGGCTTTAAGACGTTGGATTTCGGTTTGCGCGGCTTGCAGACGGTTGTGGAGGCTTTTGTCGATTGGCCCGGAAGTTGCGGTGGCTTCTGATGTTTCGGAAATTTCAGCCTGAAGCCTGGAAAGGGCTTGCTCGGCCTCAGTCAGGTGGCCTTCCTGTAGGGCGGATTCGATGGATTCCATTGCCGCAATTTGGATTTGGGCCTGTTTACTTAAACGATGGGCCTGTTCGCGAGCTTGTTGGCGGGCTTCGGCGGCTTGCTGTTGTGCCTGTGCTGCGGCTTCAGCTGCTCGCAGTTTTTCGGCTTCTTGTTCAGCTTTCTGCGCGGTATCTTGCTCGGCTTTGCGCATAGCCGCTTCTTCGGCCTGCTTTTTCTGGTTTTGAAGCGATTCCCGGTGACGTTCGAGTTGTTCGCGGGTCTGTTGTTGGAGGGCGGCGTAGAGGCTGGAAAACGTGCTGGCTTGGCTCGGATCGAGCCAGCGGGTGTCGAGTTTTTGCCATCTATGGTCCAGTTCGACTAGACGGTTGGCCGGCAGGGGAGCGTGTGCGGCTTGCTGAAGCAGGCTTTGAATATCCTGAATCAGTATGGCCGCAGTGGCTTGGGATTCCTGTTGCTGGCGTTGGGTATCGAGGGCTGTTTGGGCGGCCCGATACAAGGCTTTGTCACGACCTCGGAAGGTCTGAAGGGCTTGCCGAAGCACGGTGGTTTGCGTGATGGATTGGAGGGCGGCCAGACGCAAAGCATGAACTGGGGCTTTTTGCGCTAATTCCAGCAGGGCGAGATCATCGCCACGCGCTTCTTCCAGTTTTTTTCCCCAGTCGACGGAGGTCGGAGATGGGTGGATCAGCGAAACAGGGGGTGGGCCAGAAGTGACAGCGGGAGTCGTGGATTGAGGGGCGGGGCGGAATCGTTTGAGCAGCTTGGAGAGCATGAGTGGAGTCCGGCTGAAATTCCGTGGCGTGAGACAGGGGAAAATGAAACGATGTATGGGCCGGCGGGCTTGAGACTACCGGCTTCGCCCCCGAGATTGGGTGAATTACATTTTCGTCAAGGCTTCTTCCGGGATGACCAGCATGCGCGGCGTTTGTGAGCGACCGACTGTCCGGGCAAAGCGAATGACCGTGGGTTTGGTCTTGTCGAAGGCATCCGCGTAATCGTGGATGTTGAGGATTTGCTGGATGTAAGTTTGGGTGAAGGCTCCGCCGCCCAGGCTCGGGGCTTCCAGTGACTCCTCATCTTCAGAGGCTGAAACGATGACGATGCGGGTGGTTTTGAGGTCCTTGGCTTGTTGGGCCAGTTCGCTCATGGCTTCCTGCGGCATGGCCGTAGTGTATTCGGCTTCTTTTTTGCGGATGACGAGAGAACGCGTGCGGGTCGAGAGGAAACCGGGTACGGCTGCGAAAGTCTTGCCGCTGTAACAGGTGTCAAGGACGATGACGGTTCGTACGTTTTTCAGGGTGAGCTGGGAGATGAATTTTTGGAATTCGTCGTCGCTCAGTGCGGTGGCTCGATTGGTGACGGCAAATTCGAAACCCTCCTTGCCGCCTGTTTTCTTTCGGGGGAATTCGGTGTCGTAGAGTACGACATCGAACTTGTTCATGGCATTGGGCAGGCCGTGGCTGGCGATGAAGAAAATAACGGTGTCGCCTGTTTGTGCGCGTGTAAGGACATCCTGCATGGCGGCTTTGACGGCGGTGGAGGAGGCTTGCTCTTGGGTCAGGAGCCGTAGATTTTCACGCGGGATGTTGCCCCCCCTTTCCGCGGCCAGCATGTTGAAGATCCCGTTGGCGTCTTTTTCTGCACCTTCCAGTTGTTTGTCGTCCGGCAGGTTTTTGAATTTACCTGCACCAATGATGATGCCATAGCTTTGTGGGCCGCTTCTTGGGGGGGCAACGGGTATCGCGCTGGTGGTCGATGTTGTGGCAACGGGGGGCGTGGTCGGCTTGGGCTGCTTTTGCATCATCCGGGCCAGGGTCGAGGAAAAAGCGTTATCGAAGCCTTTCAGTCGATACTTGATGTTGCTGGGGGTGGTTGGAGCCACCCGGCGCAGACCCACCACGGCGCGGGCGGCTGCAAAAGCGGTTTCGACTTCATCCCGGTTTTCGTATTCACCCACCAGATTGATGCGGCCATCCGCCCCTGTTTCCACATTGGCCTGATTCAACCCGATGTCTTTGAGAGCTCGACGGATTTCCTTGATTTCGGCTGGGGTGACGGCTTCGATTTCAGGTGTGGCTGCCTGGGTCGGTGGGGTCATGAACGCAGAGCAGCACAGCAGAAACAGGGCCAGGGATGCGGCAGGCCACGGTGAACGAGGCAGGGCTTGCGTCGTGCGCATCGTTTGCATGTTCAGCGTGCTCCATCCAGATGGCTGGCAGGTAGCCAGCCGCTTTGTCCGTTAGGTCCGCCGACATTGACCCAGTCTTCCGGGCGGTTGTTGATGATGGCAGTGGTGCGTTCGAGGATGCTGACCGGGGTGCCTTTAGTGAGGTTTCCGACAGCTTTACGCGGCCTGTTTGGGGTATTGAATAGTCGGGTCATCCGGTTTGTTTTGGCCGTGGCCGCACTTGTGGCTGCTTGGGAAGGGGCCGTGTTGAGCGAGCGTGTACCGATGGCATTGCCGGTTGAAGCGTAAAGTTTGGGACGGTTTGCCGTGCTGAGAATGAAGAAATCGACCGTGCGCGAAGTGCTCATGTTGTCGGCCTCGATGGTCAGGGTGTAGCGCATGGGGACGGGCAGCGGCAGGGGCAGTTGTGCGCGCGGCGGAACTTGCAGCTTGTGCCGGACGAGCGCGCCCTGGCCTTGTTGAATGACGACATCCTCGACGTAGTCGTTCTTGCCGTCTTCGGCGATGACTTCCCAGGCCAGCTGGTCACGCGGCATGCGGGCGGCGGCTTCGATCGGGATTTCCTTGCCTGCCTTGTCGAGCAGGGCCTCGCCCTGATTGTTGGCAAGGATCATCTGATCCTTGTCATTCATCTTGAAACGAACGATTTCGACGCGGTGGCGGTATTTCGCCTTGATATCCTTGGCTGCAGGGTTGGTGGCCGTGAAGTTGTAGGAAAACTCGGGTTGGGGCGGGTCGTTTTCCGTTCCGGCAACGCGAACGTCGAGCTTGCCGAGTGTCAGCGCGGGCGTGCGTGCCGCACTGCTACTTGTGGAAGACAGGGCCGTGGGCGGAGTGACCACTTCGGATTTGTTATAGACGGCTGCGCATTTTTTCCATGCATGCATGGCGATCATGGTTCCGGCGGCAAGGCCTGCGGCAATCCCGGCGGTTTTGGCGGCGGAAGCATTCCCTGTGGCTCCGCCGACGAGCTTGGCACTCAATACACCCACGCCGATTCCACCGAGCGTCGCCAAGCCCACATTGGCCGCAAAGCAGCTTTCGAAGCTTTCAAAAGCCTTTTCGCCAGAAGGCATGTGGGTGCAGGCAACGGAATAGGTGATCAATACGAGCGCGATGACCATGCGCCAGAGGTTGTGGAATTTGAATCGTTGGATGCTGCTCGAGGGATTTTGAATGCCTTGCATGATGAGATCCGATGAGGAGAGCGGTAGAGGTGTTGAGCCTGAGGCACTATAGGGGATTTTATTGTTGCATGGCAATTGGGTCTTGCATTGACTGATCCTGGCTGGCATGGTCGCCTGGTTTCGATTGCAGATTCGTTGTTTCACATTAGAATCGAATTATGAGTAAACGGAAAAACGTGCAGGATCAGCCCGGTGGGGCGATAGGGTCGGTTCTTGAACTGGAACGCAGCAAGGTGGGGCCGCCGCGTTTGTATAAAGTAATGTTGCTGAACGATGATTTCACGCCCATGGATTTCGTCGTGGTGGTTCTGGAACGATTTTTCGGAATGAGCCGGGAAAAAGCTACGCGTGTCATGCTGGCGGTGCACCGGGAAGGACGCGGTCTTTGTGGGGGGTATCCCAAGGATGTCGCGGCGACAAAGGTGGAGCAGGTGGTTGCTTTTGCACGCGAACACCAGCATCCGCTGGCTTGCGTGATGGAGGAGAGCTGAATGATTGCCCAGGAACTTGAAGTCAGTTTGCACATGGCGTTTGTGGATGCGCGCCAGAAGCGGCATGAGTTCATCACGGTTGAACATCTTTTGTTGTCCTTGCTCGACAACCCGTCGGCGGCTGAGGTCTTGCGTGCTTGTTCTGCGGATATCGAGGGATTACGCCGTGAACTGCTAGCTTTCATCACCGAACATACGCCGACGGTGGGCGGGGGGAGTGATGTCGAAACACAACCGACCCTTGGATTCCAGCGAGTGATTCAGCGTGCCATCCTGCATGTCCAGTCTTCGGGCAAGAAAGAGGTTACGGGGGCCAATGTACTGGTGGCGATCTTCGGTGAAAAGGATTCACACGCGGTGTATTTCCTGCAACGCCAGAATGTTTCCCGCCTCGATGTGGTGAATTTCATTTCGCACGGTATCAGCAAGACGCCTCAACCCGCCGCTCGCGGGGATGCTGAACCGCCGGAGACCGAAGCCGAAAACAAGGAAGTCAGCCCGCTGGAAAGCTATGCGCTGAATCTCAATTCATTGGCGCAACAAGGCAAGATCGACCCTTTGATCGGACGTGAAAAGGAGCTGGAACGGGTGATCCAGACCTTATGTCGCAGGCGAAAGAACAATCCGCTCCTGGTTGGCGAAGCCGGGGTGGGCAAGACGGCCATTGCGGAAGGTCTGGCGCGCAGCATCGTTGAAAAGCAGGTGCCTGAAGTGTTGTCCGATGCAACGGTTTATTCACTCGATATGGGTTCGCTTCTGGCCGGAACGAAATATCGCGGTGATTTTGAACAACGTCTGAAATCCGTTCTGAAGCAGTTGACTCAGATGCCCGGTGCCATTCTTTTCATTGACGAGATTCACACCCTGATCGGGGCAGGGGCAGCTTCGGGTGGGACGTTGGACGCTTCCAACCTGCTTAAACCGGCCTTGTCGAATGGCAACCTGAAGTGCATCGGTGCGACGACTTATCAGGAGTACCGGGGAGTCTTCGAGAAGGATCACGCGCTTTCGCGCCGTTTCCAGAAAGTCGATGTCAATGAGCCTTCGGTCGAGGAAACGGTTTCCATCTTGCGCGGCCTGAAATCCCGTTTCGAGGAACATCACGGCATCAAATACTCGGCAGCAGCCATTGCCAGTGCGGCAGAGCTTTCTGCCAAATACATCAACGACCGCCATTTGCCGGATAAGGCCATCGACGTCATCGACGAGGCGGGTGCTGCGCAGCGCATTCTGCCGAAATCCAGACAGAAAAAGCTGATCGGCAAGACCGAAATTGAGGAAACCGTCGCTCGTATTGCACGGATTCCGCCTCAACATGTTTCTTCGGATGACCGGAATACACTCCGGAATCTGGAGCGGGATGTGAAGGCGGTTGTGTTTGGACAGAATCGCGCTATTGAAGCATTGGCGAAGGCGATCAAGATGTCGCGCTCTGGGCTGGGTAACCCGCAAAAACCCATCGGCAGTTTTCTGTTTTCCGGACCGACGGGCGTGGGCAAGACGGAGGTGGCGCGGCAACTGGCTTACTGCATGGGGATCGAGCTGATTCGATTTGATATGTCGGAATACATGGAACGCCATGCGGTCAGTCGCCTGATTGGCGCGCCACCGGGTTATGTCGGTTTTGATCAGGGCGGCTTGTTGACCGAGGCGATCACCAAGAAACCTCACGCTGTGCTCTTGCTCGACGAAATTGAGAAGGCGCATCCGGATATCTTCAATATCCTCCTGCAGGTGATGGATCACGGCACATTGACGGACAACAATGGCCGCAAGGCTGATTTCCGGAATGTCATCATCATCATGACGACCAATGCGGGTGCGGAAGCCTTGCAGCGGCCTTCGATGGGCTTTTCGAACACGAAACAATCCGGTGACGAGATGGCGGAAATCAAGCGTTTATTCACGCCAGAGTTCCGGAACCGCCTTGATGCCATCATCTCCTTTACCGCACTGGATGCCCAGGTAATTTTGCAGGTCGTCGAAAAATTCCTCATGCAGCTTGAAGAGCAGTTGCACGAAAAGAAGGTCGAGGCCGTATTCACCGACGCGCTTAAGGCCTGGCTGGCGGAAAGAGGCTTCGATCCTGTCATGGGAGCACGCCCCATGGCCCGGCTGATTCAAGACAGCATCCGTGCCGTACTGGCCGATGAATTACTCTTTGGCCGTCTGGCTCAGGGCGGACGAGTGACGATTGATGTCGGTGCCGACAATCAGGTGACCTTGTCTTTTGTCGAGGAGCCAGCGGAGGTGACCTGATTTCCCCCCCGTTTTCCTGCGCCATCCTTTTTACCCCGGCAGCCCGAATGAGGCTGCCATTTTTTTGGAATCCTTCGATCATGAACATTCAGACTGCCGATTTGCTTGATCAGCACGAGGCTCTCCTTCAGTCCGGTGCGCTGCGTGTGGTGACTCCCTTGTTCCGTTCCTTTGGGGCTCGTGTCGCTTTTGGTGGCCCGATCGCGACACTCAAGCTTTTTGAAGACAACTCACTGGTGAGAACGGCCTTGTCCCAGGCGGGAGAAGGTCGTGTGCTGGTGATTGACGGCGGCGGTTCCTTGCGCTGTGCACTGGTGGGTGACCAACTCGCTGCCTTGGCGGTCAGGAATGGTTGGTCGGGCCTCGTTGTTTATGGGTGCATCCGGGATTCACAGGCCATTGGCGGGATGGACCTCGGGGTGTTTGCTCTGGCAACGCATCCGCTCAAGAGCATCAAGCGGAATGTGGGGGAGGTGGATCTTCCGGTCACGTTCGGGGGCGTGACCTTTACGCCAGGCGAATGGCTTTATGCCGATGGCGATGGGGTGATCGTCAGTCGCGAACCTTTGCTTTGAGCTCGTTTGTGGCGGCGCAATATGCTTTAGATTTCACGAATGCGAAAAGCGTTTCATAATATAAAATCGTAGTCGTAACATTTTGAAAAAAAACAAGTAAAAAAATTTTTTCAAACGCTTGTTTTATATGTTGCTCTGCAAAATTTCACCTATACTTTCTAGGTCACGAACTTGATGCGCAGCGACCTCTGCCATGAAGTCCGTTAGAGGTGACGCAACCCTTGTCACTTCGTCCGGTTCGTCAGATTTGATCTCTGGCTACCTCGTGGATGGATGTCGCCCTAGCTCGCTCGCAAGGCGGGTCGGCGACACCGATCAATTCTTACATCCCATCTCTGACCGATAAGGACTGAATATCATGAAATCCCGTGAACAACAGATCGCCGAGCTGAAAAAAGACTGGGCTGAAAATCCCCGCTGGGCGGGTATCAAGCGTCCGTATAGTGCCGAGGACGTGGTGCGGCTGCGCGGTTCCTTGGTGGCCGAGCAGACTCTGGCCCGTAACGGCGCGGAAAAACTCTGGAACCTCATTCATAACGAACCTTATGTTAATTGCCTTGGTGCCCTGACGGGCGGACAGGCAATGCAGCAGGTGAAGGCCGGTATTAAGGCCATCTATCTTTCCGGGTGGCAGGTGGCGGCAGACAACAACAGCTACGCCGCGATGTACCCGGATCAGTCGCTGTATCCGGTGGATTCCGTGCCGAAGGTGGTTGAGCGCATCAACAATTCTTTCAAGCGTGCCGATGAAATTCAGTGGGCGAAGAACATTAACCCGGGTGATGAGGGTTATATCGATTACTTCGCGCCCATCGTGGCAGATGCCGAGGCCGGTTTTGGTGGTGTGCTCAATGCCTTTGAACTGATGAAGGCGATGATTCGCTCTGGCGCGGGTGGGGTGCATTTTGAAGATCAACTGGCCTCCGTCAAGAAGTGTGGTCACATGGGGGGCAAGGTGCTGGTCCCGACCCAGGAAGCCGTTCAAAAGCTGGTTTCGGCTCGTCTGGCGGCGGATGTGATGGGTGTTCCGACGGTGATTCTGGCGCGTACCGATGCTGAAGCTGCTGATTTGCTGACTTCCGATGTGGATGCCAACGACCAGCCGTTCGTGACAGGCGAGCGGACGCCAGAAGGTTTCTATAAAACGAAGAAGGGTCTGGAGCAGGCGATTAGTCGGGGGATTGCCTATGCCCCCTATGCCGACATGGTGTGGTGTGAGACGGGGACGCCGGATCTGGAATTTGCGCGTCAGTTTGCGCAAGCCGTGCGTGCCAAATACCCGGGCAAACTGCTGGCCTACAACTGCTCGCCGTCGTTCAACTGGAAAAAGAATCTCGACGATGCCACCATTGCGAAGTTCCAGCGCGAGCTGGGGGCCATGGGCTACAAGTATCAGTTCATCACTTTGGCCGGGATTCATTCGATGTGGTACAACATGTACGACCTCGCGCAGGATTACGCCAAGCGTGGCATGTCGGCTTATGTGGAAAAGGTGCAGGAACCGGAGTTCGCCGCGCGGGATCGTGGTTATACTTTCGTTTCACACCAGCAGGAAGTGGGTACGGGTTATTTCGACGATGTAACCACCGTCATTCAGGGTGGAGCTTCGTCTGTGACCGCGCTGCACGGCTCGACGGAAGAAGAGCAGTTTTAATCTCGGCTGCTATCGTGGCATGAGATGGCCGGTGCTCAAAAGGCACCGGCTTTTTGTCTTTTGAGCCGACGATATTCGAATTGGAGAAAGCTGATATGGCAATGAAACGTAGCATGGGAAAGAAGGTCGCCTTGGGATTTTCACTTTTCAGTGTGCTCGGCTTGGTGGTGAGTGGGGGCGTGCTACTGTGGTTTGCCTCTGAAAAGGGCTGGGAGGATGTGCTGACGGCCAGTGCTTTTGCTACTTCGCTATTCTTCGCCAGCGTGGCTTTCGTGCTATATCACATCAGCAAGCCACCGTTACATGAATTGCAGCCATGGGACGCGCCGGAATAAACAACACGCCATCGAGTTCAGCTTACGCCGTGTTTTTTGAAGTCCTTCAAGCGAAATCCAAGCAGAGCAAGGCTCGCAAAGTAAGTGAGTGCTCCACCCAGGCACAGGGACGTAAGCCAAAGAGCACGTTCTTGAAGGGGGAGATGGAGCCATTCGTTTTCATTGCCCCGTCCCAGCCAAAGCAGGATGCCCAAGGCCGTTAGGGCGAGCAGGAGTTTGCCAAGGAAGGTCGGCCATCCCGGCTGGGGCTGGAAGATGTTTTTGCGACACAAGCCATAATAGAGAAGGCTTGCGTTCAGGCAACTGGCCAGGCTGATGGAAAGGGCCAGCCCCGCATGGGCCAGATGAAGGCCGAAAATGAAGAGCAGGTTGAGTAGCTGGGTGACCCCCAGGGTTAAAAGGGCAATCTTGACCGGGGTACGAATGTTCTGGCGGGCATAAAAGCCCGGAGCCAGTACCTTCACGAGGATCAGCCCGGATAATCCGATTGCGTAGGCCGTCAGGGCATTCCGGGTTTCAAGCACATCGTGCGCGCTGAAAGCACCATGCTGAAAGAGTGTCGCCACGAGGGGTACGCCAAGCAGGGCCATGGCCAGCGCGGCGGGGAGGGTGAGAAGGAGCGTCAGACGTAGCCCCCAGTCGAGGAGTAAAGAAAAATTCTTTTGCCGTGCGTCTGCATGGCATTTGGCCAGGCTGGGCAGCAAGATGGTGCCCAATGCGGCCCCCAATAAACCGGAAGGAAATTCCATCAAACGGTCAGCGTAATAAAGCCAGGAAACACTGCCGGTAGGTAAAAAAGATGCAAAAACCGTATTGATCAACAAGCTGATCTGCGCAACGGAGACTCCTAAGATTGCTGGAGCCATCAGCTTGAGAATGCGATTGACGCCGGGATCACGCAGGCTGAAGGAAAAACGGGGCAACATACCAATCCGGGCAAGAGCTGGAAGTTGAATGGCGAGTTGCAACGCGCCACCTAGAACAACCGCCCAGGCCAGTGCCATGATCGGGGTGTCAAGCCGAGGGGCAACAAACAGTGCCATGAAAATAAAGGAAAGATTTAGGAGTACGGGCGTAAAGGCCGGGAGCGTGAAGCGGTTCCAGGTGTTCAGAATGCCCGCCGCCAGAGCGACCAGCGACATGAACAGGATGTAGGGAAAGGTAATGCGGGTTAGGCTGACCGTCAGGGCAAATTTTTCGGGGTCATCGGAAAAGCCAGGGGCGGTCAAATAAATGATCGGAGCCGCAAGGAGGATACCCAATGCAGCGACGACGAGGAGCACGAGGAAGAGAAGGGTGGCGACGTGATTGATGAGTCGTCGGGTTTCATCGGAGCCCTGTTGATTTTTGTATTCCGCGAGAATGGGCACAAAGGCTTGTGAAAAAGCACCTTCCGCAAAAAGACGGCGTAGAAGATTGGGCAAGCGAAAGGCGACAACAAAGGCGTCGTTGGCGATTCCGGCGCCAAAAATATGGGCAATGACAAAGTCGCGCACAAAGCCGAGGATGCGCGAAAGAAGGGTCATGCCGCTAACTGTCGCAAGAACACGCAGCAGATTCATGAGGGAACGTTTGGAAAATGAAATGCGACAAGGAGCGGGATGTTATGTGATCCCGGAGGGGAGGGCAACCGAAAATTTTTTGGATTTTTTCAGTGGAAAGGAAAAAAAACGGTCGACGACGTTGACTTTTCCATCGATCGATAGCAAAATCTTTGGTTTCGCTGGAGGGGTTCCCGAGCGGTCAAAGGGAACAGACTGTAAATCTGTCGGCTCTGCCTTCGAAGGTTCGAATCCTTCCCCCTCCACCAAGTAGTTCGCAGTATTTGCAAGCAAGGCGTTTTGGCCGGGCAGCTGGCAGTGAGCAGAAGGTCAGGCGTCAGGAGCAGGCGGGTGTAGCTCAATGGTAGAGCAGAAGCCTTCCAAGCTTATGACGAGGGTTCGATTCCCTTCACCCGCTCCAGTTGTTTGGTCGTAAAGGTTTTGTGCCCATGTAGCTCAGTGGTAGAGCACTCCCTTGGTAAGGGAGAGGCCACGTGTTCAATCCACGTCATGGGCACCACGATTTTGAATGGGACCGCTGCGGCGGATTTTTATTCGTTGTAAGTTGTATTCTTGTATTCGACCTTGGGGTAGATGATCATGGCAAAGGCAAAATTTGAGCGGACCAAACCGCACGTAAACGTAGGAACGA
>CAZCOS010000019.1:0-31744 GCA_964500605.1 uncultured Sterolibacterium sp.
ATTATAGGAAAGCTTTTGGAGCTTGTAAAGCCTTTTTTTGGAAATTTTTCAAAAAAGTTCCTTCCCTTGATTTCCCTTGATCGATCAGACTCAACACTACACTATCCCATTTGTTGAAGGGTGCTGCCATAATCAAAACACCGGTCGTTCGTAGACTGTAACTGTTTATGAGGGGGTGTCTCATGAGAATTGACCAACCACTTCCAGACACCGATGCTTGGGTTTTGTCGCTGACCTCCGCAGATCTGCCGATTATGCGGCGCACGGTCATAGCACTTGGAGAGATGTACGAGAATCGTGACCATATCAATGGGCGGGCATTGGCTTTTGTCATTCTGCAGGACCCTTTACTGACCTTGCGGGTTTTTTCCCATCTAGCAGCTATCCGGCGCAAATCCCAGCATACAGACATCACCACCCTCGAGCAGGCCTTGATGATGATTGGTATCGTGCCTTTTTTTGATGCGTTCCAAAATCTGCCCTGGGTTGAAGATCATTTGAAATCCTCTCCTCGCGCGTTGTTGGGCCTGCTTCGCGTCATCAACCGTTCGCGCCGTGCTGCACAATGGTCCAGGGAGTGGGCGATTCATCGCCACGACCTCAACACTGACGAAATCACCATTGCTGCTCTTTTGCACGACATTGCGGAAATTCTGATGTGGTGCTTTGCACCACAGCTTGCCTTGAAGGTTGAGTCGATGAAGGCATCGGATCCGCAGCTTCGCAGCAGCAGCGCGCAGGTCGAAGTCTATGGCATCACTCTTCTGGATTTACAACAGTCACTAATCCATTTTTGGGGATTGCCAGAATTACTGGCCATGTTGATGGATCACACCCGCGCTGACAACCCTCGTGTCAGGAACGTCTCGCTGGCGGTTGATCTTGCCCGACATACCGCGAATGGCTGGCTCGACGCTGCCATCCCCGATGACCTGAAGGCCCTTCAGGAGCTTTTGCGCATCGGCCCGGATTTGTTGCCTAAACATCTGGGCATCGAAGCTGAACTCTTGTCACATCTTCTGAATCCGGCCTAATGTCCGGCTGGCCCGGCCTTAGCCCTCCATCCTTCACCCAGAGAACTCCACAATGATATTTTCCAAGAACAAGCCCAAAAAATACGTTCGCGTCATGTCGGCCACTGAACGATTTTCCATGGCTATCAATGAGCTTTACCGGTACAACATTGTCGCCCTCGCTGAAGGAAAAGGCAGCATCACTCGCGCGGCTTTGCAAGCTGCAGTGGATGTGGCCGCCGAGAAAAACCCCGGAGCCCGTGTTCGGCTAAAGTCCATTCTCAAATTTACAAAATGGGTTGATAGTGGCATCGCACCTGTCGTTCATGAAATCCAGACGCCTCAATGGGACTGTTTTTCCGAACGCGGAGCCGAGTTCATGGAAGGTTCCTTCGACACATTGAATGGTGGTCCGGTTTGCGACCTTTATCTGATTCCCGGCGACACCATCCGAATCGTCGTTCGTGTCCTCCATGCCGCCATGGATGCGCGGGGCTTGCAACATTTCGTCAAGGATATCTTTCGCGTCTTGCGCGGCGAAGAGCCCATCGGATCCAATTCCACCCTGACGGATTACGATGTCCGGATCAAATTTCAGGACAAAATCCAGGGGCAGCAGATTGAAATGGAATGTATGCCCATCCTCCCGCCCAGTCCACACGCAGGAGATCCGCTGACTTATGTCTGGCGTCGCGCCATTGTCGACAAAAACATCGGCAGCATGCTTCCTAAAATGGCGATTTTCCTGGCGCAGCACGCACGCAAACACGCACAAGGAGAAGTGGGCTTCACCATTCCTGTCGATCTGCGCGGTCTGCGTGAAGAGCTAAACACCACGGCCAACATGACCGGCTATCTACGCGTCAAGGTCGAACCGGATGCCACGGCCAAGAGCGTCATGCAGCAAATCAATCAGGGCATCAAGAACCATCTGGACTGCATCATCCCCCCCATATTCAAATGGGTTCCCTGGATTCCGCTCTCCATGCTCATCAAGGACATGCGCAAGAATGCCGATACATTGCTCTATGCGAAGAACAAAGTCATTCCCAGCGGTGGGATCGTTTCGATGGGCATGTTCAAGCCAGAGGATTTTTCCTGTCCCACCTTCCAGGCCTCAACCTGCATCGGCATCCCAGGTTCCGTCGGCAAGATGAATGTCGTTATCATGAATCACACCGACCATACCGAAGTCGTGTTCTCAACCCCGGCTGCGTTCAACAAGGAAGGGCAGCTCGACCGACTCATCGAGGAATTCAAGCAAACGATGGGGGGGAGCTGAAACGAGGAAGCCAAGCCCTCCCGACGACTCGAGGTCTTTAGCGACAGTGGTAGAGAATCGTCCGGGTCGGCACATGCGGATACGGCAAAGACCAGGCCCGGGCCACCTCGCCAGTATCGATCATCTCGACCTGCGAAAACCCAGCCGCTCGCAAATCATCGGCAACCTGCAGCCGTGTCCGCTCATCGTAAGCAAAAGGCGGCGGCGGATTCAGCAGGCGTTTTCGCAAATCACTCAATATCTGTCCAAAGTGGCTTCGGGGGGGCTCATCATCGACGGGGATGTAATCAAAAATGTACTCCCCCCCCTGCGCCCGGACAAAGCGGGCAATATTCCGCCAGATTTCCATCTGCGCCTCCCGCTTGAAATACATCATGATGCCTTCCGACACGATTATCGTCGGCACGGGCGAAAAAGGCTGCGAGAAATCCAGACGGGTGATGTCGCCTTCCAGCAAGGAAAAATTGGGGCGGCCAAAAATGCGTTGTCCGGCCTCGCTCGAACCGATCTGCATCCGCTTGAGCGCGACCACCTCGGGCAGATCGACTTCAAAATAACGTAAGGACGGATCCTCGCTGAACATGCAGCCACGCGGCGAAAAGCCCGCAGCGATTTCGATCACCTGACGACAAGTCGAACGACGAATCAAGGTATCGATCGCCGTATGACGATGCAGCAGATTATGACGAAGTGAAATTTTCTGTGGATTCAGAAGGCGATACAGTGCAACAAAGGCATTCACCAACCGGAAGATACCCTCGGCCCCGGGGGGCGTCACGATCTGCGCACAGGGCAGCTTGCCCCATTTCCAGGTCGCCGAAGTGTAAAGAGCTGAATGAGGAATCCGATGTCGGTTCTTCCCCATGATGTCTGTGTTCTTTGCTGGAACGGAGTTGTGCCTGCTCACAAGAAGGTATCCAGTGCCTGAGTCATAGCCTCGGGTGCCTCGACCGGGATGAAATGCCCGCAATCAAGGAGGTGCAAACACGCATCGGGAAGAACGCGTGCCAGCCTTTCACCCGCGGACAGACAATCGGAATGGCGGCCGTAAAGACAAAGTGTCGGCATGGTTAGTTTCTGCAAATCGGCATCGGAAACATCGCCTGCCGCCTGAACGTCCGATCGCAAACTACTTTCCAGAAAAAGGAATTCCATGCGGGTCTTCCATCGCTGCGCCGAACGTCCCCCCTCAAGGAGCTTTTGCTGCATGGCCGCCGGAAAGGCTTGCGCCATTGTTTCAGGCGTGCTGACACCCGACATGCTGGGGTAAACATAACGATTCGCGGGCAGAGGAGCATCGACCAAGGCAAGTTTTCTTACCTGCCCCGGCACATCCAGTGCGTATCGCAATGCCACGAGCGCACCATAGCTGTGCCCGACAAGATAAACGCCTGCTACATCCTGCGGCTGACGATGCTGGACGATTACATCTCGAAGATCTGCAGCCAGTGTCTGAAGATCGTAACCCGAAGCCGCCAACTCGCTCTTTCCATGCCCCCGCATGTCATAGAGCACAACCCGGAAACGGGTCGCAAGCCGCGCCGCCGCTGTGAAATACCAGGTCGCCAAACTCCCAAAGACCAAGCCATGACACATCACCAGCAAAGGACTGGATTCATCCCCAAGAACCTGATAATTCAGCTGCACACCGTTCGAAGTCATCATGCTCATGAAATCTATACCGACGTGATTCAGTGCCGCACCGACGCGCCACGAAGGTAAAGCTGTACCACATCAGCGGCTTGCCGCGCGCCTCCCAGTCGTCGGAAAGATTCCGCCAGTCGCTGTGCGTTCTCACGAAATACCGGTTCATCCAGCAAATGCTGCATGGTTTCTCGTGCCACGGCCACCGATACCTTGCCGTGACGCATATAAAGCCCCGCTCCTGCATCAACAACCTGCTGGGCGATGACCGGCTGGTCATCCCGGATGGGCGCAACGATGAGGGGCAAGCCATGCGACAGGCTCTCGCACACCGTATTGTGACCTGCATGACAGATCACTGCAGTCATGTGCGGCAACAAGGCCAACTGCGGCACACGGGGCTGGATAATGAAATGATCTGGAGCCCGTGCCCGCAAAGACTCCGGGGCGACCATCACAACCTGCAAAGGTAATCCTGCCAGTGCATCAATCAATACTTCATAAAACCGCAAACCGCGGTCCCGGCTGACAGTACCCAGCGAAACCAGCACTTTGGGTATTTCGGGATTCAATCGTGCCCAGGGAAAGTCGATGATCTGCGGGCGATGAGAAAAAGCAGGGCCGACGAAGTGGTAAGTCGCCTCGAAACGCTCATGCTGATGTCCAACCAGTTCCGGGGAAGAAAAAACGATCACGCCGTGCGGCGAAAAATCAGGGCGATCGATCATCTCGGCCTCGGCCACACCATAGTCGGACTGCAAGCCGCGCAACTGTTCGACCACCCATTTTTCTACCACATCGACATGCGAGAGCTTCAGAATCGAGGCACTGGTCGTCACCAGCGAAAGCCAGGGAAGGCCCGTCTTTCTGGCAACTAGCGCACCCGCCAACATTTGGTGATCACACAGGATCAGATCGGGCTGAAAATCGCGCACCACTTTTTCAAGGGGTTCCAGCGTTCTTCGTGCCAGTGGCAAGCAGAAGTCCTCGTAGAGAAACTGCACACTCGCCAAGCCACGCACTTTCTGCGATTTTTCTTGCAAGCCCGCCATGAAATTCGTTTCGATTGGTAAATCGAGGATGTTCTGACGATCCGGAATCAACTCGCCCATCAAGGCAGCATGCGCCGCCCAACGCACCTCATATCCCCGCGCCGCCAACTCCGCAGCGACAGACAAGGCCGGATTAACGTGCCCGGTCAGCGGCGGCACGGCGATGAGAATACGCGCCATCCTGCCTCAGACCTTCAGATGAGTCCGTACGAAATCGGCAAGGTCGCCCACGGTCAGTGCGATGATCTCATCGATTTTCATGGTGGAGAGCCATTCGATGAAGCCGACGTGCTGACCGTAATGAGCCTGAATTTTCTCGGCAATATTGACGAACTCGATACTTTCCAGCTCCAGGTCGTCATTGAAACGGGTCGACGCATCGATGTCGAAATCCTCAATCCAGTCTTCATTGACTGCCTTGCGAATGATGTCGATGATCTGTTCCAGCACCGCATCCTTGTTATCCATCATGATTCAATCGTCCATCCGAGAATGTAATCACCATATTGACGTGTGGTGACCCACTGTTCATTGATGCGAATTTTTTCGCCTTTGATTTCCTGCAAGGCAAAGTGTTTGGGCCGACCTTCCAGCCCGGTTCCTGCGCGCTTGGCCACCGACTCCTTCGCCACCCAGACCCGGGTCACCCAAGTATCGCGCTCCTCTTCGGGCAAACGGGCAATTTCCTCTTCTGACATGACCAGCCGAAGGAACTCCTCGCTGCGCGACTCGATTTTCTCGATATCCACCCCCACTGGGCCATCCGCCGCCATGGCCAGGGCCATCGAATCTTTGTGGGCAATCGACACGAACAAAGGTGGCTCGAAGACTTCAGTCAGATGCGGGGAAACCGTCGGCCGACCTTGCGCATTATTGCTGATGCACAGCTCTTTCGGGTAGAGATCAAAACGTCCCCGCGTGTTCCAGAGATGCTTTCGGACGGCATCCTTCGCCGCCACACGTCCGTTTAGCCACTGCCTGCGACGTCGTGGTGAAGTCGCCTCGTAATCCGCCATTTCCGGCTGATTCAGAAAACGTCGGGCCAGATAATCGCGAACGATGGCCGTATCGTAACGATCATGAAACAACACGGCCGCTTCGTCGATGAGCTCACTCACCAGTTTTTGCTGAATCTGCTTGGTTTGCATGAAGAAATCACGATCCATCTGGTAACGACGGGTCTGCCAACCTTCCATAGTCACGACAACCTGACCGTGATCATTCATTAACTGCTGATCCGTGACACAACTGACGCCATCCAGATGACGCACCCAGATGCGGCAATCAAACTCTTTCCCAATCTCTGGCTGTGGCCCGAAAAAGGTGATGCGATCGACACTGATCGGCATGGCCAGACTATCCCGGTCCTGTTCCATCACCCAGTACCCCGCGAGCTGCCCCATATTGTCGAGTAAGGCACCCTTACCCGACGAAACCCTAAGACGGCCGCTGATCCCGTTATCTGCGATGGGCCCCAGCTGAACCACCCCCTGATAAGCCGGACCGTGGAACATCCAACCCTCTTCATACAAATGCTTCGCGTCGATGGCCGTGGGACGAGGGTTTTCAAAAGGAGTCGTGCGCTGCTGGGATCGCCGTTCAAAAACACCACTACGCTGGCTCTCGAAACGACTGACCGGGGCCGGATAATGGGTATCGACAGAAGCCTTGGCCTTCATATACCCTTCAATCTCCACCTCGATTTCCGGGTATTGCCGCATATTCATGCGGATACGGATCTCCGTGGGTCGATCCACCACCAGCCAGTTGAATGCATGCACCTCCCGAAAACGCGTCACGACAAAACCCGGCAACTCGGCTTCGATTGCTTCGCGGATCAGCATGATTTCCATGGTCAGCGGCACGACCGGATGACGATCCGCCGTCACCGGCCAGCCCGGCCGTTGCGGATACAGCTCATGATCCGTCACATAAGGAATGTTGTCCGTGATATCCAGCCGCTGCTGCACCACGCGTTTGAAAGGTGCGATAGCCGGCTGTAGAGGAGCGTTCGAAGCCTGAGATAAAACCGGTTTCGTGTTCGCAGCCGGAGAATCCTCCATTTTCAAGGGCAAGCCGCGGTATTGAAGCCAGGCCGTCTGAACCTCTTGCCCGGCCTGATAAATGGCCTGCAAGGTCTGTTGATAAGCCTTTTGCAGAGGATCCGCCTCATCATTCAATCCCTCAAAGGCCGAGGCAGGCTGCCTACCTTTGAGTACCAGAGCCTGATCCAGGCGGACAAGCGGCACCCCCAGCCGCAAACGAATCGCATTCGATGATCCGCCCCTGCCCTCTTTTTCGGAGCTTGCCTCCAAGCCCAGCAAATCAAGATCCAGCAACGCACCCTCGACCCACAATGCAGCGACTAAGTGACACAGCTGGCTCATCCCGCTTCGTTTGGGCACATTGGCACTAATGGCCAAGTGCGGACGATTTTTCAGCGTATCTTCAACAAAACCGACAAGACTGCCCGTTCCCACCTGCACGAAGGCACGGAACCCCTCAGCGTACATGTTTTCGATCATCTGACGAAAATGTACCGGCTGAACCAGGTGGTCCAGCGCAAGCCGTTTCTTCTCCTCCATCGTCGCCGGGAAAATCTCCCCCGAAGTGGCCGACCAAACCGGCACATTCGGTTCGTGCAGATCGGTATCCGCATAGAAATCACGGTACTGCTGCATATGCCCGGCAAACATCGGCGAATGAAAGCCCGAGACAAAGGGAAGACGCTGGCTCAACACATTCACTTCCAGCAAACGCTGGGCCGCCACATCAATGGAAGCCGCCTTGCCGCAAAGAATGACCTGATGCGGGCAGTTGTCATGAGATAAGCAAATATCCGTCAAGCCCTCGATGGCCTTCTGTGCGACATCCGCCGCACAGGCCGCCGCCAGAAAAATGACATCCGGCACCTGCAAGGTCGTCGGATCCTGCTCCAGCACCCCCATCACGGCATTGACGCGCTCCTGCGAAAGCATCCCGCCCGCCGCCATGGCCGAAAATTCACCGATGCTATGCCCGGCCATGCCGTCCGCCTTGATCTGCAAACGCCCCATCACTGAAAACATCAGATGGTTGAACTTGTTCAGCCCCAACACAACCCGGAACAGGGCCTGAGCCGGATCGGCCTGCGTACAGTATTCGGAAAGCGGCAGATGAAAATAGTCCGCCACATCCTGCGCTTGTGGCTCGAAACTGTTATCAACGCCCGGAAAAACAAAAGCCAGCTTGCCGCCATTGCGAATCAAGCCCTCGGCTGAAAAATAAATCTGGTTTCGACCATGCCAGGGCTTGCCTTTCTCGACAATGCGACGAGCCAATTCCAGCCGCTTTTCGTCTGGTTCGATGATGACCAGTCGCCACGCCCCGTTCCCAGCTTCACGATCCCACTGCTGACGCGCCAGCGCATCCAGCAATACGGACTGCGTTTGCGCTGCGATCGCCACGACCCGCGGTAAAACAGGCTTGCTCGTGGGCTTAGCGTGGATGGGCATCGAAACCCGAGGCGGCGCGCTCAAGACCACATGCGCATTGATGCCGCCAAAACCGAAGGCATTGACGGCTGCAATACGGTGGATATCTTCCTCGGGCCAAGGCTCCTGCCGATCCGTGACGCGAAAACGGGTCTGGTTCAAAAGCGCGTGCGGATTCTGGCAATGCAGCGTCGGTGGCAGGATGCCGTGGTGAATGGCCATTGCCGCCTTGATGACGCCTGCAACACCCGCCGCGGGCATCGTATGACCGATCATGGACTTGACCGAACCTAACACCGGCCTTGAGGGCTCTTGCAAACCCGAAGCCGGAGCTGCGCCGAAGAACTCCTTTAGCGTTTGCAACTCCGCCAGATCGCCGGTTGGCGTTCCCGTCCCGTGCGCCTCGACAAGGCCAATTTTCCCCCGCTCCAGTCCCGTTTGCGCCCAAGCACGCCGCAGGGCCATCAACTGTCCTTCGACCGCGGGAGCCATCAGACTACTGCTGCGTCCATCACTGGCCGAAGCAGCACCGTGAATCACGGCGTAAATCCGGTCATCGTCCCGCTCGGCATCCGCCAGCCGCTTGAGCACCAGCATCCCGATGCCTTCACCTGCCAGAATGCCATCCGCGTCCGCAGAAAAAGGGCGGGCCACCTGGCTACGGGACAAGGCTCCGAGCTGGCAGAAAGTCGCCCAAAACGTGAGGTCATGCGTGAAATGCAAGCCCCCCGCGAGCATCATGTCACACTGAGCAGATCGCAGTGCTTCACAAGCCTGCTCCAACGCGATGAGGGAGCTGGCACAGGCGGCATCAACTGTATAAGCCGGACCATGCAGATCCAGACGATTGGCCAGACGGGAAGCGACGAGATTCGGAATCATGCCGATCGCCACATCCGGGCCGTAATAATCCAGCCGACTCTTGAGCTGCGCACGGACTTGCTGCAGCTGCACTGAAGAAATATCCGGGATCAGATCCTGCAAGGTCTGCAAGGTCTGCTGTACCAGACGAACATGCTGCTCAAGACGAAGGGTTCCGGCACTCAGGTAATTGCCACGGCCGATGATGACGCCTGTTTTGGCCCTTGGGAAATCCCGACTGGCGTAGCCCGCGTCGTTCAGTGCCTCCACCCCAACACGCAGACTCAAGAGCTGATCCGGATCCGCCGAAGCGGCCGCCTTAGGCATCACGCCATATTTGATTGGGTCGAAATCCACATAAGCATCAACGAAGCCCCCACGACGGCAGTAAAAACGATCCACCTCCGTGGACTCAGGGTCGTAGAACAGAGAAGCCCAGCGTTGCTCGGGGACTTCACTGATGGCATCCACCCCGCGCAGGATATTGTCCCAGTAACGCGCCAGATTCGGCGCGCACGGATAGATACAAGCCATACCGATGATGGCAATCGGCTCGGTGGGCGAAGAAGATTTCACGACCACGTTTCAGGAAGCCATGCCCATATTTTCGGGCGTCGCACACATAAACACCACTTGGGTATCCGCCTTCACACCGTACTGCAACTCGCGTAACAAGGCATCCACCCCTTCTCCCAGAGGAATCAGGCCAATGCCTTTTCGTGCGTATTCCCGTTCCAGTTCAGCCGAAACCATGCCCGCACCGGCCCAAGGCCCCCAATTCACGGAAAGCACCCGGCCATTGATGCGCCCCTGCAAAGCGTGGGCAATCTTGTCAAGCACATCGTTGGCCGTTGCGTAATCCACCTGTCCCTTGTTACCGAAAGCCCCCGCCACACTGGAGAAGAAGACAATAAAGCGGATGTCATCACGAACCAGTTTGTAGAGCATCAACGCACCGCGCACCTTGGTATCAAAAACGCGCTGAAAACTCTCGGGAGTCTTGTGGCGCAAGAGTTTGTCTTCCACCACACCCGCACCGTGAATCACACCATCCAGTCGGCCATGACGGCGATACAGGTCTTCGATGAACAGCGTAAATGCATCAATATCACGCACATCCATCGCCGTGTAATTCACCCGCCCCCCTGCGGCTTCGATGGCCGACAGCGTCTGGCGGATTTCGCGAACGGCAATCAGGCGTGCAGCCTGTTTTTCGACTTCAGCCGGTTTCCATTCTGGATGATTCTGAATCAGAAACTGACGCAAAGTTTTGGGATCCGCCGCGGCTCTATCTTCAGCTTCATCCACCTCCTTCGGCAGTGGAGAGCGACCGATCAGTTCCAGCTGACAGGCAAAACGACGCGCGAGTTCGATCGCCAGCTTCGCCGTGATCCCTCGCGCACCACCCGTCAGCAGCACAACGCTATTTCGATCCAGCTCGATCCGCGCTTGTCCACCAGAAACAGGTAACGTGGCCGGAACAACCTCAACCTGATGACGATTTCCTTTTTGCCAGGCCACTTCTGCCAAAGGATTTTCAGCCAGCAGCTCGATCTCCAGATAAGCCGCCAAATCCTCGACGGCCTCATCCGTATTCAGGTCGACGCAATGAACCTTGACCTCCGGCCATTCCTTGGTCACGGTCTTGAGCATGCCGGCCACCCCCGCGCCATGACCAAAGTCTTCCGGTGCATCAGCCTCCTTGTCAGAAAAATGGCCGAAATTTCCGCCCAGACCACTAGCCACCAGCAAACAGGAAAGTTTGTGCAGCAAGGTTTCACGCACCAGCTCAAAAAACCGTTTGACATCCCGGACACGGGCAATCGCACTCAACCCGAACAAATGCACCAAACCATCCACATCAGCCAAACCCTCGGGCCAGGCAGCATGTTCTGAAAAGTCGATAATCCTGACGCTGGCTCCACGAGCCTCAAGACGTGCGGCCAGCGACACTGCAACCCCCAAACCGTCGTCAGTGATGAGAAAGTGCTTGCCTGAAAATGCCACCGAACCTGCCACGGCTTGCGGCGCATCCCGGTGACGCAGCACATAACGCGTCAGAGGGGGAACGGATGCGTTCGTCGTATCCGCTGAAAAAGCCACCCCCCCCCGGCGATTCTCGTGAGAATTGTTTTCTTGTCCTTCTATACGCTTGGCGCGCTCGGTGCGCTCGATCTGCGCCACCTCCGGCAAAGTGGTTTCCAGCCCGCCATCCTGGCTCACCCCTTCCGTTCCTTCAGCCCCCTCCGTTCCGGTATTCAGTTTCAGCCAATCCACAATGGCACGCAAAGTTTTCAAGGCCGCCAAGGTTTCCAGCGCGCTGTCCTTGTCTTTCAGAAGGCTTTGCAAACCCAGACGGTCCGACAATTCCCCCACGATTTCCAGTCGTTTGATGGAATCAATCGACAAATCGGCCTCCAGATCGAGATCCAGATCCAGCACATCTTCCGGATAGCCCGTGCGCTGGCTGACGATGGAGAGCAAAACCTGTCGGGCATCCAGCCGCACCGTAGAGGAAGGTGAAGAGGACGTTGCAGCTTCCCGGCCGGTGGCTACGCGCGGTGCAGCAGCACTCCCCGCAGCCGGAAGCCGGTCGTGTAACCAGGCGGTCATGGCATGCAGCGTCTTTTGTCCGGCAAGCTGCTCCAACAAGGCATCTGCCTGATCGCCCAGTTGACGACGCAAACCGATGCGTTCGGCCAGCTCACCCATGATTTCGATGCGCTTGATGGAATCGATGGACAAATCCGCTTCCAGATCGAGCTCGGGATCGAGCATATCCACGGGATACCCCGTGCGCTCGCTGACAATGGCAAGAAGCGTGTCACGAACATTCAGCGTTGCAGTATTTGCTGCATTTTCAATAGCCGCATCAGACGTCGGTGCCGGTGCAGCCGGGAGAGCCGTTGGTCGCGGCACCGGAACGCAAGTCTGAACGGCACGCTGCGCAAGTGGGGACGAACCCGTCGCACCAAGTAACCCCAGCATGACATCCCTCTGCGCCGCAACGAGGTCGCGCATATTGTTGAGGTAGCTGAAAACGGCCTGATCGACAGGCTCTTGTGCACCCGGCAAAGCCACCGTCGAAGTCAAGGCCAGCGGTTTCAAGAGGCTACGTCCGGCATGGCGCGGCAAGTCGCCCTGACGGGGACGTGCGCGGGCTCCGTTGATCATCCAGCTGGTTGAAGGCAAGCGAGCCGGTTTTTCAAGATCAATCCGCTTGACCGCACGCCCGGCCCAAAGCGGGGCGGTATCCAGCTTCGACAAAAGCACGGCGAGCTGGCCCAAGGCTTCCAGCAAAGTGGGCAACCCTGGCTGGCCTTTCTGGTCGGTCGCAATGACGTGATGCGGTCGCCCCGAGAGGATTTTTTGGATCAAGCCACTCAGAACACGCCCCGGCCCAACCTCGACGAAAATACGCGCACCATCGGCATACATCTGCTCGATCTGCTCGACAAAACGCACTGGATTGACGATCTGACTGGCCAACAAGGGTTTGATCGCCGCCACCTCACCCGGATAAGGACGGGCCGTGACGTTCGAGTACACCGTAACAGTCTTGGAAAGGGGCTGCAGCGTTTCCGCATCCAGACATTGGGCGAAGGTCTGTTCGGCTTGTGCCACAATCGGGGAATGAAAAGCGCAGGCCACTTCGATGGGTCGCGCAGCAATGCCGTGTTCTTTCAGCCGAGCCAGAGCCGACTCGATCGCCGGAGTCGAGCCGGAAATGACGGTTTGTGACGGGCTGTTCTGGTTGGCCAGCACGACACCGCTTTCGGGAGAGAACAAAGGCTCAAGGGCTTCGCGCCCGGCACTGACAGCCGCCATGCGCCCCGGGTCCTCGCCCGCAGCGGCCAGGATAGCCTTTCCTCGCTGTTCGCTCAGCTTCAACAGCGTCGGGAGGTCGTACCCTTGCGCCACAGCCAGCGCGACAAGCTCGCCATAGCTGTGTCCGGCCAGCATATCAGGACGGATGCCCAGCGATTGCAGCATCGTGGCCATGGCGTAATCGGCCATGCCCAGCGTCGGCTGGGCCACACGGGTATCTGTGATGGCCCGCTGCTGCGCTTGCTGTGCCTCACGCTGATAAGGCGTCGGGGGGAACATCGGGTTCAACCAGTCCGAGCCCTCCTGCAAAACGGACTGCAAGGCGGGGAAAGCCACGAAAATATCCTGCAGCATGCCGGGACTCTGGCTGCCCTGACCCGGGAAGACAAAAGCCAGCTTCCCTTGCATTTCATGCTGCCGATAATGCACCCCTTCCTGTTTTTCACGAAGGTGGGCGCACTCCAGCTTGAACAGCAGGTCACGGACATCACGGGCGATGATGGCGCATTGCACCGCCCCCGTGCTTTCGCTGCAAATCGTCCAGGCTAGATCACGCAGAGCAGGGAGGGCATCCGATTCGCGCAGGAAGCGGGCAAATTGCTGCATCCGCCGGGCCGCCGTCTCAAAATTTTCGCCATGAAACAAGAAGAGCTCTGCGGGCCAGCGAAGGACACCACTCGGGCTTTGCACCGTCGGTTCTCCTGCAGGCTGCCAGGCGGAAAGCACGGCATGGAAATTGGTTCCGCCAAAACCGAAGGCACTCACCGCCGCACGGGCTTGCGCCTGCGGCCAAGGCATGGCTGTGGCGTTCAACTTAAACGGGCTGTGGGCCGGGTCGTAACCGGCATTGGGTTTTTCGATGCCGATGGTCGGCGGTAGAACCCGGTGATACAAGGCTTTGGCGATTTTGATGAAACCGGCAATCCCCGCCGCGCATTTCGTGTGGCCAATCTGGCTCTTTACGGAGCCCAAACCCGCTGAAAGCGGCAATGCGCCACCCGCATTGAAAATTTCCGTCAGGGTTTGGAGTTCAGTACGATCCCCCACCACCGTGCCCGTGCCATGCGCTTCAACCAGACCCACCGAGCCCGGCAACACCCCGGCCTGCCAGTAAGCTCGCTCCAGAGCCCGCTTCTGGCCTTCCTTGCGCGGCGCGGTCAGTCCCAGCCCCTTACCATCGCTGGAACCAGCAATGCCGTCAATGACGGCATAGATCCGGTCGCCATCGCGCTCAGCATCCGAAAGACGCTTGAGCACCACCACCCCCACGCCTTCGCCCAGGCAGATGCCGTCCGCCGAGTCATCAAAGGAACGGCAAGAACCTGTCGGTGAGAGAGCCTTGACGCTGGCAAACATGAGGAAATCGTTGATGCTGTTGTGAAAATCCGCTCCACCCGCCAGCACCATGTCACTGCCGCCACTGCGCAATTCTTTCACGGCGACTTCAATGGCCGTCAGCGAACTTGCACAAGCAGCATCCACCGAATAATTCACCCCACCCAAACCCAGGCGATTGGCAATGCGTCCGGAGATGACATTGACCAGCACACCGGGGAAAGAGTCTTCAGTCAGGTCCGGCAAGACCGCATCCAGCTCCGGCGGCATCTCACCCAGATATTGTGCATAGCTGTTCCGGAACACATAGGCATTGGACAAATCCATGCCCGATTCCGCTCCGAAGATCACCGAGGTTTTCTCACGATCGAAAGCGCGGCCCGATTCGTCATAGCCGGCATCAGCCAGTGCGCGGCTGGCTACTTCCAGACTCAGCAACTGAACCGGCTCGATGGCAGCCAGGGATTGCGGTGGAATGCCGTAACGCAGCGGATCAAAGGGCTGATCCTCGATGAACCCCCCCCATTTGCTCGGCGTCTTGCCGGGGCTGGCCACACCCGCCTGATAGTAGATATCCACATTCCAGCGATCGGCCGGCACTTCACTGACCAGATTGCGTCCTTCGACGATATTGGCCCAATAACTTTCGAGATCCGGCGAGCCTGGGTAAATGCAAGCCATGCCGACGATGGCAACCGGTTCGGCCTGTGCGTGGCGAGGCAAAACCGGCAATGCACAATCCTTGAGAGCCTGTGCCGATCCCCGGCTCACCGATTCATGCAATCGCGCCATGGGCTGTGCCTCGTGGCAAAGCGCAGCCACCTGCCCGATCATGTACATGCCTTCGGTTTCCTGCACCTGCGCATCCGCATCAACCAGGGAATCCCCCTCACGGCGCAGCCCTTTGGTCGCAATCCGCAAACGACCGACATTCAGATTTTCCAGCGCACTCCAGATGGCCTGTTGATCCTTTCCATCCGCCTGGAGGCGTTGTTTCTCGGCATGAAACTGCTCGACAAAGCCGGAGCGCAAGCAACGCGTTGCGTGACCCGGTGCAGTTTCGAGCAGCACGGTTTCACCGCCGGCCACAATTTTTTTCTGAAAATTTTCATTCACGGCCCCGCAACGCACGGCCTCGTGCGTCGTGATATAGGCCGAACCCATCAATACGCCGATTTTTGCACCTCGTGCCGCCAGCGGTGCCGTCATGGCAGCCACCATCGCTGCCGAGCGGTCGTCGTGGATTCCTCCCGCAAAGAGCAGGTGCAAGGTTTCTGGCCGCTCGTAGCCCAGCAGAATCTGCATCTGCTGTTCCCAAAGAACAAAGCTGAAACGCGGCCCGACGTGCCCACCGCACTCACGACCTTCAAAGACGAAATGCTGCGCACCATCCTTGAGAAAAAGCGACAGCAAGCCCGGCGATGGCACATGCAGATAGGCCGGAATCCCCTGTTCCACCAAGGCGCGAGCCTGCGAAGGTCGCCCACCTGCCAGCAGTACGGCAGAGGGCTTGAACGCCTGGATCAAATCCAGATGCGGCTTCAATACGTCCGGAGACGCAAAACCCAGCACGCCGACACCCCAGCTCCGGTTCCCCACGGCATCGCGGGTTTCTTCCAGTAATTTTCGTGCTTCGTCTTCGCGCATCAGCGAGAGTGCCAGGAAGGGCAAGGCTCCATTTTCCGCCACAGCCGCAGCGAAAGCCGCCGTATCGCTCACCCGCGTCATGGGCCCTTGAGCAATCGGGTAGCGTGTGCCATGTGCCTGGGCCAAGGGACTGTTTTCTCCCAGCACATCGAGCTTCACAGCCTGATTCAGATGTCCCGCCACACCCAGTCGAAGCGTATTGAGCAAAGCCTCCACGCTGCTGCATTGCGCCGCCAATGGCTTGGCCAGTGCAGCATCTTGCCCGACGGGCAAAGCCCGATGTTCGCCCTGTTCCGTCATCAGCGAACGCACCTGTGCAGCGGGCAGCGTGTCGTATTCTGATACGGTCAGACCCGGTCGAGAATAAAGGCTGTAGCCGCCTAGCAAGCGGGTTTCGCTGCCATCCATCGCCCGGATGTCGTTCTTGATGTCCTCGGGCAGGCTGCTTTCGGCCAACAGGGATAATGCACTATCCACCACCACACCAAAGGCTCCGCCCGCAATGGCGGCGGCTGAAGTATGCAGGCCAATTCCGCCCTGGGTCCAAAGCGGCACGCGTCGCGCCTTCGCCAGCCTCGCAAGACGCTGGGTCAGAATGAAACTGCTTTCCTCACCGACCAGACCGCCGCTTTCTTGCCCTTTGGCAATCAGGCCATTTGCACCCTGTTCAAGCGCACTTTCCGCTTCGTCCAGCGAAGTAACCTGAACAAGGACCGGGCACAGCGACAACCAGGGTTTCAGATCGCGTTCCGCCGTCAGCACCACGAAAGCTGGCAAGGCCGATGTCGTCTGAACGTCCTCAGGGCGCAGCGCGACATGATCCGGAACACGGAGCCCTGCATGAATCGGCTGCGCCGTCCTGTTCACATGGCCATTCGTCTTCGCCAAAAAGGAAAAAATTTCAGGCCAGCGTTGCGAATCGCGGCCCAGATCAATGGCGATGGCTGCACCCTGCCGACAAAAAGCGCGCGCCAAAGAGAGATCAGGACGCTCGAAAGGGGTAATACCTAAAATACGCAAAGACTCCGGAGAAAGGGACAGAGCCCCTGCCCCACGGCTTTCGTGCCCCTCCTGACGCTGCCAGACCGAAAAATCCAGCCCATCCCCATTGGAATGAGTAAAACCTTCCCGCATTTCAGTCTGCAACATCCACCCCCGTTTTACCGCCATCATTTAGTGAATTTTTCCGGCCCTTCGGGTCGATCCTGTCAAAACCGTCCTACGAACGTCCTATGGTCGCCGGATGATAAGGCCAATCCCCTGATGGATCAAGGATAATCGGGCCATTTCGCAATACCCCTGCCGTTCTTTCAAAGGAGATCCGTTCTATCCGTGATCTCGTTTCACACAACGCCCCCTTTTCTTTCAAACCGGAATCGACACATGCAAATTGGTTTCATTGGCCTGGGAATCATGGGGCAACCCATGGCAAAACATCTGCTGAATGCAGGCCACACCCTGCACCTTTGGGCACGAAAACCCGAGACACTGGCACCCTGGAACGGCTTGAGGAATGTCACGATACATCCCGATGCATCCCAGCTTGCTCGACACACCGAAATGATCATCACGATGCTTTCCGACACACCCGATGTCGAAGAGGTCATTCTCGGAAAAAATGGACTGGCCGAAGGCATTCGGCAATCCCCCCACGAGAGCCATGCCGATCCAAAAAAATCGACTCCGATTTTCATCGACATGAGCACCATTGCCCCTTCAGCTGCGCGAAAAATCGGCCAGCAGCTTGAATCACAAGGCATCGACTTCCTCGATGCACCGGTTTCCGGAGGACAAACTGGCGCGCAACAAGCCATGCTGACCATCATGGTCGGCGGAAAGGAAAACATTTTTGAGCAAGTCCGGCCCATTCTGGAAAAACTGGGACGCACCCTGACCTACATTGGCCCGACCGGTTCTGGCCAGGTTGCCAAAGCCTGCAACCAGATACTGACCGGCATCGGGATCGCAGCCGTCGCCGAAGCCCTTCATTTCGCGCGCACGAGCGGTGTCGACCCGGCCCGTGTTCGTGAAGCCCTGATGGGCGGTTTTGCGGGTAGCCGCATTCTCGAGGCTCACGGTCAGCGCATGTTGAACCGGGATTTTCAACCCGGTTTCAAGGCCTGGATGCACCAGAAAGACCTGCGGATCGTCATGAATGAAGCCCAGTCGCTCGGGCTTGCTCTCCCAGAAACCGCGCTCACCAGCCAGCTGTTCAACGCTCTGGTCGATAGTGGCCACGGCGAAGAAGATTCCATCGCCTTGCTGAAACTACTGGAGGAATTGAGTGGAACTTGAATGATCGGAGAGGCTCTGCGGCAGCCCGGCTCACTCCACTTCAGGATTTCGGATCTCGCTCCATCTGCGCACGCTCGTTGTCCTGGGTATTCTGAAAACGACCCACCCAGAGACCATGCAACAAGGCCCCGACGAGGATGCTGGCCAAAGCCACGACCAAGTCGAATTGGCCCACCACCAGCCCTGCGCCCACCCCTGCCAATGCTGGCCCCGGGCACACGCCACAAAGACCCCAACCCAGACCGAACAGCACACCTCCAAGCGCACTTTGCCGGTCAAGATTGAAAGGTCTTTTCTCGAACGGCAGGCCAAGCAAGGAACGCGCCCGCAGACGGGGAACGATCTGAAAAACCAGAACATTCACCCCGACTGCGCTCCCCAGTACCAGTAACAAACCAAGGTCCTGAAAGGTCAGAAAGGCCAGCACGGATTCGGGACGGATCATCGTAGACCAGGCCAGACCGAAACCAAACAGCAAACCGCTCATCAGCGTCAAGACAGAATCCAGCCTTAAAGTACTCGTATTCAAGGTATTTTTCATCATCAAATCCCAAGAGCCGACATCAATAAAGCCGTGGCCATGGCTGTGCCCAGGAAGGTGCAGACCATCAGAATGGAGCTGCCTGAAGCGGAAGCCATGCCGCAGATTCCGTGCCCGGAAGTACAGCCGCCCCCCAGCCGCGCCCCGAAACCGATCAGCAATCCACCCAATACAAATTTCCAGGCGGGTAAATGCGTCGGCATCATCGGCAGCCCCATCAAGGCATAAAGTAGCCCGCCTAACAACATTCCCAGTGCGTAGACCCCGCGCCACCGCCGCGAATCCAGTAGCTTCGCCTGCTGAAAGAAAGGGGATTTCAAAACCCAAGACCAGACCGCACTCAGAAACGTCGAGGCCCCACCCTGACGCCCGGTCGTCACAAACAGCAAAGCCACCCCCGAGCCAATCAGCAAGCCGCCGATCAGATAAGGCGCGATACCATTCGGGAAATAACTGTCGATCATGAACCCTACCCCGGAATCAAAAAGTAAACCCCTCAAAACCGACCACCGATTGTCGCCATTCAAGCGTGTATCCGTAAAAAGCACGGGCACTCGCAAAACAAACGAGGAGCCGAGGAGCTGGCTTCCATGAACGGGATAAGAGGATTTTGGATCATCCAGACCCGTTGAGTCTGGTATCGTGGTGCCGGCGAGAAGAATCGAACTCCCGACCTTCGCATTACAAGTGCGCTGCTCTACCAACTGAGCTACGCCGGCCCGATAGGCTGAACCACGTTTCAGCGTCGTGGACGCCCCATGAAAGGCGCGGATTATAACCATGCAACCCGCTGTTCGCTACATTCCGTAGAATCCCGCGTTCTGACTTTCTGCTTTGCCTCATGTCTGCCTCCTCACCCTCTACGGACACTCTCCTGCGTCTTTTGCTCATCGAAGCTTCCGAGGAAGACGCGGTGAAGCTGCTGGATGTCCTCCGGGCATCAGGTATCGTTGTGCATGCGCAGCGCGTTGCCAGCACTGTAGCCTTGCGCACAGCTTTGCGTGGGCAGACCTGGGATGCGGTTCTGTGTCGCCTTCACCTGCCCTCCCTTTCCGCGCAAACCGCCTTTCGGGTTATTCAGAGCCTGGAACTGGACCTGCCCTTCGTTCTCATTGCCGACGATCTGAACGACCCCGCCGTGAGCAAACTGATGCGTAACGGGGCGCATGACTGTTTTTCCCTGCTTCAGCCCGAACGCCTTCTCCTGGCCCTTGAGCGCGAAATCCGCTACGCCCACCATCGCGCCGATCACCGGGCCGCACTGGAAATGTTGCGCATCAGCGAAGCCCGCTTTCGCGCACTGGCATCCAATCTGCCCGGCATGGTGTTTCAACTTCAACGCAATGCCTCGCACGACCTGCGTTTCATTTATGTCAGTGAAGGCTGCAACAAGCTGCTAGGGCTCAAACCCCACGAGCTACTGGCAGCCCCGCATCGTTTCATGGAGGCGATTCACCCTGCCGATCGCCCTGCACTGGATCATGCCCTGGCGGAATCGGCGAGCACCTGCAATATGCTCAACTGGGAGGGACGAATCCGGAAACGAGGCAAAATCAAATGGATCAATCTGCGTTCCACACCGCAGAAAATGGCCCCTGACACCCTCCAATGGCAAGGAATTGCCACAGACATCTCCCTGAGCAAAGAAGGCGAAGCCAAGCTGCGCCACTCACGCGAGCAACTGTCCGAGCTATCCGACCACCTCGAATCCGCCAAGGAAGAGGAACGCGAACGTATTGCACGAGATGTGCACGACGAACTGGGTGGAACACTGGCGGTCATCAAGATCGAAACGGCCCTGCTGACCGCCAAGCTACCGTCCGAATTTCAGGAGCTTCATGCGAAAGCGCGTGCCATCGAGAACATGCTGGATCAGGCCATGAACACGGTTAGCCGGGTCGCCCGGGAACTGCGTCCGGGCATTCTCAAAGAATTCGGCCTGTCGGCTGCGATCGAATGCCAGGCAGACGATTTCACCCAACGCACAGGAATTGTCTGCCGGGCACATTGTGACGAAGACGAAGGCGCGATTGATCCGCACGTTTCACTGGCCCTTTTCCGCATCTTTCAAGAAGCTCTGACCAATGTTGCCAAGCACGCCCAGGCAACACGCGTCACTGTCAATCTTCGCCGGAAACGTCACCATGTCATTCTGGAAATCCGCGATAATGGAAAAGGTATTTCGCAAGCCGACCTGAACAAACCCAAGTCCTTTGGGCTGCGTGGCATTCGCGAGCGCATCAATCATCTGAATGGAGAATTCACGCTAGGAGCGGCAGAACAGGGCGGCTGCCTCATCATCCTGAGTGTGCCCGTCGCCCGTCGCAACCTGCCTACTCCCGCCTCCGAACAACCGGACGACTCTTTGCAGCGCAATCTTTTCTGAATCCTGCTTTGCCCAGACCACCATGAGCTCAGAATCAAAAATCCGTGTCCTGATTGCCGACGATCACGCCATCGTTCGGCAAGGCTTACGGCAGATTCTTTCGGAAACCGAAGACATGCTCGTTGCCGGCGAGGCAGCCGATGGCGTCGATGCGCTCCACATGGCGCGGGAACAATCCTGGGATGTCGTGCTCCTCGATGTTTCCATGCCCAATCGCAACGGCATCGACACTTTGAAAATGCTCAAAAAAGAATTCCCCCGGCTGCCCGTTCTGATGCTCAGCATGCACCCGGAGGAGCAATACGCCGTGCGGGCCCTGAAATCCGGGGCATCGGGCTATGTCACCAAACAAAGCGCGCCAGAACAACTGGTCACGGCCATCCGTCAAGTGGCGCGCGGCCAGAAATATGTCAGCCCTTCCGTAGCGATGAAGCTAGCCGATGCCATTTTAGAAAACGACGACCGTCCGCCTCATGAAACCTTGTCAAATCGCGAATATCAAATTTTCTGCCTGATTGCCGCAGGACGGCCGCTCACGCAAATTGCGGAACAAGTCAATATCAGCGTCAAAACCGTCAGCGAATACCGAAAGCGTATTCTGGAAAAAATGAAGCTGGAAAGTAATGCCGAGCTGATCCATTATGGGCTCAAGCACGGTCTCGTCGAATAAGCCGTCGCTTCTCCAGCTGCCCCGCGCCCCCCACACCATGAACAGCAAACCAACCCAGCCCTCCGAAATTGCCCGGGAAGTCCTGCGGCAGCTGGCCATGCGTCGCCAGCTGCCCACACCGGACCATTACACGGCCTTGTACAACGAAATCGCTGGCACAGGAGCCGTTGAAGTCTTCCCGGATCGCCCACTGAAAGACGTCGTCGCCTCGCTCCCCCGCAAGACACCAGAACAGACCCGCATCGCCCGACAGCTCGAAACCGCCATTTCCGAAAAAAGCTGGGGCGGACTAAAAAAAGCCGTTCAGGACATTGTCACCGCCAATACAGCCGAACCACTGGCCTGGGGCACTTTGCTGCGCGAACTCATACAACAGCTGGAACGTAGCCATGCCCAACTGACCCCAGCGAGGAAACGCGAAACACTCGACCGACTCCTGCAAGCCGCAGCCACGCCTGAGCTGCTTCATGGCCGCCTGCAATCCTTGCTGAAATCCTGGGCTCAGGGAGAAACCGCCGAAGATATTGCGCTGGTGGACGGTGAATTACCCCCGCCGGAAACCTCCACATCAACAACCGTTTCAGCCGCTGCTTCAAGTGCTACTTTAACCGCCGCAAACCCAACCCACCCGGCCAGCCCTCCCCTCCCCCCCCCCAACAATAACGATCTGCAGGAGTGGTTTTCCTTCCTGCTCGAAAACAGCATCAGCACCCTGCTGGCTGACGCGCCAGAATTGAACGTCGAGGTTCAAACCCTGGCCAAGGAACTGCGAAAATTACGCCCACCAGAGGGAGTGGCCGGTTTCGCCGCCAAGCTCAAGAAATTCAGCTATCGCCTGCAGTTCCTGGCCGAAGACCAGCTCGAATTACGCACGGCACTGCTGCACCTCCTGCGTCTGATCATCGAAAACATCAGCGAGATCGTCATCGACGACCGCCCCTTGCACAACCAGATTTCCACCCTGCTCGAGCTTGTCAACAAACCGCTCAATCTGCGGCAACTGGATGACATCGAACGCCGGATGAAGGATGTGATATTCAAGCAGGGCATGCTCAAGAAGCAGCTAACCGAAGCCCAGGAAAGGTTGCGTGAGATGCTGGCCTCCTTCGTGGATCGTCTGGCGGACATGTCCATTGAAACCGGCGCGTTTCACGAGACCATTGAAACCTGCGCCCAACGGATCGGGCAAGCCAACGACATCAGCCAAATTTCCGAAGTGCTCGGTGAAGTCATGACGGCTACACGCGCCATGCAACTCAACGCCCAGCGTTCGCGTGATGAACTGCAGGCCATGCGTCAGCGCGTCGTCGAAACCGAAAAAGAGCTCGAGCGCTTGCAAACCGAACTCTCCCAGGCCAGCGAAATGGTACGGATCGACCCGCTCACGGGCACGCTCAACCGAAAGGGGATGGAAGAAGCCATGGATCGCGAAGTGGCACGCTTTCTCCGACAAAAAACGAATCTCTGTCTGGCCATGCTCGATATCGACAACTTCAAGAAACTCAACGATACACGCGGCCACGAAGCCGGTGATGCCGCCTTGGTGCACCTGGCTCAGGTTGTCAAGGACACCATCCGACCCCAGGACACCGTGGCGCGCTACGGCGGTGAAGAATTCGTCCTTTTGCTTCCCGAAACCTCCCTGGAAGAATCTGTTGCTGCCCTCACCCGTCTTCAACGTGAGCTCACCCGAAAGTTCTTCATGCACAACAACGAAAAAATCCTCATTACCTTCAGTGCGGGCGTTGCCGAAATAAGCCCGGATGAAGCCCCCATGGAAGCCCTGAAACGTGCCGACCAGGCCATGTATCTGGCCAAACGAGCCGGCAAGAATCGCGTGGTGCCCGCATGAGTTCAATGAGTTCGATGGGTTCGCGCGCTCTTTTCGTCACCGGTGGTGCCGGTTTCATTGGTTCCGCACTGGTTCGTCTGCTGATTCAGGAAACCGACTGGATCATCGTCAATATCGACAAGCTGACCTACGCGGGCAATCTCGAGTCCCTGGCGATGCTCAGGAACGAGCCACGTCATGTTTTCTCTCGAACCGACATCCAGGATCGTGCCGCGCTCGATGCCCTGTTCACCCAGCATCGCCCCAGCGGCATCATCCATCTCGCCGCCGAATCTCATGTCGACCGTTCCATCCACGGCCCCGCCGAATTCATCGCCACCAATATTGCCGGGACTTACAGCCTGCTGGAAGCAGCCCGTCACTGGTGGATGAGCCTGGATGAGGAGGGGAAACGGACGTTCCGTTTCCATCACGTTTCCACTGACGAAGTGTACGGCAGCCTGGGTACAGAAGGGCTCTTCACCGAAACCACCCCTTACGATCCCAGCTCACCCTATTCCGCATCGAAGGCCGCCTCCGACCATCTGGTTCGCGCCTGGCAACGGACTTATGGTTTGCCCACGATTGTCACCAACTGCTCGAATAACTACGGCCCTTACCAGTTCCCTGAAAAACTGATTCCCGTCGTGATCCTGAACGCACTGGCGGGCAAACCTTTACCCATCTATGGCAAGGGCGACAATATCCGTGATTGGCTCTATGTCGACGACCACGCACGCGCCCTGAAGCTCGTATTCGAGCAAGGCAAGCCGGGAGCGACCTACAACATTGGCGGCCACAACGAAAAAACCAATCTTGAAGTCGTCGACCAGCTCTGTCTTTTGCTAGACGAGCTGCGCCCGCGTACCGACGGCAAGTCTTACCTCGAACAAAAGACCTTCGTGACTGACCGCCCCGGCCACGACCGACGTTATGCAATCGATGCCACAAAAATCCAGCGTGAACTAGGCTGGGTACCTCGTGAAAACTTCACCAGCGGACTGCGAAAAACCGTGGAATGGTATCTGGCCAATCCCGTCTGGATCGAACATGTCATCAGCGGCGAATATCGCCACTGGCTGGAAAAGAACTACGAACAACGTTAAGCAGATTCATCTTCACATGAACAGAAAAGCCATCCTCCTCGCCGGCGGAGCCGGTACACGCCTGCATCCTGTCACCCTGGCCGTCTCCAAGCAATTGCTGCCGGTCTACGACAAACCCATGATCTATTACCCGCTGACCACGTTAATGTTGGCGGGAATCCGCGACATTCTCCTGATCTCGACACCACAGGACACACCACGTTTCGAGCAACTCCTCGGCGACGGCAGCCAGTGGGGAATCAACCTGCGTTACGCCGTCCAGCCCTCACCCGATGGCCTGGCGCAAGCCTTCATCATCGGCCGCGAATTCGTCGGCACGGCTCCAACGGCACTGGTGCTCGGAGACAACATCTTTTACGGCCATGAACTGGCACAGCAGCTCAAGCGCGCCAACGCGTCCGACCACGGCGCGACAGTTTTTGCCTACGCGGTCCATGATCCGGAACGCTATGGCGTGGTCGAGTTCGATGCTAATGGCAAGGCCATCACCATCGAGGAAAAGCCGAAGGAACCCAAGTCGCGCTATGCCGTTACCGGCCTTTATTTCTACGACAATACGGTGCTCGACATCGCGGCAAGCATGAAACCTTCACCCCGTGGCGAGCTGGAAATCACCGACGTCAATCGCCACTACCTCAAAGAAGGTCGCCTACAGGTCGAAATCATGGGACGGGGCATGGCCTGGCTGGATACCGGCACACACGAATCTCTGCTGGAAGCCTCGCAATTCATTGGAACACTTGAAAAACGTCAGGGTTTGAAAGTGGCCTGCCCGGAAGAAATCGCCTGGCGAGCTGGATGGATCAACGCCAGCCAGCTCGAAGCCCTCGCTGCTCCATTGGCGAAGAATGGCTACGGCCAATACCTGCTCGACCTACTCAAACACAAGGTATTCTGACGTTTTTTCTTTCTTGCCCCATGAAACTCATTCCGACCAACCTGCCCGATGTACTCTTGATCGAACCCCGTGTTTTTGGTGACGCACGCGGTTTCTTCTTTGAAAGCTACAACCGCCAGACACTCGCCCAACTCTCTCCCGCACTTGATGTCGAATTCGTGCAAGACAATCACTCCCGTTCCGCACGCAACGTCTTGCGGGGGCTGCACTATCAGATCGTTCATCCGCAAGGCAAACTGGTGCGCGTGGTCGTCGGAACCGTCTATGACGTGGCGGTTGACCTTCGTCGTTCTTCACCCACCTTTGGCCAGTGGACCGGACAGACGCTCTCCGCCGAAAATCAACGGATGATGTGGGTTCCACCCGGTTTTGCTCACGGATTCTGCGTCCTGTCTGAAATGGCAGAGTTTCTCTACAAAACGACTGATTATTGGCATCCCGAGCACGAACGTTCCCTCCTCTGGAACGACCCGACACTCAACATCTCCTGGCCCCTTTCTGGCGAACCGCTGCTGGCCGCCAAAGATCAGGCCGGAAAACGGCTTCACGAAGCGGAAACCTACGCATGAAAAACATTCTCGTCATCGGCAAGAACGGTCAAGTGGGCTGGGAACTGCAACGCACCCTGGCCTGCCTCGGAAAAATCACCGCACTCGATTACCCGGAAATTGATCTTGCCCGCCACGACGCGCTGCGCACCGCCCTCCAGAACCACCGCCCCGATATCATCGTCAACGCAGCCGCTTATACCGCCGTCGATCAGGCCGAGGCCGAACCCGCCCTGGCCCTGGCGATCAACGCCGAAGCCCCTGCCCTTCTGGCGGAAGAGGCTCGGAAAACCGGGGCCCTGCTGGTCCACTACTCCACGGACTACGTTTATGACGGTAGCGGGCAAACACCCTTCACCGAGGACGCCCCCAAAGCCCCACTTAATGTTTACGGTCGCAGCAAACTAGCGGGGGATGAGGCCGTCCAGGCCATCGGAGGCCGCCATCTGATCCTGCGCACAAGTTGGGTCTATGGCCTACGGGGGAAAAATTTCCTCCTCACCATGCTGCGTCTTGCCCAAGAAAAGGAAACGCTGCGCGTCGTGGCCGACCAGATGGGTGCCCCCACTTGGAGTCGGCTAATTGCCGAAGCCACCGCACTGCTTCTCGCAAAAAAGGACACCCCTGAAGGCCTGTTCCACCTGACTAGCAGCGGCGCAACGTCCTGGTGTGGCTTTACCGAAGCGATTCTTGAACTAAGCCATCATCAGCGTGCACGCCAACCGCAGCTGATCGGCATCCCCACCGAAGACTATCCTCTTCCCGCCCCTCGTCCGCGTAACTCACGCCTGTCCTGCGAAAAACTCCAGCGTGAAACCGGTGTCAGCCTGCCCGACTGGCGTGAAGCCTTGACGCTCTGCCTTGCCCCCTGAAACGCTCACTGAAGGCAAAGTGTTGAGCCTGAAGTCTGATCAGGAACCCTGAGAACCGCCTGGTGCTGCACTCGCGCCGGGGTTTCCTCCTCCAGCCGCATTGGCATTACTGGATTGCCCGCCCTCTCCGGAATGGGCTCTACCGGACTGCTGGGGCTGCTGGGACTGCTGGGGCTGTTGGGATTGCTGTTGCTGCCCTCCCTGTTGTCCTTGTCCGCCGCCCTTGCCACGCTTGCGCATGTGCTGCGGCGGTTTATTTCCGCCCCCCCCCTGTGGCTTGCGTTCCTGACGCTCGCCCCGTTGATCGTTTTGGCGAAAATGCGACTGACCATGCTGCTTCGAGCCTGAATGTCCGCCCGAAGGCACGGTAGGAGATTTACGCGGCCCCAGCGTGATTTCGATCTCGATGATCTCATCCCACTGCGCATCCGTACGCACCCGCTCCGGAATCGAGAGCAATTCGCGCAAACGGGCGATCGGATTGGGATGCGGTTTGGCCGGTGGCGTCGCGCCACCGCCTTGTTGTTCTTCACTGCTCATGTCATTCCTTCAAGAAATCATTTCCAGCAAACCAAGTTGCTGGTGTAGCGAAAGCGTACAAAACTCACGCTTTTCAGTGGGAGAAAGCCGTTTCACACGGTACTCCGCCTTCAGGGCTGCCGATTTGTCCGGCAACATCAGGCTCATCAAGAGCTGTACCGGACGATAAGACCGCGTATATCGCGCCCCCTTGCCTTCGACATGGCAGGCATAGCGCGCCGCCACGTCTTTCGCGATGCCAGTATAAATGCTGCCCCCTTCGCACTCAATCAAGTAAAGGTACCAGCTCATTTCACCCATCAAGGATTCAAGGATGCGGAAGGGTCCTCGATACCTGGAGCATCCGGCAACGCACAGGTCTCGCAAAAATGGGAAATCACGCTGCGAACACTTCCCATCGCCGTTGACAGTACCAATTCCAGCTGGTCAAAAGAAATCATCTTCGCACTGTCGCCTCGCCCTGCGGCCCAATTCGCCACAACCGAAATGGCCGCATAGGGCACGCCAACCTCCCGGGCCAGTACCGCTTCCGGCATCCCGGTCATCCCCACGACATCCGCGCCATCCCGCTCGAAGCGGTTAATCTCGGCGGCCGTTTCCAGGCGAGGGCCTTGGGAAACCGCATAAATTGCACCATTTCCAATCTTGATTCCCGCACGCGCCCCAGCCGCCAGGAGCATCCGGCGCAAGGTTTCATCATAAGGCTGAGTGAAATCGACATGAACGACGGGCGCGACCTGGTCGTCGTAAAAGGACGAAGCACGCCCGGAGGTGTAATCCATCAACTGATGGGGCACAACCAGCGAACCCGGCGACAAATCTGCACGAATTCCACCCACCGAGGCAACCGAGACGATGCGCTTCGCCCCCGCACCCTGAACAAGGGCCCAGATATTGGCGCGGTAATTGACCCGATGAGGCGGGATGGTGTGTCCGAAACCATGCCGAGCCAGAAACACCACCTCCTGCTCACCGACACGCCCGAAAGTCAACGCGCCGGAAGGCTCGCCATAAGGCGTCCGTATCACTTTCTGGTGAGAAACATCCAGATTGGAAAGCTGGGAAAGTCCACTACCACCGATAATTGCCAACATATCGAAATTTGCCTGAAAAATCCGGAAGCCCGATTCTATCAGCCCGCCGACCATTCACTATGCACGAACATACGTTTGCAGCACGCCGAGGCCTGGAAGAGAAGTCATCCTCTGCTATAATTTAGGGCTCTTTTCATGGCGCATCGCCCATATAAAACAGGAATCACACGATCATGCCGGTTATCACCCTGCCCGACGGCTCCAAGCGAGAATTCCCGCAAGCGGTAACCGTTGCCGAAGTCGCAGCCTCCATCGGTTCCGGTCTGGCCAAGGCCGCGCTGGCCGGGCGTATCGACGGAAAACTGGTCGACACCAGCACCCGCATCGAACAGGACGCACAACTGGCCATCGTGACAGACAAGGATACCGACGGACTGGACATCATCCGCCATTCCACAGCGCATCTCCTCGCCTACGCCGTCAAAGAGCTATTCCCCGAAGCGCAGGTCACCATTGGCCCGACAATCGAAAATGGCTTCTACTACGACTTCGCCTGTTCGCGCCCTTTCACCCCGGAAGATCTGCAGCAAATCGAGCAGCGCATGGCGCAACTCGCCAAAAAGGATATGCCCGTCACCCGCGAAGTCTGGCCACGCGACCAAGCGGTCGATTTCTTCAAATCCATCGGCGAGCACTACAAAGCCGAACTGATCCAAGCCATCCCGGCCGACCAGGACGTTTCCCTTTATCGCGAAGGTGATTTCATCGACCTGTGCCGGGGGCCACACGTTCCCTCGACGGGAAAACTCAAGGTTTTCAAACTGATGAAGGTTGCTGGGGCCTACTGGCGTGGCGACCAGAAGAACGAGCAGCTTCAGCGCATCTACGGCACGGCCTGGGCCAAAAAAGAAGAGCTCGACCATTATCTGCACGTCCTCGAAGAAGCCGAAAAGCGTGACCACCGTAAACTCGGCAAGCAGCTGGACCTCTTCCACCTTCAGGACGAGGCCCCTGGCCTAGTCTTCTGGCACCCTCACGGCTGGACCATCTGGCAGGAAATCGAACAATACATGCGCCGTGTTTATCGTGAAAACGGCTACCAGGAAGTCCGCTGCCCGCAGATTCTCGACAGCACGCTGTGGGAAAAATCCGGCCATTGGGGCCACTACCGCGCCAACATGTTCATCACCGAATCGGAAAACCGCGATTACGCCGTCAAGCCGATGAACTGCCCAGGACATGTCCAGATTTTCAACAATGGCTTGCGCTCCTACCGCGAACTGCCACTGCGTTACGGCGAATTTGGCTCCTGCCACCGCAACGAACCTTCCGGCGCACTGCATGGAGTCATGCGGGTTCGTGGCTTCACCCAGGACGACGGCCACATCTTCTGTACCGAAGACCAGATCGAATCCGAAATCACAGCCTTCAACACCCAGCTGCGCAAGGTTTATGCCGATTTCGGCTTCACCAACATCGCCGTGAAACTCGCACTGCGCCCGGATGATCGCGTCGGTTCCGACGAAGACTGGGACCGATCCGAAAATGCCCTGCGCTCCGCTCTTCGCGCCAGCGGTCTGGAATGGGAAGAACTCCCCGGTGAAGGCGCGTTTTACGGCCCTAAGATCGAGTTTCACATCAAAGATGCCTTGGGCCGCTCCTGGCAGTGCGGCACGGTGCAGGTTGACCCCTCCATGCCCATGCGGCTGGGAGCCGAATATGTCGGCGAAGACAACGCCCGCCATGTGCCCATCATGCTTCATCGCGCCGTGCTGGGCTCGCTGGAACGCTTCATCGGCATCCTCATCGAACATCACGCCGGAGCCTTCCCGCTCTGGCTGGCCCCAGTACAAGTCGTCGTCATGAACATCTCCGAAACACAGGCAACCTACGCCGAAACCGTAGCAGAAAAGCTACGCAAAGCAGGCCTGCGTGTCGAAGCAGATTTGCGCGGCGAGAAGATCGGCTATAAAATTCGCGAGCATAGCTTGTTGAAGCGGCCCTACCAAGTTGTCGTTGGTGACAACGAAATGGCCGCCGGGATGGTCGCCGTACGCGCCCGAGGCAATATAGACCTCGGGCAAATGCCCCCTGAAGCGTTGATCGAACGCCTGCTGCTGGAACGAAACAGTCGCGGTGCTCAAAGCGCGTAGTTCCAGGCGCAGCGGCCTTTTTTATTGTTTTTTTGGAGTACAGAACCATCGCCCAGGAAAAGACGCAACGCGTCAACCATGAAATCACGGCCCCCGAGATCCGTCTCGTCGGTATGAATGCAGAACAGCTCGGTATCGTCTCGCTACGCGCCGCACTGGACCTGGCTGAAGAAAGCGGCATCGACTTGGTCGAAATCGCACCCACAGCCCAGCCGCCCGTCTGTCGCCTGATGGATTTCGGAAAATTCAAGTATCAGGAAGCCAAACGTGCCCACGATGCCAAGCTCAAGCAAAAACAGATCCAGGTCAAGGAAATCAAGTTCCGCCCCGGAACGGACGAAGGCGACTACAAGATCAAGCTGCGCAATCTGATCAAATTCCTCCAGGATGGCGACAAGACCAAGGTCACGCTGCGCTTCCGGGGCCGCGAGATGGCGCACCAGGAATTTGGTATCCGCTTACTTGAGCGCGTCAAGGCAGATTTGCAGGAATACGGCGTGGTCGAGCAATTCCCGAAAATGGAAGGCCGACAGCTCATCATGGTGCTGGCACCGATCAAGAAACAAAAGTAAAGATTCAACGAACCCATTTGCCAGGCCAGGCTTTATCGGCGGGGCAAATGTCACAAGTGGTTGCGGGTTGTCCAAGTGCTTTCAAAAAGAAAGCCACCTGAGACCATATTAAAAGGAGATCTTCGATGCCGAAGATGAAAACCAAGAGCAGCGCCAAGAAGCG
>CAZCOS010000020.1:0-31733 GCA_964500605.1 uncultured Sterolibacterium sp.
TCCTCCCGGCGGCCGGCTGGTATGAAAAGACGGGCATCAAGTACACGATGTCCTATATTCCTTACCTGCACTATTGCGACGCCGCGGTCCCCCCGCTGGCCGAAGCCAAGGGTGAGTGGGAAATTTACTGGCTGCTCACGCGCGAGATGGAAAACTACGCCAAGCAGAAAAATCAGCCCGTGCTGGATGGTTGCGGTCGCGGTGCGATCGACATGAAAACCATCCACCAGCGTTACACCAATCAGGGGGTGTTGGGTCAGCATGACGAAGACAAGGTGACCGAAGAAATCCTGAGAAGTGAATCGACCGAGGGCATGACGGTCGAAGGGCTGAAGCAGACCGGCATCGCCAAATACACCAGCACCGGCAAGAACGTTCAAGCCACGGCGCTGCACAATCCGGACTGGAAGGGCAAGGGCGTGCTCAACACGCTGACCCGTTTCACCGAACACAAGGAACCTTGGCCCACCTACAGCGGGCGGATTTCCAGCTTCATCGAGCACCCGTGGTTCATCGAATCTCGTGAACAGTTTGCAACCTACAAAGCGAGCCCCAAAGGCGGCGGCGATTATCCCTTCCAGTTCATTAGCTGCCACGCCCGCTGGTCGATCCATTCAACCTGGCGCGATACGCCCATGATGCTGCGCCTGCAGCGTGGCGAACCATTGGTGTATGTCAATCCCCATGATGCCGACAAGCTGGGCGTCAAGGACCACGAATACGTCGAAATTTTCAACAATTACGGCTCGGTGCGTATGCGCCTCAAGGTCACGGCCATGGTCCGTCCGGGCGTGGCCTACTACTATCACGCCTGGGAGCCTCACCAGTTCCCGAATCACGAATCCTACAAGTGGCTGATGCCCGGTCTCGTCAATCCGATGCATATGGCGGGCGGCTACGGTCACATCAATCACGCACTGAACCGTTTCCAGCCGGGCAGCGCGGTGCAGGATATGCGCATTGGCATCAAGCCTTGGCGCGGACAGGAAACCGGTGCAAAACCGGTGGTCAAAGAACAGCCCACGGCCAAGGCCTGAGGAGGATAGAACATGACACAAGCCGCAAAAAACACCCCGAAGCAACGTCAGGTCTCGATGGTGCTGGATCTCAACAAGTGCCTGGGCTGCCACACCTGCAGCATCGCCTGCAAAAAGATGTGGAACACCGACCAGGGCACCGACTACGCCTACTGGAACAACGTCGAAACCCTCCCGGGCAAAGGCTTTCCCGCGAACTACCCGTCCATCGGCGGGCGTACCGACAAGGGCGAAGTCAAACGTGGCCAGATTCCCAACATCGACACCGGTTATGGCCGCGCCTGGACGTTCAACCACAAGGACGCCCTGGCTTCCGCCGGGCAGCCGGTGAAGGTCTGGATCAAGCCCAAGGAAGAAGTAAAGTGGGGCCCCAACTTCGATGAGGACGTCGGCGAAGGCCAGTACCCCAAGGACAACCACTACTTCTACCTGCCCCGCCTGTGCAACCACTGCACCCATCCGGCCTGCAAGGATGCCTGTCCGCGTGGCGCGATCGAAAAGCGCGAGCATGACGGCATCGTGCTGGTCAATCAGGATCGCTGCCACGGTTACCGTTTCTGCGTTGAAGCCTGCCCATACAAAAAAGTGTATTTCGATCACGTCCGCCAGGTTTCGGCCAAATGCATCTTCTGCGCGCCGCGCGTGGAAGAAGGTGTCCCGCCAGCCTGCGCCCGCCAATGCCCGGGGCGTCTGCGTTTCGTGGGTTACCGCGACGACCAGGACGGCCCGATCTGGAAGCTCGTCGAAAAATACAAGGTCGCCGTACCGCTGCATGCCGAATGGGGTCTGGGCCCGAATGTGTTCTACATCCCGCCGATGAGCCCGCCCAAGGTCGACGACAAAGGCCGCCCCACGGACGAACCGCGTATTCCGCTGGCTTATCTGGAATCCCTCTTCGGACCGCGTACCAAGGAAATTCTCGACACCCTGCATGCCGAGCGAGACAAGAAAAAGCGCGGTGAAAAAAGCGAGCTGATGGACCTCCTGATTGCTTACAACTGGAACGACAACTTCAAGCTCGAGCCGCAGCAGCGCGAAGTGTTTGGCGAGCACCACTGATTAGACACGGGAAAACAGAGCCATGAAAAAGACTGTCACCATGATTGCAGCACCGACGGCGACCCAGCCGGGCGGCTATATTTCCAAGGCCTACGAGGACCGGACAACCCCCAGCATTCCTCAAGCCGAGCTGGAAGTCGAACAGGCCGGCGAAGGCTGGAAAGTCACACTTTCCTGGGCTTGCCCCGCGCCGGTCAAAAGCATTGCCAAGGAAACCGACAAGTTTCTCGATGCCTGCGCCCTCCTCGTCCCGACGACGGAAGATGGCCAATGGATCACCATGGGCGAGCCGGGGAAGGCCGTCGAAGGCCTCTTGTGGAAAGCCGACCGCGAACGCCCTTGGCGCATGCATGCTGAAGGGCTGGGCACGATGACCCGCGCCGAAGCCCCGCAAGACTGGAAAGTCGCCGCCGAGCATGCCAATGGCCGCTGGCACGTCACCTTCGAAATCGCCGAATGGCCGGTGCTCTCTCAGTTCAAGCAACTGGCATTCGCCATCTGGCTGGGCGAGCGTCAGGATCGCGGTGGTCTGAAATGCGTCAGCCCCGGCTGGCTACCCGCAGTCTGAATCAACCCTGACCCTGGCATCCGTCGCACATGAGCACCGATCTGCCTGCCACCATCGATGCCGGGGATGTTCGGCCCGAGACGCTGAACTTTCTCGCCTGGAGCACGCTGTGGAGCGCGCTAACCGAAGACGATCTGCGCGAAGCCGCCTGGGAAGCCCTTGAGCTTCCCGGTCGCTTTGAAGATGTCCGCATCGCCTACTGGAGCACCTTTCACGCCGGGATCCCCCAGCCGCCGATTCCGGCCCTGATGCACGCCCTGCTCGAACTCGATGGTGCAGCCTCGCGCGAAGACTGGATGCGGGCAGCCAATTATCTCGACCTCACCTGGTCACACGCCCTGCTGGCTCCCGACCAGCTTGGACCCGCCTGCGAGATTTTCGCCATGGCGATCGAGCGTGAAGAACCAGTCATTATTGATACCTTGCTCACGCGCTATCTCCTCCCTTGGATCGACCGCGCACAGCATCTGCTCAATGCCACGACGGAGCCCGGCTTGGCAATCTTGCTCGCCCGTTTTCGCCAGCATCTGGATGAAGCCCGGCAGCTGGGCGCGACCTTCACGGCCTGATTGTCTGATTGTTTGATCGTCTGACCATTCGTCCGCTGATTAGCTGCACCTGGGTTCTTCAGAACAGATGAAAAAGGTTTTGTCATGACGGCCCGGCACTTAAATTTAGAAGCCGCAGTTGGCACAGCGATTGCAGTCGAATCGAGCCTGCACCGTGCAGCGACCCCTGAAAAGGTGTAGGATTACGCCCATTAATTTACACGGGTGTAGATTGTTTTGGCGGCAGAGAAAGAGTCTGTCTGCTTGCTTTGATGCGCCATCCACCCGAAATCGAACATCAAACGACAACCAGAATGATGGGGGAGTGAATGAGCAGCAAGACTTCGGGTGTTTCGGCAAGACTTTCTGGCCTGGCTTCGTCCAGTCGCCGGAAATTTCTGGTCATGGCGGGCACAGCCAGTGCCGCAGCGGCGGCTTTGAATCTTTCCGGCTGCGAAAAACTGCCGCTTTTTCATTTCAAGGGTCGCGAAGGCGTGCGTCTGGGTCTCGGGCCACGAACCACCCCGAAGCTGAATAACTGGCAAGACCTCTATCGCCAACGCTGGACCTGGGACAAGATCACCAAAGGTTCGCACGGTTGGGCTAACTGCCGTTCGGCCTGTGAGTGGGATCTTTACGTCAAGGATGGCATCGTCGTACGCGAGGAACAGACGGCGACTTATGAGGCTTCCGAGCCCGGGGTACCGGATTTCAACCCACGCGGCTGTCAGAAGGGAGCTTGTTACACGGAAGTGATGTATGGCCCATCGCGCACGACCGTGCCGCTCAAGCGCGTCGGCCCGCGCGGCTCCGGCAAGTGGGAAAAGATTTCCTGGGAACAGGCGATCAAGGAAATTGCCGAAAAAACGGTGGATGCCGTCGAAAAATGGGGAACGGACACGGTTTTTCAGGACTTGGGCCCGAATTTCGACTTCGGTCCGAGTACGGCCGGTCGCTTCAAGTTCATGTATCAGGCGGGCAGTATTTTCTCGGACATGTGGGGAGAAATCGGTGACCTGAACTTCGGTGCGACGATGGCTTTGGGGGCGGCACAAATCGGCGGCTCTTCCGATGAATGGTTCCTTTCCGATTTTCTCGTCGTCTGGATGATGAACCCTTCGGTGACGCAGATTCCAGATGCGCATTTTCTTTATGAAGCCAAATATAACGGTTCAGAGCTGGTCGTCATCGATCCGCAGTACTCCGCCACGGCCATCCACGCCGATCAATGGCTGCCCATCCAGACCGGCACGGATGCGGCTCTGGGACTGGCTGTAGCACGTCATTTGTTCGAGGCCAATGCCATCGACCTGCCCTTTGTGCGTGAGCAGACCGATTTGCCCTTGCTGGTGCGCCTTGATACCGGGCGATTTCTCCGTGAGGAGGACATGCAAGCCGGTGGGCGCGAAGCACAGCTTTACATGTGGCATCCGCAGAAGAATACGGCGGTTCCCGCGCCGGGCTGCGGGGGCAATACGACCCGCAGGCTCACGCTGGATTTCGAGCCGCCCATCGATGGCCAGTGGAAGGTGAAATTAAAGGATGGGAAGGAGACCGTGGTCGCACCCGTCGGTGCTTTGCTCAAGGAGCATCTGGACCCTTGGACGTTCGAGCGCACGGCCGAGGTAACGCAGCTTCACGTCGAGCAAATCAAAAAGTTTGCGGAAGGCTGGGCAAAGTGCAAGCGTCCCATGGTGCTTTCGTCCTGGGGCTCGAATCGCTTCACCCATTCCGACCTGATGAACCGCGCCAAGATCCTCTGTCTGATGCTCAAGGGTGCGCTGGGCAAGAAGGGGACGGGTTATCAGGCCACCGGCATCATCGACATGGAAGGTTTCAACAACGCCATGCGGATGGAGCACGAAGGCGTGCGCGGTCGGCTAGGCGCGCTCCTGGGCATGATGACCCCGGGCGAGCTGTTCGATAACGTCCTGGAGATCGTGAAGAAGCGCAAGACTGAGAGCGATTTCATCCTCGAAACCGAGATGAAATATCTCAAGAAAAGCCTGTGCAGCAGCGATGTGGTGGAAACCAATTTCAAGTCGCCGGGCTATCGCGCCGCAGTGGTCAAGGAAGAAGAGGGTATGTTCCCACGCTCGCTGGAGTCCTACTATCAGGAAGCGCGAGAAAAAGACTGGTCGCAGGGATTGCCGCGCAAGGGGCCGGTGAAGGTTTATTTCAGTGGCGGTGCGAACATGATGCGCCGCAGCAACATGCCGCAATACCTGAAAGCCTTCATCTGGGATGAGATGGACTGCATCGTCGACATCAACCCCAAGTATTCCTTTACAGGAACGACGGCGGATTACATCCTGCCCGCAGCGGGCTGGTACGAAAAGCTGGGCATTAAATACACCATGTCTTATGTGCCCTATCTGCATTACTGCGATGTGGCCGTTAAACCGCTGGGTGAATCTAAGGGTGAATGGGAGATTTTCTGGCTGCTCACGCGCGAAATGGAGCGATACGCCAAGGAAAAGAACCTGCCGGTGCTCGATGGCTGTGGCCGGGGCCCGAACGATTTCAAGACCTTGCACCAGCGATATACCAACCACGGTGCACTGGGTCAGCATGATGACGCCAAGGTGATGAAGGAAATTCTGCATGGTGATGCCACCGAAGGCATGAGCATCGAAGGACTGGAAAAAACCGGGATTGCCAAATTCACCTCGGCGGGCAAGCCCGTGGCGGCGGATGCCATCAATAACCCGGACTGGAAGGGCGAAGGTGTGATGACCACACTGACCCGCTTTACGGTGCACAAAGAGCCTTGGCCAACCTACAGCGGGCGGATCACCTCCTTCATCGACCATCCCTGGTTCATTGAAATGCGGGAGCAATTCACCACGCACAAAAACAGCCCGAAGGCGGGCGGCGATTACCCCTTCCAGTTCGTGAGTTGCCACGCCCGTTGGTCCATTCACTCGACCTGGCGCGATACGCCGATGATGCTGCGTTTGCAACGCGGCGAACCGCTGGTGTACATCAACCCGAAAGATGCCGAAAAAACAGGAGTGAAGGACTTCGAATATGTCGAAATCTTCAACAATTACGGTTCGGTGCGTATGCGCGTGAAAGTCACCGCCATGGTGAGGCCGGGTGTGGCCTACTACTACCACGCCTGGGAGCCCCATCAATTTCCGAATCACGAATCCTACAAATTCCTGATCCCCGGCATCGTCAATCCCATCCTCATGGCGGGGGGGTACGGGCAGATCAATCACGCCATGAACCGCTATCAACCGGGCAGTGCTGTGCAGGACACACGCATCGGCATCAAACCCTGGCGCGGGCAGGAGGTCCGGGTCAAGCCGGTTGTGAATCACGCAAAAACCTGACGAAATCCGGTGAATCGATCTGAAATGGCAGCGTGTAAAATGCGGGTGAATTATCATTTTGCATCGCACAACCGCCCCCGTGGCAGAGGCTTGACATGGTCGAACAACGTAAAAGTCAGCGCAAGGTTTTCCGGACATCCGTCGTCGTTGCCATGGCAACGGGCCAAACCTTTCAGGGGCGAAGCTACGATATCGCAATCGGCGGAATGGCCGTTGTCACCTCCGTGCAGCTGGAGCGCGCCTGTTCTTCTGTCCTGGGGTTCGACCTGCCCGACGGACAAAGCGTAGAACGCCTCCACCTACAAGCCAGGTTGGTCTACAGCCAGCCCTGTGCAGAAGGCTTCAAGAACGGCCTGCAGTTCATGGAGGTCGATTCGGATGCCGCCGCAAGCTTGTCCCGATATCTGGATGGGGCAGCTTGAAGAATCAACATAATGGGTAACCGGCTTTTGTCGGGCAGCAGGGCGGGCGGTATGATACCGTCCCCGGCCTGCTAACTGACCTGATTGATATCACGCATAGCCAGACCGTCCATTTTCATTATTGCCGCCCCGATATGATCGATCTTGAAATCCTGCGCCGCGTGGAAGCGACGCTGAATGAACGCAAGCAGGCTGCACCGGGTACTTCTTATGCGGCCAGTTTGTACGCCAAAGGAACAGACAGCATCTGTAAAAAAGTGGCCGAAGAAGCCGCCGAAACCATCATGGCAGCCAAGGACGGCGATCGCCTGCATCTGGTTCGTGAAGTTACGGATCTTTGGTTTCACACCCTGGTGCTACTGACCCATTTCGGCGTCAGTGTTGATGATGTCGCCAGTGAATTCCGTCGCCGGGAAGGGATTTCCGGCATTGAAGAAAAAAATGCCCGCTCATCGGGCAAGTCCTCTCAGGAGCAAGCATGAGCGACTGCCTCTTTTGCAAAATCGTGCGGGGTGAAATTCCCAGCCGGAAAGTCTTTGAAGACGATGACATCCTCGCCTTCCACGACATCCACCCGGCTACACCCGTTCATTTTCTCATCATTCCCAAATTGCACCTCGCTTCGCTGGCGGAGGCCGAGGCCGTGCACGCCCCGGTTCTGGGGAAGATTTTGTCCGTGGCAGGCCGCTTGGCGCGAGAGCAGGGACTCACCGATGGATTCCGCACCATCATCAATACCGGGCGGATCGGGCGGCAAGAAGTGTATCATCTGCATGTTCACATTCTTGGCGGCCCGGAACCTCTGGGTGGGCTGCTTGCCCAATCCGTCTGACTTATTCAGCAACAAAAAATCAGGAGAACACCATGGGTAGTTTGAGCATCTGGCACTGGCTGATCGTGCTGGTCATCGTCATGCTGGTTTTCGGAACCAAGAAAATCAAGAACATTGGGGCAGATCTTGGCGGGGCCGTGAAAGGCTTCAAGGACGGCATGCGCGAGGCCGAAGATCGCCCCGCCAGCGAAGTTCCCCCGCAGCAGGTCAGTGGCGGGCAGACCATCGAAGGCGAAGTCCGCGAAAAGGTGAAGAGCTAAGCAAGGCCGCAAAACGTGATATCAACGCCCCCCTCTTTCCCCCTCTTCATGGTGGATAAAGCGCGTGGAACATCATCATGTTAGATATCGCCTTTTCCGAAATGGTTGTCATCGGGCTGGTGGCACTCGTTGTCATCGGCCCCGAAAAACTCCCCAAGGTTGCCCGAACTGTCGGCATCCTGCTGGGGCGCGCCCAGAAATACGTCACCGACATCAAATCTGACATCAACCGGCAAATCCAGTTTGAAGAACTGAAAGCCCTGCAAGAGCAAATGGCTAGCCAGGCCCGCGCGCTCGAAAATTCCGTCAAAAAAGAAATGCTGGAAACCGAAGCCGCCCTGACACAATCGGCCGCCAGCCTCAAGGCCAGCGTCGAAAAGACCGGCCAGGAAATTGGAGAAACCGCCGCACATCTCACGAACGAGACCAAGGCCGCAGCAGAAGCCGTCGCTGCAGTGGAATCTCCCGTCGCTTCCACGCCGGAAACTGCGCCCGCCCAGATTACAGCCGTTGAGGATCAACTATACCGGGGCGAGCCGCCACCGAGATTTTGAGCATGTCCGAAGAGACTCAGGAAACATTCATTTCCCACCTGGTTGAGCTGCGTACCCGCCTTATCCGCTCGTCGGTGGCCATCATCGCGGTATTTCTCTGCCTCGTGAATTGGGCTCGCGACATCTACACCCTGCTGGCCCAGCCCATGCTCGCCGCCTTGCCGCAAGGCGGACAAATGATTGCCACCGACGTCGCCGGGGCTTTTTTCGTCCCGATGAAGGTGACCCTGATGGTTTCCTTCCTCATCGCCCTGCCTTATGTGCTTTACCAGGCCTGGTCTTTTGTCGCGCCGGGGCTCTACGCCAGTGAGCGCAAGCTAACCGGCCCGCTGCTGGCGGCAAGCGTTATTCTGTTTTTCATTGGCATGGCTTTTGCGTTTTTTGTCGTTTTCCCAACCGTCTTCGGTTTCGTCAACCAATTTGCACCACAAGGTGTCGCGGTCATGACGGATATCGACAAATACCTCAGCTTCGTCATGACCACCTTTCTGGCCTTCGGAGTCACTTTTGAAGTCCCCGTCATCGTCGTCGTCCTCGTCAAAACGGGCCTTATCACCGTCGCCAAGCTAAAAGAAATCCGCCCCTACGTCATCGTCGGAGCCTTTGTCGTCGGCGCAATCTTCACCCCGCCGGATGTCCTGTCACAATTCCTGATGGCCCTGCCGCTGTGCCTGCTCTACGAAATCGGTATCCTCATCGCCGGCTGGGTCGTCAAACCTTCGATGGACCAGAACGCTGCCACCACTACTGTGGCTCCGCGCGATTCTTCAACCTAGAAACCCCACCGGGGGTTTCCTTTGGGCATGCTCAGCCCGAACGGATCTGATTTAATCAGTGCCTCCTTGGTCCCGTTCACCGATCAGACGGCATGAGAAAGCAAACTCTCGTAAGGAATTCTCAAACCATCATGCAGGCGCTTCACCATACGAAGGCTCAAGGTACGCTTGCGGTTCAGCACCTCCGAAACCCGCCCGCTCGATCCGATATACGGTTCCAGGTCTTTCGGCACCAAGCCCTGCTGCTCCATGCGAAACTTGATCGCCTCCACGGGATCCGCCGGGCCGATGGGATGGTGTTTGTTCTCGTAGGACTCGACAAGCGCCACCAGCACCTCCATCTCGTCTGCTTCAGGTGAGCCCTCGGCGGCCTGAAAAATGGCCTCCAAACGCGCGAATGCAGCCCGCAGATCGTCATCGTTACGAATCGGCTTAATATTCATTGACACTCTCCACGTCGATCATGTCGTAACGCGCATGCGTCCCGACGAACGTCACCCAGGCAATCCCCGCCCGATATTGCATTTCCACCACCAGCCGGTACTTGTTCCCGGCGATGTTGAATACCACCCGGTTGTTGCCGCAGATACTGGCATGGCGATATTGCGCCTTGATGTCCTGCGGCGATGACCAATTCGCCTGTGCAGCCTCGTCATGCCAGCTTTCCAGTGGCCCCTGCGCATCGGCATGACCGGGGCGTTCCCAGAATTTTCTTAGTGTACTTTTGGCAATAACGCGCATGGATGGATCGTATCTCCCGAAACGGGAGTAGTCAAGCTGATATTCCAAGAGCATGAAAGCCAGGCGACCATGGGCGTCGATGCATCAATGAAAGACCTCGTTTATGCGTGACCCCGTTTACGCGCAGGCGAAGGGAAGAAGGGAGAATGTGACAATGAAAAGGTGACCCCGATTAGCTTTCGCTGACAACCGTTTCCCTTTCGTTGCGGAGAAATTCCTGACGCGGCTGCATGAGGGGTTGCTTGTCAGTGTTTTTCAGCTCGTCTTTGTCGGGCGGCTTGATAGTCGTAGACGAAGGGCTCATTGGGTTTGGTCCACTTGTGGTGCTGGATGCAACCGCGTAGATCTCCCAATTCGCAAGCGCGTTCCAAATCTGGCAAGGCGGCTGGGCGTTGCCCCATCTGATCCAGGATCAAGGCCCGCTGGATCAGGCCCATGGCGAAATCGGGTTCAAGTTGCAGTGCATAATTCAGATCGGCCAGAGCCTCAGCATTACGGCCTAGGTTCAAGAGCGCGATGGCACGCACCAAGTAGTGAAATTCCATCCTGGGATTTAGATGGATCGCCTTTGTGTAGTCCATCAACGCGGCTTCGTAGTCCTTTTCATGGGATCGCGCTAAACCACGGTTGTAATAGGCACGTTCATCGCCGGGCAAGAAGCCTTGGGTCGTGCTTCTGGATTCGATCAATCGAACGACATCATTCCATAACAAAAAATTGGAAGACATCGTCTGCAGCCGCTGCTGAGCTCCCGTGACCAGGATGACGAGCAAGGTAGCGGCCAGTATTAACGTGCCTCGAATCGATCTCGCCCAAAACACGTTCAACGCGAGAGCCACAACCAGAGCCAGCCCCGTCATCCAGAGATAACTGCGGTAAAGAACAAAAATTTCCTGCCAACGGACTGTCATCAGTTCTACTGCAAACAAGCCCTGCAAAGTCAGAAGCCCAACACCCAGCAAACCTAAACCGTTCTGCTTGTGACGCCTTCCGATCAGGACGAGGCTCAGTGCCAGGCAGCCCAATGCCAGCCAGAGCAGCAGCGGGAGCCAACTGCTGAAGGAGGACAGATTCGTCTGGAATGGTTCGCGCATGTCGATCGACATGCGCAATGGATCGGGCCACAACCAGAGCGAGACATATTTGAAGAAAAGCCCGGATTGCGTAAGGATGCTCATCCAGTGTACGCGCTCGAGCCCCAGGTAGCGATCGTGCCAGTCTGCCCCCACCGGAAAATACTTCATTAAGGGCTCGTAATCCGTGCCCAGCACCCGGGCGGCGGGCAAGGTTGCGGCCAGTGCAATCAAGAAAAAACCCGTAAAAGCCAGCACAAGGTTGGCCGGGCTCAGGGCAGAAGATTCAGATTGCGTGAAATCGGGCCTTTTCCAGAACAGCAACAACAAGCCAACGGGCAGGGATAAGGCAGCGACGGCATGTTCCTTGGAAAAAACGGCAAAGTAATAAAAGACGACCGAAGCGACGAGCCAGCGGCGCGAGTCTTGCTGGAGTGCGCTCAGAAAGGCGTGCCACATCAGCAGTGTAAATAGGGTGGCCATCAGGATGGTGCGCTGAACCAAATAGGCCACGGCATAGACAGCGACCGGATGCGCAGCAAACAGGGCAGCCACGCAAAGAGCCACCATTTCTTCGCGCCAACCCGGTTCGGTCTTTGAACCAGAACCGACGGCCGGATGATTGACAAGAAGCAACAGGCGCACCAACAGACGTTGCAGTGCAAGCGCGCAAAGTGCGTGCAGCAGATCATTGACCGGTCGCATCTCCAAAGGAGATTGGCCAAAAAGAAGATGCTGATGAGCGAAAGTGGCGTAAGGCCAGAAACGGGGGAGTTCGGGGTGGGCTGCGCCAGCAAAATTTGAAATGAATGGAGATTCAAAAAAACCGATGTCATCAAAAATCAGGGGGGCACCCAGATTGATGGCGTACAGACCAAATACCAGAGAGAACAGGATCGCAGTCATCAGCCATAGAAAACGGCGATGCTTGTTGATAAGCGGGGAAAGAAATTGCATTCTTTGAGGACTCAACATACTGCAGAAATTATGGATATCAATCAGATATCGAGATATCGACTCCACTCTCAAATTTTGCAACAGCCAGATTCAGCTCGCAGAAACGACAAACCCACCCCGAGGGATGGGTTTGTCCCGAAGAAAGGGAAGTCTCTTCGTGCTGCGGTCTTCGCTTACTTGCACCAGCCCTTGCCTACGCAAGATCCCGTATTAGCCCAAGTAATCACTCCGCTAGCCGAGTCATACGTGGGAGTCAAAATGGACGTTATGCTATCGGCTTTGGCTGTCGCCGTGCCAGTGATGACCCCATTTGTGATGGTCATTGATGCCATATTAACGGTGGCCGGGGGCGCGGCGGGTACCCCGTTTGTACCAGCTGAACAGCCGGTAAAAGCTCCGGCATTGTCAGCTGCACAAAGGGCGACATCCTTCTTGAAGGAATCCGAAATGGTCAAGACTTCGGAGAAGCGTGCCTTTTTGGTGTAATCCGAATAAGCCGGGATGGCAACAGCGGCCAGAATACCGATAATTGCCACGACGATCATCAGTTCGATGAGGGTGAAACCTTGTTGGACTTTACGCATGATGTTCTCCTTGAAGGGTAAAGGGTGACCACCGAGGGGTGACAACCGAGTGACAACGTCGGTTGCCACTTGACCTTCTTGGAGCAAAGCCCGTGCCAGCTTTTCTTGCTTTGTTCTATCTAGTTGATTTTGCGTATGATTTGTTGTTTCTGTAAAAAGGAGTCGACGAAACTTGTCGGCCCGGATTACAAAAAACTGCCCATTTTCGTCATATCCTGACCGGATGCGGCCAGGACTGGGTCAATAAAGCGTTTCAGCGCGCTTTGGGGCGCTTGGCGACGAGGACGTTGAGGTGGGCTTCTTTGCCGTCTCTTCGGATGCGCAGAGGGACGGTTGTACCCGGGGTTTGGGCAGCAATTTGTTCCAGCATGGCTTGCGGGTTGGCGACGGGCTTGCCGGCGACGGCGAGGAGGATGTCGCCAGGACGGATACCTGCGGCGTCGGCGGGGCCGCCACGGAGCGTGCCGGCGATGAGGGAGCCTTGGGTGTCGGGGAGTTTGAAGGATTCAGCCAGTTCAGGGGTGATTTCCTGGACTTCGACGCCAATCCAGCCTCGGGTGACGGTTCCGGTGCGGATGATCTGTTCCATGACGGAACGGGCGAGTGAAACCGGGATGGCGAAGCCGATGCCCATGGAGCCGCCACTTTGGGAATAAATGGCGGTATTGATGCCGACCAGGTGACCGCGTGCGTCGACCAGCGCGCCGCCGGAGTTGCCGGGGTTGATGGCGGCGTCGGTCTGGATGAAGTCTTCAAAGGTGTTGATGCCCAGATGGGTGCGGCCCAGCGCACTGACGATGCCATGCGTGACGGTCTGGCCGACGCCGAAAGGGTTGCCGATGGCCAGCACGGTGTCACCGACCCGCAAGGAGCCGGGTGGGGCAAAGACGATGGCAGGGAGGCTGGCCCCCGCCGCAAGCTCGACGCGCAGGACGGCCAGATCGGAATCTGGGTCGACACCGACAACGCGGGCCTTGTGTTTGCGGCCATCCTGCGTGGCGACTTCGATATCGTCGGCAGCGTCGACGACATGATTGTTGGTCAGGATGTAGCCTTCGGGGCTGACGATGACGCCGCTTCCCAGTCCTTGGCGACGCTGGGTCTGGGCTTCGGGACGGTCTGCGAAGAAGTGCCGGAAGAAGGGGTCTTCAAGGAAAGGGTTCCGGGGGGCACGGACTTCTTGGCTCGTGTAGATGTAGACCACGGAGGGCAGGGCTTGTCGGGCCGCGAGACGAAATCCCCCGGCTCCGGTAGCGGGCTCGCTTTCGCTGGCGGGGGATGCAGGCGATGTGGGCGAAAGGGCTTCCTGAACCGCCACGGGTTTTCCCGGCGGGTTGCCTGGCGGTGACCAGAGCGGCTTGAGCGTATGAAAGGTAAACAGCGCGGCGACGCTGAGGGTGACGGCTTGAGCGAAGATCAGCCAGAGTCGTTGCATGCTACGATTCACGATCCATTTTGAAGTGTTCAATTCAGGAGAAGCCATGCGGCGTGATGAGCTGCTTTCTTACCTTGACGGCCATTTGGCGGCCGCGCAGTTCCGGGATTATTGCCCAAACGGTTTGCAAGTGGAAGGACGGGCGCAGATCCGGCATGTGGTTTGCGGGGTGACGGCGAGTCTGGCCTTGATCGAGGCGGCCATTGCGCGGCAGGCCGATGCACTGCTTGTCCACCACGGATGGTTCTGGAAATCAGCCGATGTGCGCATCACCGGATTGCATAAACGCCGTATGGCGAGCTTGCTGGGCAACGATATCAATCTCATCGCCTATCACCTGCCGCTAGACGCTCATGCCGAGCTGGGCAATAACGCACAATGGGCGATGAAAATGGGCTGGACGGTGGCAGGGCGATTCGGAGAGCAGGAGGTTGGCTTTCACGGATGTCCGGCGGTGACGGGGCAGACGGCTGCGCAACTGGCGACGGACTTGGGCGTGGCTTTGGGGCGAGCTCCCCAGCTCGTTGGGGATGATACGCGCTCCATTCGGCGTCTGGCCTGGTGTTCGGGTGGGGCGCAAGGCTGGTTCGAGCAGGCTATCGCGCTGGGTGTGGATGCCTATGTTTCCGGTGAAATTTCCGAGCAGAACTTTCATCTCGCGCAAGAATCCGGCGTACCTTATATCGCTGTCGGCCACCACGCCAGCGAACGTTTTGGCGTTCAGGCACTGGCGCGTCATTTGTCGGAGCGATTCGGGCTGAAGTGTGATTATGTGGAAATCGAAAATCCCGTTTGAATGAGGAAAAAATAGCGGCGAAAAAACCGCTTGTTAAAGATTAAAAGTCCTACATTACTACTTGACTAACAAGGAGATTTCAAACAGACTAACGCCATGGATCAAAGTGTTTTCCTGCTGGAGCAAAAGCTCGAACAGTTCCTCGCTTATTGCGAAGGCTTGCGTTCGGAGAACCAGGACTTGCGTTCGCGTATCGGGCATCTGGAGGAGGAAAACCAGGCGTTGCTGGCGAAAATTGATTCAGCGCGTCATCGTCTCGAAGCCTTGATGGAGAAAATCCCTGTCGATCCTGTCGACTAACCTTTTTTGCCCGGATACTTTGTTGACCCGCCCATGAGTAGTCACTCCACTGTTGATATTTCCCTGCAAGGCCGCGAGTATCGGGTTGCTTGTGCCCCCGAAGAGCGGGATGCCTTGCTGGCGGCTGTCGCCCTGGTCGAAACCAAGATGAGCGAGATCGCGTCCCGAACCAAAGGAACCGGCGAGCGGCTGGCCGTCATGACTGCACTGAACATGGCGCACGAGCTATTGAGTCGGAAGGATGAGGCTTCTGGCGTGGCCTCCGGATCTGCTGCTGCCGCAGTTGCTGCAGTTGCGACGAACCCCGCAGATTTTGACAAGTCGGAGATCGGGCGTAGAATCGAATCCATGGTGGCGCGGCTGGATGCGGCCATGGCGCAGCGGCAAGCCAGTTTGATCTGAGCCTGGGCCTCTGAGCCTCTTGGCTTCCCCTCCCCCGCCCGATGTATCCCCTGCCGTGTTCGTTTGGGCCATAGATTCCTTGAACCAATAACGTCGTGCATCCGGTTGGTGACCACTGAAGCTGCTGTTGTGAGCGTTCTTCTGAACGCACCTGAAGCGGCAGGAATCCAGCCACTCTGAGCCCAAGGTTCAGGATGCCGGCCCGACGGCACTGGCGGGGGCCCCTTTCAAGGCGGCGCGATTTTCGCGCCGTTTCTGTTTTCTCAGGGCAGTGCTTGTGCTTGTCCGGGTAGCCATGTCTGCTTGAACCTAGAAACCGGTCAAACGGACTTCAACCGGCCAGACACCGATCAATAACTCAGGCTGTCATAAGTCGGCTCGCTTCCCGTCAGCATGAGGCTGACGTGGTTGGGTGCGCAGATGGCGATGGCATGGGCGTGTGTGAGCCAGCCCTGACGCACACAATACTGTCGCGGGCCGGGATCGGAGAGAACCCGGGCACGGCCGGGCTGGATTTCGATGAGGGTGGTTCCGAGTGGCCCGCGTACGGCGTGTTGCTGCGGCCGGTCGAGGGAGAGGGTGGCCACAATGCGGCCTTCGCTGCGAATGACGACCTTCTGGGCCGTGCTGCCGCGCAGGAACAGCGGCCAGAGAGCCATGCATACCACTACGGCGAGGAGGATCACCAGCCCATCGCCCGGTTTGATCAGTCTCAACCAGGCTGTCATGCCATGGGAGTCGTCATTTTGGCGTCATGGCGCGGTGACGGACGAGCACCTGCGCATCGTTCTGGAACTCCGATGCCAACTTTTCCGCCAGATAGACGGAACGGTGTTGCCCGCCCGTGCAGCCGATGGCGACGGTCAGGTAGGCGCGAGAATCATTCAGATAGCCGGGAAGCCAGTCACGAATGAAACGCCGGATGTCGTCCAGCATGCGCATCACTTCTGGCTGGGCGGAAAGGAAATCGATGACGGGCGCGTCGCGTCCGTCGAGTGGACGCAGCAGTGGGTCGTAATGCGGGTTCGGCAGACAGCGGACATCGAAAACGAGATCCGCATCGAGCGGTAGTCCGTGCTTGAAACCGAAGGACTCGAATAGCAAGGTGAGCTGGGCTTCGCGGGTTTGTGCGGAAGGAGAAGGGTCTGGCTCGAGCGCGATGAAGTCCCGAACAAAGGCGCGTAAGGCGTTGGGACGGAGGTGGCTGGTGTCGATGCGATGGCCGATCGGTGCGAGCGTGGCGAGGGCTTCGCGCTCGCGGCTGATAGCTTCCGCCAGCGTGGTCGTCGCATCGCCCAGCGGATGACGGCGGCGCGTTTCAGAAAATCGCTGGATCAGTACATCATCTCGGGCATCGAGGAAGATGAAGCGTATATCGAAGCCAAGGCGACGCAATGCGTCGATTTGACGGGGGAGGTCGTTCAGCCCGGGGCCCGTTCGCATGTCCATGGCCACGGCGATACGCTGGCGATTTTCCTGATGCAAGGTGTCGACGAGCGGGCGCAGCAACAGCGAAGGAAGGTTGTCGACACAGAAAAAGCCACTGTCTTCGAGCACATTGAGCGCGATGCTCTTGCCCGAACCCGACAAGCCGCTAATCAGGATGATCTGCATGAAAAAAGCCTCCGGCAGGCATTGTACCTGCGGGAGGCTTTCCGGGTTGCCGACAGGAGCCGGTGAGGAAGGATCAGGCAAAGTCCTTTTTCACCAGGCGGCGCAGCACCTTGCCCATTTCGTTGTAGGGCAGCTGATCCTTGAAGAGAATCTTCGCAGGCACACGCGAGGAGCGCAGGCGGGCCTTGACCCACTCCTGGAGTTCTTCGACGCTGGCTTTGGCATTTTCCTTGAGAACGATGGCCGCACCGACGTTTTCACCCCATTGTTCGTCGGGAATGGCCACAACGGCAATATCGGAAACCGCCGGATGTTCGAGGAGCACGTCCTCGATTTCGCCCGGGGAGATATTTTCGCCACCGCGCACGATCACGTCATCTGCCCGGCCTTCGAGGTAGACGTAACCGTAGCTGTCGATGTAGCCCCGGTCGCGCGTCGGGAACCAGCCGTCCTTGTCGAGCATGCTGCCCAGACCGAGGTATTCCCCGGCCACCTGGCCACCACGCACGAAAATATCGCCGGCCTGGTTCGGGCCGAGTGGCCGGCCTTCGTCGTCGCGGATGATGAGTTCGATGGAGCCGATGGGCTTGCCGACGGAAGTCAGACGCTTGCGAACTTCCGGGTCTGTCCCGGCTGCGCCACTGCGGTGATCGTCCGGCGTGAGCAGGCAGATCGTCGAGCTGGTTTCGGTCAGACCATAGGCATTGGTGTAATCGACATTGGGCAGGAGCTTCATCGCACGTTCGATCACCGACAGCGGCATCTTGCCGCCACCGTAAGCGATGGCGCGAAGGTTCGGCAGGTTTGCCGCCTCGCCGGTTTCGGTCAGATGGTCGATAACGCGCGAGAACATGGTCGGCACAACGAAAGCATTGCTGATCTTCTCGTCGCGGCACAGCTGCAGCCAGGCACGGGCGTCGAAGTTTGGCAGTTGCACCATGCGACGGCAGGCGTAGGTGGAGCTCAATACTGCTGAAATCCCGGCGATGTGATACGGCGGAACGGCCACCAGCACGGCGTCGGTTTCATCTGCCGAGCCAAAATCGACCGTACCGAGGATGTAGGACATGAGGTTTTCATGACGCAGCACCGCCGCCTTGGGCTTGCCTGTCGTTCCGCTGGTGAAAAGCTGGATGGCGACATCGGAGGGCTCACCCGGCGCGGACTCGGCCTGCGGGCCGGCAGAACGCGCGAGTTTGAGAAAATCCTCACGCAGCACGACCTGCACACCGGCGGGCACGGTCAGCGGGCTGATGGCCGGAGTATCCGTCACCAGATAGGCAGGCGAAATGCGCTCCAGCAGCTCTTCGAGCTCCGGCTTGGTCAGGCGGTAATTGAGCGGCACATAAGGTACACCGGCGAAAGCTGAGGCGAACACCGCCACAGGCACGGCCAGGCTGCTGATATCGAGCAGGCCGACATACTTGACGCCGCTGGCCTTGATTTCAGCGGCAGCGCGTTTCGCGGCGGAAAGCAGCTCGCCGTAGGTCATGTTTTTGCCGTCGGAGCTGACGGCGATCCGGTCGGGGAAGCACTCCGCCGACATCTCCAGGGCCATGGCCAGATTCATGAAACGTTCCTCGGTCGGTGGGGTTTGTATTAGTCAGACGACGGCAGGGCCTTGGCCTGCTTGACTTGCAGGGCCGCGCCATTGATGGCCAGGCTCCCCTTGCCACCCTTGGTGCACAGCAGCTCGAAACGCTCACCTTCATCGGTATAACGCTTGCCGACGAGTGTGCCGGCTGCATGGGCCGCATCCGGTGCGCCGCCGCTCTTGGTTGCCGACATTTCGATCATTTCGACACCGCCGCAGGTGAGTTCGACGGCATCGGCCGCAGCCTTGGTGAGCATCACTTCGGTATCGCAAACTGCACTCTTCAGACGGGTGCCGGACTTCAATGTTTTCATGACGTATTCCTCGGGCAGGGTAAGCAAGATGGAAAGGTAATGGGGTTGGGGGCTGGGGGTTTGCCAAGGCCACGGGAAGCCTCCCGGAAAATGGCGAATTTCCATTAACAATCAAGTCTCACAGTATGCTGGATGTTGTCAAGGACTCATCGTCCACACGGACTAAAAGGCGGATCAATGCATCGCCTCTGGCCGAAGTGGAAACACCGGCCCTGCCGTCATCCGGCTCCAGCCGCCTAGAATTTCTGCCTCTTTCATCCTCCTCCGTCATCATGCCTGCCTGCCCCGCCCTGCTCATTGCCGCCCCGGCATCCGGACAAGGAAAAACCACGGTTACGGCGGCACTGGCCCGTCTGCATGCCCGGCAAGGGCGGCGGGTCACCGTATTCAAATGTGGCCCGGATTTTCTCGACCCGCAGATTCACGCCATAGCCAGTGGCCGGCCCTGCCAGAATCTCGACCTGGGCATGTGTGGCGAGACGGATGCCCGCTGGCGGCTCGCACGGGCCGCGCAGGATTCCGACCTGATCCTGATCGAAGGCGTGATGGGGCTCTACGACGGCCAACCCTCGGCGGCGGACCTGGCTTGCCGGTTTGATCTGCCCGTACTTGCCCTGATCGACGCGCGTGCCATGGCCCAGACTTTTGGGGCCGTGGCACTGGGGTTGGCCCGTTACCGCCCTGGATTACCCTTTGCCGGGGTACTGGCGAACCGGGTGGGAAGCGCGCGCCACGCCGACATGCTGCGCGAAAGCCTGCCTCCCGACATGTCGTGGTACGGCGCGCTCCCCCGCAGCACCGCCACCCTGCCGGAACGTCACCTTGGCCTGATGCAGGCCGAGGAGATCGACGATTTGATGTCCCTGCTGGACACGCTGGCCGACGAGATCGAACGCACGGCCGCCAGCGACCTCCCACCGCCGACGGTGTTTTTGGACTCGCCCGCACCGGAATTTCCTCCCCTGCTTTCCGGCCAGCGCATCGCCATCGCCCGCGATGCCGCCTACGGCTTCATTTATCCTGCCAATGTGGAGCTTCTGCACGACCTCGGGGCCGAACTGCGCTTCTTCTCGCCGCTGGCAGGCGATGCCCTGCCCGAATGCGATGCCGTCTGGCTGCCCGGGGGGTATCCGGAACTGCACGCTGAAGCCTTATCTGCCCATCGTTTGCTCTGGCAGGCCCTGCGCGAACATGTCGAGGCTGGCAAGCCCCTGCTGGCGGAATGCGGCGGCATGATGAGCCTGTTTGAAGAACTGGTCGACAAAGCAGGCAAGACGCACCGCATGGGTGGCCTGCTGCCGGGAAAGGCGGTGATGCAGCCCCGCCTTGCCGCACTGGGCATGCAGACCGTCGATCTGCCAGCGGGCCGTTTGAATGGGCACACTTTTCATCATTCACTCAGCCAGACGCCGCTGTCGCCCTGGTGCCATGCGCGCCGGGCGGGCACGGAAGAGGTGGGTGAAGCGATTTACCGGGTGGGCAGAATGATGGCCTCTTATGTTCATTTCTACTTTCCTTCCCATCCCGCAGCGACGGCCGCGCTGTTCGGTTTTTCGCCGGAGTCGATCGAATCAGGAAATTGCATTTGAAATTTTCCCACCCCGTAGGGGCGAATCATTATTCGTCCTGAATGGTCATTCGCCCCGAACCCCTTCGCCACTTTGCGCGATGCTTCGATGTGTGGCCTTTTCTTCAACCCTGCCGGGACTCGCCCCGGTGGGCGCAATCCATCATCGAAAATCAAATGCGATTGCCCTGTCGATCGAATCAGAGAATCGGAAACCTCATCAGGAATCGGATAGAATCCGTCCCGCTTTTCGGTAGCTGCGCCGGTGTGTTTCATCGGATGCGGCTTGAAATGGGAAGCCGGTGCGCTCAGAGAAGTCGTTGATGAGCAATTCCGGCGCAGCCCCCGCTGCTGTAAGCCTGACGACTCTGCTGTTAGCCACTGTGTGTGTTTTCACACGGGAAGGCGCAGGGAAGGATGACGGTAAGCCAGAAGACCGACCTGAAAGCAGGATTTTCCAATTCCCCGGGGTGACGGGAACGGTTCCGTGAAATGTGGCGCGGCCTCTGGGTCGTGGGCCCGTTTTCCTGATCGCTTGCTGGCACCCCGGATTTTGTTGCTTCGGGGAGGAAGCCATGCACATCATGGAAGGTTTTTTGCCGGTGGAACACGCCATCGGCTGGTCACTCGCTGCAGCCCCTTGTGTCGCCTGGGGGCTGCGATCCTTGAATCACTCGCTTCGTGAACAGCCCGAGCAGCGCATGTTGCTCGGGGTTTCGGCGGCGTTTGCCTTTGTACTTTCCGCCCTCAAGCTGCCCTCGGTGACGGGAAGTTGTTCCCATCCGACGGGTGTCGGGCTGGGCGCGCTGTTGTTCGGCCCGCTGGCCATGGTGCCGGTCGGCTTCGTCGTCCTGCTGTTCCAGGCCCTGCTGCTGGCGCACGGCGGCTTGACGACGCTGGGCGCGAATGTTTTTTCGATGGCCATCGTTGGCCCTTTCGTTGCGGCAGGCTTGTTCCGCGCGGGGCGTCGCCTGGGCTTGCCGCTGGCTTATTGCATATTTCTTGCAGCCTGCCTTGGCGATCTGGCAACCTATCTGACCACCTCGATCCAGCTGGCCTGGGCCTTTCCGGACCCGGTGGGAGGATTTGTGGCCTCCCTTGAAAAGTTCGGCGGAATTTTTGCCGTGACGCAAATTCCGCTGGCCATCAGCGAAGGCTTGCTGACGGTGCTGGTCAGCAATGCCCTCATCCGCTTCAACGCGGAAGAATTGCGCCATCTGCCTTTTCTGGCAGGGCAGAATGCCGCACAGGTGCGGGCATGAAAAAGCAAAATCTCTGCTTGATCGTGGCCGTGCTGCTCATCAGCATTCTTCCGCTGGTGGGGGCGTCCTGGTTCGTTCCGGAAGGACAAGGAGAATCGGCCACCTCATTTGGCGGAGCGGATGAAAAGGCGCAGCAGGCCATCCGCGAAATCGCACCCGATTACCAGCCCTGGTTTGCGCCGCTGATGGAACCGGCCAGCGGGGAAATCGCCTCTTTGCTGTTTGCCCTGCAAGCCGCCCTCGGTGCAGGGTTCATCGGCTACTGGCTGGGCTGTGCGGTGACGCGCGACCGTCTGCGCCGGGAGCCTTCGGCGCAGACCACCACGGAAGAACAGGGCGGCCATGCTGATTGAGCAGGCCGCCTACCGAAACCGCTGGCGAGCCGTCAGCCCGCAGGCCAAGCTCGTGCTGGCAACGGCCGGATGGCTTGCGGCCGCGCTTTCTCAAACGCCCCAGGCGGCACTGGCTGTCGCCGGAGCACTCGTGCTGCTGACCCACCTGGGGGCCGGTGTGTCGCCTTTCCTGATGCTGCGGGCAGCGGCACCGGCGGTGGGGTTTTTGCTACTGTCCTGCCTCGGGCTGATGTTCAGTCTGGTCCCATCGGAAAACGGCCTGTCTCTGCAATGGCAGGCATCCGCCTGGCCCCAGATCGCCCTGCTGGCCAGCCGTGCGCTGGCTTCATTGGCGGCTTTGCTGGGGCTGGCCCTGACCACGCCACTACCGGCCTTGCTGGGGCAGCTTCGTCGCTGGCGTTGCCCGGCCGTGCTGCTCGATTTGATGGTGCTTTGCTACCAGACGATTTTTGTATTCCTGCGAACCTTTCAGGAAGCCCGGCTCGCCCAGCAGGCCCGGATGGGGTACGTCGGCGCATCGCGCAGCCTCTCCAGCCTCGGGCAGCTCCTTGCCCATCTGGTGCTGCAACTGTGGCAGCGCGCGCGTCATCTGCATGCTGCGGCTCTTTCGCGCAATGGAAATGGAGGGAACGGTGCGCTGAATTTCCTGCCGATCCAGCATGAAAACGCAGGACGCGACACCTTTCTGGCCCTGCTGGCAGGGGGCGTGTTGCTGGCTTTGTCCGGGTTGCGCTGATGTTGTTCGAAGCCCGCGACCTTCACCATGTCTATGCCGATGGCAGCGTCGGTTTGTCAGGATGCAGCCTGCGTCTTCGCGCTGCCCGCCGTCATGCCCTGCTAGGCAGCAACGGCTCAGGAAAAACCACGTTTCTGCAACACCTGAACGGCCTGCTGCGTCCCACTTCGGGCAGCCTGTTTTTCGAGGGGGCGGCCATGGATTACCGGCGCGAAACCTTGAACAGCCTGCGTCGCCGCGTGGGTCTGGTATTCCAGAACCCCGACCACCAGATCTTGTCGGCTCTGGTGGCGGAAGAAGTCTCCTATGGCCCGATCAATCTCGGGCTGGACGACCAAACAGTCCGGCAGCGTGTTGCAGAAGCCCTGGAGTCCGTCGGCCTGTTGGCCTGGGTCGACCGCCCCGTGCATCAACTGAGCTTTGGACAAAAAAAGCGGGTCTGCATCGCCGGGGTGCTGGCCATGCAGCCGGAGGTGCTGTTGCTCGACGAACCGCTGGCCGGGCTTGACGCGCCCGCACAGACGGCCTTGCTGGCCGTGCTCGATGCGCTGGCCAAACGCGGCGTCACCCTCGTGCTCACCACACACGATGTGGATTTCGCCTATCGCTGGGCCGATGAATTTCACTTGCTGGCCGCCGGGCAATGCGTGGCCTCTTTTCCGACCGAAGACCTGCCTCAGCATGAAGAACGGTTGCGCGAAGCCGGGCAGCCGCTGCCCGTCGTGCTGGCACTGTGCCGCCGCTGGCCGGACTTGGCCAATGCACTCACCGGAGAAGGCGCGCCGCGCAGTGTCGACGCGCTGTTGTCCCGGTGGCCCGAAAGGAACAATTCATGAATGGAAAAATCTGGTTCGTGGGAGCTGGGCCGGGCGATCCGGACCTCATCACCGTCAAGGGACGCGCCCTTCTGGAAGAAGCCGGAGCAGTGCTCTACGCCGGCTCGCTGGTCGATCAGGCCGCCATGCGCTACACCCCGGCAGCTTGCGATATCCGCGATTCGCGCGACATGACGCTCGAAGAAATGACGGCCTGGCTGAAAGAGGCTGCCGCACGGCATCGCACCGTCGTGCGCCTGCAAACGGGTGACCCGGGGCTTTACGGCGCGTTGATCGAGATGACGCGGCCGCTGACGGCGGCAGGCATCGACTGGGCCGTGGTTCCCGGTGTCAGCTCGGCCATGGCGTCGATGGCGGCGGCAGGCGAAACCCTGACCCTGCCGGAAGTCACCCAGACCGTCATCCTCACCCGTGTGGCCGGGCGTACCCCCATGCCGCCCGGGGAGGAGCTTGAAGCACTGGCCGCGCACAAGACGACGCTCTGCCTGTATCTCTCGATCACCCTGCTGCACAAGGTGCAGGCGGCCTTGCGCGCAGCAGGCTGGGCGGAAGACGCGCCCATCCTCGTTGTCCAGAAAGCCAGCTGGCCGGGCGAGGAAAAAATCATTCGCGGCACGCTGGCCGACATCAAGCAGAAATGCCAGGCCGAAAAGATCGCCAGTCAGGCCATGATCGTCGCCAGCCCGGCCCTGGGGGCGGCGCATTGGGACACGCTAGTCCGCTCCAAGCTCTATGACCCGGGCTTCACGCATCGTTTTCGCAAGGCGGAATCTGCATCATGAATACAAATACCGACACAACTTTTTTACTCGTTGGCCACGGCTCGCGCGGGCGGACAGGCAATCAGGAGGCTTTGGATTTCGCGCGTCACTGGCAGACGCGTCATCCGGCGCGACAGATCGCGCTGTGCTTCATCGAACATGATGAAGTTCTGCTCGACGAAGGGCTGGAACAGGCGGCCCGGAGTTCGGCACGGGTCGTGGTGATTCCGCTCATCCTGAATGCCGCCGGCCACGTCAAGATGGACCTGCCCGAGGCACTGGCCCGCGTTCGTCCACGACATCCTGCGGTGGAATTCCTGCTTCTGCCGCATCTGGGCATGGGGCCGGAAATCCAGCGCATCCTGCAAGGACAACTGAATCTCCGGATGCGCGATCTGGCCCATCCTGACCCGCAGACGACGGGGGTGATTCTTCTCGGGCGGGGCTCGTCGGATGTCGAAGCCAATGGTGAGCTCGCCCGCATGGCGCGCTGTCTGTACGAGGACAACGACCACGAGCTGGTGGATCTGGCTTTTACCGGCGTGACCTGGCCCAGACTGGAAACCGTCGTCCAGCGTCAGGTGCGGCTGGGAATGATGCAGATCGTCATCCTGCCGGTCTATCTGTTTGACGGCGTGCTGATCGAGCGCATCGAGCAGCAAGTCGCCCGTCTGCGAGGGCAATACCCAGAAATCGCCTTCGCACTGGGCGAGCGTTTCGGGTTTGACGAAGGCATTTATCAACTGCTGGATACCCAAACGGCGTGCTTCGGGCAGGAGGCCGCCTCCCGCGCCAATTCTCACGCCCATCCTCATCCTCACGTCTGAATCAGGAGTCCTTTCATGACTATGTGCAATGTCATCACCGAACAGCTGACCGAAGCCGGGCGGGCCATCGAGCATGATTCCTTCGCCATCATCGACGCCGAAGCCGGCCCGCATGCTTACACCGCAGAACAATGGCCGCTGGTGCGGCGCATGATCCACGCCAATGCCGATTTCGAATTCAACGGACTGACGGTCTTTCATCCGCAGGCGATGCAGGCTGGCCTGGCTGCTGTCCTGCGCGGCGGAACGCCCATCGTTGCCGATGTTGAAATGATCTGCGTGGGCTTGTCCCGCCCGCGTCTTTCGCATTTCGGGCTGACGACGCAGCACTACATTTCGGACGAAGATGTAATCGAGGCGGCACGCATTGAAAACACCACACGCGCCGTACAGTCCATGCGTAAGGCGCATCGTCTGGGACAGCTCGACGGTGCGATTGTTGGCATCGGCAACGCGCCCACCGCCCTGATCGAACTGGTCCGCCTCATCCGTGAAGAAAGCGTGCGCCCGGCGCTGGTGATTGCCATGCCCGTCGGCTTTGTTTCCGCAGCGGAATCCAAAGCCCTGATGATGAACGAGCCCAGCGTGCCCTGGGTGGCCATCCGTGGGCGAAAGGGCGGCTCGACGCTGGTGGTGGCCGCGATACACGCACTGCTTTCTCTGGCCGAAGCCGAACAGAAGAAATCCGCATGAGCGAAACGGTTGCAAAAGTCCGCAAGGGCGAGGCCAGGCGGCAACGGGGCAACCGTACCGGCCTGACAACCGGGGCTTGCTGTGCAGCGGCGGCCAAGGCCGCCACGCTCGGCCTGTTGTGCGGTGAAGTTCCGATGAAAGTGGCCATTCGACTGCCCAATGGGCAAGAGGCCTCCTTCGATCTGATCGAAGGCTTTCTGCAAGGCGAGGGAGTATCGCGGGTGGCCCATGCAGTCATCGTGAAGGATGGGGGCGACGACCCGGATGCCACACATGGCGCACACATGACGGCGGATGTCCGCCTGCTGCCACACCGGGTGAATGAAATCATCCTCAAGGGCGGGCCGGGGGTCGGCGTGGTGACCAAGGCGGGGCTGGGTCTGGAAATCGGCGGGCCGGCCATCAATCCCGTTCCTCAGCGCAACATCCGCGACAACGTCCGCGCTGCGGGGGGTGAACTGCTGGCTCAGGACGGGCTGGAGATCACCTTTTCCGTTCCCGACGGCGAAGAACGGGCCAAGCGCACGCTCAACGCAAGGCTTGGAATTCTCGGTGGCATTTCCATTCTCGGCACGACCGGCATCGTTCGTCCCTATTCCACGGCGGCTTTTCGCGCCAGTGTGGTGCAGGCGGTGGATGTGGCGGCGCACCAAGGCCAGACCCGTGTGGTTTTCACCACGGGCGGGCGCACCGAAAAATTCGCCATGCGCCAGTTGCCGGAACTGGATGAGTCCTGTTTCGTGCAGATGGGCGATTTCGTCAAGGCCGCCTTCACCGCGGCGATCCGCTGCCGTATGACGCACATTCATGTCGGGGCCATGGTCGGCAAGCTGACCAAGATGGGCCAGGGGCTTTCGGTCACCCATGCCTGGAAGGCCGAGATCGACCGCGACCTGCTGGCCGATGCGGCCCGAGCCGTGGGCGCACCGGACGATCTGGTCGAAGAAATCCGCCAGGCCGAAACCGCCCGCTTTGCCGCCGAACGGCTGGCACAGATGGGGCTGACCGTGCCGTATCACCGTCATCTGGCGATCCAGGCCATTCGCAGCCTGAAGGGGAAATATCCAGGTACGGGCGAATATCAATATCACCTGACCGTTCTGGTCTGCGATTTCGAAGGGCAATTCATTTGCCGTGTCGAGGAAGAAGAGGCATTTTCATGCAGCTTGCCCTGATCGGAATTCTGGACGATGGCTGGGCGGGCTTGTCGGGCGCGGCACGGGCGGCCTTGCAAGAGGCTGACCTGATCCTCGGTGTGGGACGCACGCTGACACTGGTTCAACCGCACGTACCAGCCGCCGAACTGCGCGACATGGACGGCGCGCTGGGCAAAACGCCCGGCTGGGCACGGGAAGCGATTCAGGCCGGACGGAATGTGGCGGTGCTGGCGACGGGCGACCCGCTGTGTCATGGTCTGGCCACTTATCTTCTGGGCAAGATCGGGCCGGTTGAAGCGTCCATCCTGCCCGCGCCGTCGACCCTGCAGATTGCCAGCGCGCGCTGGCAAAAGCCCTGGCAGGATGCCGTTATCGCCTCCTGTCATGGTCCGGATACGGGGGAGTGGCTTGAAGGTGCCACCCCGGAACATGGCCTGTATCCGCTGATGCGGGCCATTGCCCAAAACCCGTGCGTGCTGGCCTTCACCAGCCCGAAGAACACGCCATCACGTCTGGCGCGCGCCTTGTTGACGGCGGGTTATGGCCCCGAAACCCGGCTGGATGTGGCCAGCCGTCTGCTGCTGGAAGACGAGCGGATCGACCGTGGGCTTACGCTCGAAACCGCTGCGGTAATGGATTTCCCGGAGCCGAATGTGGTGCGGATTGAACGGGCGGAGGGAGAAAATCCGGTGCGGGATGACGTGCCCGGTTTCGCGCTGGAAGATGCCGAATATCAGCAGCGCACACCCGAAAAAGGGCTGATCACCAAGCAGGAGGCCCGCGCGCTTTCGTTGGCCAAACTGCGGTTGGGCAAGGCGGCACGGGTCTGGGACATCGGCGCGGGTTCCGGTTCGGTCGGGCTGGAGGCGGCACGCCTCGCACCGCAGGGTCATGTCTGGGCCATCGAAAAAAATGCGGAAGATTGCGTCAATGCGCGCGCGAATGCGCGGAAGTTTCGGGTGAGCAACTACACGCTGCATCACGGCAAGGCCCCTTCCGGTCTGGAAGATTGGCCGGATCCGGATGCCGTATTCATCGGTGGCTCGGGCGGCGAACTGGCGGGCCTGATCGAAATGATCCTTCGGCGGCTTCGTCCACAGGGGCGGCTGGTGATGAATTTCGTCACACTGGAAAACCTCGCCACGGCCACCGGCACATTGAAAGCACTGGGAGCAGGCTGGGAGGTGGTTCAGCTTCAGGCCAGCCGCAGCCAGCCCATTCTCGACATGCACCGCATGGCGGCACAGAACCCCGTGTGGGTGGTAACGGCCTGGAGAATGGGTGAAGCGAATGAAAGACAAAAGGAAGAGGCTTGATGGAAACAAAAAATTTTGGACGGTTGATCGGCGCATCGCTGGGGCCGGGGGATCCGCAGCTCATCACCCGCCGCGCCTGGGAAGTGCTGCAATCCGGCGCGCGCTGGATTTACCCGGTGAAAAAGGCCGAGGCGGCGTCTTATGCCTTGTCCATCGTGGAGCGGGGTGGGCTGGATGTGCCGGAAGATGCCGTACCCATCGTTTTTCCCATGACGCGCGATGCAGACATCCTCGCGCGGGCCTGGGCGCGGGCAGCGGAGCAGACGCTGGCCCTGCTAGCCGAAGGGCGGGATCTGGTCTTTCTCGTCGAGGGCGATGCCTCGACCTTTTCCACTTTCGGGCATCTTGCCCGCGTCGTGCGCGAACGCCAGCCACTGATCGAGGTGGAGACGATTCCCGGCGTGTCGTCCTTTGCGGCGGCCGCAGCGGCGGCGGGCGTGACGCTGGCCGAGGAGGATGAAACCTTCGCGGTCATCCCGGCAGCCTATGGTGTGGACGTCATCGATGCCATGCTGGATGAATTCGATACCCTGGCCCTGCTGAAAATCAAGCCGCAACTGGAGGAAGTCCTCGATCTGCTTGACCGGCGCGGGCTGACGGAAGATGCGGTATTCGTCGAGAAAGTCGGCGCACCCGGTGAGCGTGTCGTGCGGGAAATGGCACTGCTTCGGGGCGATGCGGCGCATTACCTTTCGCTGATGCTGATCCAGAATCCCAGGCGGATTCGAGGTGAGCTGCGTCGCGGATGCCGACGACGCAAGGGTGAGCCGGCATGAGGCTTTCGCTTGTCGCAATGACGCGGCACGGCATCGCGCTGGCTGCCCGGCTGGCCGCGGACTTTCCGGAGTCCGTCCTGCATGTGCCAGAAAAATTCCGCACTCAGGCCGAATCCTTTGGCGTGCAGGTTTCGGCTTACGAAGGAAAGCTCGGCGATCAGGTTCCGGCCCTGTTTGAAGCGGGTGAGCCCATCGTGTTCGTGATTTCGCTGGGAGCGGTGGTGCGTCTGATTGCGCCACATCTGCACAGCAAGGAAAGCGATCCGGCCATCCTCGTGGTAGACGAAGCGGGGCGTTTCGTGATTCCGGTGCTCTCCGGCCATCAGGGCGGAGCCAATCATCTGGCAGGGGAAGTGGCGCGCGTGTTGTCGGCCATCCCCGTTCTGACGACGGCTTCGGATGCCCGCGCCACGCTGGCTGTCGACCTACTGGGTCGGGAGCTGGGTTGGCGCGTGGAGGCCGACCACGATACGCTGGTGCGATGCAGCGCGGCCATGGTCAATGAGGAGGCCATTGCACTGGTGCAAGAATCCGGGAGCAAGGACTGGTGGCGTCATCACGCCAATGGCCGCAGCGGCCCGCTGCCGGGCAATCTGCACGATCTCCCGAATCTGTCGGCACTGACGGACAGTCTTGATGAGTACGCTGCCGTGCTCTGGATCAGCCACCGCCCCATGCCGGAAGCCCTCGCCCGTCGCCTGACGGGGCGTTGGGTTCACTACCGCCCGCCGGAGGAGGCTCAATGAAGGTTGCACTGGGACTGGGCTGCGACCGCAACACCCCGGCGCAGACGGTGCATCAGGCCATTCAGGAAGCACTGGCTTCCGTCGGCCTGACGTTTGGGGATGTCCAAGCCGTGGCGTCCATCGACCTCAAGGCTGATGAGCCTGGATTGAACGCCGTCGTCGAAGCGGCGGGCTGGCCGATCCGTTTTTACCCGGCGTGTGAGCTCGCACGAGTGAATGTGCCCAATCCTTCCGAAACCGTTCGCCGTTACACCGGCACGCCTTCCGTTGCCGAAGCCGCCGCGCTGCTGTGCGCCGGAGCCGGAGTTGATCTTGCGCATCTGCTCGTCGAAAAACATCGCCTGCGCGGTGAAGATGGACGAAATGCCACTGTTTCCATTGCAAGGATCCCTGGATGAATACTGTTGAAAATGTGCCGCAAGCCGGCAAGATCATGCTGGTCGGGCTGGGCCCGGGCAGCCAGGAACACCTGACGGCGCGCGCCCGGGCGGCCATTGCCGAAGCCGATACCGTCATCGGCTATGTCACCTATATCCGCCTGGTCGCCGATCTGCTCGAAGGCAAGGAGGTCATCAAAAAATCGATGACCGAGGAGCTCGACCGCGCTATTGAAGCCCTGGAACGGGCAACACAAGGAAAGCGTGTGGCCTTGATTTCCTCGGGAGATGCCGGCGTGTATGGCATGGCCGGGCCGACCTTTGAAGTGCTGTTCCAGGCAGGCTGGACGCCGGATTCGCCCATCGAGGTCGAGATCATTCCCGGGGCATCGGCACTCAACACCTGCGCGGCCCTGGTCGGCGCACCGCTCACGCACGACTTTTGCGCGATTTCCCTCTCCGATCTGCTCACGCCCTGGCCCACCATCGCCCGGCGGCTGGAGGCTGCGGCTTATGCGGATTTCGTGGTGGCGCTCTACAACCCGAAGAGTGGCCGTCGTGCCCAGCAGATCGTCGAAGCGCAACAGATTTTCCTGCGCCACCGCGATCCGCAGACGCCGGTGGCCATCGTCAAATCCGGTTTCCGCCCCAAACAGCGGATCGAACTGACGACGCTGGACAAAATGGCCGAAGCCGAGATCGGCATGCTCACCACCGTGCTGATCGGCAATTCCAATACCTTCATCCGACACGGATTGATGGTCACGCCGCGTGGTTATGCCAACAAATACGCTGTGTCCGATGGCGAGCGCAATACCCACCAGGGCGAGCAGGCCGGCCGTTCGCTTTCCAGCGGCTTGCAGGGCTGGATTTCCAGTCTTCTGGCCGATCAAGCAGCCGGGCGCAGTCTGGCCGAACTGGCAGCGCAGCATCGTCTGCCGCAGGCGTATATCCAGGATGTGCTCAACCGGGCGCATGAAGCAGCGGTACAAACCGAGGAGGGTGAGGCCAGGGAATAGCTTTTGCAGGACGGGTGAGTGCGCACACCCGGCAACATGCAGCATGAAGTGCGCACATTGTGCAATCGGTGCCTGGCGATGCGAGTCGTCGGGTGAAACGGGA
>CAZCOS010000021.1:0-27877 GCA_964500605.1 uncultured Sterolibacterium sp.
GAGGCCATCGGCAAGATCAAGGATCGCATGCTCCGCCGTGCGGTTTGATCGAGACGGGCTGCGACTTTCATGCGTGCATCCACTTCGGCAGCCCCGATCGGGCGACTAAAATGGCATTCCCGCCGGGCCTTGCTGGAGCTGGATATCGTGCTGGAGCGTTTCTGGCAGCGTCTGGGTGAGACGGAGCCCACGATGGAACAAAGAATGTTGCTGGAAGAAATGTTGCAGCTTGAGGATCACGATTTGTGGGACATTCTGTGCGCCCGTCAAGATGTGCCAGATGTACGCTGGGTGCCCATGATCGAGACCTTGATGAAGGTTTGATTGGTCTTTAGAGCAATCCGATTGTTTTTTTTTGATTTATTTGTAGCCAAACTTTGATTCCCAGGGGAACCCTCATGACGACTGAACGCATGGCGACACTCACGATCGACGGCAAGAGTTACGACTTTCCGGTGCAATCCGGCAGCATCGGCCCGGAAGTCATCGATATTCGCGCACTTTACGGCAAGACCGGCGCATTCACTTTCGACCCGGGCTTCATGTCGACGGCAGCTTGCAAGTCCTCCATCACCTATATCGATGGCGACAAGGGCGAGTTGTTGTATCGCGGCTACCCCATCGAACAATTGGCTCAGCACTGTGACTTCCTCGAAGTCTGTCAGCTCCTGCTCAAGGGCGAATTGCCCAATGCCAAGGAAAAGGCAGAGTTTGCCCACACCATCAGCAATCACACCATGGTGCATGAGCAGCTCATCCGCTTTTATCAGGGCTTTCGTCGCGATGCTCACCCGATGGCCGTCATGGTGGGCGTCGTTGGAGCCCTTTCGGCCTTCTACCACGATGCCATGGACATCAGCGACCAACAGCATCGTGACATCTCGGCCAACCGCCTGATCGCCAAACTGCCGACCATCGTCGCCATGGCTTATAAATATGGCATCGGTCAGCCCTTCATGCACCCGCGTAACGAGCTCGACTACGCCAGCAACTTCATGCACATGATGTTTGCCACGCCGTGCGAGACCTACAAGCCCAATCCGGTGCTTACGCGCGCGCTCGACCGTATTCTGATTCTGCATGCCGATCACGAGCAGAACGCCTCGACCTCCACGGTACGTCTGGCGGGTTCTTCCGGAGCCAATCCCTTCGCCTGTATTTCTGCGGGTATCGCCTGTCTGTGGGGCCCGGCACACGGTGGTGCAAACGAAGCCTGTTTGCAGATGCTGGAACAAATTGGCGACGTATCCCGTGTGGGTGAATACATCAAGCGCGCCAAGGACAAGAACGACAGCTTCAAACTCATGGGCTTTGGTCACCGCGTCTACAAGAATTTCGATCCACGCGCCAAGCTGATGCGCGAAACCTGCCATGAAGTGCTGAACGAACTTGGCTTGCATGATGACCCCTTGTTCAAGCTGGCTATTGAACTGGAAAAGATTGCCCTGAGCGACGATTACTTCATCGAGAAAAAACTCTATCCCAACGTCGATTTCTACTCCGGCATCGTCCAGCGTGCCCTGGGCATTCCGACGCCGCTCTTTACCGGCATCTTCGCCATGGCGAGAACGGTTGGCTGGATTTCCCAGTGGAACGAAATGATCGCAGATCCCGATCAGAAGATTGGCCGACCGCGCCAGCTTTATACGGGTGCGGCGCGACGCGACGTCGTCCCGCTCGAAAAACGCTGATTTTTCCTTGATGTTCGAGCCCCGCTTTGTCCCCTGGGTAAGGGTAGACAGAGCGGAAGGAACCGTTCATTTCGTTGTAATGTCATTTGCATTAAAACTGCGACGGTTGTTTCCCAAATATCCTTGACATAACGGCTTTTGTCCTTTGCTCTGCCTCCAGGAGGCCCATCCCATGATGCAGCAACTATTTGGTAATTCGTACCTTTTCGGAGCCAATGCCCCATTTCTCGAAGAGCTTTACGAAACCTATCTGGAAAATCCGGCGGCGGTCACACCCGCTTGGCGCGAGTATTTCGATAAATTGCAGAATCTCCCCGGTGCGGCTACAGACGTGGCCCACGCACCCATCGTGGCCTCTTTTGCACAGCGTGCGAAACTGGGTACATTGCGCCCACAGACGGCTACGGCGGGGGGTGATCCGCGTCAGGTCAAAGTGTTGCAGCTCATCAATGCCTATCGTTTTCTGGGCAATCGTTGGGCACAGCTCGATCCGCTCAAACGTGCCGAGCGTCCGACCATCGCGGAGCTCGATCCGGCTTTTTATGGTTTTACGGAGGCGGATCTGGGGGCGACGTTCAATACCGGTTCTTTTGCCTTTGGTTCTGAGCAGGCGACCCTGCGCGAAATCCTCGAAGTGCTGCGTCAGACCTATTGCGGCTCGGTTGGCGCGGAATACATGTACATGAGCGATATTTCGCAGAAACGCTGGATTCAATCCCGTCTCGAAGCGATTCGTTCCACGCCTTCCTTTGAGCGAGATCAGAAAAAGCGTCTTTTGGAACGACTGACCGCCGCCGAAACACTGGAGCGTTATCTGCACACGAAATATGTCGGTCAGAAGCGGTTTTCGCTGGAAGGTGGCGAGTCAACTATCGTGGCGATGGACGAACTGGTGCGCCAGGCGGGCAGCCAGGGTGTCGAAGAAATCGTCATCGGCATGGCCCACCGTGGCCGCCTGAATGTGCTGGTCAATATTCTTGGCAAATCGCCACAGATGCTCTTCTCGGAGTTTGAAGGCAAGCATGCGGACGAACTTTCTGCGGGCGATGTGAAATACCACAACGGTTTTTCTTCGGATGTCGCGACCCCGGGTGGGCCGGTGCATTTGTCGCTGGCCTTCAATCCTTCGCACCTCGAAATCGTCAATCCGGTTGTCACCGGCTCGGTTTATGCCCGCCAGTGCTGGCGTAAGGATCACAGTGGCGACAAGGTGATGGGTGTGCTGCTGCATGGCGATGCCGCCGTGGCCGGGCAGGGTGTCAATCAGGAAATGCTCAACTATTCCCAGACGCGCGGTTATGGCACGGGTGGGACGGTACATATCGTCATCAATAACCAGATCGGCTTCACGACCTCCGACCCGCGCGATTACCGCTCCTCGCTGTATTGCACCGACATCTTCAAGATGATCGAGGCTCCCGTTTTCCACGTCAATGGCGACGATCCCGAAGCTGTCGCTTTGGTAACCCGGATCGCCCTGGAATTCCGCCACGAGTTCCGCAAGGATGTCGTCATCGATCTGATCTGTTTCCGCAAGCTGGGCCACAACGAGCAGGATGAACCCATGGTGACCCAGCCCCTGATGTACAAGAAAGTGGCTGCGCATCCGGGAACACGCAAGGTTTACGCGGATCGTCTTCTGAGTCAGGGGGTGATCCAGAATGGCGAAGCCGAACAGATGATCAAGGATTACCGCGCGGCACTGGATGAAGGACGACTGGTTGAGAATCCGGTGCTGTCCAACTATCAGCGCAAATACGCTGTCGATTGGGCTCCCTATCTCAATCAGGAATACACCGATATTTGCAACACGAAGGTTCCGCTCGCCGATCTCAAGCGATTGGCCGAACGCGTAACGGAAGTTCCAGAACAATTCACTCTACATCCGCGTGTCCAGAAGATCATCGACGATCGCAAGGCGATGGGTGCGGGCAAGCATCCGATCGATTGGGGCATGGGGGAAACCCTCGCTTACGCCACACTGCTGGTCGAAGGCTATGGCGCGCGTGTTTCGGGTGAAGACTGTGGACGTGGCACTTTTTTCCATCGTCACGCCGTCTTGCACGACCAGAACCGCGAACGCTGGGATGCCGGAAACTACATTCCCTTGCAACATATCGATCCCAAACAGGCTCCCTTCACCGTCATCGATTCGGTCCTCTCCGAAGAAGCCGTGCTGGCCTTTGAATATGGCTATGCCACGACCGAGCCGAACGAATTGGTGATCTGGGAAGCCCAATTCGGCGATTTCGCCAATGGTGCGCAGGTGGTGATCGACCAGTTCATCACCTCGGGCGAGGCCAAATGGGGCAGGCTGTGTGGTCTGGTCATGCTCCTGCCGCACGGCTACGAAGGACAGGGGCCGGAGCACTCCTCTGCGCGTCTGGAGCGTTACATGCAGCTTTGTGCCGAGCACAACATTCAGGTCTGTGTGCCTTCCACACCGGCGCAGATTTTCCATCTCCTGCGTCGTCAGGTTCTGCGCAAGATCCGCAAGCCACTGATCGTCATGACGCCGAAATCTCTCCTGCGTCACAAGGATGCCGTTTCCACGCTGGAAGAATTGTCCAACGGCGGTTTCAAGACGCTGATTCCCGAAACCGAAGAACTCGATCCAAAGAAGGTCAAGCGCGTCGTCTTGTGTGCGGGCAAGATTTATTACGAACTGGCTGCAGCACGGCGAGAGAAAAAACAGACCGATACGGTGCTTCTGCGTGTCGAGCAGCTTTACCCCTTCCCGGCCAAGAATTACGCCGCCGAGCTCAAGAAATATCCCAATGCAAAGGAAATTGTCTGGTGCCAGGAAGAGCCCCTCAATCAGGGAGCCTGGTATTCCTCCCGCCACCATTTCGCAGCGGGCCTGCGCGAAGGCCAGAGCCTGCATGTCGTGGCACGCCCGGCGGCGGCTTCGCCCGCAGTGGGTTATTCATCCAAACACAGCGCGCAGCAGCGCACCGTGATCGAGACCGCTCTGGGCAGCAGCAAGCTCAAGGCCAGTGCAGAGTAATTCCGAGGAATCAGGAGACATCATGCTCATCGAAGTTAAAGTACCGCAGCTGTCCGAATCCGTTGCCGAAGCCACGCTGGTGAGCTGGCACAAAAAGCTGGGTGAGGCTGTTTTACGCGACGAGAATCTCGTCGACATCGAAACCGATAAAGTCGTGCTTGAACTGCCCGCTTCCCACGCCGGAGTCATCAGCAAAATTCTGAAGGGAGATGGCGCGACGGTCGTTAGCGGTGAAGTCGTGGCCCTGATCGACACCGAGGCGGCTGCGGCCAGTACCGCATCCAACGATGCAGCCCCGTCGTCTGCGCCTGCATCAGCTGCCTCGCAAACATCGCCCGCCGCTGCTGCGGCAGTGATGCCTTCCGCGCGTAAGCTCATGGCCGAAAAAGGTCTGGAAGCGAATGAGATTTCTGGTACGGGTCGGGGAGGGCGCATTACCAAGGCCGATGTCCTGGGTGTTTCAGGAGTTGGTGCAACGCCTTCACTGGCTCCCCGGCCCGCGCTGGCCCAGCCGGTTTCGGTCAGTCTCGATAGCGTGCTGGGCGAGCGGCCCGAGCAGCGCGTTCCCATGTCGCGTTTGCGTGCCCGCATTGCCGAACGCCTCGTTCAGTCGCAATCCACCGCGGCCATTCTGACCACCTTCAACGAGGTGAACATGGCTCCGGTCATGGAATTGCGCAACAAATACAAGGACAAGTTCGAAAAAGAACACGGCGTCAAGCTGGGCTTCATGTCCTTCTTCGTCAAGGCAGCCGTCGCCGCCCTGAAACGCTATCCGGTACTCAATGCCTCGGTGGATGGCAATGACATCGTTTATCACGGCTATTTCGACATCGGCATCGCCGTGGGCAGCCCGCGCGGGCTGGTCGTTCCCATCTTGCGTGATGTTGACCAGCTCAGTCTGGCGGAGATCGAAAAGAAAATCGCGGAATTTGGCAACAAGGCGAAGGATGGCAAGCTGACCATCGAGGATCTGACCGGCGGCACTTTCTCCATTTCCAATGGTGGCGTTTTCGGTTCCATGCTTTCGACCCCCATCATCAATCCGCCGCAGTCGGCCATTCTTGGCATTCACGCTACCAAGGATCGCCCGGTCGTTGAAAATGGGCAGATCGTCATCCGGCCGATCAATTACCTTGCCCTGTCTTACGATCATCGCATCATCGATGGCCGGGAGGCCGTGCTGGGCCTGGTGGCCATGAAGGATGCGCTGGAAGATCCGGCCCGTCTCTTGCTCGATCTTTGAAAGGGAAGACCATGTCCAGACAATTTGACGTTGTGGTCATCGGTGGTGGGCCGGGCGGCTATGTGGCTGCGATCCGCGCCGCGCAGCTCGGCCTGAGTGCCGCCTGTATCGAGTCAGAAAGCTATGCCGATCCCAAGGGTGAAGTCCGCCTGGGTGGAACCTGCCTCAACGTGGGCTGCATTCCCTCGAAGGCTCTTTTGCAGTCTTCCGAGCTTTACGAGCAGGCGAATCATGCTTTTGTGATGCACGGTATCAGCGTCGAGAACGTCAAGATGGATGTGACGACGATGGTTCGCCGCAAGGAAAATATCGTGACCCAGCTCACGACCGGCATCCGCGGGCTGTTCAAGAAGAACAAGGTGACACTCCTGTCCGGGCGGGGCAGTTTTGCAGGCCGTGAAAATGATCGCTGGCAACTCAATGTCGCTGGCAAGGACGGCGCAGAAATTGTCGAAGCCCGGCATGTCATCGTTGCAACGGGTTCCAAGCCGCGTCACCTTGACGGCATCCCCGTGGATAACAAACTCATTTGCGATAACGTCGGCGCACTCTCCTTCGATACGGCTCCCAAGCGGCTGGGCGTGATTGGTGCGGGCGTGATCGGTCTGGAGCTTGGGAGCGTCTGGCGACGTTTGGGGGCGGAAGTCCATGTGCTGGAGGCCATGCCCGATTTTCTTGCTGCAGCGGATCAGGCGGTGGCCAAGGAAGCCTGGAAAGTCTTTACGCGCAAGCAAGGGCTCAACATCCACCTTGGCGTCAAGATTGGCAAAGTCAACACCGGAAAGAAGGGCGTGACGGTCGAATATGAAACCGAAGAAGGCCCGCAAACGCTGGAATGCGACCGTCTGATCGTTTCTGTTGGGCGCGTGCCGAATACCGAAGGGCTGGGTTGCGAAAACGTCGGTCTCGCCTTGGACGAACGAGGCCGGATTCAGATCGATGGACATTGTCGTACCAATCTGGAAAACGTCTGGGCAGTGGGCGATGTTGTCCCCGGCCCCATGCTGGCCCACAAGGGGATGGACGAAGGCGTCATGGTGGCGGAAATGATCGCCGGTCAGTCCGGGCATATTGATTACAACACCATCCCCTGGGTCATCTACACCCACCCGGAAATTGCCTGGGTGGGCAAGACGGAAGAACAGCTCAAGCGTGAGGGGATTGCCTACCGCAGCGGGCAGATTCCCTTTGCCGCCAATGGCCGCGCCTTGGGACAAGGTGACACCACCGGCTTCGTCAAGATGCTGGCCTGTGCCACGACGGACCGTATTTTGGGGGTGCACGTGATCGGCAACAATGCTTCGGAATTGATCGCCGAAGCCGTGGCAGCCATGGAATTCGGCGCGGCGTCTGAAGATATTGCCCGGATTTGTCACGCACACCCGACGCTTTCAGAGGCGATGCACGAAGCGGCCCTGGCAGTCGACAAACGGCCTTTGCATTTCTGACGCACTGATACTGTTGCTCAAGCAGGAGACGGACGTTTGCCTTATCGCATCCTGAATGTTCCGAAAGACGGCATGATCGATGCCTTCGAAGCCGCGCTGCGGGAACGTGGCTCGGTGGCCGACCCGGCCCAGCGTGCGGCAGCCGAACGCCTGCAAGTCTTTTACGACGGACTGATTGCCTTCAAGGCTGCGCGCCGCAATACCCTGCGCAAGCTGCTGGTGCACCCCAAATTGCCACGGGGTGTCTGGTTCTGGGGTGGAGTCGGGCGTGGCAAAAGCTTTCTGATGGATTGCTTCTACGCCGCCGTTCCGTATCAGCGCAAGCGGCGGGTGCATTTCCACGCTTTCATGCGAGAAGTGCACGAACGACTGCGCAGCGTCAAGGATGAATCCGACCCGCTTTCGCGGGTGGCCGAGCAAGTCGCCAGGGAAACCCGCCTTCTCTGTTTTGACGAATTTCACGTTTCAGATATTGCCGATGCGATGATCCTGGGCCGTCTGATGCAGGCTCTTTTCGATGCGGGCGTGATTTTCTGCATCACCTCCAACTATCCACCGGACGGCCTGTATCCCAATGGCTTGCAGCGTCATCTTTTCCTCCCGACGATTGCACTGCTCAGGGAAAGACTGGACGTGATCGAAGTCGACGCCGGGATTGACTATCGTTTGCGCACGCTTACACAGGCCGAAACTTTCCTCGTCCCAGACGGGCCGCAGGCGGATGAAAAAATGCGCCAGACTTTCGTCCAGCTTGCCGGAGGGGAAGGGCATCAGCGCAGTATCGAACTGCTGGGGCGGGAAGTGCAGCCAATACGTCGAGCCCCCGGGGTCATCTGGTTCGATTTCGCCACCCTTTGTGCCGGTTTCCGTTCGCAAAACGATTATCTTGATCTGGCCCAGCGGTTTCATACGGTCTTTCTTTCCGGGGTGTCACGCATGTCGGCGGAACAGGCGAGCGAAGCCCGACGTTTCACCTGGCTCATCGACGTGCTCTACGACCATCGCGTCAAGCTCATCATCAGTGCCGAATGCCCCGCGGAAGAACTCTACGTTGCAGGAACACAATCCAGCGAATTTCACCGTACCGTCAGCCGCATCATCGAGATGCGCTCCCACGAATATCTGGCCAGCGCGCACCGGCGTGAGGATGCTCCAGCAACGGACGCTGACCCTTCTGCCTGAAACAGCCTGCCGCACCTTGCGGGGGATTGCATCTTTTTCTGAAAGCCTCGGTTAGAATCGCCGCGTCAGCTTTCGAACGTGAGTTGCGGACGAAGATAGAGGAGAACGAGATTGCTGAAAATCGGCCAAGCTGCTCCTGTATTCACCTTGCCGGATGCCGACATGGAATTGTTTTCCCTCGATTCCTTGCGCGGCAAGAAACATGCGGTTCTCTTTTTCTATCCGCGCGATGACATGCCGGTTTGCACCCGGGAAGCCGTCGCCTTCAGCGACCACGAAAGTACGTTCATCCGCCTGGGTTGCGAGGTGCTGGGCATCAGTCGGGATGATTGTCTGAGCCACGCCGAGTTTCGCGACAAACATGGCTTGACGGTTCGTTTGCTGGCGGATGACGAAGGGAAGGTCTGTCGTCAATACGGGCTGTGCCAGGTCAAGGAAAAAGAAGGGGTGCAGAAAGTTTGTGTGACCTGCGCTACCTTCATCATCGATCGCCAAGGGATATTGCGTCACGTTTTGCACAACACCATGCATCGCGGACATGTCGAAGAAGTTCTGGATTTAGTCAAACAACTGGAGAAACCATGCAAATTGTAAAAAATACCGTCGTTACACTCGATTACCAGATCCATGACAGCGAAGGGGAGCTGGTCGATGACGGTTCCGAGCAGCTCGTCTATTTGCATGGTGGGTACGATGATGTGTTTCGTGACATCGAAGATGGCCTTGATGGCAAACAGGTGGGTGACAAGCTTCAGGTCAAGTTGGCCCCGGAAGAAGCGTTTGGGGATTACGATGCCGAACTCGTGAACGTTGAATCTCGCGATCTGTTTCCGCCGGAAATCAAGGTGGGGATGCACCTGGAGCGTGAGGATGGCACGATGGTGACGGTCACCGACATTGAAGGTGATAGCGTGGTGGTGGATGGCAACCACCCCCTGGCCGGCAAGTCATTGACCTTCGCCTGTACCGTAGCGGCGGTGCGCCCGGCAACGCCTGAAGAAGTCGAGCATCGTCACGCCCATGAAGCGTTTGGGCATACGCATCACTGACATGCGACACTGCTTTTCTTAATTCGATCATTCGGAGATTCATGAAAAACATGAAAGCTAAGGTACTGACCCTGAAAAACATTTTCACTGCTGCAACAGCCCTGTTTTTACTCGGATCGGCGTGCTCGGTTTTCGCACAGACGACGGAAGACAAAACGCGCTGGGGAGAAGAGGGGGCTGCCCTTCGTACCCGCGCCAGTAATTCCAGTCTCTATTACGATGCAGCCCGGGTCGAGAAAGAGAAGGAAATCGTTCGTCTTAAGTTGTATGGCACTGAAAAGCCTTCGGATCAACGGATACTTGAGGAAGTCGCCATTAACTGCGATACACATGAAATGACCCGAACGCCTGCGGGAGGAACCGCTTCCGCGCCGGCCAAGCTGTTCGCGGGTGAGGCACTCTATGCCACGGCGCGAGAACTGTGCGGCTGGGGAGCAGGGTTTTGGAAACGTCTGGCCGATTGAAGTCAGCCCGGGAGGCCTGGTAAAGCACTCGGGCACCAGGCGCACCAGGCGAAAAAAAAAACGCACTGGACAGCAGTGCGTTTTATTTTTTTGGTGCCCAGGAGAGGACTCGAACCTCCACAGTGTTGCCACCACTAGGACCTGAACCTAGCGCGTCTACCAATTTCGCCACCTGGGCAGTGCGAAAATCAAGAGCCGCGAATTCTATAGGAAATTTCTTAATTGTCAAAAAAAAATAAACCTTCTGCGCCCCGTTTGAGCCGTGTTCGCCGATTGGACCCCCATCTGGAACGGGAGAAATCGAAATACGAACACCCCCTCCCGAGCCGTGAATACATTCTGGAAACCCTGGAAAACGCCGGCGTGCCGCTGGAGTTTGCACGGATCGGCGAAATGCTGGGGGTTCGGGACGATGAGCTGGAGGCTTTCCGCCGTCGTCTCGATGCCATGGCGCGTGCCGGACAGTTGATGCAGAACCGGGCAGGAGCCTGGCTGATTCCCGGCAAGGCAGCCCTGATTCGTGGAAAGGTCGAAGGACATTCTGAAGGTTATGGCTTCCTGATACCGGATGAAAAGAACGATTACCCGGCGGATATTTTTCTCAGCCCACGAGAAATGGAAACCGTCATGCACGGCGATCGTGTCATGGCGCGAATCGTCGGTGTGGATCGGCGCGGTCGTCCGGAAGGCCGGATCGTCGAAGTGCTGGAACGGGGTGTGCAGCGTGTAGTCGGGCGCGTCTTTAACGAACACGGGGTGTGGTTCGTCGTGGCGGAAAACCGCCGCATCAGCCAGGAAATCCTGATTGCCGCAGCACAGCCGGGAGAAAAAACTCCGGCGGTACGCGCTGGGCAGGTGGTCATGGTCGAAATCATCGAACCGCCGCGATATCACAGCCGCCCCATCGGGCGCATCGTGGAAGTGTTGGGCAATTATGCGGATCCGGGCATGGAAATCGAAATCGCCCTGCGCAAACACGAACTGCCTTTTGAGTTTTCTCCGGATGCGTTGGCTGAAACGAAGAAGCTGCCGCTGAAAGTCCGCAAGCTCGACTGGAAGGGGCGAGAAGACCTCACGCTTCTTCCTCTGGTCACCATCGACGGCGAAACCGCGCGCGATTTCGACGACGCTGTTTATTGTGAACGTCTGCCTGGCAATGGCAAGAAAACGGGCCTTTTCCGTCTCATCGTCGCCATTGCCGATGTCTCTCACTATGTGAAGTCTGATGCTGCGCTCGATATGGACGCGCGTAGCCGGGGCAATTCCGTTTACTTTCCGCGCCGCGTGATTCCCATGCTGCCGGAAAAACTCTCCAACGGGCTTTGCTCGCTGAATCCACAGGTCGAGCGTCTGTGCATGGCTTGCGATATGACGGTCACCACGAGCGGGCGCATCGAGGATTACCGTTTTTATCCGGCCGTGATGTTCTCCCATGCCCGGCTGACCTACACGGAAGTCGCAGCCGCGCTGTACGACAAGGAGGTGGCCGCACGGGAAAAGCTGGCTCCGCTACTGCCCCATCTGGAAAACCTTGACGCGCTGTATCGTGTTTTGGCGAAGTCGCGCAAGAAGCGGGGAGCGATCGATTTTGAAACCGCCGAAACCCGGATGCTGTTTGACGATCATGGCAAGATCGAGCGCATCGTGGCTGACGAACGCAACGAAGCGCATCGTCTCATCGAGGAGTGCATGCTGGCGGCCAATGTCTGTGCTTCGGATTTTCTCAAGTCGCATCGGCAAGTGGCACTGTACCGTGTGCATGAAGGACCGACGCTTGAACGCCTGAAAAAACTGCGCGATTTTCTGGGTAGCTTTGGTTTGCAGATTGGCGGCGGGGAATCGCCTGGTGCGAAGGATTACGCCAGACTGCTGGAACAGGTCCAGGGCCGCACCGACAAATCGCTACTTCAGACTGTCATGTTACGTTCCCTGCGGCAGGCGCAATACAGCCCGGAAAATCTTGGCCATTTCGGTCTGGCTTACGAGGCCTACACGCATTTCACTTCACCCATCCGTCGCTATCCTGATTTGCTGATCCACCGCGCCATCAAGGCCACCTTGCAACACCAGCGTTATCAGCCTGGCACGGAAGCTGGTGAACGCATCGAAGATGCCTGGGAAAAGATCGGCCTGCATTGCTCCATGACGGAGCGTCGGGCGGATGAAGCCACGCGCGATGTTGAAAACTGGCTCAAGTGCTACTACATGCAGGACCGCATCGGCGAGGAATACACGGGCATCATCAGTGCTGTGACCTCTTTCGGTATTTTCGTTGCGCTGGATGACATCTTTGTTGAAGGACTGGTGCATGTCTCCGAATTGGGTGCGGATTATTTCCACTATGACGAAACCGGCCATGTCATGGTGGGTGAGCGCACTGGACGCCGTTACCGTCTGGGGGATCGGGTTCGCATCCGCGTCATGCGGGCCAGTCTGGAAAACAGCAAGATCGACTTTCGCTTGGTCGAAGGCGCGTCGACCGCACTGCGTGCAAGAGGCCAGGAAGCCGGTAAGCGCAAACGTGTGACGCCTATGCCGCAGGCGACCTTGATTGATCCGCCAGCACATCTTCAGCCCAGTGTGCAAAGCCCGTCCGGCGTTCACGGAAAGCGGTCGACTACCGAAAAGACCCGCGCAGGGCGAGCGGCTCAAAGCGACAAGCCTGCCAAGGCATCCCGGAAAGGTAAATCGTCTGGGCCAGCCAAAACATCTAGGGCTTCCAAGGCTTCAGGAGCCGCTAAAATTGCCAAAGCCCATAAAGCAGGGCCCAGCCGGGCCGCCCGGAAGGGGAAAGCGACTGCGATGCCTGCCGGTGGCGGAAAACCGGCGGCCCAACGAAAGAAAGGAAGTTCCCGTGGCTGAACGCCGTTTTATTTATGGATTCCATGCCGTTGTCGCCAAACTGCGTCACAGCCCGGACGATGTCAGCGAAATTTACCTCGACCGCAGCCGACAGGATGCACGGGCACGGGATCTCATCCGTCTGGCCGAAACCCACAAGACGCGCCTGATCCAGGCCGACCCCGCCCGACTTGACGGCATGGCCGGGGGGAATGCACGCCATCAAGGTGTTGTAGCCCTGGTTACGGGAACGCAACGGGTGCTCAAGCTCGACGATGTGCTGGACACACTGACGGAGCCGCCGCTCCTGCTGGTACTCGATGGCGTACAGGACCCGCATAATCTCGGGGCCTGTCTGCGGGTGGCCGATGCCGCAGGGGCGCATGCGCTGATCGCCCCCAAGGATCGGGCTTGCGGGCTGAATGCCACGGCGGTCAAGGTGGCCAGCGGCGCGGCGGAAACCGTGCCCTACATCACCGTGACTAATCTCGCGCGCACTTTGCGTGAGCTTCAGGAACGCGACATTCTCACCGTCGGCGCGGCGGGCGAAGCCCAGACTGATCTATACGCCATCGACCAGCGTGGCCCGTTGGCTTGGGTATTGGGAGCAGAAGGCGATGGATTGCGCCGTCTGACACGGGAAACCTGCGATCAACTCGCCCGCATTCCGATGCTGGGCAGCGTGGAAAGCCTCAATGTTTCCGTGGCCAGCGGCATCTGCCTCTTCGAAGCACGACGGCAGCGGGGGGGCTGAATCTCGGTGCATGGCGTGGCATCCCTGACATTCTTGTTTCCAGGCCAATCGCCACTCAGACGGGTCAGCTCAGAAACCGAGCCCCCAGCGTTTCCAGACCCGTTTGCTGCAGGATTTCACTCAGCCGCTCCTGGGCCCGTTTTTGTGGTGGGCCCTTTTTCTTTGCGATGATGAGCTCGTTCTTCAGAGAGTGTTCCCAGCCGACGAGCTCGGTGACCGTGACCTGATAACCATGGGCTTCGAGTTGCAGACAGCGCAGCACATTGGTCAGGTGGCTTCCGAATTCACGGGTATGCAAGGAATGACGCCAGAGCTCGGAGAGCACGCCGGCTTTCATGGCCTGCGCCTTGTTTTGCCGTAACAGGGCAGCGACTTCGGCCTGGCAGCAAGGAACGAGTACGATGGTCTGGGCTTCCCGGGCCAGCGCGAAAGCAATGGCGTCATCCGTGGCCGTATCGCAGGCATGAAGTGCCGTGACCATGTCAGGTCGTGCGGGCAGGGCAGGGGAAGCGATGGAGTCGGCAACGGAAAGATTGAGAAAGCTCATGCCCGGAAAACCGAAGCGGTCGGCGAGTTGTCGGGAACGTTCAACCAGCTCCGCCCGGCGTTCGATACCGTAAATGTGGCTGCCCGGTGCGTGGGGCTTCACGAAAAGATCATAGAGGATGAAGCCGAGATAGGATTTTCCTGCCCCGTGGTCGATGAGATTCAGGGGGGAGCCGGGTGATTGTGACTGCCTTTCCTGCAGCAGCGGCTCGATGAAGTTCATCAGGTGGTAAATCTGCTTGAGCTTGCGGCGGCTGTCCTGATTCATCTGGCCATCGCGGGTCAGGATGTGCAACTCCTTGAGCAGTTCGATCGACTGGCCGGGGTGCAGCTCGTATTGGTTTGCCTTGTTTTGTGCGTTCTTTTTCTTCACGGCTTCAATGCTCCTTGCCGTCGACGCGGGCTTGCAGCAGATAGGGAATGTAGCGGTAGCCCAGAAGACCGAAACACAGCAGCCAGCAGGCTGCGGTGAAGACCAGACAGCTCATGTAGAGGTCCGGAAAAAGCTGGGGAACGAGCACCCGGCTCACGAATCCGGCAATCATCAGCCATAGCACCGCTTTGTCCGCCGTCTCGAAGATCACCTTGCGCCCCGTGTGCCCTTTGGCGATCCGGACAATCATGGCCGGAATGATGAGCCCCATGACTCCCAGCGTAAAGACGTGAATGGTCATTGTTCCCACCCAAGCGTCGTTGCCCAGCGCGGCAAAAGCCAGCAGCAGCAACTGGGCGACGAGGGCAAGATAGCCCAGATACATGACCCCCAGATCAATGCGGCTGAAGCCTTGCTTCGGAGCCCAGCGGAAAAAACGGAACAGGAGCAGCCCGGCCAACAGGCTCGCCAGCAGAACGACGAGTGGCTTGGGGAAGAGGGCTTCAAAAACCATGAGCAGGGCCAGCAGCTTGATGGCTTTGTCCAGCAAAGGGTGGCGCAGGATGTTGAGCTGAAAGAGGGATTTCATGAACTGGCTCAGGGTGCGCTCCAGCATGACGAGGAAGGCCACGCGAAAAAGGCCGATGGCCATGCTGATGCCGATCTGAAAATAATCGCTGCTCAGGATCAGATATTTGGTGACCAGAAAGGTGGGCAGGATGGCAAGAAAGAAGTAATTGTCACGGTAGGTGTCGGTCTTGCGGTGGCGGACCAGCGTCCACATCAGCATGGCGACGATGGTGAGCAGGAACAGGTTGTTCGAAAGGTAAAAAAGCGGGGCAGGCAAATCGGCCTGAAACCACATGCCCAGCCTTTCCTGAAGCCAGGCAAAGGCCAGGAACATCAAGGCCGGGCCGTGGTAGCCGCGAATCTGCACCCAGTTCTTGCTGGCCGTCAGCAGAAAGCCGCCGATGATGGCCCAGCCAAAGCCGAAGAACATCTCGTGGGCGTGCCACTGCATGGGCGCGAAAGCATTGATCGGTGCATTGACCCGTCCCGTCATGAGCAGCAGCCACAGGCTCGGAAGCAGTGCCCCGGAAAGACAAGCCAGACTGAAAAAAGGCCGGAAGCCGACCAGCCAAAGCGGCGAGGAGGAAGTGAAAATCTTCATGATGAAAACCGGAAATCGTGAGGCGTTTGCGCAAAACCTCGAAGATACACGAAGAAGGATGGAAAATAAGGGTTCGGATAAAGGAAGCAAGGTAATCTTATTGTCAATGGCCATTTACATTGACCCACCTTTGGCCAATAAAATTGAATCACCCTTGCACATTTAACCCGTTATTTTCTGCTTCAGTCGATAGATCTCTTCTTCCAGCATAAAGATATATGAATGCCGGATGATCCGGTCGATGATTGGCCCTCACCTTTTGGGGGAGAAGGCTAAACCTCAGATTGAACATTTTTCCGTCGGCCTGGCTGCGTTGCTCTTCCTTGCAGGTAGCCTGCACCCCGCATGCTGTATCGCCGCATCTTGTCAGCCCACCGGAATAACACACACTCGAAGCATTCCAACTGAGGTTTCCAGGTACAAATCAGGCTCAAGACACGCAACTCACAAAGTGTGAGAATGGACAGAGCTACCGCAGGTTTACCATTTCCAGCCCATGCCAGCGCGTAATGCCGGACGACTATCGCCGGCGTAGCCCAGGCCCAGATTGAGCTGGGTGCCGCTGCGGGTAACGTGGCCGAGTGCGATGCCAATGGCCGACTCGCCGTCGTAATGGCCGACACCGACACCGATGCCGGTTTCACCAGTGTCCAGATCGATTTGAGGTGTGTTCGCCATGGCCGATGCCACACCGCGTGCTGCAAGGCGGCGCGCCTGACTATAGAGGTGTTCAGTGTACTGCCGTGCCTGGCTGACGCTTGCAGCAGTCAGCAGATCGACGTAATTTTTGTTCGCGGCATCACTGGCATTGATGGGATCTGCCAGGTGGGTGATGCGTCGTTCGGCTCCGGGTGCACCGATGCTGACGGTATTCGCTGCGGTAGTGATCGAGCCGTTGCCCAGTGCCACGGCATCATCGTGTGTGGCCTGGGCGCGATTGCCGAAAGCGGCGGCGTAGTGGCCGGAAGCCACGGCATCATCCCCTACGGCAGTGGTATTCGTGCCGATAGCCTGAGCCCCGGTCCCCACTGCCACTGAAGACAGTGCCTTGGCCCCGGCACCGATGGCCACCGAATTTGAACGGATAGCTGTTGCCCCCTGGCCGAGCGCGATACCGCCTGATGAATGAACCTCGGCCCCGTTACCGATGGCCACGGCATTATCCGCACCGGTGGCCAGTGTTGCTCCGCCAAGCTGCACGCTACTGGCACAGCGCACTGTACCACCCTGCATGCTGCACACGCCGCTTTGCAGCAGCTGATTCACAGCGGCTTGCAAATGAAGGAGGGCACCATCTGCAGTGGTTTGAGCTGTTGCAGCCTCAGTTCGGGCGGTATTGGCGGTGGTTTGAGCTGTTGCAGCCTCGGTGCGTGCGGTATTGGCGGTGGTCTGGGCAGAAGCAGCGGTACTCTGAGCCGTGGCAGCCTCAGTTCGGGCGGTATCGGCGGTGGTTTGAGCCGCAGCAGCCTCAGTTCGGGCGGTATTGGCGGTGGCCTGGGCTATAGCAGCCTCACCAGAGGTAGTGAGGATGGCTGTATCAAGCTGACCCTTGTTCACCGCATCGCTGGCATTGACACCAGCGGCCACGCCACTGACGATCTGGTTGTTGAAATTCGCGCCCTGCGCCGACAGCGTACCGCCGATCGTGGCAGTGCTAGTGGTGGTGATCGTGTTGCCGAGGAGTGTAGCAGCAGAGACAGTACCGCTGGCGTTGAGGAGTGTCACGCCGCTCACTACACCGGCATTGGTGATACCGCCGTTGTTGGCATTGAGGCTCTGGAAGCTCGCCGCCACACTTCCACCGGTAAGCTGGCCATAGGTGGCTGCATCGGTAGCAGTCGTTCCGACGGCGACGTTGACGATACGCTTTTCATTACCGGACGAGCCTACCGAGATGGTGTTGTTCTCCGTCGCTGATGCATTCTGCCCCAGAGCTACCGCACCGGTGATACCGCTGCCAACCGTAGTACCTGTACCGATGGCCACCGAGTTGTTTGCACCGATATTGATTTTGACTTGATGGCCGATGGCGATGGCAGCACTCGCGTCCTGGACAGTTACTGCGTCGAAGATATGGTTTCCACTACCGAAGGCGATGGAGTAGTTCGAATTGCCGAGCACACGTACGTTTGCACCCATTGCGCTGCTGAATTTACCGTTGGCTGTGTTGCTGATGCCTATCGCATTGCTGCCGTAGTTTGTGGCTGTGTTAAAGTAGCCAACCGCGCTGCTGCCTGTGTTGCTGCTGGTATTTTGAGTACCCACCGCAGTGCCATTATGGCCGGCGGTGTTTGTAGCACCCACTGCAGTGCCGCTGTAGCCGCTGGTATTCTGATTGCCCAGCGCAGTGCCCCTGAAGTCACTGGTATTTTGATAGCCTACCGCAGTACTGTAGGCGATGCTGGCGTTGTTCTCATGTCCTAGCACACTACTACTGACGCCGCTGGCGTTGTTCTCATGGCCCACCGCACTGCTACGGTAGCTGCTGGCGGTATTGTTCAAGCCACACGCAAATGAAAACGAACCCGTCGTGGAGCCAGTAAGCCTGGAATTATCGTCACAGTCTCCGGTGGCTCTGGCCTGCGGTGCAGTCAGGGCGAGAATCGCAGTCAGCGTCAGTACTGCAGTTCCGTATCCTGATACCGATGCCCCGGGGGTGTTGGTGACCATGAAGTGCCAGACGGATTTGCTTCTGCCGTGTTGTGGTGCGGCGTTCGATTTCGGAGCAGTGGAGGTTGCGATGCGCAAGCACTTCGGGCGGCTTTTGTTCTGCATGCGGGGATTCATGTATTGGTTACTGAGGGGCGACATTGTGCCATTTGTCATGTTGTGACACTATCCGCTAATTAGCGGATGTGACTGGATGCAATAGCGGGGCGGATATGGCAAAGGCGGATGTATTGTGGGATGAGGACGTGCGCCTTCTGGCGAGCTTGTGGCGCGAGCTGGCTGAAGTACCGGCGGCACAGGCAGATGTGGCACTGCATCATTGTCTGACACGACTGGCCAGTTATGTCGGTGCTTGCAATGCGTCCTGGGTGGTGTCGCAGTGTCTGGTCGCACCTGGATCGGCTCAAGATAAGGTGCGTGGCTGGCGTGTCCGCCTGGCCGAGCATCTGCATTGTCGAGATGAGCGTCAGCAGATGGCGCGGAGGCTGATGAAGGCCATGGCAGAAGGGGAGCGCGATCCCTTTGTGGCGGCCATCGTCAGCAATTCCGGCCAGACGCGCAGTGCTTTGCGTCGTGATCTGCTGGAAGAGACGGTGTGGCAACAGAGCTGGATAGTGCGCGAGGCACTGGCCGGGGAGTGCATCAATGACCGACTGGTTGGCAGCTTTTCCGCTACACCCGGTTGTGAGGCCCATCTGGTACTCGATCGGCGGCGTGGTGAGCGGCCTTTTGGAGAACGTGAGCGTGCCATGCTGGAGTTGTTCATGCATGGCAGTGTGGCTTTCCAGCGTGAGCAGTTGTTGGTACGAGGTCTTCTTGATGCGCGTGCTGCCTTAAGCGCGCGTGAGCGTGACGTATTGGTACTGCTGCTCAGTGATGCCAGTGAAAAGGATATTGCTCAGGAATTGGGCCTGGGGACACGCACGGTACATCAGCATGCGGTGCGCCTTTATGCCAAGTTCGGTGTGCGCGGGCGCATTGGTCTGATGGCGTTGTGGCTACGCCAGGCGGCTCGTATTTGATGGTTGATGTGCAATGACCCTGGCGAAGTTGAAAGAGCGGGAAAAAGGGTTTGTGTCCCTTGGCTTGCCCGAAACTCAGTGATTCTGTAATTCACGCAGCTGGTCGATGGCTTGCTCGATGCGGTCTAGCGGGATGATCTCCAACCCCTTGATGGCTTGCTTTGGCGCATTGGCCTTGGGGATGAGCGCGAGCGTGAAACCCAGCTTGGCGGCTTCGCGCAGACGCTCTTGCCCGCGGGGGGCCGGGCGGATTTCTCCGGCAAGCCCCACTTCGCCAAAGGCAATCAGCTTCGGCGGCAGGGGTTTGTTGCGCAGCGAGGAAACGATGGCGAGCAGCACGGCCAGATCGGCGGCAGGTTCGTTGATGCGTACCCCGCCCACGGCATTGACGAAGACATCCTGATCGAAACAGGCAATGCCCGCATGACGGTGAAGAACAGCCAGCAGCATCGCCAGCCGGTTTTGTTCGAGCCCCACGCTGAGCCGACGCGGGTTGCCGTGACAGGTGTCGACCAATGCCTGGATTTCAACGAGCAGCGGGCGCGTGCCTTCCTGCGTCACCATGACGCAACTGCCCGGCACTTCCTGAGCATGTTGGGACAAGAAAAGGGCAGAGGGGTTGGAGACGCCGCGCAAGCCCTTTTCGGTCATGGCAAAAACCCCCAGCTCATTGACCGCCCCGAAGCGGTTTTTGATGGCCCGGATCAGACGAAAGGCGGAATGGGTATCGCCTTCAAAATACAGGACGGTGTCGACGATGTGCTCCAGCACACGCGGCCCGGCCAGCGCGCCTTCCTTGGTTACATGGCCAACGAGGATGATGGTCGTACCGGACTGTTTGGCAAAGCGTGTCAGATGCGCCGCACACTCGCGCACCTGGGCGACCGAGCCCGGTGCGGATTGCAGGGCTTCCGAATAAAGCGTCTGGATCGAATCGATGACGGCCACTTCCGGCTTCCGGCGGGACAGCGTATCCAGAATCTTTTCCAGGCTGATCTCGGCCAGCAGCGGTAAACCTTCCGTCCGAAGCTGAAGCCGCTGGGCGCGCAGGGCGACCTGTTCGCCGGATTCCTCCCCGGAAACATAGAGTACGGCATGGTTTGTTTGCGCCAAGATGGAAAGAGCCTGCAAGAGCAAGGTCGATTTGCCGATGCCTGGGTCACCGCCAATCAGAATCACGCCACCGGCTACGACCCCGCCGCCCAGTACCCGGTCGAATTCTTCCATCCCTGTCGGCAAGCGAGCTGTTTCGCGGGGCTGGATGTCGGAAAGATTCTGCAAGCGGCCATCCGCAGCCAGTGCCGTGAAGCGATCCATACGGTTTCCCCCGGCCACAGGACTTTCAGCCAAGGTTTCGATCAGGGTGTTCCAGGCTCCGCAGCCAGGGCACTGCCCCTGCCATTTCGGTGCGCTCGCACCGCATTCCGGACAGGTATAAAGAGTTTTTTGTTTGGCCATGGCGGAGTTGGGGGGGCAGTAAAACGGCGAGCTAACGTTCGGGCGACAATCAGGAACCTAGGTAGGCGGGCATTTTAACCGCAGCTTCCGAAGTCCCCTGAGGATATACGAGCGTCTTTCTCTTTCCCGGGTTCCGGATATGACGGCCTTGTTCTTCTGGCAGAATGCGATGAGGAATGTCCTGAGAAATCAATCGCAAGCGTGATATCTCCACCCGAATCAGATCGCCCTGCAGGAATTTTCAGAGAAGTTGTACTGCCCAAAAACCTGCCCAATCAATCGATGTTGGTCATGAAGCCATGAATCTCCTTTCACCCGATTCACCCGGCTCACCGGGTTCGCTACAGCAACACTTCTCAGACGCCGCCTGCCTGATCCAGCAGGCCGACAGCCTGATCATCGCGGCGGGCGCCGGCATGGGTGTGGATTCCGGCCTGCCGGATTTTCGGGGTGATCACGGTTTCTGGAAGGCTTATCCTGCACTTGGCCGGGCAAAGCTGCGTTTCGATCAGATCGCATCGCCCGCCAGCTTCGAGCATGACCCGGTGCTGGCCTGGGGGTTTTATGGGCATCGCCTGAATCTGTACCGTGCGACCCAGCCGCACGCGGGGTTTCTGATTCTGCAGGCGTGGATGGCGGCCATGCCGCAGGGCGGTTTTGTCTTCACCAGCAATGTCGATGGCCAGTTCCAGAAAGCCGGATTTGCAGAAAACCGGATGGTTGAGTGCCACGGCTCCATTCATTATCTACAGTGCTTCAAGTCTTGCACCGATGCGCTGTGGTCAGCGTCAGATTTCCAGCCCGAAGTGGACGAAGAGCATTGCCGCCTCTTGAATGAAGTGCCACGTTGTATTCACTGCGGCGGCCTGGCGCGCCCCGCCATTTTGATGTTCGATGACTGGTTCTGGTGTGGCCGCAGAACGGACAAACAGACGAGCGACTTTGAGCTTTGGCGGCAGCAGGTCGAGCGGCCCATCGTCATCGAAATGGGGGCGGGCACAGCCGTGCCGAGTGTGCGCATGTTCAGCCGCAACCAGCACTGCCCCATCATCCGCATCAACCCGACCGAATATCAAACGCCCCGCGCGGGCGATGTAGGCATCCCGCTCGGTGCGTTGGCGGGTTTGCGCGGACTACAGGAGGTTCTTTCCGGTAGGGGCTGGGGAATCCCCTGAAAAACCACGTCCCTCTGTTGAGGGCGGCGTAGCGATGGAAGTCTCGGCTTCAAAGTCGATATTTCAGGGGCGACTAAGGTAGAGCTTCGTGGAGTCGGATGGCCATGGTAAAACGTGTAAAACTCCAACGGAATACTGGTCAAAATGTGGTTTTGCAAGACTTGACACCGGCTTTCTATGCAGGTGTCTGCATTCCTAATAGACGTTAGGTCAGCGAAGTTGGGAAGGTGGGATGCGATAATGAAAGCCCCCGATCTTCCGTCACAAACATGGCTTGATACGGCATCGCCCCAGATAGGCATCAATTTGTTTTTCCATTCCCTGCGCGTGTTTGCGAGAATCCAGCCCTTGAAGATTGACGCTCACATCTTCCAAAGATGCTGAGTTCCACCTGTGGCTGCGTAATCGACAGGCGCTCTACGGCGTCACCAATCTTGTGCTTGCTCCGGGCTACGAGTCTGCACAGAAGGACTGAACCCACGGCGCAAGGAGGACACATGCTCAAACTCGAAGACATCAAAAAAAACGCAGCCATCTCCGGCATTGAGCCCGGGCAGGTGGTGCGCATCGTCACGACCGAGCCTGTGGGCGACAACGCGCTAACGGTTTACTACAAGAAGCCGGATGGCCAACTGTGCGAGCGGATGCTGTTCCGCACCGACGAAGCCAATCTCTCGTTGGCACAGGCCGGTCGCCCTTGGGCCTTTGACGCACCGGGTGAAGATTTCAAACTCGCCGCCGAAGCATGGCGGATCAATCTGGCCCATCTGTTTGACCCGATGATGGCCGTCCACACCTCCAACGTGGAGCCGCTGCCGCACCAGATCACGGCGGTGTACGAATCCATGCTGCCGCGCCAGCCTCTGCGCTACGTCCTGGCCGACGACCCCGGCGCGGGCAAGACCATCATGGCGGGCTTATTCATCCGCGAGCTGCTGATGCGGGCCGACGCCAAGCGCGTGCTGATCGTGGCTCCCGGCAGTCTGGTCGAGCAGTGGCAGGACGAAATGTTCGAGAAGTTCGGCCTGTCCTTCACGCTGTTTTCGCGCGAGCAGGTCGAGCAATCCCGCAGCGGCAACCCCTTCGACGACATCGACCTGATGGTCGCCCGGGTCGATCAACTCTCCCGCAATGAAGACCTGCAAGAAAAGCTGCGCCTGTCGCACTGGGACCTCGTGGTCGTCGACGAAGCGCACAAACTCTCGGCCAGCTACTTTGGCAACAAGGTCAACAAAACCAAGCGATTCCAGCTCGGTGAGCTGCTGGGCTCAGTTACCCGCCACTTCCTGCTGATGACCGCCACGCCGCACAACGGCAAAGAAGAAGACTTCCAGCTGTTCATGTCCTTGCTGGACTCCGACCGTTTCTACGGCAAGTTCCGCGACGGCGCGCACAAGGTCGACGTCACCGACCTGATGCGCCGCATGGTCAAGGAAGACATGCTGCGTTTCGATGGCACCCGCCTGTTCCCCGAGCGCCGCGCCTACACCACCAACTACAAGCTCTCCGATCCGGAAGCCGCGCTTTACACCGCAGTCACCGACTACGTGAAGGAGGAAATGAACCGCGCCGACCAACTGGACGGACAGCGCAAAGGCACGGTGGGTTTTGCGCTCACCGCCTTGCAGCGGCGTTTGGCCTCTAGCCCCGAAGCCATTTACCAGTCGCTCAAGCGCCGTCGCCACAAGCTCGCGCGTCGCGTTGAAGACGAAAAACTGCGAAGCCGTGGCCAGTCCTTGGCTGAGACCATAGCGCCCAATGGTTTGAACAACCTCCCTGAGGACATCTGGGAGTCGGACGATGCGCTCTCATCGGATGACTACGAGAACTTCGAAGAAGCCGTGGTCGATCAGGCCACCGCCGCGCAAACCATCCAGGAACTGGAAGCCGAAATCATCATCCTCGAAGGGCTGGAGGAGCAGGCGCGTCAGGTCGTCCATTCCGGTCAAGACCGCAAGTGGGACGAACTGTCCAGGCTCTTGCAGAACACGCCCGAGATGCACGACGCCGATGGCCGCCAGCGCAAGCTCATCATCTTCACCGAGCACCGCGACACGCTGAACTACCTCGCGGTCAAGATTCGCGGCCTGATCGGGAATGATGAGTGCGTGGTGATGATCCACGGCGGCGTCAAGCGCGAAGAGCGGCGCAAGGTGCAGGAACTGTTCCGCAACGACCCGGGTGTGCGCGTGCTCATCGCCACCGACGCGGCCGGTGAAGGCGTCAACCTGCAGAACGCCAACCTGATGGTCAACTACGACCTGCCCTGGAACCCCAACCGGCTGGAACAGCGCTTCGGCCGCATCCACCGTATCGGCCAGACCGAGGTCTGCCACCTGTGGAACATGGTCGCCAACGAAACCCGCGAGGGCGACGTGTTCCAGCGCTTGTTCGAGAAGCTGGAAGTGGAGCGCGCCGCCTTGGGTGGCCGCGTGTTTGACATCCTTGGCGAAGTGTTCGAGGACAAGAGCCTCAAAGACCTGCTGATCGAAGCCATCCGCTACGGTGCTGATCCCGAGGTTCGCGCCCGCCTGCACCGCAAGGTAGAAGGCGCGCTCGACACCCTGCATCTGGAAGCCATCATCAAGCGCAATGCGCTGTGTGAAGAAGTGATGGACGAGCGCCGCCTGTTTGCGGTCAAGGAGGAAATGGAAAAGGCCGAAGCCCGCAAGCTCCAGCCCTATTTCATCCGTTCCTTCTTCAACCAGGCATTCCAGCAACTCGGTGGCGAGCTGCGCCCGCGTGAACAGGGCCGGTATGAAATCACCCACGTCCCGGCCATCATCCGCGAGCGTGACCGCCAGATCACCGGGCGCGACCGCCGCAATATGGACCCGGTGCTGCGCAAGTACGAACGCGTCTGCTTCGAAAAACAGTACGTGCGGCTTGCCGACCGCGTGGGCGCGCCTATGGCCAGCCTGATGCATCCCGGCCATCCGCTGATGCAGTCAATCACCGACCTGGTGCTGGAGCAGCACCGCAACAAGCTCAAGCAAGGCGCAGTGCTGGTGGATGCCAGCGACATGGGGCTCACGCCCAGGGTGATGTTCATCATCGACCACTGCGTGAAGGAAGGCTCTGACTCGGCACAGGTCGTGTCCCGCCGGATGCAGTTTGTCGAAATTGACCCACAAGGGGGTGCGATCAACGCAGGTTGGGCACCTCACCTTGACCTGGAGCCCATATCCAAGGTGGACATGGCCCTGATCGAAGACGTGCTGGGTGCGCACTGGATTACGCAGAGCCTTGAGCAGCAGGCGCTGGCCCATGCCTCGACCCACCTGGTGCCCGAGCACTTCATTGATGTGCGTACCCGCCGCGAAAAAACCGTGGACAAGACCCTGACCGCCGTCCACGAGCGTTTGGTCAAAGAGATCAACTACTGGTCGGATCGCTACATCAAGCTGCAGGACGACATCGCGGCTGGCAAGGATGTGCGCCTGACACTGGAAAACGTGCGCCGCACGATTGACGACCTGACCGCACGCCGTGAATCACGCGAGAAAGAACTGCTGGCGATGCGCCATGTCATTTCGGCCACCCCGGTCGTGGTCGGTGGTGCCTTGGTCATTCCGGCGGGCCTCTTGGCACAGCGCAAAGGCCAGCCCGGCTGGTCGGCCGATGCCCAGGCGCGTTTGCGCGTGGAGTGGGTGGCGATGAATGCCGTGATGGACGCCGAGCGCGCTCTTGGCCATGAAGTGATGGATGTCTCGGCACAAAAATGCGGCTGGGACGTCACCAGCCTGCCCAAAGCCATAGCCGGCAAATTGCCAGCCTCCCGCCATATCGAGGTGAAGGGCCGCGCCAAAGGGCAAAGCACCATCACCGTCACCAAGAACGAAATCCTGTACGGCTTGAACCAGGCGGACAAGTTCATCCTGGCCATTGTGTTGGTTGATGGCGAGCAATACGAAGGCCCGTTTTATGTGCGTCAGCCTTTCACGCAGGAGCCGGATTGGGCAGTGACCAGCATCAACCTCGACCTTGATCAGTTGCTGGCCAAGGCTGTCGCACCGGGGGCTTCGCTGTGACCAACGAAATCACTCGCAACCCCGACTATCTGCAAACCCTGCAAGCCATCAAGCAGCGTGTCCAGACGGCGCGCTTGCGTGCAGTTCAGGCGGCCAACGCAGAGCTGCTGCAGCTCTATTGGGATATTGGTCGCCAGTTGACCGTATGGCAGAACGAACGCGGCTGGGGCGCGGCAGTGGTCGAACAAATGGCACGCGACCTGCAAGCCGACAACCCCGGCATGAAAGGTTTTTCGCGCACCAGCCTGTTTGCCATGCGCCAGATGTTTGCCTTTTTCAGTCCCCGGTTTGAATTTGTCCCACAGCCCGTGGGACAAATTCCGTGGGGGCACGTGCGCACGCTGTTGGCCAAGGTCAAGGCTGTGGATACGGCACTGCTGTATGCCCAGGCTTGCGTGGAGCACGGCTGGAGTCGCACCGTGCTGGAATGGCAGATCGACCAGCGTTTTCATGAACGCATTGGCAAGAGCGTCAGCAACTTCTCACAGGCCCTGCCTGCGCCGCAGTCCGAACTCGCGCAGCAAAGCCTGAAAGACCCCTACGTGTTCGACTTCCTGACCATCGCTCCCCAGGCTGTGGAACGGGATATCGAGAACCAGTTGGTGGCGCAGATCACCCGTTTCCTGCTGGAACTGGGAAAGGGTTTTGCCTTTTTGGGGCGGCAGTATCCCCTGTCAGTGAACGGCAAGGACTACTTTCTCGACTTGCTCTTCTATCACACGCGCCTCAAGTGCCATGTGGTCGTTGAACTGAAGGCGGGCACCTTCAAACCGGAATACGTAGGCAAGCTGAATTTCTACCTGTCGGCGGTGGATGACCTGCTGCGCGCACCAGACGACCAGCCTTCCATTGGCCTGTTGCTGTGTAAGGACAAAGACAAGCTGGACGTGGAATACGCCTTGCGCGACATCCACAAACCGATGGGCATCAGCTCCTACATCACCAGGGACATTCCGCTTTCTGTGCAGTCACAACTGCCCAGCGTGGATGAGATCGAACACGAACTGGCCTCCTTGCCCCCGATGCCGGATGAACAGGACACCCCATGACCCCCATCAAAACCCCCAAAAAACTCATCGAAGTCGCCCTGCCGCTGGACGCCATCAACGCCGCCGCCGCGCGCGAAAAATCCATCCGCCACGGCCACCCCAGCACCCTGCACCTGTGGTGGGCGCGCCGCCCGCTGGCGGCGGCGCGGGCGGTGATCTTTGCGCAGATGGTCAACGACCCCGGCTACCAGCAGGGCGGCGGCTTCAAATATGGCGTCAACAAGGAAAAAGCCGCCATCGAGCGCGAGCGCCTGTTCAAGATCATCGAAGACCTGGTGCAGTGGGAGAACACCAATAACGAAGAAGTGCTGGAGCGCGCCCGCGCCGAAATCCGCCGCTCCTGGCGCGAGACCTGCGAGCTGAACAAAACCCACCCGCAGGCCGCCGAGCTGTTCAACCCCGACAAGCTGCCTGCCTTCCACGACCCCTTTGCCGGTGGCGGCGCGCTGCCGCTGGAAGCACAAAGGCTGGGGCTGGAAAGCTACGCCAGCGACTTGAACCCCGTGGCCGTGACCATCAACAAGGCCATGATCGAGATACCGCCGAGGTTTGCCGGGCTGCCGCCCGTCAATCCAGAAGATAGGAGAGAGTGGTTAGGAGATAGCAATGCATTTTCGAGAACTGGTGATGTGGCAGAGGGGGGGGCCGTCAATCCAGAAGATAGGAGAGAGTGGTTAGGAGATAGCAATGCATTTTCGAG
>CAZCOS010000021.1:27977-31264 GCA_964500605.1 uncultured Sterolibacterium sp.
AACTGGTGATGTGGCAGAAGGCGATGGCAATGGCCAAGGAGATTTATCGTTTGGCACCGCTGCTGCCGAGGGAGGAAACGTACGGCATGCGCTCGCAGATCACGCGGGCGGCTGCATCAGTGCCCGCGAACATTGCGGAGGGCTGGACGCGGGAGTCGAACAAGGAGAAGGCGAATTTTTTGTCGATCGCACAAGGATCGCTGGCGGAGACGGAAACCTTTCTGTTGCTGTGCGAGGAAATCGGTTGGTTTCCGGGCGATCAGACCACATTGGCTCACAGTCTGATACAGGAGGTCGGCAAGATGCTCAGTGCAATGCGCAAAAAACTGCGCGAAGCCCATTAACTAAATCCTACGAACTATTTCCTAAATCCTGGCGCGGGGCCGAAGGCCTCGCAGCCGACGTGCGCCGTTACGGCGCGTGGATGCGTGAAGAAGCGCAAAAGCGCATCGGGCATCTCTACCCGCAGATTGAAGTGACTGCCGAGATGGCTAACGAGCGGCCAGACCTGAAGCCGCTTGTGGGGCAAAAGCTCACCGTGATTGCCTGGCTGTGGGCGCGCACCGTTAAAAGCCCCAACCCCGCTTTTAGCCATGTGGATGTGCCGCTGGCCTCCACCTTTGTGCTCTCCAGCAAGGCGGGCAAAGAGGCTTATGTGCATGTAGAGAAGATAGAAGGTAGTGTCGTAGGAGATAGCGCTACTCAACTAAATCCTAAGACTCTATCTCCTAACTCCTCTTTCAACTCCTCTCCTTATCGCTTTACGGTGCGCATGGGCACACCGCCGGAGGAAGCGAAGAATGGCACCAAGATTTCCCGCGGTGCGTTTCGCTGCCTGCTTTCCGATATACCGATCAAATACGAATACATCGACGACGAAGCTAATGCTGGGCGTATGGGTGCGAAGCTCATGGCCATTGTGGCCGAGGGTGTACGCGGCCGTGTTTATTTGGCACCTACTGCCGAGCATGAAGCCATAGCCCGACAGGCCGAGCCGACCTGGAGGCCGGAAACCGCATGTCGCGGCACATTTGCCAGCAATGCGCAAGGCCGTATCTATGGCTTCAAGGTGTTCGGCGACTACTTCACCCCCCGCCAACTGGTGGCGCTGACCACTTTTTCCGATCTGGTGGCCGAGGCGATGGCCAAGGTCAAGGCCGATGCTCTGGCGGCAGGCATGACCGACCCCGGATCAAGTCCGGGGCAGGCTGGCAAGGGGCTGGACGCAGGCGGCACCGGCGCCACGGCCTATGCGCAGGCGGTGGGGGTGTATTTGGCGTTTGCGGCAGATCGCATGACCGATTCACATTCAGCACTGACCAGTTGGACTTCGCAGCGCGACACGCTACGCAACACCTTTGCTCGGCAAGCGTTGCCAATGGTTTGGGATTACGCCGAAGCCAATCCTTTTTCCGACTCAACCGGGAATTTCTCAAGTGCTCTAGGTTGGGTAGATAAGGCATTAGATTCTTTCCCAGCAAAGCCAGAAGGCAATGTCAATCAAGCTGATGCCCAAACCCAAACCGTTAGTGCCAACAAGCTGATCTCCACCGATCCCCCCTACTACGACAATATCGGCTACGCCGATCTTTCGGACTTTTTCTATGTCTGGCTGCGTCGTTCGCTGCGCGGCATCTACCCCAATCTGTTTGCCACATTGGCGGTGCCCAAGGCAGAGGAACTGGTGGCCACACCCTACCGCCACGGCAGCAAGGAAAAGGCGGAAAGCTTCTTCCTGGACGGCATGACGGCTGCCATGCACAACCTTGCCGAACGGGCGCATCCGGCCTTTCCCGTCACCATCTACTACGCCTTCAAACAGGCAGAAACCAAGGGTGATGCAGGCACCTCCAGCACCGGCTGGGAAACTTTTCTGGAGGCCGTACTCAAGGCCGGTTTCGCGCTCACCGGCACCTGGCCTATGCGTACCGAGCGCGAAGGACGCACGATCAGCTCGGGCACAAACACGCTGGCCTCCAGCATTGTCCTCGTCTGCCGCCAACGCGCCGCTGATGCGCCCACCGTGTCGCGCCGCGAATTTATCCGCGAGCTCAACGCCACCCTGCCCGAGGCGCTGGATGAAATGACCCGGGGAAAGAAGTCAGGAGATACTGTCTCAGGAGATAACCTAACTTCTACCAACTATTCACTATCTCCTGTTTCTCCCGTGGATCTGTCGCAGGCCATCATCGGCCCCGGCATGGCGATCTTCAGTCAATACGCCGCCGTGCTGGAAGCCGACGGCAAGCCGATGAGCGTCCGTACCGCGCTGCAACTTATCAACCGCTTCCTCGCCGAAGACGATTTCGACCACGACACCCAGTTTTGCCTGGCGTGGTTCGAGCAGCAGGGCTGGGCGCAGGGCAAGTATGGCGATGCCGATGTGCTGGCGCGCGCCAAGGGCACCAGCGTCGGCGGGCTGGTGGAAGGCGGCGTGGTGGAGAGCAGCGGCGGCAGCCTGCGCCTGCTCAAATGGGCCGAGCTGCCGCGCGACTGGTCGCCAGAAACCGACACACGCACCTCGGTGTGGGAGGCGCTGCACCACCTGATCCGCGCGCTGAACCAGGACGGTGAATCGGCAGCAGGTAGCCTGCTCGCACGCATGCCCTCACGCGCCGAGCCGGCGCGCGCGCTGGCTTACCGCCTCTACACCCTGTGCGAACGCCAAGGCTGGGCCGAAGAAGCCCGCGCCTACAACGAGCTGGTCAATGCGTGGAGTGGTATCGAACAGGCTGCGGGTGAGGTGGGGTTAAGCGGAGAACAGTTGGAGTTCGAGGTGTAAACGCACCGAAAGGAAGCAAGATGATAAAGACACTCAAGATCAGCAACTTCACAGTATTCGGCAACGTAGAGTTCTCGTTTTCGCCGGGGCTTAATGTCATTGTGGGGGAGAACGGCACTGGCAAGACGCATGTGCTCAAGTTGGGGTATTTGTTCTCGCGGGCGTGGCCGGATTTGATGGCCAAGCGTTTACACATGACATCTCAGCGTGCCGAGACCTATCTTGCCGAACGGCTAGCAGGCTTGTTCCAAGTTTCCAATCTGACGGCACTGATCCACAAAAATCACCCACGGGCATGCGTGCAAGCAGAGGTTGGGGGATATATACCAACAGTGCAGATACGTATGCCGCAAGAGCCGCCATTTCTCGCCCCAGGTTTGACGGAAGGCATGCCCTGGGAGGTGCAGATCGCGCGCCACTCTTCAGGATCCGAAGGTCTCAAGGCAATCACAGTACCGGAAGGTGCGGCGCAAAGTGCGTTTATGCCGCGACAGGTGTTTGTCCC
>CAZCOS010000022.1:0-31085 GCA_964500605.1 uncultured Sterolibacterium sp.
CAGCTGGCGTAAGCGGGTTGTTTTTTATGGAAATGAATTTTTCAGGGGCGACTAAGTGACAGCCGATATGCATTCGAAGGAAATCGTCGAAACCGGACACGTCCGGACATTGGAAGTGCCAGAGAGCATCTGCCTGGCAGCCACGTCAGGCAACTACCGAGGAATTCTCGGTAGTTCATCCCGATGGACTTGGCAGCGATTCCGTAGTCGCCACCTCGGAACTACGCTCCAATGCTCACTGGCCCCAATAGCGAGTAGTTCGGTAGTAAACTTCCCGCCACCAATCGCAAGGGCTCGGGTTTTCTCCGGGCCCTTTTTCTTTGCGCGATTCCCCGCGTGGCGCGGGGTTCTGGCCACCGGTGCTGCGGGCGCGCACCAGCCGAGACGTCCAAAATCGGCCGCTTTCTCGGGCAGAGCAGTCTCTAATCTCCGTTTGGCCTGCGGATAGGCGCAGACAGGACTCTTGCAAAACAACAGCTTACGCACGCCGTTTCATCGTCAACCAAGGCCAGCGGTCAGGCATCACACCTGCCATGCTGGCGCAATGGGAACTTATACGTTACCATTTGGCCCATGAGCTACCAGATCAAAGAACTACTTCTGGCCGATGGCGACAGTCCCTTTGCGCAGTGGTTCGGATCACTGGAGGCAGTCGCCGCCGCCAAGGTGCGAGTGGCGGTGGGCCGGATGGAGCAGGGCAACCTCTCCAATGTCGAGTGGTTTCGTGGCATCGGTGAGTACAAGATCGACTGGGGGCCGGGCTTGCGCATCTATCTGGCCAAGGATGGTCTGAAGATCATCATCCTGATCGGTGGCGGCACCAAGAAGCGTCAACAGCAGGATATCGATCAAGCGGTGGCGCTGTGGGAAGACTACAAACACCGCAAGGCATCAACTAGACATGGAAAGTGAACATGGCACTGACCCGTGATTTCAAAGAAACCGTGGCCGCGCGCGTGCAGAACGATCCGGCCTTTGCGCAGGCACTTCTGGACGAGGCCATCACCCTATTCGTCAATGGCGAGCCCGAATCGGCCAAGCTGATCCTGCGCGACCTTGTGAACGCCACCGTTGGCTTCGAGGCGCTGGCCGAGGAAATTCATAAACCGGCCAAGAGCCTGCACCGGATGCTGTCGCAGTCGGGCAACCCGACCATGAGCAACATCTCGGCGGTGTTTGCAGCCATCAAGCGCGCGCTCAAGGTCGAAGTGCGCACGCAAGTGGTGATGGCCTGACTTTCAAGCATCGAACCCCGCCACCACCTCCCGCTGCGCCACCCAGTCAGTCGGCAGCGGGTTGCGCTGGAACCACAGCAGGCTCATGCATCGGGGCTGCTCGCTGGCCAGGATGCTCTGGATGATGGCGGGCTCCAGCAGGGTCAGGCGCAGCAGTTCGTTCATCCCCAAATTCCGCGATACAAATTCGCACAGGCTAGCGGACGAGGAATTTTGGCGCGTTTGAGCGGGAACCGGAGCAACTTGACGGCTCCAAGCGGTCGAGAATGAGCTAGCACGGGTGGAAATCGTGCTGGATGGTGCCGTCGGGCGAATTTTGCTCGACACGCCCCGTGGCGCGGTGCGCCGTGTCGATGCCGAATCTGGGCGCGACCTGGTTACGGAAAGATCGCTTGTGCCAGTGTGAAGCTCCGGGTACGGATGCCCCGGATTGCTCGTAACGTCGCTGCAGTCGCCTCAGCTGACGGGCCGACAAGCCCAGCACTTGCGCCGCCATCACCTGGCTCACCACACCATCCGAGACCTGGCGGAGTACTTCCAGCCGCCTCACTTCTTTCACACTCATCTCAATCCGCCCCATCAAAGTCTCCGCATTTCATCAATGCGGACATTTCTACCTTGCCAAAAGCGGGTCAAAGTAAATGGCCATTGACAGTGATGGTTAGCCATCGAAAAGGAGCGCACCAATGACTACGACAACCATCGAACGAGGAAGAGTTTCCGCCCGGGTTCCGGTACAGGTTCAAGAAACTCCTGAGCTGGCTGCCGCGATGGTGGGTGCTACCGTCAATCAATTCATGGTCCAAGCAGCGCTGCGTGAAGCCGAGCGCATCATTGAGCAGGAGCGGGTGATTCGTCTGTCCGCCCGCGATGCCGAGATGTTCATTCAGGCATTGGAAAATCCGCCGCCACCGAATGCCAAGTTGAATGCGGCCCTGCAACGCTATCAGGATGCCAAACGGGACGATGAAGGTACAAGCTTTAACTGGCAACCACGACCGAAACGGGTTTGATTGCGGCGTCGAGGCCCTGAATCTCTGGCATCGAAAGACCGTGTTGCAACATCAAGCCAGGGGTATATCACGGACTTTCGTCGCGGCGCCATCGAACGCTGGGGATGTGCAGGGCTATGTTTCTGCCGGTTATGGCGATATCGGGGAAGCCAGCATCCTTGGTTTTTATGCGTTGGCATCGGCCTTCGTCCTGGCCGACGATCTGGCACCTGAACTGGCCAAGCACTACCCGCGACAAATTCCGGTGACACGCCTGGGAAGGCTGGCCATCCGGTTTGACCTGCAAGGACAGGGGCTTGGTCGGTTGTTGCTGGCGGATGCAGTGACCCGTTCTCGTAACGCGGCCCTGTCGGTGGGCAGTGCCGGGATTTTCGTTGATGCCAAGAATGCGGCGGCTGCCAAGTTCTACGCTGAATACGGCTTTATGGTGTGCAAAGAGCAGCACCTCAAGCTATTCTTGCCGATGTGGTGAGCCATGGCCGTTGAGTCGTTCCCCAACTTCACCCGCCTCGCCCGCCAGCACCTACAGACCAACGTCTGGTGCGGGCAATGCCGCCACGAGGTGACGAATACCAATTTCAGCGGGACTATCAAGAATGGCAATCTGCTGCTGGTCGGCAAGTGTGCTGAGTGTCACGGTGACGTGGCGCGGGTGATCGAGTGCTCGTGAGCACGTTGCCGCATCAACCCGCGCCAGTGCTCATTGACCCCAATAGCAAGTTGTTCGGTAGTAAACTGCACACTACCTGTCACTCCAAAGCCCGGACATGCTCCGGGCTTTTTCACGCCTGCTTGGAGCGGGTTTTGTATGGCTCTTGATTTTTCCAGCCTGGATACCTTGCGTCTTCGTCACCCTGCGTGGCGTTTGTTGCGTTCGGATCATGCACCGTTGGTGGCGAGTTTTTTACAGCGGGTTTTTGTGATTCCCAATGTTCGGGCAATGGCGGCAGCAGATCTTTCCGAAGCTTTGGAAGATGAGCTGTATGCGCTGCGTTTGCAACTGGGGGAGTCGGCTTTTCCCAAGCCTGCGCTGGACTACTTGAATGACTGGGCCTCGCCGGAAAAGGGCTGGTTGCGTAAGTTTTACAAGCCAGGTTCCGATGAGGCGCAGTTCGATCTGACTCCGGCGACGGAGAAGGCCATCGCCTGGCTGACCCAGCTTTCTGAACGACAGTTCGTTGGTACTGAATCGCGGTTGTTGACGCTGTTTGATCTGCTCAAACAGATGAGCGAGGGAAGCGAGGCTGACCCGATCAGGCGCATGGCTGAGTTAAAGAAAAAGCGTGATGAGATCGATGCCGAAATGCTGCGTGTTCAACGGGGGGAAGTGCCGCTGTTAGATGATACGGCACTGAAGGATCGCTTCCAGTTGTTCATGCAGGGCGCGCGCGAGTTGCTCGCCGATTTTCGTGAGGTGGAACATAATTTTCGTCAGCTGGACCGGCGTGTGCGGGAGCGTATTGCGTTGTGGGAGGGGAGCAAGGGGGCTTTGCTGGAGGACATCATGGGGGAGCGCGATGCCATTGCTGATTCCGATCAGGGCAAGAGCTTTCGCGCATTCTGGGATTTTCTGCTTTCGAGCCGTCGCCAGGAGGAGCTGACGATGTTGCTGGATCGGGTGTTACAGCTGCCCGCAGTGGATTCATTGGAACCGGATGCGCGCACCCGGCGTGTGCATTACGACTGGCTGGAGGCGGGCGAGCACACTCAGCGCACCGTGGCGGGTTTGTCACAACAGCTGCGCCGTTTTCTCGATGATCAAGCCTGGCTGGAGAACCGTCGTATCATGGATATTTTGCGCGGCATCGAGAGCAAGTCACTGGCACTGCGAGATAACCCGCCAGCGGGTGTCGTGATGGAGATGGCCGAGGCGCAGGTTGACATGGATCTGGCCATGGAGCGACCCTTGTTTACGCCAACGGTGAAGCCGGTCATCGCGAATCTGCTACTTCGGGCCGGTGATGAGGCGATTGACCCTTCGGTTTTGTTCGATCAGGTTGTGGTGGATAAAACTCGGCTGACTCGTCATATTCGCCATGCTTTGCAGGATAAATCACAGATCACTTTGCATGAGCTGGTCGCAGCGCAGCCCCTGCAACAGGGTCTGGCGGAGCTGGTGGCTTATCTGCAACTGGGGAGCGATGCGTTCAATGCGGTGGTGGATGAGCAGACTCCGGAGCGGATTGAGTGGCAGACAGAATCGGTGGCGGGCGAGTTTGTGACGCGTAGGGCGCACTTGCCGCGTGTGATTTTTACGCGTTAAACGCAAGAAGAACTCGAAGAAAACGATGAACGGGTAACAGGGAATTCAAAGAGGATGGAAAAGGATTTCGCTGATTTCACAACTTCTGCCGCTCACCATCTCGGTCGTATGAATGACCTTGCTGCGACGGGAGAACCAGATTTATCCGTCCTGTTGATCGGTTTGCTCAAGGGGGTGCAGTACCGCGAACAGGATGAGCTGCGCTGGTCGTCCTTGCTGAACCTGCAATTTCGTGTGAGGGATTATGTGGCGGTGCTCAATCTGGAGCTGGTGCTGGATGAGGCCGAAGGGTATGCCTTTCTGAAAAGCCGGCCTGAGCCTTCGGACGATGATCCCGCACCGCGCTTGCCACGTCTGGTTGCGCGTCGTCCCTTGTCGTTTCCGGTTAGCCTGTTGCTCGCTCTGCTGCGCAAGAAGCTGGCTGAATTTGATGCCGGTGGCGGCGATACGCGCCTGGTGTTGTCACGCGATGAGCTTGTCGAGCTGGTGCGGGTTTTTTTGCCGGAAGGACCCAACGAGGCGAGGTTAATCGATCAGATTGAAAGCACACTCAATAAGGTGGTGGAGCTGGGTTTTCTGCGCAAGCTCAAACCCGTTGGCAGTGGAGCAGTGGGGGCAGCGCATTATGAAGTTCGACGCATCCTGAAGGCCTTTGTCGATGCACAATGGCTAACGGAATTTGATGCCCGACTGGCGGCTTATCAGTCTGCTTTGTCGAGTTCGGCAACGGGCAAGGAGGTGGGCGATGCGTGAGCGAAGCGAGCAGCCTGCAATGCAGAGTCCGGGGCTGGATTTTTTGGGTGATGATGCCTTGTCGGGCTTTCGTCTCACTCGGTTGGAGGTATTCAACTGGGGGACGTTCGACGAGCGGGTGTGGACGTTGCAGCTGGATGGCAAGAACGGATTGCTCACGGGTGACATTGGTTCCGGAAAATCCACTCTGGTAGATGCCATTACCACGCTGCTGGTTCCCGCTCATCGCATCACTTACAACAAGGCCGCCGGTGCGGATAGCAAGGAACGCACCTTGCGTTCTTACGTTCTGGGTCATTACAAATCAGAGCGTAATGAGGTCACGGGCGCGGCCAGGCCGGTGTCCTTGCGTGATACCAACAGTTATTCCGTCATCCTGGGGGTCTTCCACAATGCAGGCTATGACCAGACGGTTAGCCTGGCGCAGGTGTTCTGGATGAAGGAGGCACAGGGGCAGCCTGCCCGCTTCTTTCTCGGGGCGGAACGTGATTTGTCGATTGCGGAGGATTTTTCCCGCTTCGGTACGGATATTGCCGCGCTGCGAAAAAAATTGCGGGGTATCGGTGCAGAGCTGCATGACAGCTTTCCGCCTTATGCCGCCTGGTTCAGACGCCGATTCGGGATCGAAAACGATCAGGCTCTTGAGTTGTTTCACCAGACGGTTTCGATGAAATCAGTGGGCAATCTGACGGATTTCGTGCGCCATCATATGCTGGAACCTTTCGATGTTGCATCGCGCATTCAGGCCTTGATCGGCCACTTCGATGATCTCAATCGTGCGCATCAGTCCGTACTCAAGGCGCAGCAGCAGGTGGAGTGGCTGACCCCTCTGGTGGCGGATTGCAAGCGCCACGGCGAAGTGGTGGCCGAGGCGCATCATTTGCGCCAATGTCGCGATGGTTTGCGTCCCCATTTCGCCGGCTTAAAACTGGATTTGCTGGATGTGCGTCTGAGGCAGCTCGATGAAGACTGGCACAGAAACGACGGACAGGTGCAACGCATGGACAAGCTGCGCGAGGAGCAGGATCGCCAGCGCGATGAACTGAAGCAGGCCATCAATGAGAATGGTGGCGACCGTCTTGAACGGCTTGCCGCCGAGATTCGAGGGAAGGAGAAACTGCGCGATGCACGCAAGGCCAGAGAGGGGCGTTATCGTGAATTGGTGACCCTTCTGGATGAGAAGGCTCCAGACGATGAGGCCGCCTTTCGCGTGCAGCGGGCACAATTCAGCTTGTGGCGGGAGGAGGCTGCCAACCGTGCTGCTGACCTCCAGAACAGTTTGACCGAACACAGCGTGATCTTGCAGCAAGGCAAGCGGGAGCATGAGCAATGGACTGCGGAAATCGACAGTCTCAAACGTCGCCAGAGCAATGTTGACGACCAGCAGGTTCGGATACGCGCTGCGCTGTGTTCGGCATTGGGACTGGCGGTGGAGGATATGCCATTTGCGGGTGAATTGATCCAGGTGCACGAAACGGAGCGTGACTGGGAAGGTGCTGCGGAGCGGTTGCTACGAGGTTTTGGCCTGGCCTTGCTGGTTCCGGAGGCGCACTACAAGGCCGTGGCCGAATGGGTGGATTCCAATGCTTTGCGCGGGCGTCTGGTCTATTTTCATGTTCGCCCCCGCAAGAACGCAGAAATACCCGATCTGCATCGTGATTCTCTCGTGAGGAAACTGTCGATCAAGCCGGATTCGCTGTATTACGACTGGCTAGAACGGGAGCTTTCTCATCGTTTTGATGTGGCCTGCTGTGCCACGCAGGAACAGTTTCGCCGGGAAACTCGCGCCATCACGCAGGCCGGGCAGATCAAGGACCCGAGCGGACGCCATGAGAAAGACGATCGCCACCGGATCGATGACCGGAGTCGCTATGTGCTTGGCTGGAGCAATCGTGCCAAGATCGATGCGCTGGAAAACAAACGCCGTCAGCTGGAGTTTCGTCTGGGAGAAGTGGGCAGTCTCATCGGCAAGATCGAAGCGGAACGCCGTCTTTTGCAGACGCGGCTGGATGCCTTGGCCCGTCTGGAGGAATTCACAGCGTTCGAGGACATGGATTGGGGCAGTGTGACCGCCGACATCGCGTCACTGGAAGCCGATCGACGGTCGCTGGAACAGGCCTCGGATGTCCTCAAGCAGTTGAATGAACGTCTTTCAGCCTTGCAGCAGGAGATTAAAACTACCGAAGAGAAGCGGCAAGCCGTTCGTGAGCAACGCGCCAAGGTGGAACAGCGTCGGTCGGATGCCCAGACATTGCACCAACAAACGGCTGCGATGCTTCAGGAAATACGTCTTGATGAGAGCTTGAACAAAGCCTTGGCGGAGATGAGGGAACTCGTTTTGCGTGAGCTCCCGCTCACCGTGGAATCCTGCGATGGACGCGAGCAGGATGTGCGCGTTTGGCTGCAATCACGGATCGATGCCGAAGATCAGAAACTCAAACGTCTGGCCGAGAAAATCATCAAGGCGATGACTTCTTTCAAGGAAGTTTTTAAGCTGGAAACGGCCGAAATGGATGCCAGCCTGGAAGCGGCTTTCGAGTTCGAAAATCTGTTGGCACAGCTCAATCGGGACGATCTACCGCGCTTCGTGGCCCGTTTCAAGGAATTGTTGAACGTCAATACCATCAACGAAATCGCCAATTTCAATGCCCAGCTGGCACGCGAACGCGAGACGATCAAGGAGCGCATTGCCCACATCAATAAATCCCTTTCCGAAATCGATTACAACCCCGGACGCTACATCGTTCTGGAATCACAGATCAGCCCAGATTCAGAAATCCGGAATTTTCAGCAAGATCTGCGGGCCTGCACCGAGGGCGCGCTGACCGGTTCGGAAGATGCCCAGTATTCCGAAGCCAAATTTCTGCAGGTCAAAGCCATCATCGACCGCTTTCGTGGTCGGGAGGGATTGTCGGAACAGGATCGACGCTGGACGGCCAAGGTGACGGATGTGCGCAACTGGTTTCTCTTTGCGGCCAGCGAACGCTGGCGTGAGGATGACGCGGAGTATGAGCATTACTCGGATTCTGGTGGCAAGTCAGGCGGGCAGAAGGAGAAGCTGGCTTACACCATTCTCGCCGCCAGTCTGGCTTACCAGTTCGGACTGGAATGGGGAGCTGTGCGCTCGCGTTCCTTCCGCTTTGTCGTCATCGATGAGGCCTTTGGGCGAGGTTCAGACGAGTCGGCACAATATGGGTTGAACCTGTTCCGTTTGCTCAATTTACAGTTGCTGATTGTGACGCCGCTTCAGAAAATTCACATCATCGAACCCTTCGTATCCGCGGTGGGTTTTGTTCATAACGAAGGCGGCCGAGCTTCCCGGTTGCGTAATTTATCTATCGAAGAATATCGGGCACAAAAAACCGGAAATGCGTCCATCGTGACTTCGCAGGCACAGGAGAACTCCGCATGACCTGGACGACGCCGAGTGAGCTCAAAGCGCAGTTAATGCGACGATGGATGCGCGGCGAGTTACTGCGGGAGGTTGTAACGGAACACCTCCATTTTCCATTACGCTTGAGCATCAAGGGCCCCACTTCAACGGAGATTACCCGCGAATTTGAAGCGGTTCGCCTCTGGGTTGCGACACTGACTCAGACCACTCCTTTGCGCCTGGAATGGCAAGAGATTCGCCATCGGGTGCAAGGTTTGCAGCAAATCCCCGTCTGCGGATGGATGGATTCACTGGATAATGTGCTGGTCTGGATCGGCAAACAGCGCGAGTGGCAGCGGTTTTCAAAAATGGTGGCCATGACTCGGCAGCAAAATCCTGCCTTGATGCCCTGGCTGGAAAAGCGGCCCTTGCAAGCACTGAGTCTTGAAACCGAGTGGCCTCGTTTGCTGGCCGTGGTGGCGTGGATTCAGGCGCATCCCCGACCGGCGATTTATCTACGTCAGGTGGATATTCCCGGCGTCCACAGCAAATTCATCGAAACTCATCGCGCTGTTCTCGCCGAGCTGCTTGATCTGTGTCTGCCCGGGGACACTATCGCTTCCGGTAAAACCGGCGTTGCGCAGTTTGCCGCCCGATATGGCTTTCTGGACAAGCCCACACGGATCCGCTTTCGTCTTCTTGACCCCGAAATTCGTGATTTCGCCAAATTATCCTGTCCTGATATTACGCTGGGCGCACTGGATTTCAGTCGCTTGAGTCTTGCTGTGCAAAGAGTGTTCATCACTGAAAATGAAACGAATTTTCTGGCCTTCCCGCCGCTACCCGGTGCAATGGCCATTTTCGGTTCAGGCTACGGATGGGCTGCACTGGCACAGGCTCGGTGGCTGGAACACTGCGCCATTCATTACTGGGGCGACATCGACACCCACGGCTTCGCCATCCTTGACCAACTGCGCGGTCATTTCAGTCATGTCGAGTCTTTCCTCATGGACCGAGCCACCCTGGGGGCGCACGAGGAAGTCTGGGGGCGAGAAGACCAGCCGCAACGAAATGCCTTGCACAGGCTAAGGCCCGAAGAATCTCTCCTTTATGATGATCTGCGCGAAAATCGGATTCGTGAGGGCTTGCGGCTGGAACAGGAGCATCTTCGCTTCACTTGGGTGCGTGAGCGGATTCATCGATTGCTGCAACAAGGCCAGGCCTGAGTGCAAGCTTGAAGCACCGATTACAGAAGAGGATTGCATGAAGATCAAAATCACCGGTATGAACTATGGCAGGCGTCCGGCCATTGAATATATCCGACCGAGCACGCCGCCCTCGGTCAATACCTGTTTTCATGACCAGGCAAAATTCAACCTGCTCTACCTGCTTTTTCTGGATGAAATCGAAGAGCAGGGCTCGGAGTTCATCGACCCGCAAATCGATTGGCTGCTTTCCGTTGTCGTTCGGGATGAAACCCGTGAGGCACTGCTGGGGCCTGCGTCCGAATTCATGGCCCACGTTCTACGAAACAGTGCCAGATTGACAGACATTTTTGAGTCATTCGAGATCGATGACTTCATCAGCACAATACAGCGAAATCTGCGCAGGCTCGATACGGAAAATGTCCGACGCGTCGGCAATGTGTATTTCGTCAGCAAGTGGGGAGGGGCCGGTACGTCGGAATAAACTCCGGTGATCTTGCTTCTCCACGGTTCAGAAACGACAGGGCATGACACACGATATTGAAACCCTTGGTCAGGTTTTTACCCCGGACATCGTCGTGCAAACCATGCTGGCCCTGCGCCAGAACCATGGCCGGGTGTTGGAACCTTCTTGTGGCGATGGTGCTTTTTCGCGGGCCTTGCCCGGCTGCGTCGCCATTGAGCTGGACGCTCGTCATGCCCCTTCTGGCAGTTTGCGGATGGACTTCTTCGATTATCCCGAAACGAAACGGTTCGAGACGGTTATCGGTAATCCGCCCTATGTGCGATTTCAGGACATCGCGCCAGAAACACGCGATCGGCTAAGTTCCCGACTATTTGACCGGCGCACCAATCTTTATCTGTTCTTCATCGAAAAATCGGTGCGTCATCTAACCGAAGGCGGGGAGCTGATCTTCATTACCCCGCGTGATTTTCTCAAGACCACCTCCAGCGTGAAGCTCAATCGCTGGCTGTTTGAGCAGGGGACAATCACTCATGCCATCGAGCTGGGCGATGCGCGGGTGTTCGATACCGCCGTCCCGAATTGCCTGATCTGGCGGTTTCAGAAGGGCTTGTTCGACCGCACGATGCGTTACGCCGAAATCGGAGCGCGCGACAAACTTGCCGTCGCTCTGGCAGACCCCTGCTGGCAGACCCGCTATCTGGTCGAGGCAGCAGGCCATCTGATGTTTGCCCGTGATGAGGCGACGTTGCATCTGCGCGACATCGCCAGCGTCAAGGTCGGTGCAGTGTCCGGTGCGGATGAGATTTACGTCAGCGAGGCTTACGGTAACCGCGAGTTCGTTTGCTCCAGTACGGTCAGGACCGGTCGGACGCGCCGCATGATCTGGGTGGGCAAGGACGACCCTCCGCCACGAGCATTGCGAGCCCACAAAGCCAGGCTGATTTCACGCGGCATCCGGCCCTTCGACGAAAGTAACTGGTGGCATTGGGGGCGCGGTTATCCTCAGACGGACGCACCACGCCTTTATGTAAATGGCCGGACGCGTGAGAGGCATCCCTTCTTCCTGCACCGCTGCAAGCATTTCGATGGTGCCGTTCTGGCCCTGTTTCCGCACGATCCGGCTTGTGATCTGCACGCTCTGCGTGATGCGCTGAACGAAGTGGCTTGGGATACCCTCGGCTTCGTGTGTGACGGGCGTTACCTTTTCACCCAGCGCAGCCTTGAAAACGCGCCACTCCCCGCGAGCTTCGCACGCTTTGCCCCGATGAAGACCCAGCTCGCATTGGGGAGCGTCGAAAGCGTCGAGAACCTCGAACCCGGCATCGTGTCAGTGCAGCACCCTCGGGATCGATAGAACGAATTCTTCGATTGCGGCATCGAATCGTGCGCCATCTTCGGCGGTCATCTGGTAGCTGCCCTTCATTGTCCCAACCGGCGTGGTGAGTGCGCAGCCGCTGGTGTATTCAAAATGCTGTCCAGGCTGCAGCCAAGGCTGCTCACCAACAACACCAATCCCTTTCACTTCCTGAATGGCATTGTCGGCATCGGTGATGATCCAGTGTCGGCTGATGAGCTGCGCAGCGATTGACCCCGTGTTCTCGATGTCGATCGTATAGGCGAAGACATACCGGTTGTCCTTTGGGTCAGACTGTTCCGGAATGAACTGGGTGCGAACGCGAACGGTGATCGCGTATTTCGTGTTTTCGGTCATGGCCGATATTGCACACGAAAACACGTCAGGGTGAAGCGCGTAACTGGACGGCAATTTCCGCCTATTTTCATGAAACCTCAAGCCTGTAAAATCGCATCCTCCGGCATCTTTTTGTCGCTACACGTCTTTTCGCTCACGCTATGTCCTCCAACTACCGTCTTGCCCCCAGCCTGCTTTCCGCCAATTTCGCCCGTCTGGGTGAGGAAGTCGAAAACGTCATTGCGGCGGGTGCGGACTGGATTCATTTCGACGTGATGGACAATCATTATGTCCCTAATCTCACCATCGGCCCGCTGGTTTGCGAGGCCATCCGGCCACTCACACAGGCCCCGATCGATGTGCATTTGATGGTCAAACCCGTCGATCGCATCGTTCCGGATTTCGCCAAGGCGGGGGCGAACATCATCACTTTTCACCCGGAAGCGTCCGAGCATGTCGATCGCACACTCGGGCTCATCCGCGATTGTGGCTGTCAGGCGGGGCTGGTGTTCAATCCGGCTACACCACTCAACTGGCTCGATCACGTCATGGATCGCCTCGATGTCGTGTTGCTGATGTCGGTGAACCCCGGTTTCGGCGGGCAATCCTTCATCCCGGGCACACTCGACAAACTGCGCGAGACCCGGGCTCGACTAGATGCTTACTCCGAAAAATCAGGCCGCCGCATCCTGCTGGAAATCGACGGTGGCGTAAAGGTCGACAACATCGCCGACATTGCCCGCGCCGGGGCGGATACCTTTGTCGCCGGTTCAGCCGTTTTCGGTGCAGGAAAGGCTACGGATGCGCATCGTTACGACAGCATCATCGCCGCCTTGCGCGGGGAACTGGCGAAGGCATGATCGCGCCGCCTTCCCCCGGGGTTTTCAGGGTGCGTGCCGCCCTGATCGATCTGGATGGCACCTTGCTCGATACCGCCAAAGACATTGCGGTCGCCGTCAATGCCATGCTGATTGAATATGGTCGCACACCGCTATCGGAAGAAGCAGTGCGCAGCTATATCGGGCGGGGTTCGGCCAATCTGGTGCGCCGCTGTTTCGAACCGGATACCGCACCGGGCGACGCGCTCGAAAGTTTTCGTCGCCATTATCAGCAAAGTAACGGTCAATCTGCCCGTCCCTTTCCTGGCGTTTTCGAAGGGCTGGCGAAGCTGCGCGAACACGGTTTGCGGCTGGCCTGCGTGACCAACAAGCCGGCTACTTTCGTGACCCCACTTCTGAAGCAGACCCAGCTCGATGCCTGGTTTGAATACGTCGTTTGTGGCGACACACTCACGCGCTGCAAACCGGATCCCTTGCCCCTGCTGCACACCTGTGAGTATTTCGGCATCGCGCCGGAGGAGGCCCTGATGATCGGGGATTCGATGAACGATGTCGAGGCGGCCCGTGCGGCAGGCTGCCCCATTGTCTGCCTTCCCTATGGTTATGCCGAAGGTCGCCAGATGCGGGCTGAAGACTGCGATGCTATAGTCCCGACGATCGAAGCCGCCGCCCGTCTGGTCGCGCCGCAGCCCCCCTCCTGATCTTTTCGCCCATCATGCAAGCCTCCGAATTCCAGCAACTCGCCGCCGAGGGTTACAACCGCATTCCGGTCACGCTCGAAACCTTCGCCGATCTCGATACGCCGCTGTCGCTCTATCTCAAGCTCGCCAATCGGCCCAATAGCTTCCTCCTGGAATCCGTCGTCGGCGGTGAACGCTTTGGTCGCTACTCCTTCATCGGCCTGGCTGCGCGCACCCTCTTGCGTAGCCGAGGCTTTCAGACCGAAATCGTGCAGGGCGGACAGGTCGTCGAACGGCACGAAGGGAATCCCCTGGATTTCCTCGCGGCTTATCAAGCCCGCTTCAAGGTGCATGTGCCCGCCGGGCTGCCGCGCTTTTGTGGCGGGCTCGCGGGCTATTTCGGCTACGACGCCATCCGTTATGTCGAGAGTCGTCTTGCGAATTGCAGCCTGCCCGATGAAATCGGCATGCCCGACATCCTCCTGCTACAAACCGAGGAGCTGGCCGTTGTCGATAATCTCAGCGGCAAGATATACCTCATCGTCTACCTCGATCCCGCCCAGCCAGAAGCCTGGGAAAAAGGACAAGCGCGACTGCACGAACTCGCCGGGCAGCTGCGTAGTCCCGTCCCTCTTCCCCAAAGTGGCCCTGCACCGGGGGGAGAATCCGTGCGTGATTTCAAAAAGGCGGATTACCTCGCCGCCGTCGCCCGGGCCAAGCAATACATTACCGATGGCGACATGATGCAAGTCCAAATCGGTCAGCGTATCAAGAAGCCCTATGCCGCCACGGCACTTAATCTCTACCGTGCACTGCGCTCGCTCAACCCCTCGCCCTACATGTACTACTACGATTTTGGTGAATTCCAGGTGGTCGGTGCTTCGCCTGAAATCCTCGTTCGACAAGAATCCACGCCAGCTGGTCGCAAGGTCACGATTCGCCCCCTTGCCGGAACCCGCCCGCGCGGCGCGACCCCCGAGCAGGACAAGGCCCTGGCCGAAGAACTTCTCGCCGACGAGAAGGAGCGCGCCGAGCATGTCATGCTGATCGACCTCGCCCGCAACGATATCGGGCGGATCGCAAAAACCGGCAGCGTCAAGGTCACAGACCAGATGGTCATCGAGCGTTACTCTCACGTCATGCACATCGTTTCCAATGTCGAAGGGCTGCTCGAAGACAGCATCGACAATCTCGATGTATTCCGGGCCACCTTCCCGGCGGGAACCCTCACCGGCGCCCCCAAGGTTCGTGCGATGGAAATCATCGACGAACTCGAACCCGTCAAGCGCGGGCTCTACGGCGGGGCCTGCGGTTACCTCAGTTTCTCGGGCGAGATGGATCTGGCCATTGCCATCCGCACCGGCATCGTCAAGGACGGCATGCTGCACGTTCAGGCAGCGGCCGGCATCGTGGCGGATTCCATTCCCGAAAACGAATGGCAGGAAACCGAAAACAAGGCCAGGGCACTCCTGCGTGCCGCCGAAATGGCCCAGGGCGGACTCGATATTCAATAGCCTCGGCGGGCCCTCACCCGTTAGCTGCTGTCATTGCACGATCAGTGCTTATCCTTCGCACAGGAGAACCATCATGGGATACCGCCTCTCGAAAATCTACACCCGCACTGGTGATGCCGGCACAACGGGTCTGGGCGATGGCAGTCGCACCAGCAAGGATAGCCTTCGGATCACGGCAATGGGTGAAGTGGATGAAACGAATGCCGTGATCGGCGTACTTGCCTGCGAAGAACTCCCTGTGGAAGTGGTCGAATTGCTCACCGGCATCCAGCACGATCTTTTTGATCTGGGCGGTGAGCTTTGCATTCCCGGTTCAAAACTGCTGGCCGAAACCCAGCCCGGTCGTCTGGAAGCCGCGATTGACCACTACAATGCCGCACTTACTCCCCTCAAGGAATTCATCCTGCCCGGCGGAACCCGCGCTGCGGCTTTGACGCACCAGGCCCGCGCCGTTTGCCGCCGGGCCGAACGTGCCGTTGTTGCGCTGGGGCAGTCCGAGGAAATCTCGGATACCGGCCGCCAATACCTCAACCGTCTTTCCGATCTTCTCTTTGTCCTCTCACGTTATCTCAACCTCCATGCGGGGGTGAGTGATGTTCTCTGGCAAAAAGGCAAGAACGCTTAAGCTGCGCATCGTTCTGGTCTGTTGCTCCGGTTCAGCCCAAAGAGGCATTCTTCTTCAGGAGATATTCGAATTCTTCGGGCGGAAGTGGACGGGAGAAGAGGTAGCCTTGGGCCTGGTCACAGCCGATGGCGGTCAGGATGTCGCGCTGGGCTTGGGTTTCGACGCCTTCGGCAATGACTTTTAGCCCGAGTTTGTGGGCCATGACAGCGATGGCTTCGGAAAGGGCGGTGTCCGAAGAACCGGGACTGAGGTTCCGGATGAAGTAACGGTCAATTTTCAGGTAGTCGATGTCGAGACGATTGAGATAGGCAAGTGAAGAGTAGCCGGTTCCGAAGTCATCGATAGCCACCTGGATGCCAAGGTCCCGGCAGGCCAGGAGTTCGGTGACAACGTGGCTGTCAGTATTGAGCAGCAGACCTTCGGTGATTTCGATGATGAGGCTGTGGCCGGGGAGCCCCAGTTTTTTCAGGTGTTCCGTCCAGGCGTGGTATCCGTTACCGTCCTTGTGGAACTGGATGGGGGATTTGTTGATGGTGATCTGTAGCTCGGGCTGGCAGGTATTTCGCCAGTGATGCAGCCAGCGAGTGGCCTCGTGAAAGACCCAATCGCCGATTTCGTGGATCAGCCCGGTTTCTTCAGCCAGGGGGATGAAGGTATCGGGTGGAATCATGCCTCGCTGAGGGTGGTGCCAGCGTAAGAGGGCTTCGGCTTTGATGAGTCGTCCGGTGGAGAGCTCGACGATGGGCTGGAAGTGAAGGGAAAGCTGATTTTCGGTGAGGGCCGTGCGCAAATCGTTGATGAGACGAAGGCGGTTTTGGGCGTTGGCTTGCAAGGCCGGGGTGAAATAACTGTAACGATTGCGGCCCAGGCTTTTCGAAAGGTACATGGCCTGGTCGGCATTGCGAAACAGAACTTCAATCTCCTTGGCATCATTTGGAAAAAGGGTGATGCCAATGCTGGCAGAAACGTAGACTTCTTCATGCCCCAGCCGGAAGGGATCCGCAAGGTTTTCGAGGATGTTGCGTGCCACGCGTTCGATGACCGGGCCATCATTTTCGCTCAAACCGGCCAGTAGGACGGTAAATTCGTCACCACCCAGTCGGGCAACGGCATCGGTTTCGCGCACACAGGAGACGATACGACGGGCGGCTTCGAGGAGAAGATGGTCACCCACATCGTGGCCAAGGGTATCGTTGATTTCTTTGAAGCGGTCAAGATCGATGAAGAGCAGGGCAAGCTGCGCGCCAGATCGTTGTGCGAGGCGGATTTCCTGTCCGACCCGTTCGTGGAACATGCTGCGATTGAAAAGTTGGGTCAGCGCGTCAAAGTTGGCTTGTCGCCAGACGAGCTCTTCGGTCTGCTTTCGGTCGGTGATGTCGGTGAAGAGGGCGACGTAGCGGCTGGGTTGCCCGGCTTCGTCGAAAATGGTGTTGATGCTGACATCGGCAGGGAAAACGTCGCCATCCTTGCGACGGCTCCAGACTTCGCCGTGCCATTTTCCGGCGGTGTTGATGGTGTCACGAACCGTGTTGAAAACGGTTTCGTCAAGGTCAAAAATCCGCGCATGGCGGCCTTGCATTTCTTCCAGACTGTAGCCGGTGATCTGGGTGAAGGCGGGATTGACCGTGATGACGCGGCCATCACTGCCTGTAACCGACATGGCCTCACTGCCGTTTTTATAGACAAGGGCAGCAAGCTGCAGCTCTTCATCGGTTTTCTTGCGCTCAGTGATGTCGACATTGGTTCCGATCAAACGCAATGGGCGGCCGGTTTCGTCGCGGCGGTGGATGATGGCGTGACCCAGAATCCATCGCCAGCTGCCATCGGCATGCAGCATCCGGAATTCATGCTTTGGTGCTTCAAGCCTGCCCTCGAAAAGTGCGTTCATTTGCGCCACGAGTTTGGGCAGATCGTCGGGATGGATACGTTTCATCCATTCGTCAGAATGGGGAAGAACCTCGCCTTCCTTGAGCCCCAGCATTTCGTGCCAGTGGCGGGAATATCGTGTTTCTCCGGTGAGCAGGTTCCAGTCGGTCAGGCCGCTATTCAGGCCGGCCACGGCCTGCTCCCAGCAGGCTTCCGTGCGTTGCTGGGTTTCTTTGAATTCCTGGATCATGCGCGGGGCCAGCTGGCGGGTATACATCAGCATGGCGGCTAGCCCGGCGATCAGAAGGCTGGCGAGTAGCCCGGTTGACATCAGGAGGGTGTTGAACAGGGGCAGGCCGACGTGTGCTTCTTCGAGGATGACCCGCCAGGCGAAATAATCAAGTGCAAGAGTCAGAAAAAGGGCCAGGAATGCGCCATGAAGGGCCCAGTATTGGGCTTTGTTTAATTGCTCACTCGGATTTGCAGACATGAGGATTCCTATGAAGAACCGCATGGAAATGCAAATATTCTAGCGGGTAGGGAGTGAAATAAATTCAGGGTGCATGATTTCCTGAAGGGTGTCGGCAAGAGAATGGTGAGGTTGCCAGCCGAGGGCTCGGAGCTTCTGGTCATCGAAGAGGGTGGATGTGCTCATTACATCGACGGAAAAGCGGGTGAGTGAAGGTTCAAGGCTGTATGGACAAAACTGGTCGGTTAGGCTCCCCAGGATTCGTGCAAAGCCTAATGGAATTGGGAGCGTCAGCGCGCGCCGCTGGGTCTGGATTTCCAGTGCCTGTTTCAGGTCTAGCCAGTTTGTGTCGTAACCTCGGGCGAGCCAGATTTGTCCGGCGGCTTGAGCGTGGTGCCCCAGAAAAGCCATCGCGCGGCCCAGATCACGGGCATCAATGGCGGAAAAGTGCGCGTCCCCCCGACCAAAAACCGGAAAAAGGCCACGCTCGAAGGCCGAGAACAGGGGACGCATGGCCCGATCACGACGACCCAGCGTGGTGGCGGGTCGGACAATGACTAGCTCGATTCCGCAACGCTCAGCCACGTCGCAGGCGTTTTGTTCGCGTTCGAGGGCGACGCGATTGAAGGGGTGTTCCGGACGGGCAGGCCAGGTTTCGTCAATGGATTCGGGCGGACGAGAGAAGCCGTACACCATCACGGTACTCAGGAGGATAAAGCGTTTCGCACCCGCCTGGGCAGCAGCACGAATGAGGCGGGCGGTGAGTGTGACTTCGACTTCGCGCAGGGCTGCGATCGGGAGATGGCGACGCGGATTGGCCAGCGTGCAATAGACACGCTCGTGGCCTTCGAGAGTACGGATAAGGGCCGCATCATCCTGAAAGTTGATGCGCGTTTGGGCACAGCCGAGTCGTTCGAGGAAGACACTGTGGGTTCGAACGGGGGTGGTGATTTTTTGCCCGGACAAGACAAGTTGCTCGGCCAGATGGCTGCCGATGAAACCCGTTGCGCCGAAGACAAGACTTTGAAGTGTTAAGTCGTTGTCTTCACTCACGGATGAAAGCCCTTGGCGTAAGTCTCGAAATGCGTGGCAGGGAGCGGACGGGAGAAGTAATAGCCTTGGTAGGCGCGGCATTCCAGTCCGGAGAGAAAATCAAGTTGTGGCTCGATTTCTACGCCTTCGGCGATGACATTGAGCCCCATGTTCTTGGCCAGTGCGATGATGGCTCCTGCAATGGCGGCGTCATTTTGGTCGTCGAGAATGTCGCGGATGAAGGAACGGTCGATTTTGAGTTGGTCGAGTGGCAGGTGCTTGAGGTAGTAGAGCGAGGAATAACCTGTACCAAAATCGTCGAGTGCAAAGCGGATACCCATGGCTTTGAGCGCGTTCATCTTGACGATGACGCTGTCGATTTCCTGCACCAGAAGGCTTTCGGTGAGTTCGAGCTTGAGCCGTTCCGGATTGGCCCCCGTTCGCATCAGGACATCACGAACCTGATCGACGAAGTCGGGCTTGCGGAATTGCTGTGCGCTGACGTTGACGGCCAGGGTGAGCGAAGAGAGTGTGGGGTGAGTGGCCCAGTGGGTCAGTTGTTGGCAGGCGGATTCCAGAACCCAAAGTCCCAATGGAATGATGAGCCCGGTTTCTTCAGCCAGGGCGATGAATTCGTCAGGCGGGATCAGGCCCCGTTGCGGATGCCGCCAGCGAACGAGTGCTTCTGCACCGACGAGTCGCCCGTGGCTCATCTGGGCTTGATAATGCAGCTCGAACTGGTTCTGCCCGATGGCTTCGCGCAAGTCGTTTTCCATATCCGCACGTTGCATTGCTTCGATTTCCATGTCGGGGTCGAAGAAGCACAGGGCGTTTCGTCCGGCGGCCTTGGCTTTGTACATGGCCAGATCGGCTTGTTTGAACAGGGCTTCGAGAATGTTGTTTTCCGGGCCCAGGAGCGTGGCCCCCATGCTGGCGGTCGTGTGAAAAGTGGTATCGGCAAGCGGATAGGGTTGGGCCAGGCGGGTGAGGATTTTTTTGCCGACGAGCTCGGTTTGCATCGCTGCCTCGATAGGCTGGGTGCTGAGATTGGTCAGCATGACGATGAATTCGTCACCGCCCAGCCGCGCGACGGTATCGCCCGTCCGGACGCTGTCGTTAAGCCTTTGCGCAACTTGCTGGAGCAGAAGATCGCCTTGGTCATGCCCCAGTGTGTCGTTGAGAAGCTTGAATTTGTCGAGATCGATGAAAATCAGTGCGCCGTGTTGCAAGGTGCGTGCACAGTGGGCCAGGGTCTGGCGGAGACGATCGTTCAGCAAGGTCCGATTGGGCAGCTGGGTCAGCGGGTCAAAATAGGCGAGCTGATTGATACGTTCCTCGGATTGCTTCCGGTCTGTGATGTCGAATTGTGCGCCAACATAATGCGTGACTTCGCCTTCTTCGTTGCGTACAGCAGTAATGGTCAGCCAGCTGGGATAGATATGACCGTCCTTGTGTCGATCCCAGATTTCACCTTGCCAGCCGCCGGTTGTCCTGATGCTGTTCCACATGGCCTCGTAGAACGCGGCCTCCTGACGTCCCGAACGCAATAACTTTGGATTTTTTCCAACAATTTCTTCGGGGGTGTAGCCGGTCATGCGGGTAAAGGCACGATTGACGCGTTGAATGGTGCCGTGTGCATCGGTGATTAGCAGGCCTTCTTGTGATTCGAAAGCGGTTGCTGCAATGCGCAGCTCGGCTTCGGCGTGCTTGCGGGCGGTGATATCCATGGAAATGCCAAGCAGGTGGGTGGGGCGACCTTCCGCATCGCGCAGGGCGATTTTGCGTGTGTAGAGCACCCGTTCTTCTCCCTTGGCCGTGGTGATTTTCTCGGCGGGGATGTCGAGAATTTCATGGCTGTCCAGCACTTCGCGGTCGCGGCGTGTAAAGGCATCCGCTTCGTCCGCTGGAAAGAAATCGTAATCATTTTTTCCGAGAATCTGGCTGGATGAATAGCCCAGCAATTCTTCCCCTGCCCGGTTGAAAAGAACGAAGCGAAGGTCTTCGGCTCGCTTGAGAAAAACCATGGCGGGGATATTGCCGATAATGCTATTGAGCTGAAGACGGGTGGCTTCAAGCGTATCGACAAGGTGCTTTTGTTCGGTAATGTCCTGCACCGTACCCATCGTGCGCAAGGGCTGACCCGACGGATCGAATTCGGTTATGGCACGGGAACGCAGCCATTTGATCTGGCCCGTTGAAGTCCGCATGCGGTGTTGAATGTCATAAGGTGTATGGGTGGCCAAAGCAGATTGGAAGGCCTGGCTGACCCTTTCTTGCTCTTCAGGATGTACGGCACGTTCGAGGTCCTGAAGTGTCAGACTGTCCTTGCGTGGATCAAGCCCGAACAGGTGATACATTTCATCGCTGCATTCGAATGTTGCATCCGATAGTGTCAGCATCCAGCTTCCGGTTTTGGTCATGCTCTGGGCTTCGTCGAGACGGTCAGTTTTTTCGCGCAGATGTTGTTCGCGCTGGGCAAGCATGGCCAGCAGATGATTGAAGCCCCGGATGAGTTGCCCGATTTCGTTATCTCGTGTAACCGGTAAGGCGGCAGGTAAAGCCGGGTTTTCCGTGGTCAGATCTCCAAGGATATGGACCGCCTTGAAAAGGGGGGAAAGTTCTCGTCGCAGCAGCCACCAGCTCAGCCCGCAGGCCAATAGACTGAGCAGCAAGGTGGTGATCAGCATCCGCTTTTGCATGGCGTGGATGGGTGCAAAGGCTTCGGCGGTAGGTTGAAGTGCGGCGACATACCAGGCGGCCCGGGGAATCTGGCGGACCGATTCGATGATTTCAACACCCTTTGGGTTGACAAAGATCGCCGTGCCTTCCTGTCCATCCATGAAACGGTCAATCGCCGGGTAATAGCCTCGAGGCGGGCTTTCTTCCATGATGCGCTGCTTGTCCGTCGCGGTGACGATGCGCCGGTGTTGCCGATCAATCAGCAGGAATTGATTGGCGGCAGTTCGCTTGCTTTTTTCGGAAAGGTCAACAAAGCTGGCCTGGGTGAGATTGGTCACTCCAGTCAGTGTGCCGATGAGCCGCCCTTGATGATCCCGGATGGGGACGCTCATGTCGAAAATCGGAACCTTGAGGTGCAGGCCGATTTCTGGCCTGCCGATGATGGAACGTCCTTCCCGGAGTACCGTGGCCACCGATTCACGCGCACGCAGGTCTGCACCAAGCCGCGCCATGGCTTTTGAAAAATCGGCCAGGACGATGCCCTGGGGATCCGTGGCAAAAACGCCACCGTTAAAGCGACGGGTCAGCAGGGGTAGATTTTCAAGACGTTGCTGGATTTGCTCTGGGTCACCCTGCAGTAGCGGTGCAAGCGCGTTGGCAGCCGTGTTCAGGTCCTTGAAATGGTCATCAAGATCGTCATTCAGATCCGCCGCCAGCAGGTTAACCGCAGAGCGTTGCTGTTCGCCCAGTACCTGTTCAATGTCGGCATGCAAGGCCTGACTGATGAACCAGGCCAGCCCCCAAAGCCCGGCCAGCGTGACCGTCAGCATCAGCAGGGTTACGCGAACACGGATGGATCGCCAGGGTTGAACCTTCTTGGTATTCGGCATGTCGGGAAAGCAGGCTCGGAATCAGTATTGATGGGATGAATTTAAGGATCGTTTATTACGAAAGTATAGGTGAAATTTGATTCCTGATGCATTGCATTCTGGCCGTTATACCCGAAGTGCAAGGAAGTATGAGATTGATTCGACTGAGCAGTAAAAAGCAAGGCGGCGTCGAATGTATACTTCGCTCATGAATTCTGCTCCCGTCGCCTTGGTTACTGGTGCTGCACGCCGTGTGGGTGCGGCGATTGCCTCATCGCTGCATGCAGCCGGGGCGGATGTTGTGCTGCATTACCGACATTCTGCCGACGAAGCCCGTCTGCTGGCCGCGCATCTGAATGCCTTGCGGCCCGCTTCGGCAAGCGTTGTCGAGGCAGATCTGAACGATGAAACGGCTCTGGGAACCTTGATTGGGGAAGTGTCGAGATGCTTCGGAAGACTGGATCTTCTCGTCAACAATGCTTCCAGCTTTTTTAGCACACCGGTGGGACAGATTGACCGTCAGGACTGGGACAATCTGGTGGGCAGCAATTTGCGCGCGCCCCTGTTTCTTTCCCAATGCGCCACACCCATGTTGAAGCAATCACGAGGCTGCATCGTCAATATCACCGATATTCACGCCGAACGCCCTTTCAAGGATCATGCAGTTTACTGCGCCGCGAAATCGGGTCTGCTGGGACTCACCCGCGCACTAGCCATCGATCTGGCTCCGGAAGTGCGGGTGAATGCCGTGGCACCCGGTGCGATTCTCTGGCCAGACTCGGCACACAGTTTTTCGCCAGAGGAACAAGCGACCATTGTTGAACACACCTTGCTCAAACGGGTTGGAAGCCCGGAAGACATTGCTCGAACCGTCCGTTTTCTGGCTTTTGATGCGCCCTACATCACCGGGCAGGTCATCAATGTCGATGGTGGGCGGACGGCACATCTCTAAACCTGAAACAAACCTGTTGAAAGTCTTTTCCTGATGTCCAATACCCCTTCTCCTTCAGCTCGACAGGCGAACAAAGCCAGTATCGAGGCCAACAAACTGGCCAAGCGTTTGCGCCGGAATGCCGGCCAGGCCATTGTCGATTACAACATGATCGAAGCGGGCGACCGTGTCATGGTTTGCCTGTCTGGCGGCAAGGATTCTTTCGGCATGCTCGATGTGTTGATGTATCTGCGCGAACATGCACCCATCGATTTCGAGCTGGTGGCCGTCAATCTTGACCAGAAACAGCCCGGCTTCCCCGCCGAAGTCTTGCCCGATTATCTTTCCGGGCTCGGGATTCCCTTTCATATCGAAAACCAGGACACCTACAGCATCGTCAAGCGCGTGGTGCCCGAGGGTAAAACCACTTGTTCGCTGTGTTCGCGGCTGCGCCGGGGCATTCTCTACCGCGTTGCCGGGGAGCTTGGTGCGACGAAAATCGCACTGGGTCATCATCGCGAAGACATGCTGGAAACGCTGTTCCTCAACATGTTTTTCGGCGGAAAGCTCAAGGGTATGCCGCCCAAGCTCGTTTCCGATGACGGAAAAAACATCGTCATCCGGCCCATGGCTTATTGCAGCGAAAAGGATCTGGCCGCCTGGGCCGAAGTTCGCCAATTTCCCATCATCCCTTGCGACCTTTGCGGTAGTCAGGAGCAACTTCAGCGCAAGCAGGTCAAACAGATGCTGACCGAGTGGCAAAAGCGTTATCCGGGACGTATCGAATCCATGTTCCGCAGCCTGCAAAACGTGATTCCCTCGCATCTTGCCGATCCTCGACATTACGATTTCGCCAATCTGCGCCCGACGGGTCGGCACGAGCCCGATGGAGACCGCGCTTTCGACCCGGATGATCTGGAGGAGCCGGGGGAGGTATCGTCTTGTGGTGACTCCGCTCAGAACGCCGGGCTGGAAGGGGACATCATCACCTTGTTTCGCCAGACCCGTTCTACGCCGCAGGATGCCTGATAGATCAAAATATGCGATGATTCCCTCCTCCTTTTGAAAGCTGAAGAGGCCATGAACACCCCGCAACGCCAGGTCTGTGTGCTTTATGCCGATATCTCCGGTAGTCGGCAGCTCTTTGAACGGCTCGATGAAAATGAGGCGATGCAGGCGTTTGAACGCTGCTTCAATCGCATGGGGCGTGCCATCGAAAGCTTTCGGGGGCGGGTCGTCAAGCAGATTGGCGAACATCTCATGGCCGTCTTTGAAAATGCCGAAGACGGGATGCGCGCGGCCTGCGAGATGCAGTTGCGGGTCGAAAAACTACCTGCGGTTTCGGGGATCAAGCTGGTGGTGGGCATCGGTTTTTTCTACGGACCCATGGCGGAAGGCAGTAATGACGCCACAGGCGAGACCGTCAAGGTTGCCTCCCGCCTGGTCAAGCTCGCCAAGGGCGGACAGGTCGTAACCACGGCCTCGACCGTCGAAACGCTGCCGGATGTTCTGCAAAAAGCCGTTCTGAATCTGGATGCGGCGACGGTCAAACGTCATGATGACAACCTTCCGGTTTGCGCCGTTGTCTGGCAATCCGTCGCCTTGCAACCGATCCCTGTTGAGCACGGCACGTCGACACTTCAGACCGCCTCGCTCATTACCACGATCATGACGCCCCCGCGCTTGAAGCTGCAGCATGGCGCAGAGGAAATCATCCTCGATCCAGCCCGTCTCGTACTGACACTCGGGCGAGATGCCCGTTGTGACCTCCAGATTCAAAGTCAGCATGCCTCTCGTAACCATGGCCGGATCGAACTTCGGCGCGATAGTTTCGTTCTTGTCGATAAAAGTACGAACGGCACACGCGTTGAACCCGAGGGTGGAACCGAGTTTCTCATCCGGGCAGGTGAGCACACGCTACGCGGCAGAGGCAGGCTCTACTTTGGTCCGCCTCATGATGAAGAACAAGGCGATGTCATTTTTTACGAAGAATTGATGTCCTGAGTTTTCGGGGGCAAGGTGATGGAAGGCCTCACCCGTCCTCGCTGTTAAAATCCACAGCTCTTTATTTCCGCAACGGACCACAAGCATGGAATGCAAGGTAAGCTGGCACGATGGCATGAGCTTTATCGCTGAAACCGGCAGCGGCCATCTGGTTGCCATGGATGGTGCGCCCGAAGCCGGAGGGCGCAATCTCGCGCCCCGTCCGATGGAGTTAGTGCTGGCTGGAACAGGTGGCTGTACGTCTTTTGATGTCGTGATGATCCTCAAACGAGGCCGTCAGGAAGTCACCGGTTGCGAAGTCGATATCAAAGCTGAGCGCGCAGATACCGACCCCAAGGTCTTCACAAAAATTCACATGCACTTCGTCGTAACGGGTAAGGCACTCAAGCCAGAAGCCGTCGAGCGGGCCATCAAACTTTCGGCAGAAAAATACTGCTCCGCTTCGATCATGCTCGGCAAGACCGCCGAAATAACCCACGACTGGGAAATCATTGAGGCTTGAGAGATCAAGGAAGGGCAGAAGGAAGGCCGCGAAAAGCCAAACGCGGGTTCAAACGTAGTAAGCAACGGAAGTCATCAGCTTCGCGCTCAGTCGCATGGCAGTCTTGATGGGGCTGGGCAGGCTTTTTGCGCCCAGTTGAAGGGCCATTTCGGCGTGACGGGCTTCGTCGACGCGCATCTGTTCGAGAATGGCCCGCGATCGCTGGTCCTGTTCGGGGAGCCGCATCTTGTGGCCTTCGAGATGGGCTTCAACCTGACGTTCTGTCTCGGCCAGAAAACCCAGATTCCAGCGATCGCCACATTTCCCCGCGACAACCCCCATCGCCAGTGAACCGGCATACCAAAGCGGATTGAGCAGGCTTTTGCGTCCTCCCATTTCCTCGATGCGCCGGGCTGTCCAGGCCAGATGTTCGGTTTCTTCCTGCCCAGCCTTTTCCAGGGACTGGCGGGCCACATCGCTGCGTGAGGTCAGGGACTGGCCTTGATAGAGAGCCTGGGCGCAGATTTCACCGCAATGATTGATTCGCATCAGTGCGGCAACGTGGGCACGTTCCGCCTCGGAAAGCTCGGCTTCGGGCAGGTCGTTTCCGGGTACGGGGCGCATGGTCGAAGCCGGAGCCAGAAGCGTGCGCAAGGCCCGGTCGAATTCGACGATCAGGGTATCGGTCTTCATGGCAGCGAGGCTGGGCCACACACTGGTTCGGGCCAGCGGGGTTGACGGTCGGCCGGGTGCATGAATAGGTGGCGTGAAAGCTCGATCAGTGCTTGCTGATAGACATCACGTTTGAACTCAATCACCGTATCGAGTGGAATCCAATAGTCATTCCAACGCCAAGCATCAAATTCCGGGCGTTCGCTGGCTCGAAGGCAGACGTCCGTATCTCGTCCAACGAGTCGTAGCAGATACCAGATCTGTTTTTGTCCACGGTAGGAATTTCGCCACTCGCGGCGAATCCAGTGTCTCGGAACGTCGTAACGTAACCAGTTACGGGTGCGCCCCAGAATCGCGACATGTTCCGGCCGCAAGCCAACCTCCTCGTGGAGCTCGCGATACATCGCCTGTTCGGGCGATTCGCCCCTGTTGATGCCTCCTTGCGGAAACTGCCAGGAATGTTCGCGTATGCGTTTGCCCCAAAAGACTTCGTTGTGACCATTGACCAGAATGATGCCGACGTTCGGGCGATAGCCTTCACGGTCAAGCATGATGGAACCTTCAATTCTTTGAATCGGATTGCGCTTATTGTTTCATAGAACGCATCGGAATTGAAGGCATGGGCCTGATGTGACAGGGCAATCGCATTTGATTTTCGGTGATGGATTGCTCCCCCCAGATTGTCCAGTGCACCCGCCGGGGCGAGTCCCGGCAGGGTTGAAGAAAAGGCCGCATGTCGTAGCATCGCGTGAAGAGGATTCGCAGCGAATAATGATTCGCCCCTACGGAGCATCCCGAGTTCAGCCAACGCGCCGCTCCCACTTCCCCTTCTGAATCGCCGAGTGATGGCCTTGGCGGGCGGGGAAGTCCGGCGATGCTGTTTGAGCCGAAGGCGAGTTTGCATCGCTGGCCGCACGGCAAGGCCAGCAGGAGGGCAGCCCGGCGCAGCCGGGCCGATGAAGTGGGGCACGATTCTTTGGTGACTTTCTTGTCGTGCAACAAGAAAGTCACTCGCCCGCCGGGGCGAGTCCCGGCAGCGTTGAAAATGAAGCCACACGTCGAAGCATCGCACAAAGTGGCGAAGGGGGTTCGGGGCGAATGAGGATTCGCTCCTACGGGATGGGAAAATTTCAAATGCAATTGCCCTGGAAGGCATGGGCCTGATGTGACCTGACGGTTGGCTGTTAAAATTCCTGCCCCGACTTTACCGCTTCATTCATTTCGCCATGCGCTCCAGCCAGTTCTTCATCAATACCCTCAAGGAAGCTCCCTCCGATGCCGAAATCGTCAGTCACCAGCTCATGCTACGGGCGGGGCTGATCCGTCGCCTCGCAGGCGGGATTTACAGCTGGATGCCGATGGGGCTGCGTGTTTTACGCAAGGTCGAGCACATCGTGCGCGAGGAAATGAACCGCGCTGGGGCCATCGAGCTGCTGATGCCAGCCGTTCAGCCTTTTGAATTGTGGGAAGAATCCGGGCGAGGGCCGCAATACGGACCGGAGCTGTTGCGCTTCAAGGATCGTCACCAGCGCGATTTTGTCATCGGCCCCACGCATGAAGAAGTCATCACCGACATCGCTCGCCGGGAAATCAAGAGTTATCGCCAGCTCCCGCGTCATTTCTATCAGATTCAGACCAAATTCCGCGACGAAATCCGTCCTCGTTTTGGCGTCATGCGCGGTCGGGAATTTCTGATGAAGGACGGCTATTCCTTTCACGCTTCCTTTGAAGACCTGCAACGCGAATACCGGAACATGTATGACACCTACACGCGGATTTTCACCCGCCTGGGGCTGCAATTCCGTGCGGTGGCGGCCGATACGGGGTCAATCGGGGGCACGGGCTCCCACGAATTCCATGTTTTGGCCGATTCCGGTGAAGATGCCATTGCCTTTTGCCCGCAGGCGGGCTCTGATTATGCGGCCAATGTCGAGCTGGCCGAAGCCCTTGCGCCGGTGGTCACGCGCGCAGCCCCCACCCAGGTACTCACCGGCGTCGTCACACCGGGCAAGACCCGCTGCGAGGATGTGGCGGAATTTCTCAAGATCGATGTGAAGAAAATGGTCAAGGCCATTGCCGTCATCCGCACGACACTGGCCGAAGGCGAGCCCGGTCGTTTCGCCTTGATTCTGCTGCGAGGTGACCACGATCTCAATGAAATCAAGGCTCAAAAGCTGATCGGCGACTTTCGCTTCGCCAGCGAGCAGGAAGTTCGTGCGGCCACAGGCTGTGCGCCCGGCTACATCGGGCCGGTCGACCTGCGCTACGCCCACGTCATTGCCATCTACGCTGACCTCAGCGTGGGCGTGATGAGTGATTTTGTCTGCGGGGCCAACAAGGAAGGCTACCACCTGACCGGCGTGAATTTTGGTCGTGATCTGCCGGAGCCACTCCTGACGGACGATTTTCGCAATGTCGTTTCGGGCGACCCCTCGCCGGATGGCAAAGGCACGCTGGAACTTTGTCGGGGCATCGAAGTAGGTCACATTTTCCAGCTTCGCACCAAATATGCCGCCGCGCTCAAATGCAGCTTCCTCAATGAACAGGGCCAGCCGCAAGTGACCGAAATGGGCTGCTACGGCATCGGGGTTTCCCGTATCGTCGGCGCGGCCATCGAACAGGGGAATGACGAACGCGGCATCATTTTCCCGGCCGCCATCGCCCCTTTTCAGGTCGTCATCGTCCCCATGGGTTACGCCAAATCGGATGCCGTGCGTGTGGCGGCAGACCAGCTCCACGACACCCTGATGGCCGCAGGCATCGATGTGCTCCTCGACGACCGTGACGAACGCCCCGGTTCGATGTTTGCCGATTGGGAACTTATCGGCGTACCACATCGTATCGTCGTTGGCGATCGGGGCCTGAAAGAAGGCAAGCTGGAATACAAAGGCCGACGCGATTCGGAAGCACTCATGCTGGATCACGGATCGGTACTCGCCTTCCTGCAAGAAAAGCTGTGCGCCTGAACGGGCTTTTCATTGCACTTTTTCTGCTCGCCGGGTCTTTCGGGGCCCAGGCGGGTAACCAGAGAAATGAACCGCTGGCCGCCAGCGTTCAGGCTGCGCTACAGGCCGCCATTGCCGATCGCGCCTCGCCCGAGCCCCAATTTCCCAGCCTGGCTGAAAAGGTGAACTGGCTTACCGAAATGTCGCGGCGGCTTGAAAAACGTATGCCCGACCGCGGTGCAAGGCTCGATTTCCTCAAAACGGTTTATTACGAAGCCAAGCGTGCCGGGCTGGACCCGCAGCTTGTCCTCGGCTTGATTCAGGTCGAAAGTGGGTTCAAAAAATACGCTGTATCCAGTGCCGGGGCACGAGGCTATATGCAGGTCATGCCCTTCTGGGTCAAGGCCATCGGCACGCCGGACAACAACCTTTTCCATTTACGGACCAATCTGCGCTACGGCTGCACCATCCTTCGCCATTACCTCGACATCGAGCGCGGTGACCTTTTCCGCGCACTAGGCCGCTACAACGGCAGCCTGGGGCGGCCGGAATATCCGAATATGGTGCGTGGTGCATGGGAAAAGCAGTGGCACTGGGCCTCACAGCCGTATCTGACTCCCTATTGACGAAGCAGCGTAGAACCAGGTCAAGGCTTTCTTGGCCAGAGTACGCGATGGCGCAGCCGCCTTGGGGCGTGGGAGAGGACAACCGAGCCGGCCAGAACGGCCCAGAAGATGGGCACGATCAGACCCGCGAGAAAAATGGTGGTGGCCAGAAGCAATACCTTGCAGAGGATACCCAGACCGCTGACCTGACGCAGATAATCCGGGTTGGTCCAGGTATCGAGCAGGATGATGCCCAGACCCGAACCGACAAGCACCAGGGCGTAGATTTCGCTGCCCGCCAATGGGGTCGCTCCCAGCAGCACTGCGCCGCTGCCCACCACGCCCACCAGATGCAATACTCGCAGGAGATTGAGCAGAACCAACCGCCCCCGGAATTCTCGCCTTGCGATCAGAGACGAGCTGGCTTTCATCGGGGCCGCGCCAGAATGCGGATGTCGTTACCCAGACGACGCAGGTCGATGATTTGTAGATCACGTCGCGCCGAAAGATCGGTAAGCTCCGGCAGATGAAACAGCCCTTGTGCTGCATTCCCCAGCAGTGTCGGGGCAAGGTAGAGCAGTAGCTCATCGACCAAACCCGCCTGCAGGAGTGAGCCGTTCAGACGAAAGCCCGCCTCGCTGTGGACTTCGTTGATGCCGCGCCGGGCGAGCTCCACCATCAGGGCCGAAAGATCGACTTTGCCCTGTTCGTTGGGCAGCAGCAGCACATCTGCGCCACGTTCGCGCAACGCTGCAATTTTTGCGGCGTCATCAGTTGCAGCGGCGATCAGGGCGGGCCCGCCTTGCAGCACCCGGGCAGTCAGCGGCATGTCCAGGCGGCTATCGACGATGACCTTGAGCGGTTGCCGTGGCGCGG
>CAZCOS010000023.1:0-30581 GCA_964500605.1 uncultured Sterolibacterium sp.
CCTTCAAGAGCTTGACGGCGGTGGCCCGGCACATCACCGGCCAGCACTGGAGCGGCCCCCTGTTCTTCGGCTTCGGCAAGGGATGTGCGCGATGAACGAAATCGCCACTACCCGCGCCCGCAAGCGCTGCGCCGTCTACTGCCGGGTATCCACGGACGAACGTCTCGACCAGGAATTCAATTCCATCGACGCCCAGAAGGAGGCTGGCCACGCGTACATCGCCAGCCAGCGCGCCGAAGGCTGGATTCCGGTCACCGACGACTACGATGACCCCGGCTTCTCCGGCGGCAACACGGATCGGCCCGCATTGAAACGCCTGCTGGCGGACATCGAGCGCGGCCTGATCGACATCGTCATTGTCTACAAGATCGACCGCCTGACACGCAGCCTCGCCGACTTCGCCAAGATGGTGGAGTTGTTCGACCAGCGCGATGTAAGTTTCAGCGCCGTCACGCAGCAGATCAACTCGGCCACCTCAATGGGCAGGTTGATGCTCAACGTCCTGTTGTCCTTCGCCCAGTTTGAGCGGGAGGTCACCGGCGAGCGCATCCGCGACAAGATCGCTGCCGCCAAGCGCAAGGGAATGTGGATGGGTGGGGTGCCATCCATCGGCTACGACGTTGTGAACCGCCAGTTGCTTATCAACGAAGCCGAGGCGGCGGTAGTGCGCCGCATCTTCGAGGAGATGCTGACTATCGGCTCACCGACGCAGATCGCCGCCAACCTGACCGCCGAAGGGATCACCACCAAGGCCTGGACGACGCAGGAGGGCCAGACCCGCAGCGGCACCCGCATCGACAAGAAGTACCTGCACAAGCTGCTGCGCAATCGCATCTACCTTGGGGAGTTGTCGCACAAGGGAAACTGGTATCCCGGCGCACACCCGCCGATCATCGATCAGACGCTTTGGGACGAGGTTCACGCGGTGCTGGCCAAGGACGGCCATGCCCGGTCGGTGGAAACCAAGATCAGGTCGCGCACCGACGCCTTGCTGCGCGGCCTGCTCTACACGCCATCGGGCGAGCGGATGTACCCGACCTACTCAAACAAGAGGGGGCACAAGTACCACTACTACGTGTCCAAGTCGGAAAGCCGCTTCGGCGCACCGGGCAAGAGCTACGAACGCCTGCCCGCGCCGGAGATCGAGGCGGCGGTCGTGGCCCAGATCCGCACGGTGCTGACCAGCCCCGAGTCCATCGCATCGGTGGTGCGCCACATCCAGCGCAACGGGGCCCAGATAGACGAGGCCAGCACGGTGATGGCGATGGGGCGGCTCAGCGATGTGTGGGATCACCTGTTCCCGGTCGAGCGCCACCGCATCGCCAACCTGATGATCGAGCGCATCGACCTCGTCCATATCGGCGAGGTGCAAGGCATCAAGGTGAAGTGGCGTGAGTTGGGCTGGGACAAGTTGATCGGCGAGTTCGCGCCGAGGGAGATCGGTGCGGAACTGATGGAGGTCGATGCCTGATGAACAGCGCGCTGGAAACTTTCGTGCCCCTGCACTTCAAGCGAAAGAAGGGAAAATTGATGGTCGACGGGAGGGAGGGGGAGCACGATGTCCGCATCATCGAAGCTGTGGCCCGGGCGATGCACTGGCACGCCCTGCTCGACACGGGCGCGTTCAAGAGCGTAGTCGAAATCGCCAAGGCCGAAGGACTGATGCCGACCACGGTGGGCCGACTGCTGCGGCTGGCGCGGCTGGCTCCCGACATCATCGAGCAGTTGATGCAGGGATGCCAGCCCCGGAGGCTGACCCTGTTTTGGCTGATGCGAAACGACATCCCAGCCCTCTGGCCAGACCAGCGCCAGATGCTTGAACGATTCCGGTAGGAGGCAAAATGACCAGCAAGAAACACTATGGCAAGCAGACAGGCCGCCCGATTACCCATGAACTCCCAACCCCCGCCGGAGGTGTACGACTGGAGACCTTCGTCCCCTGGACGCTGGTAAGGCGAGGGTTGAAGAAGCGGGTCATCACGCCATTGGACGCGCCGCAGGAGTTCTTGTCAGAGCCTCCCCAGGAGCGGGCGACTCAGGTGGCGGCACAAGATAGCGCGCTGATGCGGGCGCTCGGACTGGCACACCATTGGCAGCGCCTGCTGGACGAGGAGCGGGTAGCGTCCGTGGCCGACATCGCCAAGGCCGAGGGCATGGACGTGACGCAGGTGCGCCGTGTCATGCGGCTGACCCTGCTGGCCCCGGAGGTTATCGAACGGTTGGTGAGCGCGCCCGCCATCGTGCTGGAGCAGGTGATGCGCCGCCCCTGGCCCGACATCTGGATCGAGCAATCTAGAGTTCCGTTTCTCTCGACCTGAACTCCACGAGCAACACACTCTCAATCTGCGGGTGGCTGAAGCGAAATCAGCCAGTCGGAAAAATCCGCCGACTCATGGTTACCGCTCTGGCTAAGGCTGAATAAAAGATCCTCTTGGCGGGGTTGACCGAAAACCATCCGATAGAGAGCCAACCCTTGCTTCAGCCGCTTGAGCTTTCCAACGTCCTTGCTGTATGGGAGCAGGGGAATGCGGCGCTCCACCCGGGCGGAACCTTCCTCGAAGATCCAATACGGGATGAGATCGGAATACCCATTTGATTTGCCTCGTGCAGCAATCTGGAAAAGGGCCTGCCACGGATCACTGCCCTCAAGATTCACAGTGAGAGCGGTCAGACCATACCGTTCAGCAACATTCTTTCTGACCGCATGGCCCTTATAGCGATGAACACGGCCTTCGCGCTGTTCAAGATCAACGGGATTGGAAGGCAGGTTCCAATGGACCACCGCATGGCACCAAGTGTGGAAGTCCAACCCTTCCTGGCCAATTGAGGTCGACGCCAGAACGAATGGGCGAAACGGTGAATTGAAGGCATCCCTCACCGAGTCGGCACGAACGAGAGCTTGGTCATTGTCGTCTCGAATATCCCCGAATCGGAGCGCGAATCGACAGCGGGTATTGAAATCACCAAGACCAAAGCCGTCGCCGGACTTCTTTATTTCGTCGATTCGAATCTGTGCTGTCCGCAGTGACAACACCGATTGGATGCACTCGGCTATGCCAACGACCTGTTCTTCCGGGGAATGTTCTTGGAGACCCAAAGATTCTCGAAGGACATGCACATATTCGTCGAGTACCGATTGGAGATTGCCATCGATACCGTACTGAAGCGTCAACCGCCAATAAGTGTCCTCGCCGGAGCCTCGCAGCATGGCAATCGTCTCCGGCATATTGAAAAGAGATCGGAAGCCGGATGCAATTCTGGCTGCAGCAGACAGCAGGTTCGGATCGGATGGATCGAGTTCGGCACCGATACGACGAAGTGCTCGCAACGCACACACGCCAGGACCGGCAAGAGCCAGATCGCAAAGCACATCGACAAGATCGTCGGGCTGAGGACCGAGAGGAATGCTGCCCTCTGCCATGCTAACCAGCAGGTCGATGTGATCTTTGAAACGGGTGCCTGATTCATGATCCGGTGTAGCGGATCTCCATCCTGAATCGCTCTTACACCAGTCCAACAACCCGTTATGAGAGTCGAGAAGAATTGGAGCCGCCCAGTACCATCGTTCATCAGCTCGCGCCCCTTCCCCTGCACAAGGCAGGGTTTCGACCAAACTACGGCAAATCGCCTTGACCTCGTTCCTCAGTTCCCTTGCGTCCATTGGTCCGCTCCCACGACACAGAGCAATCTCGAGCGGATCAATCTTGGTGGCAAGGGTTGGGGACGGCAGCAACCAGGCAACAACTGGCATACCAGTTAGGCGATTATCATTTGAGGCCACCGCAAACCGCAGCACTGGCTTGACCTTGTCATAGAGTTCGCTGTGGGAAACCGAGGTTCCGGCAACCATTTTCCGTTCGGCTTCGTAGGAACAGATTGACGCGACCGCGTCTGGAACAGCACTCCAAGAGGAAAACACAAGGGCTTTGGTCAAGGCATCCTTGTCCTGGTATGCGCCGCCAGGCTTGATGTACGGCATGGACGGCGGCATCCATAAAAGCTGCCACATGCCCTTATCGATCGTATCTTCGAAAAGTACGCGCATCCTCGGATTGGCAGGATCGAGAGCCTGATAACCTTCCAGCTGGTCCTTCGTTAGCAACTTCCCATTTGCCGATGAAAGAATTCCGCGAAGAGCGTCTGAAGGGGCATTCAACTGGGCATCGAGCTTATGCCTCAGCTCATAATGTTTCAGGAAATTGATCAAGTACGGCGCAGACTTCCAGTATTCAATTGGCTCCCCGGCCTTAACGCAGGTTGCCACGGCATCAACCGTCGCGGCGTGCTGAATATCCGCTGGCGTAAGGGGAGCCATCCGCTCAATCTCGGTCAGCATTGAGTTGTGATCACGAGTCGTCGCTACTCGCTCCGTTCGACACATGACCTTCAGGAGGGATCGTTCAAGCTCGGCCTTTTTCCCCGAATGACATGCCGCCCCCTTGGAGCAAGCGTGGAGCGTCGTTCGATGTTCGGACAAAAGCCCTTTTACCTCATCAACCTTGCCGGAATCATTGAAGAGGAAGTTTAGTGTCCTGATGAAATCTGGATAGTGGTCGTCTTCGTCGTTTTCCTGGTCGAGGGTGAACATCTTGTAGGGCGTCGCGGAAAGCAGGAGAACGCGAACCTCGGGATGTTCAAAGAGCGCGGTCGCCAGCATGGAGGCTTCGTCATCGCCATCCAGCAGGTGCTTGAATCGTTGGAACTCATCAAGGATGACCAGATCGGGCTCAAGCGCGGAAAGGCACACTGAAGCCAGCTTGCTTCTGAGCTTTCCGATCAGGTCGTAGCGAAGCTCGGAGTCTTCCCAGGGGATTCTGCTGTAGTCCCGGTAACGAGCAAAGCGTTCACAGCCATCCTTCAGGGCCGCATACAGTTCGGCATCCTCAAGGACTGCTCGGCGGAAGGCCTTGGAAAGGTCTGCATCCAGATCCTCTGCTGAGAGGTTTTTGGCCTTAGCTCGCCAGTTTTCCTTACCTGCTGTCGCCTGAAGAATGTTGAGTAGGCCAACGCGCAGCCGTCTACGCCGTTCATTTTGCGCCAGAGGCAAGTCGTACAGCATCCGATAGAGAATCGCCCGTTCGTCAGCATGCCCGCCTCGACTGCGGGCATGGTCGAAGGCTGTGCCGGGCGTCAGGCTGATGAAATTTACCTTGTTCTTTCGTAGCGAGCGTACTTGTCTGGGTAGGTACGTCAGGCGGGTAGCGATTGAAAAACCATCCGTGTCGCTGACATTGAGCCGATTGACATTCTGTGTCGCTATGGCGGCATTGGAGCAGATGTAGATCACATCGACCCGTTCCACCTCGTCTTGAAGGTGCTCCAGGGTCTTGGCGATGATTCCCCGAGCGACAAGCGTTTTTCCGAGTCCTACTTCATCGGCAATCAGAAAACGGAAAGTTGGGTCATTGCCATAGAGCCGCTTGAAGACGTACTCGACGGTCCTCCTCTGGAAATCTTTCAGACCGGCCAAGGCGGGATCTGATAAAAAACGATTGCTATGCATCACGCTCCCCGATGGCAGATTCAAAAACCGTCCAGAGGTTTAAAAAGTCCTCGGGGATAATTGCATTTTGGCTTCCCTGGGATAGATCGCGAACCAGGCCCGAGATTTCCGCCAGTCTCTCCGGGTGTCGGCTGTACGTTCGGATCAGATCTTCAAGTAGCGGGATATCCTCACCGTCGGCCAACCGGGCCAACCATTTGGCAAACCCGGAGCCACTACCTGGATCAAGTCCGGATACCCTGCCATCCCCCAGCAACAGCAGGAGATAACGCAGGAATCCCTCCTGATTGCTGATCACGGTTTGCAAGATGGCAGAGTTGCGTTCTTCTGGAACGCCGGCAACGGGAATATTCAGAACAAACCGGGCCGTAACATCCGGATGGTTGGTCTTAAGCTCAAACGCGATAAGGCCCGTTATAGAAGAGGCGGAGAACTCTCCGAGGCCGATCCCACCGTGAGCATCGCCGTTAAGGATGTCCACCGCGAAGTCCCGAGTAACGGTTATCGGCCACGCAGTAGCACTGACGATCCCCTCAAGAGATGGGATTTCTCCAATCAACACCAATGCCCACTGACCGTCCTTCGATCCCGGGCTGCATTCGATGGACAGAGCTATTTCTGCTATCCGGGATCGAGCCCTCTCAACGGAGTCCTCAGCTGCTTGCCGGAGCGCATCAATCTCTGCCTCCTTACTCGTGTCGAAGTCGACAAGATATTCACCTAATCCGTCAGCGCCAAGAAGCGCGTCGATGCCACCGACTTTGCTCTTCCGGCCAACCAACCCGACCAGAATCTCGACATTCTTCGAAGCATTCAGCGCCGCGTTGGTCGCATTCGCGGACCCCATGATTACATGGGTGTAGTCGGAATAGTACCGGGTCTCAAACAGATAGACCTTTGCATGAAGACCGGTCGCAAGCGGCTGCTCGGCAGCATCGTCATCTTCTCCATCCTCGGTTTCCGCCGCATCGTCCAAATGAAGACATTGCGTGAAGAGATCGAGCGTCTCCTTCTTCAGGGCGGACAATGACTCCGGACGCGAGATGAGCGCATCAGCGGTCTTGGTTTTTTTCGCCAATGCTCGCAGCGCGTCGTCAGAACAGAATGGCGAGATAACGGCCATCCGATTCGCCATCGGAGGCTCCCAGTCAAACCCTTTCGTTCCCGGAAGATAAAAGGTCAGCTCGTCAAATCCATCGGGGAGTTCCCATTGGACTTGATGCAGATCGTCCGCGAATCTGAAAGCTTGTTCGCTCCTGCTAGGTTCTGTTGTTCCAGTGGCCAGATCAGGAAGCGTTTTAAAGAAATGTGCCAGTGGTTTATTTGATTTGGACTTCCGGCCTGCAATCGTCCCTTCGATCTGAAGTGACAAATCCCATGACTGATCGGTGGTCATATTCCTCGTCAGGACCACCAGGCGATACACCGCGTTGCTGCGATCAGGGCTCACAAAACGGATTGCCCATACTTTCGGATGGAAAACACCTCCGCCAGGGGCCGTTACCTCGACAACCATTTCCTCCAGAAACCCAAACAATGGGTTGGGCTTGCCGATATGGGGTACTTGAATCCGCCCTCGTTGCACATAGACGGTGATGCGTTTCGAGTACCTGCGGATGGCTTCAAGCACAGATAATGGGTCAGGATCGGTCTGACCATCCGTCGCCATTAATGCCAGATAGACAGGAGCCTCAAGCAGTAAGGCTGGGTCCATCGAAAAGGTAGTCGCAACAGCCTCGTCGAAAATCATCCCCGGAGGCGGGGTCAATGCAGAGGTATAAAGGCTCCGGGAGTTTGGGTTCAGCATTTCTCCTCCCGTTTCATTCCGTCGTACAGGTCGTTCAAAAGCACTTTCACATTCGGCCATCGATAGCCGAGTCTCCCAACGCCGGAGTACCCGCCCCACTGCTCGAGCGCTCTCTGATTCTTGAATCGGGAACGAGTCCCCTTTAGTTTCATTTCTCTTCTTTTGATCAAGGTGAGCGCTTCGGCATTAGAAAGGAGGCCGCTGGGGGACTTCCGTGCATGGTCGATCCACTGCTGAACGAAGGATCTCGTTTGAGGGGTGATGGTGTGGCCATGCTCCATGGTCAACTCCCAAAGGCGGGTCACTGACCAGGAGCGAATCTCCTCCAGGGGGAGATTTGCGATCCATTCGTCGAAACTTGCCTGATGCTCGGCGACAAGGTCTTCATGGTTTCTAAGCTTGGCGAGCTGAACGTTGTACGAGAGCGCCGCTCCATGCATCACCTCCGAGAACAACCGTGCATGGGTTAGGAGTTCTTTATGCTGGTCGGAAAAACGACCGTAGTCCGGATGCTCCCATGGAGCTTGGGTGTCGGCAGGTTCGCAGTGCAATGCCAAGAACGAGAGAAGGCTGTTGGGGCAAGCGACCTGGAAACGATCCCGAATAAACTCGGCTTCTTCCCGCGATAGTGCGAAGTTCACCGTTGAAGGAAAATCTTTCGGAGGCGCTGGCAATCGAGGATGCCAACTGAGAGTGGCCATCCGCTGATCAACGTCGATATCGTCTCCTCGTGCCTTTGCGTCTTTCTCAAGAGTCTTTAAGGCATCCCGGCGGCGGTATGTTTCGTCGACGCGCCTGTGATATTCGTCCTGGGAGAACGGCGTAATACGTATTCCCCATACGCCGAGACCGGCCCAGTAGACGGAGCTGGGTAACCGTTTGAGCCTCTTTCCTGCGGTTTTTCCAAATACACCAGCCTGATCATCGGAATCCATCAATGGCTGAACCAGATCTCTCTCCAGCTTGTCGGCCTGGATCGCAAAACTCTCAGCAGACAGCCGTTTTTCTTCCAGTGAATCGTAAATCCATGGAACGAAAAGCATGTAGCGAAGGCGTGTCTGGATCGTGCTTGTTCCTGGAAATAACTGATCGGCAAAACTGTCCCGAACAGAACCCATTCCTAGCTCGTCGCGACTTTCCCGTTCCTGAAAAAGGGAGAGGATGCGTAATGTGCGCTCCCGTGCTTTCGAATCGTGATCGATCCAAGAAAGTGTCGATGGCATAGATTGTTCTCAAGAAAGTCCGATACCCAGCGCGCCTCCAGCAACAGGTAAGAACAGCCAGTTCTCGACAATCGTCCTCCCCGTAGCCTTCTCTACCGCCCCTGCATACGCCGCCATCTGCGCCCCGTACTCGTCGGCCAGTTGCCCCCAATGATCCGGCGCCAACTGGCTCGATTTGTGGTCGATCAAGATCAAACCATTTTCCGTTTCCAGAAGTAGGTCAATCCGCCCGTTCAGTATCTGCCCTGATTTCAATATGTGTTGCACCGCAATTTCGGCATGCGGCTTCGCTCCTGGCCAGCGGCTTGCCAACCAAACATGGAGCGCGCTGATCTGTCGCAATACGGCCGCCGGCGAAAGAAATTCCGCCACATCAAAACGGCACAAGATGTTCTTGACCTCGGCTTCCGAAAGAGGGACGTTTCGATCGGTGAATGACAATCCGATGCAGGCATGAATTGCTGTCCCGAGCACACTCATATCTACACCACCCGCAATTGGAATCCGCTCGCCGATTTGGCATTTCTCCAAAACTGTAGCCTGCCCCTTTCCCACTGCAGACGGACTGAAGTTGAGAGGCAACCGCCTAACGGCACTCCCTCCGGATTTGAACCAGTGCAGTGAGCTGAAGGGTGCATCATCCCCGCTGCCAGCCACCTCCACCGGATCAAGTACCCAGCGTTCCGCTGGGATATGCTCACCGGATGGCAGCGCCACGGTGTTTCTCCCATCCTCCTGTAGAAGCCATGGTGCCTCGACACAATCAAGCCACTCCCCGCTCAATTTCCGGCTGGAACGCGCCAGCACCAAGAGATCCCGCGCCCGCGTCATGCTCACATACAAGAGACGCTTGGATTCTTCGATGGCGGATTTCCGGAAGCCTTCGGCAACCGGCGAGAGCGCAACGGCATCGGCCACCGCAACCTTTTGCTGCTGCCCAAATGGCCAGGGCCAGTAACGAATGGATCGATCGGCCAAGGGATCCTGGGCATCGAAGCCCATCCCGGATTGCGCTGTGATCGACCACAAGCGGTCCTTGATGTCCTTGGCAAGGTCGGTAAGCACAACCACCGGCCACTCCAGTCCCTTGGCGGCATGATGCGTCATCACCTTGACCGCGTCGATGGCCGGATCGGCCAGCATGTCCTTTTCCTGTTGGGCGATTTCGCCGAGCCAGAGGATGAGGCCGGAGATCGAGGCCGCATGCTGTCCGCTGCGGCAGAGGTCTTCGTATTGTTCGGCGAGTTCTATCAGGGCTTCCAGGTTGGCCAAGCGCACACGGACACGATCCAGATCAGGCGTCCAGCGCGCCACTTTTTCCGGGAGGGAGCAGGCGGCGACCACTGTCGCAAGTGCCTCCCGAGGGGCAAGCACCGGCAAGGTATCCCGCAGGCCAGCGATGATTTCCAGCGCGGGATGGGCGGCATGGCCATCGATGGCCTCTTCCAGCCATCGGTCGGCATTTCCGTCCTTCGCCAAATATTTCAGACGATCCGCCACCCACACCTCGGGTTCCAGACCATCGAATAGCGACACAATCTCGGCAGTAGCCACCGTATCGCCTGGGTCGTTGAGGCGGCGCAAACAGGCAAGCGCTAAGGTAGCTTCAGGAGTCGCCAGCAGGCCCGGTTGTGCCGTGGCAACCGGAATGCCCAGCGCCGACAAGGCTGCCGCCAGGGCCTTCACGCCATCATGCGAGCGTGACAGGATTGCCACATCGCCATAGCGGACCGGACGCAGCATCTTATTCGGCTTGTCGAAGATGACGTAAGCGGAGTCGATCAATTTCTGAACTCCTGCCGCCAGTGCGGAGGCCTCCTGCCCGACATTTTTTCCGCCAAGAATCCAGTTCGTCAGCGCCGATCCAGCCAATGATTCATTGCGCTCCGGTTTGAGCTCAACCTCCTCCTTCGGCAATGAATTTTCGAACGCGTGGGTAAAGACGGCATTGACGGTCTTCACCAACTCCGGACGGGAACGCCAGGACGATGGCAGAACCTCCTTGGTCCCGCCAAGTTTCGGCAATTCCCCGAGGATGGCTTGCATGAGCTCGGTGTCGCTGCCCCGGAAGCCATAGATTGCCTGCTTGATGTCTCCCACCCAATAGACTTTCCTGGCAAAGCGGGCCAGTTTCAGAAATAGCGCGAGCTGGATCGGGCTAGTGTCCTGGAACTCGTCGACCATCAGGAGATCGAGCTCGTCGTCGAGCACAGCCGCCACTTCCGGATGATCGAGCAGGCCGAGCAGCTGGTGTTCCTGGTCGGCGAAGTCGAGTGCGCCAAGCTCCTGCTTGATGGCTTGATAGTTCGCCAGTGCCCTAGCCGCGAGATCGAACATCAGTGTGAGGTAACGTCGCAGATCGGCGTGCAGCCCCTGATGCTCGGCTACCCGACCGGCCAATTCTGCAATTGGCTCGATGGTCGGCCGCAAACTCGCTTCAGGAGCCTCCTTGGCGAGTTTGGCCCACTCGCTCCAGGAAGCAGTGTGACGCTCCAGACTGAGGGCAAAGCCCTTGATCAACGCAAGATAGGCATTGGTGTTTTTTTTGCCGCCGGCCAGCGCGATCGCCTCAACATCAGGGAGGGCCGTCTTGATCGCACGCAGAAGCTCGACATCGATATCCTGCTCAGCCGGTTTTGGAAAGTGACTGAGGAGATCATCGGCATTGGTTTGCGCAAATCCGGCAACCCTGGCGAGTGGAATGTCGTTGCTGCGTATCTGATTGACCAGTGACTGCAACGCATCCTTCCAATCCTCTTCCAGTCCGAGACGACGAACCAGACTCAACAACTCGCCCATCGCCGGCCCATCGAGCACTGCATCGATCGCCCGTCCGAGTAGGATGCTCGCCTGTACTTCCTCAAGCACCTGCTGCTCGGTCGACATTCCGGCCTCGAAGGCGAAGCGGGCGATCAATTGTCCGCAAACGCTGTTGACCGTCCCGATCCTCGCCTGCCCCATGGCATTCGCGAGGCCGAAGCTGCCTTGCTTGAGCAGATGCTCGCGCACGCGCTCCCGCAATTCGGTAGCTGCTTTCTTTGTGAATGTCGTCGCGAGCACCCCCGACGAACGAATGCCTCCGGCGGTCAGCTCACTATGCAGGAGTTCGGTCAGCCGGTGTGTCTTGCCGCTTCCTGCCCCGGCACTGATGAAGGTGATGTTGGCTTTCATCTTGGACCTCATGCTCAGCGCTCCCATCCGGCCAGCGCCCGGTAGTCGTTGTACGCTTCGTTGAGCGTTTCCATCGTCATTGCCTCTTCGGGCGGTTCGGAGTCTTCGGTGGCAGGTATCGCATCCAGCACGACTTCGATCTGACCCGACTGAATTTGCGCGACGCGCCAGCGCCAGGTAGCGAGGAAGCGCTGCCAAAGCTGCGCCGTATTCTCGCCATCGGCCGACGGAACGACTTCGGCATCGGGGAAGGCACGGTCATCGGAGGCTAAGAAGCGGGCCCGGTCAAGGACGTAATAGGCGACCGACGGCCACTCCCCGGTTTCCTGTCGTAATAGTTCGGCGTAGATGGCGAGCTGCAAATGGCGGTTCCGCTTGAGCTTGTCCGGGAATTTCTTGATCCCGGACCACTTCATGTCGACGATGGCGTGCTCGCCTCGGCCGTTCCGCATGACAAGGTCAGCTGAACCGGCGAGTTCACCACCCGGGAACTGCCCTGCAACACCTCTCTCGGGAAGAACCTGCACCATGCCTGCCTTGGCTACTTGGCCACGTAAGCTGCGCATCGAGTGGTGCAGACGGTAGCGGAACCCCTCCAGATCGGCCCCTCGCCCCGGAGACCGCAGGATCGCGCCCTCTTGATCGACAAGCACACTGAAGGATTCAGCGAACCAGACATCGAATTCCGCTTCCGACATTACCAGCGCGGAAGGATGCAGGAAATACTGTTCGACTAGTCCGTGAGCGAGATTGCCCAACATCCGGAAGTCGCCGCCCATGCTGACGATGCGTGACGGTTGAAGCTTTGCCGAATACCGCAAGAGCCACTGGTAAGGGTTGAAGAGCAACTGCTCGAGGCTGGAGAAGGACTCCTTTGGTCGCAAGGTGATGGCGATATCGTCTGGCAGTTGCCACCAGCGCTTGGGCGCCGGTAGCGGCACCGGGGTAACGGGCGCCATGGTTTCACCTCCGGCGGACAGCAGCGTTTCCAGTTCAATGACCCTGGGCTGCTCAACGACTGCACCGATCATTTGCCAGAGCGGATGCACTTCTTCGCCGGGCGGTGGTAGCACTAACACCAGTTGAGCTTGCGCTGCCAACACCGGACGCAACCAATCGTGTGCGGCCCGGTCGAGCCGGTCGGCAACCTCCGGGAGCACGGTGCCGGCCTGTCGCAGCGCACGAACTTCTCTTGCCGACCAAGGATCGCTTCCCGGCAGCACCGGCATGGCCAATTGCCACCAGATCACCCGCTCGACCGGTTCAATTACCGCACCGGGCTGACTGACCACCTGTCCGGCACCGACTTCGGCCGGCCAGAGGGGGTTGTCAGAACCGTTGGCGGTGGCCTGGGCGACAAGTTTCTGGAGTTGTCGGGGGCGGATCCGATCCGCGCCTTGTGCTTGCAATCCTTTTAGGGACTCCAGGCAGGCCGTGCATTGTCCGAATCCAGCATGGAAGGCGAGGCGTTGAGCGGTATCGGTTTCGCCAAGGCGCTGGCGGAAGAAGTCCGCCAATCGCCCGACCCGATCGATGACGGCATCAAGGGGCGCGCCTACCTCTGACGGAAACCGGGCGTGTTCGATCCAGGTAGCAATCTGTTCGCGGACTTTCGGCGCCTGCTCCTCGCCATAGTGCTTGTCAATCTCGGCCAGGGTGCGCTGCCAATAGGCGCCACCGATCCCCGGTGCATCGGCGACCTTTTCGGCGAGTCGACGTCGGGCATAGCTGCGGACGGGACACACCGGGTGGGTCAGGAATTGCACCAGTGCGTAGAAGTTGATGGGGTCCCATAGGAGTTCCAGCGCTAGCGGCAGCACTTGCAGCGCCGGGCGGAAGGCACTAGCCTCTTTGAGCCCTTGGCGAGGCAAGCACGCAGCGGCTAGCAGCGCATCGAGACGCGCGCCCTCGCCGCCAGACACCAGCAATGTCTGGCGATCGACGGCCATCTGCGTCGACAGCCACTGGGCGGCCAGGGTAGGCGTTTCGGCCTGAACGACGAGCACGGAGCCATCGTCTTGCCAGGGGAGTTTCTTGGGTGCCTGCCCAGTTGCAGCTGCCTGGAGTTGCTGTTGCAGGGTTTTGAGAAAGCCTTGCCCTACGGGTTGTAACGCGACCGGGCCGACAACGGGCAACTCGGAGAGAACCGTTTGCCAGCGGGTCGGGAAGGTCTCGGCAGAGTCCACGAGATGAACTTGTTCGATGTCCAGTTTTCGGCGCCGAAGCGCTTGGTGGACCGCGTTCAGGCGTTGCCCGATGTTCGGGCTCACCGCCTTGTTGGCAATGGATTCAACCTCTGCCAGATCCCACAGGCGCTTCGGTGCCTCGTCTGCCATGGTGCCGTTCCACCCGTGCAAAATCCATTGATCCCGCCAGTCGAGCAGGCAGGCTGCCGTGCCCAGCGGGTCGGTGGCAAAACTCCGGTGATAGAAACGTTGGTCGTTGTCGAGCTTCTCCAAGCAGTCCCGGTACTGGACGATGCGTTCCGCTTGAGAGGGATGTAGCGCCAGCAGCCCCAACTGGGTTTCGAGAATATTCAGAAAGCCCAGGGGGCCAACTACCGACGCGCCGAGTGAGTCAGTCGGTTGGGTGGCACGCTGGCCGTCGAGGTGCCAGCCAAAGGTGATGCTTTGTCCTGCCATGCTTCTTCTCCCTGAATTTCTGTTGCCCGAGACGTCGTATCGACCGATCGATCAAGCCCCTGGATAGCGCTCGGTGTAGTAGTCCTCCTCGGCGCTCGCCTCCGGATCATCCCAGTCACCCAGACGCCAGTCGCCGGCTGTCGCGAGGTCATTCGCCACGTCTTCCATGACCTCACGCAGTTCCAGCGGCTCCAGCCAGCGCGCCGGAATGGCCGCCCGCCCATGCATCGCGCCGAGCAGGTGTCCGGCAATCAATCCGGTGGAATCGCTGTCGCCGTCGTGATTGACCGCCATTATGACGCCGGTTTCAAAGTCTCTGGCCTTCAAGGCGCAATAGACGCCGATCGCCAGAGCTTCTTCGGCGATCCAGCCTTGGCCCAGTTTCCGAATGGCGGCCTCTGGCACCGTGTCCGACGCATGGAGGGATAGTGCCTGTTCCAGGGCAACGCGTGTTTCTTCGTGCCGCTCCTTGCACGTCAGCAAAGGCGTTACCCGATCAATCGCCGCAGCAAGATCACTTCCGTCTAGGAGATCGAAGACCAGGGCGGCCATCACGCCAGCAGTCAGGAATCCCGTGGGATGTCCATGCGTCAGCGCAGCAGCGTCGCAGCCCAGGTCGAACGCGCGTGCGAAATTTTCCGATCGGAGCGAAGGGCTGCTATGGGTCAGCGCGTGGAACAGCATGCCGATCGGCGCGACGCGCATCACTCCACCGCAGCCTTTGCTGTCATTCTGGGCCGGTTGGCCGATCTTGATGCCGTTGCGCAGCGCATCGACGCAGGTACGGCCCGGTGCCCGGCGGGAAAACAATGCCTTCTGTCCAATCAGCCAGCCAGAAAGCAGGAATTCCTTGTCGCGCGGCTCGTGCTCGCCTTGGGTGTACAGCCAGCGCAGGTACGCGTAGTGAATCACGCTCGGCGGACTGCAAATGCCGCGCAGGGTACCGCGCACATAGGCCCGAAGGGCTCCTTCGGCGGTAAACAGCGTCATCTGGGTATCGTCGGTGATCGCACCGAGCTTGCCGTAGGCCGGTGCCATATCGGTGATCCCTTGGGGGCCGAACTCCCGAATGATTTCGGATCGGCGCATGAATTCAACCGGTGCGCCGAGCGCATCTCCGACCGCGCCACCCAGCAGACAGCCCTGATAACGCTCCCGAACGGCCGCCGAAGGAATGCGTCGCTGAAACTTTTTGATCGATTCAGTCTTGGTCATCAGGCACTCCGCGTCGTTGTGCTGTTAGGCTGAGAACGTATTGCTCCTGCGCGTGCGTTTCGATTGCCCCTGGTCGAACAGCTCGCACCCGATGAACGGCATCTCGCGGGACGCATCCACGCTCGACGAGGATTCGCGCCGCGACCAGCCCGGTGCGCCCAATCCCTCCCCGGCAATGGATCAGGATGCGGTCGCCGGCATCCAGGCGCTGATGAATTTCCTCACCGACAGCTTGCCATCCATGCTCGAAGCGTTCGTCCGGGACATCCACGTCCCGGATCGGGAGGTGAATCCATTTCATCCCGATCCGAATCCCGACCTGCCCGAGATCCGGCACATGTAGCAATTCGAACTCGTGCGGTTCGATCAGCGAAATGACCGTGCTCGCACCCCAGTTCCGGATTACCCTCAGGTCCTCGTCGAGATCACGATCCCAACCGTATTCCGGATCTTTCTTGCCGGGGCAGAGGGTCAGCCCCAGTCGCCCCTCACGTTCCCCGAAGCGTACTTCGGCGATCCGCAAGGGGGACGATTGGCTGGTTTGTAATCTGGTCAAAGAACTCATGACCGCACCCAGTGGAGTTTTCGTTCGTCGAGCGTCGGTTCACCATCCCAGCGATAGGCCACAAGTTTTCCACCCTTGGCGACGCTGTAATCGACGCAGGCAACCTTGTTTGAGAGCAGTTCCGGCGCTCCGGTAAGCCAGTAGTGGCCGATGAAGACGGGTTTCCCGCCGTCGTGCCCGATCAAGGCGTGCGGCGGAACAGGATCGTCAGGAAACGCTGCCCGTTCGTGATCGGCCAGCATGGCGGCGCAGCGATAATCGGTGGCGCCGTTGTCCCACCAGCGAACCCGGACCCGATTGCGATCGTGCCCGTCCTTGTCGCGAAAGGTATGTGGCACTGGCAACGGCACTTCCACGCCCTTGAGAACCGCCTCCACCGCTTTAAATACGGACATTTCCGGGGAGTCCTTTTCGGCTTCATTTTCGGGTTCGCGGGTCGCCAGAATCATCGTTTCCAGTTTCAGACAGTGATCGGCCGTCAGAAACGCGCGCAGGTAGTCGAGTGCTGCGACATGCCAACAGGCATGAATGACGCGCAGATCGGGCAAGTCGAGGCAGACCGGAAGGGTCAGAAACCACGTCACAAGTTCCTCGTGAAGCGGCGAGCCCTCCACTGCCGAGAGAAATGCCTGATGCTGCTTCCGGTTCTTGTCGCCGTACTTGGCCGAATGATGTTTGCGGAGGAATTCACCAGGACACTCGGGATCAGGCAGGAACCAGGCGATGGCGTTGAATTCATGATTGCCCATCACCGCACGGGCCGATCCGGCGTCGACCATCCGCCGCACAAGGCTGACGGTTTCCATCTGCTTCGGGCCCCGGTCGATAAAGTCTCCTACGAACAACGCCTGACGAGCCGGGTGACGCCAAGCACCTCCCTTGCTCCGATACCCGAGATCAGTCAGCAGCGCTTCGAGTGCGTCTGCATGTCCATGGATGTCGCCGATGATGTCGTAGCTCATGAATTCTTTCCCCTCACTGCAAGCTCGAGAACGGGCCAGACGGCTCGATGACCGCCTTGCCTGAGAATTCGGCACGCAGCACGATCGCTAAGCCTTCGGCCACCTCGGAGAACTCGTTCATAGCGGTAACCAGATGGGCAGGCACAAAGGGATCCGCCGGAACATCCAGGGCGGCATATACGACGTGATCGTGCAAGAAGACCCGGATTCGGTGCACACCGTCGTTGATCTGGTTGATCTTGCGAAGCAGCAGAGGGGTTTCCGTTGCCTCCGTTACGAGCGCCGAGAACAGGCGTACCCGGTTGTTTAGTTGCACCGCACTGATCACGATGGCCCCGTAGCGGACGGATACATCGCCATCCTCGTCAAATGCCAGATCTTCGATGCCGGTGACGTCTCGATAGACGGACAACACCTGATCCATCAAGGGGGTGTCCGCACGGGCCGAGGGCTTCAGCCCCAATTCCTGAAACGCAAGTACCCCGCCTTCGGAATCAAACGACTCGTAGTTCAGAGCCCCGGGATAGGGCAAGCCCAAGCCGTGGATCAATGTGTCGATGATCATGCTCATGAGGTCGGACGCGGAAACCGACGTCGGGACATCGATGTAGTAGTTCGGTGATCCGTCCGGGTCTTTGTCGGGCGTTGCCTGCTTGGGCGTACCGGTGGGGGCATTCCACCCGTGGGTGCGCAACCACGCCATCTCCTGTCGCGTCAATCGGTCGTCGCCCTTCAGGAAGTGATTGCTGACAACCTCGATCCGTGTGCCCCAAGTCCCTTGACAAGAGAACTGCAGGTAACGATTCCCTTTTTTGGCCGACAGGATCAGGAACTGGTCCTCTTCGAGTCGTGCCAGCACACGGGAGAGATTTTGGGCGAACGGTGCCCAGTCCTTGGACACCCGACGATCAGCACGCTGACGTTGAGGAAGTTCTGCATTGGCCTTGTCCATCGTACACCTCCCTGACAAACATACATCATCGTTTTGATGATGTGATTATATGTAATCAAAAAGATGATGTCAATCATGCTTTTCGTCTATACTTTCCCTACAAAGGAGCACGGATTTGACACAAGACACCATCGACGATCTGAGCCAGAAGCAACGCGATCGCCTGGCCTACGTTGAATTTCGCCTGTGGTTTTTGGGCGATGTTTGTCGGCGCGACCTGATGGAGCGCTTCGGCATTGCCCCGGCAGTAGCGACAAGGGATTTCACTGCTTACCGGGATCTCGCACCGCAGAACATCGATTTTGATGGTCGGCGAAAGGTCTATGTCCCGAGCGAGCGCTTTGCTCCGGTGTTCGAGCATGAGCCCGAGCGAGTTCTGTCAGCGATCTCCAGGGGGTTCGGCGATGGCGACGATCGCAAGGGTGGTAGTTACCTTCCGTGCGAGTTGCCGGTTCGGCTGAACCGCCCCTCTCTTGAAGAGCTGGCCGTAGTCACTCGTGCGATTCACCAGAAACAGGTGCTGCGGGTGAAATATCACTCGCTCAAACGTGGCGCGGCAGATCGGGAGGTCATTCCCCATGCCATGGTGGACAGCGGGCTACGATGGCACACGCGAGTCTTTGATCGGAAGAGCAACGAATTTCGGGACTTGGTGATTTCTCGGATCGAGGCTGCAACCCCGGTACTCAATGCAGAAGTTCAGCCCCACGAGATGGAAAGCGCGGACGAGGAATGGAATCGCCAGCTGGATTTGGTGCTGGTGGTGCATCCCGGCGTTGATCGGCCGGAGATCGTTCAACGAGATTTCGGGATGCGACGAGGCGAACTGCACGTAACCGTTCGCGCTGCGGTAGCCGGATACGTGCTTCAGCAGTGGAATGTTGATTGCAGTCCAGACAGGCGGCTGGATCCGATGATCCATCGCTTAAGCTTGAAGGATATTGAATCACTGAAGGACTGCAAGAGTGCGGCGATTGCCCCGGGATTTAGTTATCCGGTCGCCCCTGGCTAGCAGTTTGCAACCACAACCGACCACCCCGAAATCCGCACCAATACAGGAAGTGACCTCGCGCACGCTCGCGAGGCAAACAGATAAAAACGGAGAACAGAGAGGCAGCGAAGGGCCAAAACTGTGGGAATGGGAGGAGTGCCGCTCGCGAGGCGAATCCGAGAAGCCCCGCCAGAACTGGCGCATACGGCAGACGTGAAAAAGCCCGAAACGAGTTCGGGCTTTTGAATATGGTGGTGTAGTTCCCCACTAGAGGAAACTTCCCTGCCACACGGACGTAGCCACCGTAGGCGTGATTGTACACAACGGGCGCATCCGAGGGCGACGCGGTCGCCCCCGCGCACTTGCTCGCCGTCGTGGGGAGCGCGGTCTGCGATTCGGTCCTGAGCGCGGAGTTGCAGATCACCTGCAGGCGTTTCTTCGGGGGCATCTGGCAGCGATGCCGAATGCCCATGTGAGGTTGTCGGTCTGAGGCGCGTGAGTGGTGAAAACATCACGATCAGTCTTTATTGCCAAAAATTCCCGCAGCATGGCACCAAGATGGTGCGGACTTGAAAATTTTGTACTATCCTGAACACGTTTTTCACGATTGGTTGCAACCATGACATCCAGTGCTGACGAGGGGGAGATCCTCACCCTCAAGCAGGTCGCTGACTTCCTGAAGGTCACGGAGAGGACGATCTATCGGTTGGCAGCAGCCAAGCAGATTCCTGCGTTCAAAGTTGGTGGAACGTGGCGATTCTCCAGGGTCGACATCAACCAATGGATTCAACGACAGCAACAAAGCGGAAAAGCCGACAAGGCGTAACTTACAGGGAGGGGCTTGATGACTCAGCAGACCGAAGGCACTGAACAGATGGAGCAATCGCTGATCGACATCGCAGTCGAGAGTTGGCGCTTCTCGCGTCTATTCGGAAAGGTGGTCGGCAAGCTCGATGCGGGCGAATCAGGCCGCTATATCAACCAGATCCGCTACTTCCAGAAGAAGGTCGAGGAAAGCCTGGACTCGAATGGTCTGAAACTGGTCAATGTCGAGGGGCAACCCTACGACGCAGGGATGGCGGCATCTGCCTTGAACTTGGGGGACTTCGGCCCGGACGATGTGTTGCTCGTCGAGCAGATGCTAGAGCCAATCATCATGGGGCCGAAAGGTCTACGCAAACAAGGCACGGTGATGCTCAGGAAGGTGGAAGCATGAAATACGTCGGTATCGACCTCGGCACGACCAACAGTGCCATCTGCTCGTTCGATGGGGACAAGGTTCACCTTTACAAAAGTCCCGAACAACACGATGTGACGCCTTCGGCCATCTTCATCGACCGGCGCGGCAACAAGTACGTCGGCTCGCGTGCTTACAACAGCGCAGCGAAGAATCCCGACAACGCTGCGGTGCTGTTCAAACGGCTCATGGGTACGAGCACGCCCGTGAAGCTACCTGCGGTCAACCTCACGATGACTCCGGAGGAATGTTCCGCCGAGGTGTTGCGCTCACTCTTTGGCTACCTGCCGGATGAAATTCGTGGCGATGGCGACACTGGCACCGTCATCACGGTTCCAGCTGCGTTCAACCAGATGCAGAAAGACGCCACGATGGCTGCGGCTGATGCAGCCGGGCTCGGACGGGTTGCGTTGATGCAAGAGCCGGTCGCTGCAGTGATGAGCGTCATGCGTCAGCGCAAGAATGATGGCATTTTTCTTGTCTACGACATCGGTGGCGGCACGCTGGATGTCGCCATTGCCGAGAGCATTGGTGGTCGCGTGAATTTGCTTGCCCACGGCGGCATTGCCATGTGTGGTGGGCGCGATTTCGACCGGATTTTGTTCGATAACGTCGTGAAGCCTTGGCTGCTCGACAACTTCGACTTGCCAGAAGACCTGGCATCCAATCCGCAGTACAAATCGCTGCGCACCATCGCGACCTGGGCTGCCGAAAAGGCAAAGATTGCGCTGTCGCAAAGCGACGAATCTGTCATCAGCCTTGCCGAGAATGAGCTCGGGGTGCGTGATCAGGCTGGCGAGGAAATCTACCTCGACATTCCGATCACCCGAAGCCTGTACGACGGCTTGATTGCATCCAAAGTCGACGAGTCCATTCAGGCCACCCGCGAGAGCATCGAAAAGGCTGGCCTAAGTTCGCACGACGTTGAGCGGATTGTCTTTGTGGGCGGGCCAGCGCAGTACAAAAACTTGCGCGACAAGGTGGCATTCGAGCTTGGCATCGCACCGTCCACCGACGTGAACCCGATGACCGCCGTTGCCGAAGGCGCGGCAGTGTTTGCCGAGTCCATCGATTGGGCCTCGCAAAGTCGTGGTCGTAAAAGTTCTCGTGGCGCGATCAGCGCTGGTGGCGCGCTCGATCTTTCATTCAACTACATCGCGCGCACACCGGAGCACAAGGCCAAGATCGTTGCCAGGCTGTCGCGTGCGCCTGCAGGCATCGAGTTCCAGATCGACAGCCTTGATACGGGCTGGTCGTCAGGACGCATCGCGCTCAAGGACGGTGCAAGTCTTGAACTCAGCTTGGCCAAGCCCGGCGACAACATCTTCAAGGTGTTCGTGTTCGACTCAAACGGCGCACCCGTTGCGCTGGGCGAAGACAAGATCGTCATCGCCCGCACCGCCGCCAGCATCGACGCGATTCCCGCGTCCCACTCCATTGGCGTGGAAGCTCGCGATAAGGTCGGCGGGCGCTTGGTGCTGGACTACCTCGTGAGTGAAGGCGACCAGTTGCCCAAGAAGGGCAAAAAGTCGTTCAAGGCAGGTGAATCGCTCAAAGCCGGGAGTGCGGGGTCGATCAAGTTCAAGCTGTGGGAAGGGGAGATTTCCGACCCCATCAACGACAACCGTTTCATCGGCATGTTCGAAATCAAGGGAGCGGACTTCGACGACGGTGTCATTGCCGCAGGTGCAGAGATGGTCTGCGAGTTCGAAGTACTCGACTCCGGCAACATCAAGCTGGAGGTTTCGGTTCCCTCCATCAGCGGTTCGTTCCAGAGCGGTCGCAACTTCTACTCCAGCCAAGAGGGCAAGCTCGACTACTCCAATCAGGCCAAAAACATTCAGGAACAGTCGGAGCACACGCTGGAACGCCTCGAAGAGATGGCGTCCAAAGTGGACGACCCGCGTCTGGAACAAGCCCGCGAGAAGCTGGAACAGGCGAGCGCCATCGAGTCGGGCGAGGCTGATCCGGAAACGGCGAAGCAAGCAATGGACAACGTGCAGGAGGCCAAGCGCCTGCTGGCACAGACGCGCAAGGAACACTTGAAGGACATCCGCCAGCTTGAACTGGACAGGGCGGTCGACTTCTTCGAGAAAGTCGTGCGCCAGCACGCCCGTCCCACCGAAGCCACCTCCTTCGACAGTTTGGTCAAGACGGCACAGCGCGCGCTCGAAAACAATAGCAGCGACTTCGAGTCCCACCTGGACGATTTGCGTAGCCGCAACTTCATGATCTTGTGGCGTCAGGACTGGTTCGTGATCGACCACTTCAAGCGCCTAGCCCAAGCAAGCTACCTCTTCTCTGACGCCAGAGAGCATGCACAGCTTGTGGCGGTCGGAACCGAGGCCATCAAGGCCAACGACATCGAAAAGTTGCGCGCAGTGGTTGGCCAACTCTTCTCGATCCAAGTCGGCTCTTCGGGCGACGATGACATGATGGCCGGTGCCAATATCGTTCGGAGTTGATGCTCATGGCCCTCGACGCATGGCTTCCCATCGGATTCAAGCTGCCAGACGGTGCGAAAGTTCGCACCGCGCTGTTCGAGGGCGTGGACTGGCAGATCTACGAGACGATGGGTGGCGGGCGCGCGCTCGTCGTGTTGGGCGCGCTGGCGCAACATTGGCTGGATGCGGGGCTGATTGAAGACGGAACGTTCAACGCCGCTCAGTTCGGCGACCGCCAACTTCGGTCAATTTCTAGCGCGCCGAGCCAGACGCTTTGCCCAATCAGCGAAGGGAAGTCTCCCGACAATAAATCCGAGGCGCTGTCCTTCGCTTTGGCGTTGAAGGCAACGCGCGACATCGACGCGGAATCGCCGCTGCAAGACGCGCTGTATGTCGAGAAGATCACTCGGCTGCTGCCGACCTACAGCATCAGTTCCAGAACCGGCGACGATGTGGTACTCGGCTACTGGCTGACGGGGGGCACGAACATTCCGGCGACGTCTTTTCGTCGGCTGCGTCAGTCCATGAGCTGGCTCGGTGCGGGTCATTTGAGGGATGTCGTGCAAGCTGCGGGGTTCGAGGTTGCCGAAGTTATGCCGCTTGAGCGCAAGCGGGAAACCCCAGAAGAAAAGACCGAGACGGTTCCTGCAGAGGAAAAGGTCGAGGCCAAGCGCACCGAACCTACGCCGAACAAAGTGTTCGAGCTCGCTGGGCGGCCCGAGCTGGCAGCCTTCTTCAACGAGCACATCGTTGACATCATCCTGCACCGCGACCGTTACAAGGCGCTCGGCATTGAGTTCCCGTCTGCGGTGATCCTGCACGGCCCGCCGGGGTGCGGCAAGACCTTCGCAGTTGACCGGCTGGTGGACTTCCTCGGCTGGCCGAGTTTCCAGATCGATGCCTCCAGCGTCGCCAGCCCCTACATACACGAGACCAGCAAGAAGGTCGCGCAGGTGTTCGACAAGGCGATGGAGAACGCGCCGTCGGTTCTCGTGATCGACGAGATGGAAGCCTTCCTGGCCGACCGCGAGATGGGGTCTGGCCATCACCGTGTCGAGGAAGTGGCCGAGTTCCTACGCCGCATTCCGGAGGCGGTGAAGAACGACGTGCTGATCATCGCCATGACGAACCGCATCGAGATGATCGACCCCGCCATCCAGCGTCGCGGACGCTTCGACCACGTCATCAAGGTGGACTTCGCCAGCGAGGTCGAAGTGCTTTCACTGCTGGACAAACTGCTGTCATCCTTGCCTAAGGAGTTGGACGTGGACGCCAAGCCGCTGGCGAAGGAACTGGCAGGGAGGCCATTGTCCGACGTTTCCTTCGTCGTGCGCGAAGGCGCAAGACTGGCGGCGCGCTCAGGCAAGGAACGGCTGGATCAGGCCAGCCTATTGGCGGCACTGCGCTCGTCACCGGCGCGGGAGCGCGGGGGTGGCGAAACTAAACGGCGCATCGGATTTGTTTAAGGGGAAACGGTAGTGGCAGGGGGAGAAAAAGACAAAAAAAATGGGGAAGGCAAGGGGTTCGCAGGCCTTTCCTCGCTCGTGTCCGAAGTGGATACGACGCCGCCTCCTGCGCCCAAGAGGGAGCCTGCTGCCGCCGCACCGAGTGCTGAGCGCCCGGCATCGCCGCAGCCCAGTCAGCGGCAAACGTATCAAGAGCCTTCGCAGCCGTCCTCTGGCGGATCGTCCGGCGGCAAGTGGGTGTTGGGCATTGCCGCCGTCATCGGTGTGTTCTGGTTGATCGGCCAGTCCAACAAAAGCACCACGTCGTCGGCTCCCGCCTACTCACCGTCCGCCCAAAGCGCAGCGCCGAGCTACTCGCCGTCAGAGGAGCCGAAAGCGCCATCGCGCCCAGATGAATCGATGCCTCCCGTTGGGCAAAACATGGTGTTATCAACGGCGCAGATTCACTACTGCTTGGCCGAAGACATTCGCATGGATGGCGCGAAGGCCGCGATCAACAATTACATCGAATCCGACGTGGATCGTTTCAATGCGATGGTCGCCGACTACAACAGCCGCTGCGGGAGCTTCCGCTATCGCAGTGGCGCGCTGGAGAGCGCACGGCGCGATATAGAGCTGTACCGGAATGAGTTGCAAGCCGAGGGTAGGAGCAGATTCTCCCGTCCGTCCACCGGTGCTATTTCGACACCGGAGTCATCAGTGCCTGCACCGGATGCGACGGTGCAGGCGATCCAGCGCAAACTCAACGAACTCGGCTACGAAGCTGGCACCGCTGATGGCTTGATGGGTAGGGGAACTCGTTCTGCCATCATCGCTTTCCAACAAGACAGGGGCTTGGTCGCTACTGGTGTGGCAGATCAAGTGTTGCTGCTTCAGCTACAGAGTGTTCCGGCGCGCTCAACTGACGACTGGTATGCCAACGATCCGGTTGTGCAGGAAGCGCCCTCACGATCAGCAATGATCGCACCCTCGCATGCCCCTCCAACTCCAAGTGTGAATAAGTCAGGCCCGCCAGCAAATTCATTTGTCTCCGGATCAAATTGGTACTGTAACGAGGGCTTCAAAAAGGTGGGCAATCAATGTGAAGCATTGACCGTTCCGGATAACGCTTTCGTTTCAGGTTCGAACTGGTACTGCAAGGAAGGATTTCGGAAGGTTGGCAATGAGTGTGAAGCTCTCATCGTCCCACAAAATGCTTTCGTGTCGGGATCGAATTGGTACTGTAAGGAAGGATTCCGGAAGGTAGGCAATCAATGTGAGGCGCTGGTTGTTCCGGACAATGCCTTCGTCTCAGGTTCGAACTGGTACTGCAAGGAAGGATTTCGGAAAGTTGGCAACGAGTGTGAAGCTCTCGTTGTCCCGCAAAACGCCTTCGTGTCGGGATCGAATTGGTACTGCAAGGAGGGATTCCGAAAGGTCGGCAGTCAGTGCGAGGCTCTGATTGTGCCCGCCAATGCCTTTGTATCGGGGTCGAATTGGTATTGCAAAGAAGGTTTCCGGAAAGCTGGTGACAAGTGCGTCGCAGTATTTCAGCAGTGAGCGAACGAGATCGATATGGGTATGGCAATTTGCTTCAAATGCGGTTCCGCAAAATCCGGTGCACTGGTTGCCTGCCAAAGCTGTCGTGCTGTGCCGCGAGCTCAAGAAGATCTTGCGCTGTCTTTTGCACTCACTGACCATGTGTCGTCCAAAGAGCAGCTCGTCCGGTATAGCCAGGAGCTGCGCTCTGGCAAGGGTGCATCCGTGCCATTCAAGGACATCATCCAAGCCAATGACGCACTGAAAGACCCGCAGCTTCTGGCGATGCTGGGCGCTCAAGCGGCTGCTCCTAGTTCAGTAACTTCGGCACCAGCGGCGATACACCAGCCCCCGCCCATCCCTCCGTCGCCTCCGCAACGAGCCGCCCCGACACCACCACCAAGCAAGCCGGAACCGCGCCTCACCACAACCGTTCTGCATCAATCCGCGTTCGCGGTCTTGGGCGTGACGGCCCGCGACAACCGCAAGCGCATCGTCGAGTTGGCCGAAGAGAAGTCGCTGGAACTGGATCACGATATCTGCCAGAAGGCGCGCTCCGACCTAACGAACCCGCGCACACGCTTGAGCGCGGAGGTCGCATGGCTTCCCGGCGTCTCGCCGCGCAAGGCGGCCCAGTTGGTCGAAAACCTGCTCGACGACCCGATGGCGATAAGGGCGGAATCGGGCCTGCCCACGCTCGCACACCTGAATCTGATGGCTGCCGCGTTCGAAGCCGTGGATGGCAAGCACGATGCGGACGACTTGGCCGAATTCATTGTGGAGACCGCCTACCTCGCCGAGGAACTGAACCCGGAGGAGGTGCTGCGCGACATCAATGAGGATCGGGCTGTATCCGGTTTTCCGGAAGTGCGCGCGCTTGACCAGATCGAAGTCGAACTGACGGAACGCAAGCGGTACTACCGTGGTGCCATCAAGGATGCGCTCGACCGGCTGCCGCCGATGACACTCGTTCAGGTGATGACTGAAACAGTGGACGGCGTGACCGCCGGTGGCGAGGATCATGCGCCGGGGCTGATCGATGACCTCGTTGACAGCTACGAGGTAGAAACCCAAGGCATCCTGCAGAAGGAGGCCGAGAACGTCCACAAACTGATCAAGGTCGCCAGAGACCATGCGGGCTCTGGTGAGGCGGCCGTCAAGCCGTATGTGGACAAGCTCGATGCGGTCGCGCGCAATTGGGACAAGATCGCCCAGCCCATTCAACTGAGTTCGAAAGCGCGCGGCATCGACCACGAGGCAAGCCGCGAATTGGCCTACGAGATTCGCAGCCTCGCCATCGACCTGTTCAACAAGCACGACATGCTCGCCCAGTCGCAACGATTGACCGGGCTGATTCAGGAGCTGTTTTCCGAGGTTCCTGAAATCGCGGATCGGGTCGAGGAAGACGCGGACGCGCTCGCGGACATCTTCCAGCAGCGCAAACAAGCCGCCGCACGTCATGGCGAGTGGGAGCGCGAAATCACCTACCGCGCCGAGATTGGCGTCATGTTCAAGGACACCTTGAGCATCTCGCCCCAGGGTGTGTCATGGAAGGGCCAGAACTTCCCGCTCGATTCGATCACCCGCGTTCGCTGGGGCGGTGTGAGCCACTCCGTCAATGGCATCCCCACGGGGACGACCTACACGATTGCGTTCGGCAACCGGAATTCCGAAGCAGTCGTGGAACTGAAGAAGCAGGACATCTACTCCACGTTTATCGACAAGCTCTGGCGGGCGGTCTGCGTGCGCCTGCTCACCGAGATGCTCGAAGCTCTGAAAGAAGGGCGCAGCCTGCACTTCGGCGACGCGCTCCTTCACGACGATGGCATCACGCTCGTGAAGCGCAAATTCCTTGGCTCCAACGAGCAGGTTCGTTGCTCATGGGATCGAATCCACGTGTGGAGCGCCGACGGTTCGTTTTGCATCGGTGCCAAGGACGACAAAAAAATCAACGCCGGGATTTCCTACATCCACGGCGCGAACACCCACATCTTGGAGCAGGCCATCCGCATGGGCTTCAAGAAGCCGGGAATGCGCCGTTTGAGCGAACTGTTGCAGTAATTCAACCAAGTATCCAGCGGAGCAGCATTTATGGGATTCCTGTCCAACCTGTTCGGGGGCAACAAAGAAGACAAGGCGTTGCGGGAAGCAATGGCGCACATCCACCGCATCCTGGACGATGAGCAGTTTCAACTGGAACTTGTTCATCCGGCGATGAAGGCGATGCTGGAGTCCGCCCCGGCCTACGACAAAGACCCAAATGGCACCGGCCCATTTGGCTTCACCGAGACCAACCCGATTCCGGTGAACGGGCCCATCGGCCAACTGGCCTACCTGTCCAGACTCGAAACGCAGTCCGGCCAGCGCATCCTGTTCCATCGCCTCGGAGCCATCGGCACGGTGGATGTATTCGAAGCAGCGTCATTCAACGGAGCCGAGTGGTTCATTCTGTTTGTCGACCTCTACCATCCCCGGCGCTCGCGCCTCACGCCGGATGGTTTCCGGTTCACGAAGGACGTTGCCCAGTTTTCCGGATTCCACAAGTTCTGTGAGAACTTTCCCTACGACTTCGTCGAAAAGAAGGCATCTCAGCGGGAGTCGGGCTTGAGTATGGCGTACATCGCCATCAGCAAGGTGTCCGACCAAATCCAGAATCGCGTTTTCAACAGGCCGCTGGCGCACAAGGCCAAGCTCGAACTCGTGAAGAGCCGCCTGTCGAGCGTGCAAACCCAGTAGGCATGGCCATGAAGAGAATCCTTCTGGCGACGCTCGCCGCGATGATCGGCCTCCCGGCAATGCCTGCTCTGGCCGAGAACTACGAGGTGAACCTGACCCGCAAGGGCAGCAACGTTTACAAGATCGACGGCAAGGACATCATTATTCAGACGCGCTACTGCTACGTCTATGCCTACTCCGAGGAGGCAATCTTCAAGACGTCCGGCTACGGCGGCGAGGTCATCTTCTTCGACAGCAAGGACAAGTGCGACGTGAAGGCGGTTTTTGGCTTGTCGAAGCAGAAGCCGGGCAAATACGTTGTGACGGTCAGTCGTGAGGACGATGACTGGTATGAGGTCTTCGGAACGGGCTCGTACATCAAGACATCGAGCTGCCTATCCCTCGCTCTTGGCGAGGAGGCTTACCTGACTATCTCGCCTTCCGGATTCGGGCAGTTGCGCTTTGATGATGGCGACAACTGCATGGTCGAAGGCATCTACACCAAGCTGCGGCTTTGAAATGAGGATCAGAGGCCGTGGCAGACGATAAGCAGAAGGGAAACGCCACAGGCTTCTCGGGTCTCTCGACACTCGTCTCGGACGTCGAAGACAACCGTCCTGCCAGCAAGTCTGCGCCGCAAGTCGCTCCACCGCCGAGCAGTCCTCCGCCGCCAGAACCTCCACCCACGCGGGCCGAGGAAGCTCCGGCAGCATCCGTTACGCCTCAACCGCCCAAGGGGAAGGGCAACAGTTCTTCCGAGGTGACCACCGGCAAATGGATGGTCGGCATCGGGCTGGGCATCGGGTTGCTGCTCATCATCTTCGTCAACGCGAGCAAGGAAGAACCCGCCCGTTCGACGGGAACCTCGGTTGCGCAAGCGCCCACCCTGGCCGCCCCTGCTTATCAGCAACCAACTCCCGCGCCAGTCACGCCGAGCCTGCAGGTCACCCAAGAGCCTGTCATCCAGCGAAGCGCGGCCACGGAATCTGTGGAAGTGCTCGGCCAGCAGATCGTGTTCTCGAATCCGAGCGGCTACTGCACACCGGGCAAGTCGGTACGCGAAATTGAGCTGATGGACTTGGCGCGGCGCTCTCTCGGCGAAGGCTCGCGCCTCGTGCATGCGGCAGTCCGTTGCTCCGAACTGGAGGACTACCGAAAGGGGCGCAGGGACATGCTGGATCACTGGCTGCAAATCCAGCTTCTCGGCCCGAAGGGGAATTTCCAGCGAATCGAGATGCCACGAGAGGCGTTCCTGTCTGGCCTTTCCAAGTCGAGTCCACGGGTGAACGCCGCCGAACTCAATCAGCGGCTGAAGGCGTCGTTCGAGAACAGCGACATCAGCCTGTCTGACATGAAGTTCGAGCCGATTGGGCGTGACGGAAACGCCGTCTATTTTTCCATGCGGATGAACATGAATGCTGGCGGCGTCAACCGACCGATTACGGGGATCAGCGGCATCACGCTCCTGAACTCCCTGCCGCTTTCGATCAATGTTTACGAAGGCACCGGCTCGCCGCAGAGCCGTGGTCAGTTGCAAGCCGTCCAGCATGAACTGCTGAACAGCCTCCTCACCGAGAACTGATGATGAAAATAGCAAAAACAACATTCACCGCCCTGTGCTTCTGCCTTCTGGCAGCGGTCGCCTTGTCGGCTGCTGCGCAGTCAGCCGGGTACACGAAGCTCAACGTGAAGGGGCGAGTTCAGCTTGAGATTCCAAGCGACTGGACGATCAGCGATGCGGAGCAGCGCAGGCGTGTCAAAGAGCTGGGAGAGAAACTCGTCGGGATTCCAACCCAGCACACAGCCTCACTTGCGGCGCAATCCTACCCAGCACCGTCACGGACGATGGTCAGGGTGTCGTTCATCCCGATGGAGCCGCAAATCACACAGGCCGATGTCCGGCAAGAAGTTCAGGCCAATAAGCAGCAGGTATTGAGGGATTTGGCAGATACCTGGCGCGAGGAGTCGCCGACGATGTGGGCGGGATTGGCAAAGAACGGCGTGAAAGAAGTCGGGCGTCCGCGTTTTGCCGTCGAGCCCATTGGCGGCCAGACTGCTTTGATCATCAGCTACGGGCGCACCTCGACGGTTAATCCCGCAGAGACCATGAGGGTCACTCAATACCATGTGCCGCTGGGCGCTGAAAAAGCCCTGATCACGCTTTCGTACA
>CAZCOS010000024.1:0-30195 GCA_964500605.1 uncultured Sterolibacterium sp.
GGCGTCCGGCTTCGCCTCGCGCATCATTTCGGCATCGACCTGCCAGTCTTCGAAATCACGCAGACGCTCTTCGTTTTCTGCCTCGAAACCCATGCTGGTCCAGACGTCCGTCGTCACCAGATCCGCGCCGCGCACGGCCTCCAGTGGATCGGCAAACTGTTCGTAATTATCCGTGCCGTAAAGGCCGGCACGCTCGGGCTCGACCTCGTAACCGGGTGGGGTCGAAACATGAACATTGAAGCCGAATACCTCGGCCGCCTGAAGCCAAGTATTGCAGACATTATTCGAATCACCGATCCAGGCAACGGTCTTGCCGACGATGGAACCACGATGCTCGATATAGGTGTAGATGTCGGCGAGTATCTGGCAGGGATGGTATTCGTTGGTCAGGCCATTGATGACCGGCACACGCGAATTGGCAGCGAATCGCTCAATGATGTCCTGCTCGAAGGTGCGGATCATGACTAGATCACTCATGCGCGAGATGACCTGCGCTGCATCTTCCACCGGCTCGCCCCGACCCAGCTGAGAATCGCGGGTATTGAGATAAATCGCGCTGCCACCCAGTTGCTGCATGCCTGCCTCGAAAGACAAACGGGTGCGTGTGCTGGCCTTTTCAAAAATCATCACCAGCGTACGGTCTGCCAGTGGCCAGTAGCGGTGATACGCCTTGAACTGCTGCTTGATGATATGAGTGCGCTGAAACAGGTAATCATATTCAGCGCGGCTGAAATCCTTGAACTGCAAAAAATGTCTGACTTGGGTCATGTTCTTGCTCACCTGTTCGATTGCCTGCGGATATTCCGGCACAACAAGGCCAGTGCGTCGATGCCCCGCCTCTTGTCTTCAGACGGCCACGAACTCACGGATCAAGCGGGACAAGGTCAACACCAATTCCTCAGCTTCTGCATCCGTAAAGGTCAAGGCCGGCAAAAGCCGCACGACTTTATCGGCGGTCACATTGATTAAAAGACCGGCCTCAAGCCCGCGTGCCACCAGCTCACCCGCATTGCGATCCAGCTCGATGCCAATCATCAAGCCTTCGCCACGAATGTCCGTTACAGCGGCCACCCCCTCCAGCGCAGCCTGCAGGCCTGCGCGAATTTTCTCGCCCAGGACTTTTGCACGGGACAGCAAGCCGTCCTGTTCGATGACCTCCAGCGTGGTCAGTGCGGCCACGCAAGCCAGCGGATTTCCACCAAAAGTTGATCCGTGGTTGCCGGGATTGAAAACGCCCGCCGCCTTGCCAGCCGCCAGGCAAGCACCGACCGGCACGCCCGAACCCAAGCCCTTCGCCAGCGTCATCACGTCTGGCAGAATGCCCGCTGCCTGATGTGCGAACCAGTAACCCGTGCGGCCCAGACCGCACTGCACCTCATCCACCATGTACAGCCAGTTGTGGGCATCGCACAACTTGCGCAGGCCTTGCAAATAGGCTTTGTGTGCGGGACGCACGCCCCCTTCACCCTGAACCGGCTCGAACAACACCGCGACGACATTATTGTTGTTCCGCGCCACGGCCTCGACGGCCTCAAGGTCGTCATAAGGCACACGGATGAAGCCCGTCACCAGCGGCTCGAACCCGGCTTGCACCTTGCGGTTGCCCGTGGCCGAAAGCGTCGCCAGCGTACGGCCATGGAAGGCTTTTTCCATGACGATAATCGCGGGCTGCTCGATCCCCCGGGTGTGACCATAAAACCGGGCCAGCTTGATCGCCGCTTCGTTGGCCTCGCAGCCGGAATTACAGAAGAAAACTTCCGACATACCCGACAGCGTAGCCAGTTTGTCCGACAACTGTTCCTGTTCCCGCACCCGGTACAGGTTGGAAGTATGAATCAGACGACCCACCTGCCCGGACAAGGCTTCGACGATACGCGGATGGGCATGGCCCAGCGTATTGACGGCAATGCCTGACAAGGCATCCAGATAGCAACGCCCCGCCTCGTCATACAGACGAGCCCCGACACCATGCGTAAAGGCCAGGGGCTGGCGGGCATAAACATTCATCAAATGCGTCATGTCAGGAACTCCCTTGCAGACATCCGTTCAGGCATCGGTCAAGAATCAAACCTGCCGTAAAAATGACACCAACAATGACACCAACAAGCAGCCTCAGAACAAGGAACCGGAAAAACGAAAAAGCAGAAAAGCAAACGGCAACAGCGGCTTGCGCCGCCGCGGAATTCATGCCGAATTAGCTTGTCACCTTCCGATCCGCCCAACGCCGCGCAGAGTCCGCTCGCGCTGAGCCACACCGCACCAGAAAGAAAGATCGAGAAATTCGATTTTCTGGCGCGAGGAAAAACGTCGAAGGTCAGAGTGCCTTGATGGCTGCCGACAAACGGCTCTTGTGACGTGCTGCCTTATTCTTGTGAATAATCTTCTTGTCAGCAATGCTGTCGATAGTGCTCATCGAATCCTTGAAGACCGCCTGGGCTGCAGCCTTATCGCCACCCAGAATCGCCTTTTGTACTTTCTTGATCGCCGTGCGTAGGGTCGAGCGCAGGCTCATGTTGTGGGCTCGCTGCTTGACTGCCTGACGGGCGCGCTTACGCGCTTGTGCGCTATTTGCCATGTGTTTGGTTCCAGCAGGTACGGTGAAAGGGCGAGATTGTAAGCGTATTCAATGCTCAATTCAAGCGATCTGGAGTTTGTTTTCGCGGCACCATGAGCCAGGGCAAAGCCAGAAAAGGCCAAAGCGTTGATATCACACGGGTCAAGCCGTTGAAATTCAGGAAATGGCCTTGATGCCAGACTTGCAGGATCAGGGTCAGATAAGGATTTTGCGGAGCCAGATTAACGAGCGTGGTCGCAAGCATCAGGCTCAGTGCCGCCAACATCTGACAGACGATCGGTGGCAGAAGGCTCAGTGGCAGCCACAACATGATGCCCACACCCATTCCTAACACAGCCCCATCCGTCGCCCAGGCCAGACCGGCGTTACTGGTCAGCAAGGTAAAAGAAAGGGTTCGCGCCAGCATGGCCGCTACAATCAACAGGACCGCGATTTCTCGTGAGCGGCGAAGAAACAGATATCGACACAGCAAACCCAGAGCCAGGGTATTGGTTGCCGTGACGGCGGCTTCGACCCACGGAAAGTCGTCGACCACGAAGGTTTGGGGCTCAAGAACATCCAGCAAGGCAAGCCAGCTACGGATATCCCCATTTCCGAACAAGAGGGTTTCAGGATTGAGCTGTGTCAATAACCACAGCCCGACGAGCAACAATCCCATTTGTGCGGCTCCTCCCGCACCCACATAGCGTTGATTCAATGAATGTAGCCGCCCCCCATCCAGCAGAATGCCCCCCCAGAAAAGCCCGGCCAACCCGCCCAGCAAAGCTCCCAGCACATTCGTGGCGAGATCGACATTGGAGGCCACACGGACAGGTAGAAAGTTCTGAAGGGTCTCCAGCGAAAGGCTCAGCAACGCGGCGCCCAGCAGAGTCACCACGAAAGCCCCCGTGCGCCCCAGACGCTCCCGTAACGCCGGGATCCAGATCAAACCCAGAGGAAAATATCCCAGCACATTGCTGGCCAGATCAAATCCTGTCCAGTAACGCGGCCAGGAAGAAGACAAGAAAGCCCAGACGCCAACACCCCCATCTCGCCAGCCGCTGAAAGGATGAAGACTGGCGTAGATCACCAGCAGCGTATAAGCCGCCGCCAGGTACAGCGGCAGATGGGGCAAGGGAGGAGTGCCGTGTGACGGACGATCCGTACGTCCAACGCAAACTGTGCGTTCAGTCGTCGCGGCGTCAGCGGGAGGCGACATCCGCCTGTCGCAAGGGAAGGGCCTGAGCAATGAGGGCACGCAGGTGGCGCACCGCTTGTGCAGGCGAAAGATGGCGCAATTCCAGGGGCGGCAGCTCAACGGTATCGAGTGTGTTCTTGACCAGCAAACCCAGCTCGGTATCGCCTTCCATCAGTAATCGACGGCTGAAAAACAGGGAGTCCGCGTCTTCTTCGCGCGCCATCAAGGCCAGAAAATCACGGGCACGCGCCGTAATGGTCAGGTCGGGCGTGCGCGGATCAAAGCTGGGGTGAAAATTGCGTCGCCCCATGGTGAAGCGCAAGGACAAGCCCGCGTCACGCACATGGATCATCAAACGCTTGCCGTTCAAGGGTTCCAGCGGCTCGCGAGGAAGCAGACGATCGAGCGCGAGATTCAGCGTGGTGGTGAGCAGGAGGGTGGGCGGCAATTGCGGCAGACGCGAAGCAATGCGGGCCACGGGGCGGGGTAGGGTGAAATCTGGCAGATTCATTTTCTTCCTCTATGTTTCATAGCCGTGAAATCTCGCAACACGGTAATCGGCCATTTAAGTCGGCATGACTTGTTCCAGACCGGGACGCCCATGCCAAAAGCCATTACAGACCTCGCCAGACAGTAAATCGCGGGTAGCCGTCCAGGCCGCCTGCGGCGTCAGCGTTCCGTCTAGACATTGACGGAAATGGTCGATCACGGTGGCGGTGTGGCGGGAGTCCGGGCTGATACGCGCCACGGCCACGTTCAGTTTTTGCAGCACCGGCCAGTCAAGCAACAGATCATGGGTTCTGGCCGATTGGGTCTGTGTTCCGTTGAGCGTCAGAAAATCCTCGCCCTCCCGTGTTTTCAGGGCCATACCGTCCGGAAATTCGATACAGCGGAATTCACAAGTGTCTTTTTGCAGATTGAAACGACGTGCCGTAAAACAACGCGCGGAATAAGCCAACGGCAAGCGGCCATGTGCAAAGACTTCCGTTTCCAGTGCCGGAGCCTGCGCCAGCAATTCGGTCAATTGCTGCGCACTCGCCTCGGGCGGCAATACCCAGCGCGTCGCCCCGGCCTCGGCCAGAATGGATAAGGTTTGGCCATTGAAAACATTCAGCGTCGGCCCGGCGACAAAGGGAATTTTCCGTTCTGCCAGCAGGCGCACGGCCCCCATGTCATTGGCTTCCACGGAAAACGCGCCATTACCCACGATCTTGCGCAGCATCTTGAGATCAGACTCGGATTCGATCAAAGTCAGCGTAGAAAACACGACCGATTTACCGGCAGCGGCCAGATTGTTCCCCACCTCGACCCAGTCATCGAAACGCAGTTCATGACGACGCGAACAGACCGTCTCGCCCAGATAAACGATATCGACGGGCTGCTTCGCCATTTCCTCATAAAACCCGAATACGCGATCACGCGGCCAATAGGTGAGAATGGGCCCCAAAGACAGCTTCATGACTTCACTTCCACGGACGGTTATAGGCTCCCAGCGTGCTGGTCTGGCCTTCGGAAACCTTATTCAATTCATTCAGCCAGGCAGGCTTGACGACAAAGTGCGAAGGGTCGCGCTGGCATTGGTCGATGGCCTCACGCCAGACCTGCGTCACCTGCCCCACATACGCCGGGCTACGCTGACGCCCTTCGATCTTGATGGCGCGCACGCCCACCTTGAGCAACTCCGGCAGCAATTCCAGCGTATTCAAGCTGGTCGGCTCTTCCATCGCGTAATAAGTTTCTTCTTCGACGGCGAAACGTCCCTTGCAAAGCGTCGGATAGCCCGCCCGCTCGCCCTCGGCATGGCGGTCGATGAGGATGCCATTCAGACGTGTTTCCATTCCGCGATCCGTCTGTTCCCAGCGCACACTCTTCGCCGGGGAACAAGCTCCGTTGCAATTGGGCGAGGTCCCCGTGGTATAAGCCGAAAGGGAGCAGCGTCCCTCAACCATCACGCACAGGCCACCAAAACCGAAGACTTCGATCTCGACATCGGTATTGGCCACCACCTGCGCCACTTGAGCCATGGAGAGCACACGCGGCAACACGGCGCGCTGGACATCAAAGCGTTCACGATAAAAATTGATGGCCTCATAACTCGTGGCCGAACCTTGCACCGAAAGATGCAGACGCAGATCGGGCCAGGTGCGACGCGCATAAGCCATGAGACCCGGGTCGGCCAGAATGATGGCGTCAATCCCGGCCTGTGCCGCACGATCCACTGCACTCGTCCAGCGAGCCCAGTTATCGGCCTGTGGATAGGTATTCAGGGCCAGCAACACCTTGCGTCGACGGTCATGCGCATAGCGCAAGCCTTCGGCCAAGGCCTTGTCATCGAAATTGAGGCCATTGAAATTACGCGCATTGGTGTCGTCGCGGAACCCGAGATAGACACAATCTGCGCCATGATCAATAGCGGCTTTCAGGGCCGGCAGGCTGCCGGCAGGACAAACGAGCTCCATGGCGGTCTGGGCGGACATACAGAAACAGGCTCCTGAAAAAGAGCGGCAAGTATACGCGTATCCGGTCAAGCCTGCGATTGATCCAGCTCAAGTCGGGCAAAGGGCCGCCTCCGCAAGACGCCCTTCACGCACCAGAAACAGGCTACCCGCCTTGTGCCTTGAGTGAGAAGCCTCGCAAAAGCCCCAACAGAACTTCTTCATCGTAGGGCTTGCCCAGATACTCCGTCACCCCCAATTCCTGCGCGTAATTGCGATGTTTGTCGGCGATGCGAGAGGTAATCATGACAATAGGAACATCTTTCAGGCGTGGGTCGCTGCGGACATTGCGGGTCAGTTCGAAGCCATCCATGCGTGGCATTTCGATGTCGACCAGCATGGCGGTTGGAACGAGTTCGAGCAACTGTTCGAGCGCGTCGACGCCATCCTTGGCCGTGACGACCTGATAGCCTTCGCGCGCCAACAAGCGGCCCGTGATCTTGCGCACGGTCAGCGAATCGTCGACCACCATGATGATCGGAGTCGTCACAGCCTGTGGCGACGCAACGGGCTGAGCCGGAGCCGCCGCCGCAACATCCGGCACAGCCACAGCAGCCTGAACGGCATGGCTGGCCAGCACCAGCGGACTGAGGATCAGGGCGATTTCACCATCATTGAGAACAGTGGCTCCGGCAATCCCCGGAACCCGGGCCAATTGCGGGCCGATATTCTTGACGACAACTTCCTGGTTACCCACCAAGCCATCGACTTCGAGCGCGATGCGACGATCTGCCCCCTTGAGCAACAGCACCCAATGGCGTCGCGCGGGGGGAGGAGGCTCCGTTGTTTCGTCCAGCAAATGCGCCAGATAAAACCAGGGATAGCGAACATCCAGCCAGTCCGTTCCACCTGCAGTGCGAATTTTTTCGACGGCCTCAGGGCGCAATTCCATGACCTGTTCCACCATGGAAGAGGGCAGCGCAAAAGTATGGTTCCCCGAACGCACCAGCACGGCTTGCGTCACCGCCAGCGTCAGCGGCAGGAAGATACGGAAACGGGTACCCTGACCAGTTTGCGACTGGGCCTCGACGTGCCCCCCCAGACTGACAGCCTCCGTTTTGACGACATCCATCCCCACACCGCGCCCGGCGATTTCACTGACCTGTTTGGCCGTGCTGAAGCCTGGCAGGAAAACAAATTGCATCAGGCGACGTTCATCTGCCTGCTCGCCCGAAGCCAGCAAACCCTGTTCGATGGCCTTGGCACGAATACGATCGTAATTAAAGCCGGCACCGTTATCAGCAATCTCAATGAAGACTTCGTTGCCTTGCTGGACCAGGGTGACGGTAATCTCGCCGATTTCCGGTTTTCCGGCCGCTCGGCGATCAACCCGGCTTTCGATGCCATGCGCTACCGAGTTACGCAGCAAATGCTCGATCGGCCCGATCATTTTTTCCAGCACCGAACGATCGAGCTCGACCTGTCCGCCGACGATGTCGAGATTGACGCGCTTATCGAGCTCCTTGGCCGTCTGGCGTACCACACGATAGAGACGGTCGGCGACGGAGCTGAAAGGAACCATGCGCACGCCCATCAAGGCTTGCGACAAATCACGGTTCAGCCGAGACTGGGCTGTCAGGGCCGCGCTGGCGTTATCGACGTTGCGCAGCAGATTGTGCTGCAAGGTCGTCACGTCGTTCACGCTCTCGGCCATCATCCGCGTCAGCTCCTGGAAACGGGTGAAGCGGTCCATTTCCAGCGGATCGAAATCTTGATGCACCTCCTGAAGCTGGCTCATCTGCGACTGCATCTGCGTTTCAGCCTGGATTTCGATTTCGCGCAACTGTTGCCGCAAGCGGATGACGTTTTCAGTCAGATCGAGCAGCGAACCCTTGAGGAATCGCACTTCAGCTTCAACTCGCCCCCGAGCAATGGCCATTTCACCCGCTTCGTTGATGAGCGCATCAATCAATTCGGCCCGCACACGCAACTGAGCACGAGTGCTGACTGCCTCCTGTTGCTCGGGTACTGCCGCCACCGCAACGGCGGCAACGCCAGCGGGAACACTCGGGCTCGCCCCATCTTTGTCCTGCAGTGCCGCTGCCGCTTCGCGCATTTTCGCTTCGTCCGCAGGAGCGAGCGTGGCAACAGGCGCAGCCGGTTCTTCTGCGAACGAGGTTTCTGCCACCGTCTCGCCGCGATCGATACGGACCAGATCGTCCAGCATGGACAAGGCACGATCGAAAAAGCCATCGAGATCATCGAGGAAGGCCGGGACGGGGGCCGCCCCGTGGCGCGTCGCCTGAACGATGCGGGTTTCGATGCCGTGAACCAGCTCACCCATCCGCATAGCCCCGGCCATACGCGCACTGCCTTTGAGGGTATGTAGCAGACGCTGCAAATGCTGACCAATGGCGGCATCCTCAGGTGTTGCGCGCCAAAGACGAAGTTCCGCACCGATTTCCCGTAGTAAATCACCGCCTTCTTCCAGGAAGATGGGCAGGAGTTGGCGGTCGATATCGTCGTGAATGCGTAATTTGCGACGCTGGTCGACAAAAGGAACATCCGCCTCCGGCGTCGCTGCTGCAGTTTCTGCTTCGCAGGACGCGACTTCATCACAAGACGAGGGCGACCCCACTTCTGGCTGGGGCTGGGGCCCCGTTTCCTGCGACCCCACCGGTGCGAGGCTTTCCAGCTCGGCGAACAGGGATTCATCCATCTCCGGCACACATCGACGGGTAATGGCCTCCACCATCGCCCGCAGTGTCAAGACCGTCTGGCTAACCCGGTCAAACGACACTTCATCGAGTGCGGCATCGCTCTGGGCAAAACGCTCCAGTGCGTGTTCCAAGGCCTTGCCCAGCCGATTGACGCTACGCATTCCCACCGTTCCGGAGACACCCGCCAGGGTATGAATGGCGCGCAAGAACTCCCGGCTGGGCGTGGCTTCCCGCAGCGTGGAAAGCTGAGCATCGAGAACCGCAAGATGCTCGTTCGATTCTGTCAAATAGATATCAAAAACCAGCGGCGAGAGGCACAAATCACCGATGACGACGTCGTCGGAAGCCGCGGGAGAAGCCGAGGCCGAAAGCGGCATTGATTCGGAAGGCAATGGCTCAACCAAAGACACTTCAGCCACATCGGGTCCAGCCATGATTTCCGGCTCGACCAATTCACCCGCCGCCTGTGCCCCTCCCGATTCCGGAATGGACAAGAAAGCTTCGGATTCAGGGGTCGGCAACGAGGCTTCCCATGAGGCTTCTGCGGAGGGTACGGAGGAGGCAGGCTGCGAATCCACCGTCCCCATCGAAGCCGCCTCCGTCTGAATGGACTCCTCGTCCGGCATGGTCGTTTCCGGCTGAATCGGAAACTCGCAGGCGGTTTCTGCAATTTCCGCCGCCCCTGTCGCTTCCACCACTGCCTCAAGAGCGGGGACGTCCACGTCTTCTACCGTTGCCGCAGCCTCTTCCTTCGCATCTGCCAGATGGGATGCGGCCTGCTCGTCCGCAGCGGAAGGCACGAGAGCCTCTCCACGCAACAACTGTGCACAAGCCGACTGCAAAGCCTGAACGGCAGGGTCCGTAGGCAAGGGGGGAGGAGTCCGCGATGCCAGACGGCTGACCCAGTCATTAAAGAGCTGATGCGCACTTTGCAAAACGGTTTGCAGATCCTCCGTGAGTGGCTGATTCAGTTTGAGCCACTGATTCATGACCTGCTCAACCGACCAGGCGGCCTCGCCCAAATCCATCAAATTGACCATGCGTCCACTGCCCTTGAGGGTGTGGAAAGCCCGGCGGATGACTGTTTGCAAGTCGTGGTTGTTCGGTTGCTGAATGAGCAAGGGCAGATGTTCACCGATCGTGGCCAAAACCTCGTGGGCCTCTTCGAGGAAAATCTCCAGCAATTCTGCGTCGATGGTCTCGCTGCTGGCCTCCGCCAACCTTGCCGCCTCGGCGGAGGGGGGTTGAACCGTCAAAGGCGTGGCTGGAATGTCCGGTGCGTCGTGCAGTTCATGGCCTGCCGGAGCAAGCTCGGCGATATGCGCCGCAATGTGTTCTGCCACGAGTGCCTCGTGGCTTTCACCCCCCTCAACATCCTGGGCATGAAGAATCGCCGGTGCATCGTCCTGCGGCAAAGCAGGCTCTAACCTCGGTTCGGGTTCAGGTTCAGGCTCGGTGGCGGATATTTCAGCCTTTGAAGACGCCGCCACTTCCGTAGCAAGGGCTTCCGGTGCAGGTGATGTCGCCAGCGCAAACGCTGGTTCCGGTTGCTCCGGCTGCCCAGGTATGGCCTGGGGCTCGGGTGTTGCTGCCGCTTGCAACCGGGGTTTCAGAAGGCTGTCGAGATCAGCCGGGCCGTGGCGAAGCTGTTCGACAAAGAAGCCCAAAGCAGACAGTTTATTTGCAAGCTCGTCAAAACCGGCCGGATCGCTGTCCGCACCACGGGCTGAAAAATCGGCGATTTTCTGCTCACATTCGCGCAGAACTTCCACGGCACGAGGTTCACCCAGAATGACGAGGGCCCCTTCCGTTTGCTTGAGTGGAGCCTGGAGAGTGGACAATGCCTCGGCATGCGCTGCCGGATCACGGAAGAAGTTGTCCAGCTTTTGTTCAACATTGGCCAGATTACCCAGGATTTCACGCACCACCTGATTCATCAGCAGGCGTTCCTGCGCCTTCCGCGAAATTTCATCAAGCTGGGGCAAGTCCATGGCCTCCAGCGGCTCGCCCTTGAGGAGCAGATTCAAACGCCCCATCATGAGATCGACCTGGTGGGCAAAATCAACGCCCAGCTGGGTAAAACGATCCAGCGCATTTTCAACCAGCAAGAGTGCCGTCGCCACCTCCAGTGCCAGGCTGTCACCCGCTTCTTCCTGCGAGCGATTGACCAGCATGTTGGCAATGGACTGAATGCCGCCGGTCAGACGGGCCAGATCCATCTGCCCAATCGCCTGTCCCTGCTCGGCCATCAGGCGAGACTGGGACTGGAATTGCGGCAAGGCGGAAGGAACCTGACTGGTGTAACGGTTCCAATCTTCCTTGGCGGACTCGAGGGTTTCGCGCAAGCTGCGAAGCTGGGCCGCTTGCGGCGTGGCCACGACCACAATTGTATGCTCAGGAGCCGGCATGAGCTCATCCAGACGATAAGCTGCCCGGACGCAAGCCAGATGATCCGTCTGTGTCCTCGAAATGGCGACGTAATAAAGTACATCGCGATGCAGCCGCTCTGCGACCTGGGTCGAGCCTTCCAGCAAACGGGCAATCTGGGCATCAATACGGCCACACAGTTTTTTGACCGCAGGATCAACCGGAACACCGCCGCCAATGAGGGCATCCAGAAAAGCCAGCGCGCTCCACCAGAAGGCTCGCTCTGCGGGTTGTTGCTGTGTGAATTCGATGACCGCCATCGAATTACGCATTTCCGTCAGCCCCTTGGCATCGGCTTTCAGCCACTTGAGCAGTCCGCGCTGAAAACCAAGACGTGCGGCCTTCAGACGGGCTGCAAGGGCTGCAGGCGCAAGGGGGGTCGTTTCCTTTTCACGTCTGGGCGGACGCAGACCCGGATCAGGAAAGAAAAGGTCTGCAGGCGATGCCGCAGCCCCCGTCAATCCGGAAAGCGCACTATAGACAGACCAAAGGCGCAAAGACTGGTCCGGCATACCACCCAGCAGTTCATCCAGATAGGCTGTCATCGTCGCCAGAGCACGCTGACAGACTTCATCCGCTTCCGACGAATAGGGCAGCTTGCCCTCTTCGAGCTGCACCAGAAAGGTTTCAAGCAACTCCGCCAGACGGCTCACGCCACCCAGACCGACGATGGTCAGAGCACCACGCGCCTGATGAAGATGATTTCGGGCCGTTTTGAAACGGGTCGCATCGGCCTGCTGCTTCAAGGCTTCGCCGGCACGATGAAGCGCCTGGTCAATTTCGCCCTTGACCCAAGTCAGGGGGCCGATATCGAATTCGACGGGATTATTCATGCGTAACCGTGCGCAAAAAATTCAGAAGGAAAAGATCAAACCTTGAAGCCTGCGACAGAAGCCTTCAATTCGCCAGCGAGGGTGGAAAGTTCGCTAATCGAAGTGGCGGTCTGCTGGGTTCCGGCCGTAGTCTGCTCAGTAATGTGAAGGATGTTCTGCATGCTTTCCGCAACCTGCCGGGCAGAGTCGGCCTGATGTTGCGTGTCGCTTGAAATGTTTTCGATGAGCTGGGCCAGATTGCTCGACACCGAGGAGATTTCCTGCAGGGCCTGGCCGGCCGCATCGGAGAGCTTTGCGCCGTCTACCACGTTACGGGTCGAATACTCCATAGCGAGCACCGCATCGTGGGTGTCGGTCTGAATGGTTTTCACAATCGCCGCAATCTGCTTCGTGGCTTCACCGGAACGCTCAGCCAGTCGCTGCACTTCTTCCGCAACCACCGAAAAGCCCCGACCCGCTTCACCCGCCGAGGCGGCCTGAATGGCTGCGTTCAGGGCCAGCACGTTGGTCTGTTCGGTAATGTCGGAAATCAGCTCCACGATTTCACCGATCTCCTGGGAGGATTCGCCCAGACGCTTGATCCGCTTGGAGGTTTCTTGAATCTGTTCGCGAATTTCGTTCATGCCCTTGATGGAGTTGGTCACCGCCTCAGAACCCTTCTGCGCAGCCTCCAGCGAGTGGCGTGCCACATGAGCGGATTCCAGCGCGCGAGCTGAAACCTTCCCCATGGACTGCGCCATACCTCGCACGGCGTCCCCGGCTTCGGTAATCTGGTGCGACTGGGTTTCCGTCGCTTCGAGCAATCGCACCGAAGTATTCTGTGCATTCTCCGAAGCGGTTGCAACGCGACTGGATGTTTCGTTGATGCGCTTAACCAGAACGGACAATTCTTCAATGGTGTAATTAACGGAATCCGCAATGGCTCCGGTGATGTTCTCCGTCACCGTGGCTCGCACAGTCAAGTCGCCGTCTGCCAGGTCGCCCATTTCGTTCATCAGACGCAAAATCGCTTCCTGAGTCGCATCCTTGGCCGCTTCGGCCTCACGACGCTGACGATCCGCTTCGATACGCTGACGTTCGGATTCCTCGTTACGGGAAGCGGATTCGTCGTTGAAGACCTTGGCCATCAGAAGCAGAACCACAAGAGCCAGCAAGGTGGTGATGATCACCGGTGTCACCGCCCGATTGAGCGAAAGTTCAGCCGCTTCATCGGCATACGCTTCAAACAGCTTGTCGGTGTCCGTTTGCAGCATCGCACTGTCTTTGAGGAGACTCACTCCAGCCTGACGCGCCAGCGACATCCGCTTCTGATTCGCCAGCACCGCCGTCAGGGCCGTGTGCTGCGGCATGAACAAAGTTTCGATCGCGGCCAGCTTTTCGCGTGCTGTCGCATCATGCACCGCCGTAATGCGCAAGGCTTCGCTGCCTTGTTGCAGGGCCACCAGCAAATCACGGAACGCATCGATATCCTTGCTAAGTTGCTCGACTTCCTCGGCTCCCGGGGCATCCACGGCTGTCAAAATACCGGCAGTCCGCACTGTGCGCTGCCCCAGCAGGGCCAGTTGATTGACCACTGCCGCATCCGGGCCCGCTGCGGCCACACGCAAGGCAACCAGCTCATCGAGCAGCGCAAACAGGCTGGTGCTTTTCTGGTTGACCAGATTGACGGCCTGCCCCATGGCAACCAGGCCCCTTTCCTGAGCCTGCAGTTGTTCGAGATTTTTGTTGTCTGCCGTCCAGCGCGCCATGACCTGATCCAGTGCAGGTCGGGTTTTTGCAGAGGTCGAAGAAATGGAAACAGCCCCGACTTCGCCGCCATTGGACAAGGTTTCCAGAAGGTGATTGATTCTTTCACGCGATGACCCGATATCCTTGAATGCAGCAACATTGCCCTGCAAGGCCAAGGGGGTCGATCGGGCCAACTGCTGCAATGAAGTCCGTAGCTGGCCTGCGGCACTGATGTACGCCAGACCATGGCTAGCATCCCGCACACTGATCCAGAGCGAGGCAGCCCCCATGGCAAAGAGGAAAAGCAGCAAAGTCCCCAGGATCGTCAGCTGACGGGTTGTCGGCAGTTCCCCGATCAAAGGCAAACGCTTGCGCCCGGAAGGGGGGGGGGCAGCCGCTGAAGAGGCAGGCGGCGCGGGAATCGGCCGGGCATCGGGGGCGATGACAATGGTTTCCTGCATCGGATCAACGGCCTTGGCCGGAACGGATGCTTTCTTGGCAAAGGGAAGTTTGATATTCAGTGCCATGGATTCCTCTTGAAGACTCTTACGCAAAGAGCGGTTTATTTGATTCGTTCGGACAAGTATTCGTTTTCAGGGCATCAATCAAGCAGCGGGCTCAACGACTGACATCCAGAAAGGCCGCATCTCCCAGCAGAGGCTTGACCAACAATCGGTGCCAGATCTGTTGCCCTCCTGTCTGCTTGTCACGCAAGGCTTCACCGGTCCAGACGGGAGTCGTTTCGCCGGGGACATGCGCAAGCCCGGAAATTTCAAATGTTTCCGGGTTTTTCAGGCCCAGGGTACGGGAAACCAGGAGGGCACAATTCATGCCGTGTCGCGCGCCCACCAGCAGCAGACGTGCTTCATGATTTCGCTGCGTCGGTTCGCCCCCCAGAAAAGCCGAAAAATCGACCACACCATAAAGAACCCCACGGATATTGGCCATTCCCACGAACCAGTGACGTGTCCGAGGAACGGGGGTCAAGGGCGGCAAAGGCAGAATTTCGCCGGCATCGGAAAGATTCAGCAGCCAGTGCGTCTTGCCGGCTTGCACCCCCAAAAGAGCCGTCGAACTTTCGCCCCGGGCAGCCGAGGTCAGCCGTTCGACCAGACCCGCCTGAAATTCACGCAAACTGATGCGTTTGGCCATGAAAAGCTGTTTTCCTGTTTATTCGAATCAATATCGGTGTAAAGCTGGAAAGTGGAAGCATCCGATGCCCCCATGCCTCTCCGCCTCACCCCATGGAGGCCACCTTGGACAATAACTCGGCAGGGTTGATGGGTTTGACGAGATAACCCTGTGCACCTTGTCGCATGCCCCAGATTTTGTCGGTTTCCTGATCCTTGCTCGTACACATGATGATAGGAATGTGGCGCGTCGCCTCCTCGCGAGAAATGGTGCGTGTCGCCTGATAACCATTCATGCCCGGCATCACGACATCCATCAGGATCAGGTCGGGCAATTCCTGCTTGGCCAGAAGAATGGCTTGTTCGCCGCTGTCTGCAGCCACCACGCCATAACCGTTACGCGTCAGCAGATCAGTCAGAACCAGACGCTCCGTGGGCGAATCATCGACCACCATGATTTTCTTGACAGGCATTTTTATTCCTTAAATCTTGATGAAACGCCGAATCATTGCGAAACGGCATGAGCATGGGCCGCTACTGTTTTGAGCAAACCATCCTTGGTAAAGGGTTTGGTCAGATATTCCTCAGAGCCCACCATGCGGCCCCGCGCCCGGTCGAACAAGCCGTCCTTGGAGGAAAGCATGATGACGGGGGTGGCACTGAATGCGGCATTTTTCTTGATGAGAGAACAAGTCTGATAGCCATCGAGACGCGGCATCATGATGTCGCAAAACACGATATCCGGCTGATGGTCAGCAATCTTGGCCAACGCATCAAACCCGTCTTCCGCCAGTAACACCTGACATCCTGCCTGCGTCAGAAAAATTTCGGCACTCTTTCGTATGGTGTTGGAATCATCGATCACCATCACCTTGATGCCCTTGAGATTGGTCGTTCCTGCCTCGCTCACCGCGCCCCCTCATCCGTCCGAATGTTGCAATCGTTGCAATTTTTGCATTGTGTTGCCGTCAAACCCGAAAGGCAAGCCGACGAAATATAACAGCCTGCGCGATTCTAAGCACAACGGGATGAAAATCAGCCTGGCAACAGAGATACCGCCCACACTGCATACGGACAAAGAAGTACGGCGCGACTGCTACAATGTTCGCCCTGCCTTTTTGTGCCCCATCTGAACATTGACGGCCCTGCATCGCCGGAATGTGGCCTGTGGCCGATCATCATGCCCGCGGAATCCTCCGAAAAATCCCTGCCCATCGTCCTGAGCTTTGCGGCCTCCGACCCTACAGGCGGAGCCGGAATGCAAGCGGATTTACTGACCCTGGCGGCCTTGGGCTGCCACCCGCTGACGGTCGTGACCGCCCTCACGGTGCAGGACACAGCCGGGGTGGAATCCATTCTGCCCATCGACGCCGATTGGGTCATCGACCAGACCCACGCCCTTCTCGAAGACATGCCCGTTTCCGCCTTCAAGATCGGCATGCTGGGGAGCGTCGAAAATCTAGCTGCCATTGCCAGCATCGTCGCCGACTACCCGGACATTCCCCTCATCCTGGACCCGGTACTAGCTTCGGGGCGGGGCGACAGCCTGTCCAACGAGGACATGATTGTCGCCATGATCCACCTGCTCCTTCCCCAGACCACGCTCTTGACCCCCAACAGCCTCGAAGCCCGCCGTCTGGTGCAAGCCATCGACGAAGAAGATGAAGATGAAGGAGATGAGGAAGCAGAAAATGAAGAAGAATTTGGGACAAAAACAGAACCCACTCTTCCCGGCTGCGCCCGTCGCCTGATCGAAGCAGGTTGCGAGCAGGTACTCATCACAGGCACACACGAGAACACCGGCAAGGTCATCAATACACTCTATGGTGCTCAAGGCATCATCCGCAGCGACCACTGGGAACGCTTGCCCGGCAGCTACCACGGTTCCGGGTGCACCCTTGCTTCCGCCATTGCGGCCAATCTCGCACAGGGCCTTCCCCTTGTCGAGGCCGTGCAAGCTGCCCAGAAATACACCTGGCACACTCTGGCGGCTGGGTTCTGGCCTGGAATGGGCCAGCACCTGCCCGACCGCTTCTTCTGGGCTCACGCCAGGGAGAGGGGAGACGAGGATGAAATCTGAAGCCTTGATCGGCCCGCGAACCGCCGTCACCATGAACCCCCCCCCATTTCGGGGGCTCTACGCCATCACACCAGAAGATCCGCTCCTACCGCGTCTGTCTGCCCAGCTCGAAGCCGCCCTGCGCGGCGGTGTCCGGTGGGTGCAATACCGCAACAAGAGTGCCCCCCCTCCCCTGCGTCGCGCTCAGGCCGCCGAAATGATGCGTCTTTGCCGAGCTTACGGGGCGCGAATGATCGTCAATGACGACCTCCCACTGGCCCTCGAAATCCAGGCGGATGGCGTGCATCTTGGGCGCGAAGACCACGGGGACAAGCTCGCCGCTGCCCGCGAAGCCCTGGGGCCAGACAAAATCCTCGGGGTCTCCTGCTATGCCAGCCTTGCGCTGGCCGAAGCCGCTGCACGCGCCGGTGCGAACTACCTTGCCTTTGGCAGTCTCTATCCCTCCCGCACCAAGCCGGCCGCCCCTTCCGCACCGCTCACCCTCCTGGGCGAAGCCCGCCAGATCGGTCTGCCCATCGCGGCCATTGGAGGCATCACGCTGGAAAATGCACGGCCAACCCTGGAGGCAGGCGCAGATTTGCTTGCCGTCATCAGCGATCTTTTCGAATCCACGGACATTGAAAGCCGAGCCCGCGCCTACACGACCCTCTTTTCTGAAAACGCATCTTCATCGAGCCCATCATGACCCGTAACGACACCCTGTTCGAACAAGCCCAGAAAATCATCCCCGGCGGCGTCAATTCACCGGTTCGCGCCTTCCGCTCGGTTGGCGGAACACCCCGCTTCATCGCCAGTGGAGCCGGTGCGCGCGTGCGCGATGTTGACGGTCAGGAATACCTCGATTACGTCGGTTCCTGGGGGCCACTGATCGTCGGCCATGCCCATCCGCAAGTCGTCCGTGCCGTCCAGGAAGCCGCTGCACACGGGCTCTCCTTCGGTGCCCCCACGGCTGCCGAAGTCGAGCTGGCTGAAGAACTGGTCCGTCTCGTCCCCAGCCTCGACATGCTCCGCCTCGTCTCTTCCGGCACGGAAGCCACCATGAGTGCCATCCGCCTCGCCCGGGGCCACACGGGGCGGGATGCCATCATCAAATTCGAAGGTTGCTACCACGGCCATTCCGACAGCCTGCTCGTCAAAGCGGGCAGTGGCATGCTCACCTTCGGCAACCCTTCCTCCAGCGGCGTACCAACCGATCTGGCCCACCACACCCTGGTTCTCGACTACAACAATCCACAACAACTCACTGACGCCTTTGCCCAGCATGGCGAAAAGATCGCCTGTGTCATCGTCGAACCCGTGGCCGGCAATATGAATCTCATCCGCCCCACGCCCGAATTCCTCCAGACGCTACGCACGCTGTGCACACAGCATGGTGCGGTTCTGATCTTCGATGAAGTCATGACAGGCTTTCGCGTCGGGCTGGGCAGTGCGCAAGGCTTATTCGGCATCACACCCGACCTTTCCACCTTCGGCAAAGTCATCGGCGGCGGCATGCCGCTGGGGGCCTTTGGCGGTCGACGCGACATCATGGAAAAAGTCGCACCGCTCGGGCCTGTCTATCAGGCCGGAACCCTCTCAGGCAACCCCTTGTCCGTCGCAGCGGGTCTGGCCACGCTGAAGCTGATTCAGTCTCCGGGCTTCTACGAAAGCCTCACCGAAAAAACGAAACGCCTGTGCGACGGACTCACCGATGCTGCCAAAGCACAGGGCATCGCCTTTTCGGCCCAGTCCGTCGGCGGCATGTTCGGTCTGTACTTTGCCGCATCCTGCCCGGACAATTACGCCGAAGTCATGCGCTGCGACAAAGACGCCTTCAACCGTTTTTTCCACGCCATGCTCGACGCCGGCCACTACCTCGCCCCCTCCGCCTTCGAAGCCGGCTTTGTCTCGGCAGCTCACAGCGAGGCCGACATCGACAGCACGATCGCCGCAGCGAAGTCCATTTTCGCGCGGGCTTGAGCCCCACTCAGTTGCCCAGTCAAACCGTTCTCCTCCACCCAAGCGCACCCGTCAAACCTCGACCGGGTGCGCCCTGCAATGGTTGCGGTCTATGCTGTGCCGCGCAGCCCTGCCCCATCAGCCTGCTCTTCCTGCCTCAACCGAAAAAGACCGCTCCCTGCCCGGCACTGAAATGGCAGGAGAACGAAGCACGCTACATTTGCGGCCTGCTCAACGAACCCCGGCATCACCTCAAACGACTCCCTCAATGGCTTGAAAAACCGGCCATAGCCTTCTTTTACCGACGTATCGCCGCAGGTCAGGGCTGCGATTGCGACCTCGAACTGGACTGAGCCAGCCTATTGATCTGACGGTCAATACGAACCTCGAAACCGTTCGTCCTGAGCTTGTATCCGAACGCAACTTCAACATCCACCACGCCGGATCAATGGAAACCAACCCACCAGGGCAATCGCATTTGATTTTCGATGATTGATTGCCCCCGCCGGTGCGAGTCCCGGCCGCGTTGAAAATGAAGCCGCACGTCGAAGCATCGCGCAAAGTGGCGAAGAGGATTCGGAGCGAATGACCATTCAGGGCGAATGAGGGTTAGCCCCTACGGAATGGGAAAATTTCAAATGCGATTGCCCTGAATCGCCCACATAACATGCCCAAATAATGCAGTTTATGTGCCATAATGACCGCCTTTTCAACCCCACAAAGGATTCATCATGGCCTGCAATCACACCGACCCCTCCGCTATTTATCCTTTTGACGCTCGCGGCATCGCCAAGCGTTTCCGTCACGCCGCCATTTTCGGCGCGCTCGACGCGCTCATGCCTGGCGAAACCATGCGTTTTTGCAATGACCACGACCCCATCCCGCTGCTCAACCAGCTCAACCAGCGTTATGGCGCGCAGGTCGAAATCCTCTATCAACAGCGCGTTCCCGGCGAAATCGTCATCGACTTCGTCAAGAAGTAATCCGGCGGCCTGACCATGTCCGTCCTGCCGCTTCTGGCCATCAACGCACTCCTCATGATGGCGGCGGCGGGCGGCCTGGCCCTCGCCTCTGATCTTTCCCTTCTGGCCCTGACCCATCTGGCCCTGGGCCTGGGGCTGCTGCCGCTGATTCTGGCGGCCATGGCCTATTTTGTACCCGTCCTGACCCGCAGCAATGCTCGCCTGCCCAAGAGCCTGAATCTCGCTCCGCTTGGTGCCTGGCTCGGGGCAGCCGCCCTGATCGCCGGATTCACGGGCCGTCTTCCGGATGCCCTGGCCACCCACCTGGCGTTTACATTGGCCTTTTCGGCCCTCGCCGTCCTCAGCGTCTGGGCCTGGCAGCGTCGTCGCAGGACTGTCGGACGCCCGCATCCCGGCCTGAACTGGTATCTGGCGGCACTGGCCTGCCTGACACTCGCCCTGATCGCCGTGCCGCTAATGAAAGTCTGGCCGGAACAGCATCTCGCTTTACGGCGGCTCCACCTTCACCTGAATCTGCTGGGTTTTATCGGTCTGACCGCCATCGGCACCTTGCAGGTTCTCCTGCCCACCACCTTATCCCGCCCTGATCCACAAGCCGCGCAGCGGCTGGGGCAAGACCTGAAATACGCCCTGCTGGGCACGCTACTACTGGCCCTTGGCGCAGCCTGGTTCAAACCACTTGCCCTGGCAGGGCTGGCCTTCTATCTGGTCGCACCGCTACGCATGGTGTGGCACTGGCAACAACATTTCCGCCCGCAGCTGATCGCTTTGCACGGCGCAACACCTTCCCTGCTCCTCGCCAGCCTGGGCTTCATTGGCTTACTACTGCTGGGCCCGGGTCATGCCTGGGCAGGACTGGGCGGCCCTGCGAGCATTGCCGCCTTCGTTCTGGCCTTTTTGATGCCGCTGGTCAGTGGCACGGCCACCCAGTTGCTTCCCGTCTGGCTGCGCCCCGGCCCGCAGCGTGAATGGCACACCCGTTTTCGCACAGCACTGGGCCAATTCTCCGGCCCACGCGCCTTGCTGATGGTACTGGGCGGATGGAGCCTCGCCCTGGGGCAGCCCATGGGGCTCTGGCTGGGAGCGGCCAGCCTGGGACTGCTGCTGGCCGTTTTCCTGCGCGCCGCCTGGCTGGCCAGAAACGAAGCTTCCTGAGCAACGGATCAATTCACCTGCACGGTCACAGTGCGTTGTGTGCCCAGCGGTGTTTTGGTCTGGATTTCCAGCGTACCGACCGGGTAGGTTCCCGTTCCTGTACAGTTTGTACCACCATCCACCGTAAAGCTCACCAGCGTCCCTCCCGCATGGATACTGTCATCCACCGGCGAACCGGATGTCAGGGTGACGGTAGCCAAAGCAGGGGTCGATGCCGGTTCGGTAAACAGAACGTTATTGGCTCCAATCGTCAGCTGCGTCCCCGCCGGCATCGGATTGTTGTTGCGATCCATCAACCAGAACGAGAAGGTTCGTGTGCAAGCCGAATTCATGGCGAAACTGGTTTTCGAAAATTTCGGAGAGGAATCCGAAAGCACGATGACCCGGCTACGACGAACATAGGCCTTGCCCCAGGCCCCGCCACAGGTATTTTCCCGGCTCAGTGCGTTGGCGTAATTCGCAGGCAGGGCCGCCGTGCCGCCATTGACGTTACGGGTCAGGCAGGCCACCGGTGAAGAAACGGGTGCAAAGTTCAAATACTGTTCGCGCAAATCGGGCTGAACCGGACTCGAATCCCACTTTCCATTTTCGTTGGCATCTACAAAAGGATCACCCAAGTCATAGAAGGTCTCATCGGCGTCGAATACATTATTGCCATTGGCATCCAGAAAACTCATTTCACCCACGGCATAGGCCAGAACCGTGACGCGACCGTTTTGAACGAAAAGAGGATTCCCGCTGCTGTCCGTGATCGCCGCCCCACTGGAATCCACGGCAGCCACCGCACCTTGCGGATGTGCACTGGTAACCTCACCTTGTGGCCGATACTGGGCACTACGGAAAGAAACCGAACAGCGCCCCGAGGAAAGAGTGCACGAAGGACTGATCTGCCCACCTTCTGCAATGAAATTGATGGCCGTACCATCCGGGGCTGGATTGCCCATCCGGTCCGAAGCGGTCACCGTCAATGCCGTGCTCACCCCATCGTGCAACCAGCCCTCGATATTGCCGGTTTCGAGGGCGAGTGAAAAGCCGTTTTGAGCCGGCAAGCCCGTTGAAACCGACAACTGGCTGGACTGACTGACGATCCCCGTCGTGCCGCCCAGGCTCGCCCGAACCGAAACCGGGGTCGGAATCGTTCCTGCACTGACCGTGGTCATCACCTCTCCCAGCGCATCGCTCGTCGCCGTACTGGGGAAAAGCGTGGCCCCGCCCGTCCCATTTGAAGGCAGCAGGCTGAAATCGACGGATACGCCCTGACGCCCATTGCCATTCGTATCAATCACACGGAACTTGACCGTCGCCGTCTGAGGCAAAAGAGAACCTGCGCCCTGAATACCAATCAGCGTTGGGGATACGGAAACGAATTGCAGATTATTGGCGGCTGGCAAGGTGACCGTCAGCGTTCCGCTGGATGAAGCCCCGCTGGCTGTTGCCGTCACGACATCCGTCCCGGATGCACAATTCTGGTCCCGGTAAGTCGTAGTCGCCACGCCATTCAACACATTCACCGGAGAGTCGATTGTCGCCTTGCCGGAAGAGATGCAAGGAGAAGAAAAGCTGACGGAAACCTGCGGCCCTGCGGGGGCTCCCTCAATCTGTACCGGCACGCTGACCACCGTTGTCCCATAAGATGAAATCGAGGCCTGCCCGAAACTCAGCGTGCCCAACGTCACCCTTGAAGTATTGACATCCACCGCCACGGGCAAACTGGCATGGCTTTGTGTGCTGACCGTACCATCTGCCGCCTTGCTGCTAATCTGGGCCGTTGCCGTGATCGCTGTAGAACCCAGTGAGTCCGAGCCGACCGCATCCACCTGGATCGAAGCCACCCCCGTGCTATCCGTTGCGACTTGAGCCGAAGCCGGGCTGAATCTTACAAAAGCGTCTTTTGCCACAAAGCTGACGAGCGTGTTTGCCAGCGGCACTCCCCGTCCATCCTTGACCGTCGCCACCGCGTAAATAGGAGTTCCCGAATTGACCTTGCTAACCGCATTCGAAGCACTTGCAGGCAATGCCGCAACCAAAACCAGCTCCACCGTTGGCGTCCCGGCCTGGCCCGTCCCGGAACCAGAAGAACCGGCAGTTTCCCCCGCGCTCCCGCCCAAGCAAGCCGTCAACATCATGGCCAGCATCGCCATCCACACCCCATTCACCACCTTCCGCCATTGCATCATCATCCACTCCAGAGAAGTACATTTCGGGATTATGGAGCCGGAATGAACGTCTGTAGATAAAAAATCAAGGGGATTTCGCCCTCTTGTCCTGACAGTCCAATTCAGAATACGGGCTTCAATTCAAGGCATAATTCGCAAAATCATGACGAATGTCACATCCTGCTCCTTCCTCTCCCGACCCGCCCTTGCTTCCAGACAGATTTTCCTGACAGAGGCCTCTTGATGACCACCGCCGCCCACCTGCAACATTTTGGCCTGACCCGCCCGCCCTTCCAGATCCGTCCGGATGTGGATTTCTTTTTTGCGGGCAACCGCCGCGAAGAATATCTCGAGGCCTTGCTGCATGTTGCGGCCCACGATGAAGGTATCTGCGTGGTCATTGCAGACGCGGGCGGAGGCAAAACCCTCCTGGCCCGGAAAATGATGAGCCAGCTGCCAGAAGACATCCAGCCCGTGTATCTGGCCTATCCCTGCCTGGGCCGTGGCGAAGTGCTCGACGCGATTGGAAGCGAACTGGGACTGGAAAATCTGCCGGATTCAATCGAAGGCAAGCTGGCCCAGCTGCATGGTGCTCTGCTGCAACGACACGCCAACGGCCAGCGTGTTCTACTCGTCATCGACGAAGCACACACCCTTCCGACGGAATCACTCGAAGAAATCCGCATGCTGTCCAATCTGGAAACGGAACAGCACAAACTCGCCAATATCCTGCTCTTCGGCCAATCCGGGCTGGACACACTTTTTACCGACCCCCGCCTGCGGCAGGTGCAGGATCGCGTCATCCACCGTTTCGAGCTGGCTCCTCTTTCGCGCAACGACACGGCCGCCTATATCAACCACCGCCTGCAGACTGCCGGTTGGCAAGGAGAAGCACTTTTTGATGACAAGGCACTTGATCTGCTCGCCCAAGCCTCGGAAGGATGCCCGCAACGCATCAATCTGCTGGCCGACCTTTCCCTTCAGGCGGCTTATGCCAAAGATGCCCGGCAAGTCAAACCCGCCCATGTCCGGCAGGCCCTGGCCAGCGTTCCAGACACACCCGATCTCCCGCCTGAGCAACGATCCTGGCAAGCCCCCAATCTTTCGCGCCGCCCGCTGATGGGCGCGCTGGCGGCCATGCTGCTGGTGGGCGTGGCGGTCTGGGCCTATATCGGACAGCCTTCCGGAAAAACCGCCGTCCCCACACCTACCCCGGCTCTTCAAGCCGCAGCCCCCTCCTCCGAACCCCAAACCCCGTCCAGAAACGAACCCGAGCCCACCGCCCCGGCTCCGTCCGAACCCGTCCTGGCCTCAGCAAACGGAGCATCCGATACAAGCCCCGCCTCCCCTGCACCGGAGATCAACGACAAAACCCACACCGCCAGCGCGTCACCCAATACGAAAACGACTCCGCCGACCCCATCCGGCGAACCGGTGCAGCTCGCCCAAAACCGCCCCCCCGCATCCTCTGCCTCCACTTCAGCGCCCCCGGCATCGACCCCGGCTCCTGCTTCAATTCCCCCTGCACCATCCAACAACACAGCCATCACCTTGGCCTCGGCCCAGGCAAAATCCACGGTCTCCTCCACTGCCGCCTCGACAGCCTCCCCAAAACAGCCCCAAGCCACTCCTTCATCCGCTTCCCCCGCCCCGGCCCGACCCGTTGCCGTTTCCGCTGCCGCTGACAAGTCCAACCCCAAGCTGAAGCTCGACACCGAACTCGCCTCGGTACAGCGCGTCGTTCCCTTCGCCGTCTATTCCGCCACACCCGGCCCGCTGGGCCGCAAGGCCATTGCTGAAATCGTGCCGCTGGCCAAAAAGGCCGAGCGCGTCAATGTTCGCGGTCGCACCGACAGCTCCGGCGACCGCGAACAGAACCGAGAAATCGCCAAAGCCCGTGCCGTCAGCGTGATGTACGCCTTCGCATCCGAAGGCGTTTCCCGCAAGATCATGAAAGCCACTTACTGCACCCGCTGCTTTGTCGCCTCAAACGACACGGCCGAAGGCCGACGTGCCAATCGCCGCGTTGATGTTGAAATCGTCATGCCCGCCAAACTGGCCCTGCACCTGCCCAAGCCCGTCCATTCCGCACCCGATGTCGATAACGGGCCCGTACTGCTGGCGCGGCTGGACGATCGTTTCATGAGTTTTGGTCAGCGTCGCTGACCCGTCGCCACCTCCAAGACTAACTTCCCCATGTCCATTCTTTATCTGGAGCATTTCGGGCTGAACAAACCCCCCTTCCAGATCACACCGGACACAAGCTACTTCTTTTCCGGTGGCCGCCGGGGCGAATTGCTCTCGGCCCTGCTGCACGTCGCTGCCCATGACGAAGGGATTTCCACCGTCGTCGCCGAAGTCGGCAGCGGCAAAACCCAGCTTGCACGACAAATGCTGGCCGGGCTACCGCCTGACGTCACGACAATCTACTTGTCCAATCCCTGTTTCAGTCGCGAAGAAATCCTCAGTGCCATCGGCCGCGACCTGGGCATGGGCGAGATGCCCGCCTCCATCGAAGCCAAAATCGCCGCCTTGCACCAGGAACTGTTACGCCGCCATGCCAATGGTGAACGGGTACTCCTCGTCATCGACGAAGCCCATGCCATGCCGGCCGAATCTCTCGAAGAAATCCGCCTGCTCTCCAATCTGGAGACGGGGCAACACAAACTGGTCAACATCCTGCTTTTCGGCCAACCCGAACTGGATGAAATTCTCGCCCATCACCGTCTGCGGCAGATGCGCGACCGACTCATCCATCGCTTTGCCATCTCCCCTTTCTCTCATCAGGACGCACGGGATTACCTCAACCACCGGCTGCATGTTGCCGGCTGGAAAGGCAACGAGATTTTCACGAACGGCGCGGTTCGGCAAATCATGAAAGCTTCCGGCGGACGCGCCCGGCGGCTCAATCTGCTGGGTGACAAATCCCTGCTGGCCGCCTATGCCGAACAATCCCCCATCGTCACCCGCAAACACGTCCGTAACGCCTGCAAGGAATTCGAACCCCGACGAGGCAACCCCCTGCTCGCCATTTTTTCACGTCACCGAAAGGCTCACTTTCCAAGTCAAGCCCCTGCCACCCGCTTTTCCTGGCCCCAGCTTCTCGCGCTGGGGCTGCTGATCGTTCCAATCACAATCGGCCTCACCCTGTGGCTAAACCGCACTCCCCATCCCCTGGAAACCGCTACACCAACCCGGCCTGCTGATGGTACGCATCCCACATCAATCCCTGCTCCGGCCTCCTCCGAATCACAAGCCCCGCACAAAAAAGAGACACCTCGCCTCACCACATCTAATACGAAACCTTGACATTTCAAGCTATCCCATTGATATTCAAGATCACACAAAGAATCATCGCAAGGAATTCATGCCGTGACGCATCCCGTCATCCTGCCTGACCGCCGTTCCCCTGAGCTTCGTGGTCATCCTGTCGGCCTCTCCCAGGGTTTCCCTGGATTCCCGGGATTCCGCGCATTTTCACGCCTCGGCCTGCTGCTACCGATACTGCTCAATGCCTGCGCCACCCCGCCGCTCACGCCTTCAGACGCCCACCTGATGCCGCCACCCGCCACGACGGGGCAAGCTCCAGATTTTCTCGCAGCCCCGCCCATGCCGCCTGCGCCGAAACCCCAGCCCCGCCCGGAGCTCTACAACGTCGTTGTTCACAACATCGACGTCCAGCAGCTCCTCTTTGCCCTCGCGCGGGACGCAAAAATGAATATCGACGTTCATCCGGGGATCGAAGGCACGATCACCATGAACGTACTGGATCAGACCCTGCCTGAAATCCTCGACCGCATCGCTGCCCAGGTCGACATGCGTTATGAAATCAACGGCAAGAATCTCACCATCCAGCCCGACACGCCCTATCTAAAAAGCTATCGCATCGACTACCCGAACATCCGGCGGGATGCCCAAAGCACCGTCAACACCTCCACCAACATTGGCGCATCGGGCAGCACCGCGGGTGCAACAGGAGGCGGGTCAAGCAATAACTCCTCCAACACGACGCTGGCCAACATCACCAACAACCGCTTCTGGGAAACGCTAACGGCCAATCTGCGCGACATCCTTCGCGAGACCGACAAAATCCTGCCTGAAGGCTCCAGCGAAACCATTACCGAACAAAGCAGCCAGCAAACCGCCATTGCCCAGCCCGGCCAGACCGCAAGCGAAACCACCGCCACACCAAACAGTACCCGAAATACCCGAAATGTCCGCCATGAAACCCTTCCTGCCCAGCTGAATCAACAAGGGGCCACCACGGTTCGTCGTATCACCTTCCGCGAAGCCGCCTCCGTCATCGTCAATGCCGAAACCGGCGTCGTCAGTGTGCGCGCCACCGCCCGCCAGCACGAAAAAATTCGTGAATTTCTCGACGGCATTCTCAGCAGCGCGCGCCGTCAGGTGCTCATCGAAGCCACCATCGTCGAAGTCGACCTCTCCGACCGTTTCCAGCAAGGTATCGACTGGAGCATCGTGCGCAAGCTAGGCAGCACCAACGGTTCCAATGTCACCCTTCAGCCTGCTGGGCCCGTCACGAGCGGAATGCTGACCGGCGGGCTGGTCAGCACCCTCGCCTCGCTCACCTGGAAAAAAAGCAGTGCCGAAACCGACATCACGGCCGCCCTGAAAATGCTCGAATCCTTCGGGACCCTGCGCGTTCTTTCCAGCCCGAAAATTTCCGTTCTCAACAGCCAGACCAGTCTGCTCAAGGTTGTCGACAACCAGGTTTATTTCAACATCACCGTCACCCCCGGCACCCCGGCCACGGCCACCACACCGGCAACCCAACCCACCTACAGCAGCACGCTGAACACCGTCCCCATCGGCTTCCTGATGACCGTCACCCCGCAGATCAGCGACAACGGTGAAGTCACGCTCAATCTTCGCCCCAGCATCAGCCGCATCAGCGGTTACGCGCTCGACCCCAACCCCATCCTCGCCCAGAACAACATCACCAATCCCGTCCCCATCATCCAAACCCGCGAGATGGAATCCATCATGCGCGTTCAATCCGGCGATATCGCCATTCTCGGTGGGCTCATGCAGGATGGCCGCGACAACAAGACCGACGAAGTCCCGATCCTGAACAAAATCCCCTTCCTGGGCGAACTCTTCAAATTCAAGGACAACAGCAGCCGCAAATCCGAGCTGGTCGTCTTCCTGCGCCCCACCGTGCTCAAGGACGCCAGCCTGGATGGGGATTTCGCACCCTATCGCCACATCCTTCCGGAAGCACGTCGCGCCCAGCAAGCCCCGTCTGAACAAATCCGCACCGGGAATGCCCCATGAGCCTGCTCCTCGACGCCCTGCAACGCGCCAGCCAAGAAAAAGCTGCGGCAAGCGGCAAGGAAGGCAAGCCCAAACACGCCGACGCCCCAAGTCCTACCGTCACAGCCTCGCCCTCGACGCCACTGCAATCTCCGCCAGAGACCACTCCCGCCCCCTCGGCATCGGCCCCCACCACCAGGCCCAAGCTCGAACTCACCCTTGAGCCCTCTCTTTCCGCATCCACACAAACTGTTCAGGACGCGCCCTCCGAGGCCGCCCCACCGCCCCAGCAAACGCCTCAACGCCCCCCTGCTGTAACCTCCCCCTCGCTCTCCCTGGAACCGACATTTTCCGAAGAAAAAAAGTCCTCTTCGGCTGAAGCCTCGCCCGAAGCACCGGCCAAACCAAGCCCCCCGACTGAGGAGAGCCCTCCCCCGGTTTCCGTTGAACCACCGAAAACCCCGAAAGCACCCGCAAAAGAATCGGCCCCCACGCTGGAGATGAGCCCGGCCACCCCGCCTCCCTCTGCCGCCCCCACCTCCTCTGCATCCCCCTCGGCCTCCCCCTCCACCGCCGCCGATTCGCCGCATCCTTCGAACGCCACCGCGACCGTTCCGAATCCGACATCGACGCCAGTCTCCATTCCACTCTCCACCTCAACCGCGCGCGACATCCTCAATGTTCGCGCATCGACGGCCCCCGCTTCACGTCGCCGCCTGATTGTTCTTGGCACACTGGCGACACTGCTGGGGCTGCTCACGGGCAGCTTCTTCATGGGTTACTGGGACGCCCTTCTCGCGCCCTCGACCAGTCTGGCCCCACCGCAAGCCGCCGCGCCCCACCCGGCTGCCGATGCTTCCCTTCCGCCGCTTGAGCCTTCCTCATCCACTGCAGCCGAACCTGTTTCCGAATCTCCCTCCACAGCAGCCCCCAACGATTCTGCCAATCCCAACGCTCCTGCCAATTCCGCAACGCAGACAGCAGCCGGGGTCTCCTCCTCCGACGCACCACGGAATCCTCCGTCTGCTCCAGCCTCGCGGCCCTCAAAAACGACCCATGCCCGCGCATCTGCCCCAGCCGTCCCGCCTGTCCCTCGTGCCTCGGCCTCTCGTCCCCCACCCTCCAAAACGATCCGCAACCTGATCACAACGCACCAAAACACGACGGAATCCGCGCTCGACAGGGCCTACCGTGCCCTGACCCAAGGCCGCTACGCCGAAGCCACCCAAGCCTACCGCCAGGCCCTCCAGAACAATCCGGAAGAACGCGACGCTCTGCTGGGCCTGGCTTATATTGCCCACCGCCAGGGCAACCGTGACGAAGCCCGCAATTACTACCAGCGTGCCTTGCGGACAGACCCCGACAACACCACCGCCCGCGCCGGCCTGCTGGCCCTGGCGGCAGAAGGCAACCCGCAAGACGCCGCCGGAGCTGCCCGCGACCTGAGCGAAGCTCACCCGCGATCCGCCAGCGCGCTGGCCACGCTCGGCGGCATTCTCGCCAAGGAAGGGCGGCTGGCCGACGCGCAGCAAGCCTTTTTCAAGGCCGCGAGCCTTGAACCTGCCAACCCGGCCTACGCCTACA